>PAZH01000001.1 GCA_002716125.1 Rhodospirillaceae bacterium
CGAAAGAAGTCCGCTCTCAAGGCTGCTCGGCATTGAGATGATGGAGGAAACGGCCGATCGAGCCATCGCGCGTCTCGAAATTCGGGATGAACACAAGACGCCGACCGGGGTCGTCCATTCCGGTACAATTCTCAGCCTCGCGGACGACTGTGCGACCCGGGCGGCCAACCGCGCTAACGACGAAGGACCGAATCCGGGTGCGTTCATGGTGCTAGTGGATTTGCATTCCGCGATGCTTGGCAATCAGTCGGAAGGCATACTGACCGCTGTCTCGACAATCGTGCGGTGCGGACGTCGGATTACCGTCGTTCGGACCGTTGTGACCGGGGCGGATGAAAAGCGGTTGGCGGAAATTACGACAACGCATATTCCGGCGTAGCGCTTATTTGCGCGCTGCGTCTTTTCCGTTACCTTTAGGGAACGGCAGAACGGGAATAGAGATGATCAAACTCACCGGTGTCACCAAGAGTTTCGGCGCACTCGATGTTCTTAAAGGGATCGACCTTGAGCTGCATCGCGGCGACTCCATGGTACTGATCGGAGGTTCCGGGAGCGGTAAATCGCTTCTCCTGAAGTCTATGATCGGCTTGGTGCGGCCGGACAGTGGAACGGTTGAAATCGACGGACAGGATGTTCGACGCATGCGGGGGCGGGAGCGGCGCGCGTTCGACGACCGCTTCGGTATGCTGTTCCAGTACGGCGGTCTCTTCGATGGCATGCCGGTGTGGCAGAATATCGCCTTCAAACAGCTGCAGGGGGGTCAAATTTCGGAGCGCGATGCACGTGAGATGGCGGCCGATAAGCTGTCGATCGTAAATCTGGGACCCGAAGTGGGCGATCTTTATCCAGCGGAGCTGTCGGGGGGGATGCAGAAACGTGTCGGTCTGGCGCGCGCGATTGCGACGAATCCCGAGGTCTTGTTCCTGGACGAACCGACGGCGGGCCTCGATCCGATCATGTGCAACATCATCTACGACATGATTTTGAAGAGCGTTCAGGAACTGGGCGCGACGTCGTTCGTCATTACCAGTGATATGACCGGCGCACAGCGCATTTCGAATAAGATGGCGATGCTGCACGACGGCCGTATCGGATGGCAGGGGGCGACAGAGGAATTGCAGAACGCCGAATATCCCGAAGTCCGGCGATTCCTTGAGAGCAAATCCGGTCGCAGCGGCGATATCGCGGCCTGAACCGGCGGCTTATCTAAAGTCGAAACCTTGTTTCTTTAGTTGTTCGCGAAGGCCATCACGCAGCTGCGGATGGAATTTCTTATCCATGTCGTGGCTCCATGAATCTGGCGTCGTCGCCTTCCCGATCGATTCGTAATGCGAACGGAGCGCCGGGTCATAGGCTTCAACCGAGGGCGCGATTTTCTCCGGCTGGAATTTCTCCCGATGGACGGTGAAATTTTGGTCCATACGCGGCTTTTGCTGTGGCATTTCCGCCGGATAACCGAGACACATGCCGAAGACGCAATAGACAAATTTCGGTAGTTCCAGAATTTCGGCGATTTCGACGGCATCGTTTCGGACCGCGCCAATCATCACACCTTTGATGCCGAGCGAATCTGCCGCGAGATAGGCAGACATGCCGACAAGTGACGCATCGATCGAGGAGACCAGCCCGATTTCAAGATTATTGTCCTCAAGCGTGTGGCCGCGCTCTCGAAGGACATGCTCCAGGCGGGTGAGGTCGGCGCAAAACGCGAGAAAGACCGGGCAGTCGACAATGTGTTTTTGATTGCCCGCCGGCACGGAGAGCTTTTGCTTGGTTTCCGGGTCGCGGACGGTGATGACCGTGTATGATTGAATGTTGGACGATGTTGGCGCGCGAAAGGCGGCTTGCAGAATCGCGTCGACCTGCGCGTCGGTAACCGGAGCATCGCTGTATTTACGAATACTGCGGCGTTGGAGCAGGGTTTCGATGGTCTCGCTCGTTGTAAGTCCGGGCTGAGATGGATGCGTTGAATCGTTGGGCATGTTTGATTTCCCAATAGTGTGTGTCGTTTGAGCAAATACATAGCACGTCCGGGCAAAGACCCCAGTTCATTGTTTGATCGCGCACCGCCAATCCACTTGCATCACCGGCGCGGCGGATTAGCTTTAGAGAGGCTTTTAGAGAGGTTTCATGGCAGACGAGAAGAAGATTCCGGCGACGCCGGTACCGGCGGCGACGGTCCTGTTGATCCGCGATACGGACGATGGGATCGAGGTGTTTATGGTGGAGCGCAGCAATCGTATGCACTTTGCGTCCGCATTGGTTTTCCCGGGCGGTCTCGTCGACCCGGAAGACTCTGAAGACCGCCTCCTGTCCCGGTGCGATGGGATCGCGGGACTTTCGACGGAAGAAGCCGCTCTTCGAATTGCCGGTGTGCGTGAAACTTTCGAAGAATGCGGCGTCGTTCTAGCCCGTCATTCGAGTGTCGACACGGTGCTGGAAGGCGATGAGGCGCAAGCGTTCTACGACAAGTATCATACCGCGTTGAATGCGGGAGATGTCGAGTGGGGCGAGATCGTTGAAAAAGAGGACCTGGTCCTTTGCTGCGATCGCTTGGCCTATTTCGCGCATTGGATCACGCCGGAGGGGCGGCCGAAACGGTTCGACACCCACTTCTTCCTGGCACGGATGCCGCGCCGGCAACACGCGGCGCATGACGGCAATGAGTCCGTTCAGTCCGTCTGGGTACGGCCGCCAAGTGCTATCGAGGCCGGTGAGCGCGACGAACGGAATGTGATGTTTCCAACACGCCTGAATTTGGAGCTACTTGAACTCAATAAGACCGTCGAAGACGCGATGGCGGTCACGGCGGACCGCGAGATTGTTACGGTCTTGCCCAAGAGCAAGCCGATCGATGGGAACGATTATCATCGCATCATGACGATCCCGGAAGCCGCGGGTTACGGGTCGGGTAAGTTCCTGGTGGATGGCGGGAAGATATCGCCGATTGCGGACAAGTAGCGCGACCAACATTCCGAAGCGTGAGTGCGGGATATGGCAAATATTTCCATCGTTCCTTTAGGCGCAACCATCGGCGCGAGGGTCGAAGGGGTCGACTTTTTAGAACCGCCGACCGAGGCGCTCCGTGATACGATTCTTGCGGCTATCGGTGAGTACAAGGTTTTGGTCCTTAAGGGTGAGCCGCTACCGGTCGCCGTGTTTCGCGCTTTCGCCCGAAAGTTCGGGCCGTTGCAGGAACACGTGCTGCGGAAGTACCGTCACGACGAATTCCCGGACCTGTCCTGGCTCACAAATGTTGCGGAAGATGGCAGTTTCGATCCCTTTGGCGTGGTTCGCGCAAGCACATGGCACTCCGACGGTAGCTATACCCAAGACCCTCCGGAACTTGGCATGTTACACGCCTTTGAAGTGCCGTCGCGGGGCGGCTCGACGATATTTGCGGATATGTGCAACGCCTACGACACGCTCGATGCGGATATGCAGTCCCGAATGAGCGGGTTGACGGGATTGCACCGCCACGGCGCTGGACCCGGTGGTTCGATGTATGAGAATGCGCTCGACGACGATCAGGAAGAAAAGACGAACGATGCGGTGCATCCGACTGTCTCTGTGCATCCGTCCACAGGCCGAAAAATGTTGTATCTCAACGAGACGCACACCCGAAAGTTCCGCGAGCTTGAGCTCAAGGAGAGCGTAGCGCTTTTACAGAAAGTAATCACGCACGCGACCCGTCCCGAGAATATCTACACGCATCATTGGTCTGTCGGTGACCTGTTGATTTGGGACCAGCGGTCGACTATTCACCGGGGTGCTGGGGATTTTCCGCCGGACGAACGACGAGTTAAAATCCGCGCGATCGTAGAGGAATTCGATTGAGATCATGACAGCCGATGTTGTAACCGACGTGCTGGTGGTTGGCGCAGGCGGCGCCGGTATGTACGCCGCGATATCCGCCGCGCGCAATGGCGCCGATACCGTATTGGTCGATAAGAGCCTGATCAGCCGCGGCGGGGCGACGATCATGGCGCAGATGACAGTTGCGGCCGCGGTCGGCGAGCAGGAACCGGATCACTGGACGCATCATTTGCGCGACACTTTGGAAGCGGGGCGCGGTCTCTGCAATGAAGAACTGGCTGCCGTGCTTTGCGAAGAGGCGCCGGTACGCATTCGCGAAATGGAAGGCTGGAAGGTCGGATGGGCGCGCGAAGACGACCATATCAAGCAGGTCATGGCGCCGGGTCACCAAGTACAGCGCTGCGTTTATGTCGATTTCCTCAATACAGGGCCGGCGGTCGCGAAAACATTGCGCACACAAGTGGGCCGTGCCGAAAATTTGCGCCGGGCCGGTGAATTGACGATCACCAGTGTCGTTGTTGACGGCGGCAAAGTCGTTGGTGCGGTCGGCCTCAACATGGAGACGGGTGAAGCCGTCAAGATTTCGGCCAAAGCGGTCATCCTGGCGGCGGGCGGTTTGACGCGCCTCTATCGCCGGAACAGTGCATCGGTCAATATGGGCGGTGATTCATACGCCNTGGCATTGCGGGCCGGTGCTGATCTTGTGGATATGGAATTCGTCCAATTCTTCCCGATCGGACATCTNGCCCCGCGGATGGTGGGTATGGATCCGATCATGTGGGACCCTTTCCGTTACAAGCTCGGNGGCCGCNTGCTGAATAGCGAAGGTGAGGAATTCGTCCATAAATACGGTCATGCCGAGGTTACGGACAAATACACCGCACCTCGTGACGTCGCTTCCTTTGCGATCTTGCAAGAAGTTGCGGCCGGCAGAGGATCGCCCGCGGGCGGGGCTTTTCTCAGCTTTCAACATATTCCCGAAGCGGAACTTCGGGCGGCGTTTGGGCCGGTGATCGATCGATTGGCGACGAATGGAATCGATCTCACGAAGGGCGATATCGAAGTCTCGCCGATCGCGCATTACCACATGGGCGGTGTTCGGGTCGACACACACATGGAAACGTCGGTGCCCGGTCTATTCGCGGCTGGTGAGGCGGTGGGCGGTGCAAATGGGGCCAACCGGTTGTCCGGCAACGCGATTCCCGAAGCCTTCGTTTTTGGCGAGCGGGCGGGACGGTTTGCCGCGGAGTTGGCGGGAGGCGAGGCCGGTTGGACCGACGCGGCCGCCGCCGCGGCATTGGAAGAAATATCGGCAAGCCGAGACGTCGCCGCGGCGCGGTCGGGGCCGGGCTTGGCCGGTATGCTTGTCGAACTGCAGGAATTGATGTGGCGTGACGTCGGCTTGCTGCGGACGCAAGAACAACTCGATACGGCGCTGGCGCGCGTTCAAGAGATGCGGCGCGAGATTGGCGAGCATCCGGCCGAGAGCGATCACCGATATGCTTTATCGATGCAGGACTGGTTCGACATGCGGAACTCGTTACTGGTCGCCGAGACGATAATTCTGGGCGCGCAACGCCGGACGGAAAGCCGCGGGGCCCATCAGCGGGACGATTATCCGCGCACGGATCCGGAGCAGGCGTTCAATTTTGTGACCGTTTTGAAGGATGGCGCCCTTTCGCTGGAACCGACACCGATCGTTAAGAAGTCCTACGAATTGATGCCGCTGGAGGCAGCCGAATGACACAGGATACGGCGAAATTGAAAGTACAGCGAGGCGGGCCGGCGGAAGCCCCCGTCTTTGAGGATTTTGAAGTTCCGTATCGGGAGGGGATGTCAGTCTTAGATGCGCTCATCTGGGTCCGCGCCAATGTCGATTCTTCCCTCGCGATCCGCTACAGCTGTACCAACGCCAACACCTGTAAGGAGTGTATGGTGAAGGTGGAAGGCAAAACGGTGTATGCCTGTACGGAACGTCTGGGCACGACGCCGGTTACGGTCGGGCCGCTCACGAATAAGCGCCTGCTGCGGGATCTCGTCACTGACATTGTGCCGCCCAAGGAGAAGCTGTCGCTTCTGCTGGGACAGGATCAGGATTAGGTCTGGGAATTACTTGAGAACGTAGGCGACGGTTGAGCCATCGCTCGCCTCGAAGCGAACGCCGACAAGCACATCGTCCTTGTCATACCAGAGCTCGCGCTCGAACTCGCCGGTCAGTCGAAAATGCTGGGTCGTAACCTTTTGCCCCCGAACATCCAACTCGGCTTCGCCGACGTACTCGACCTCGAACTTCTTTACGTTGCCCGAGATCGTGGTCAGGGTCTGGCTGCGGTCTAGAACGAGACGGTTCCAAAGGCTTGCGGGAATAATTTCGCGGTCGACATGGAGATTGCCGTCTTCGCCATAGACCATGAGAGAATCTTCGTCCCGATGGACTTGCAGTTTCACCGGTGTGCCGTTCTCGTTGGTATTCGATTCAAGCGAATCGAGCTTTCCGTCCTGCCAAACTTCTTTTGATTCATGCTCGAAGCGATAGACGGGAATAAAAAAGAGCCGGAAATTGATATCGGTCTTGATGCGGACTTCGGTTCGGCCGCCGGAACGATCGAAGCGATAGGTGTGCGTCCCAATCGCCTCGCCATTGCGAACGATATCAAACGCGAGCACCCCATCCTTCGGCACGCCCGCGGCAGATGCCGCGCCGGTCAGGCCGAGCGTCAATAAGAGTGCCGCGCAAAAAACGCGAATTTTCCAGATGAAATTCACCGTTTGCCCCAAATAAAAGCGAATTTGCACCGCATATTTAAGACGTCACCCCAATAGGTTCAAGTTTTTGTCACAATCCGTATATGCGAAGGATTGGTCCAAATTAGGGCACCTAAAGGCTGGTCGCCGCCCTGGCGGCTTGGTCGTAGAGGCCGGAGAGCGCGCGCAGAACGCGCGCGGCATCGCCGATTTCCTCTGTGTCGACGGTGCCGAGCGCGGTCAAGGTTTCGATGAGGCACGCGTCGCGGACCTCCCGGTATCGGGTGCTGGCGTCGCGGCCGGCTTCGCTCGTCTCATAGAGGCGTTCCTTGCCTTGCCGGTCGGCGGTCACCAAACCCTGTTTCAAAAGCTTCTTGAGGGCGTAATTGACGGTATGCGTATCCTCGATGTTCAAAGTGAAGCAAATGTCCGCCAACTTTTTCGGTCGGTCGCGATGGTTCACCGTGTGCAAGACCAATACGTCGAGCGGGCCGAGATCAGGTACCCCCGCTGCCGCCATGCATCGAACGATCCATCTGTTGAAGGCATTCGTCGCAACACAAAGACCATATTCAAGTTCACTCGTCTCCGCCGCCTCCTCGGCGACAAGATGCGCCGAGGAGACGATACGGTTCTTTGTTTTGCCCGTCATTCCGCAGCTTCCGGCAGCGGTTCGACTCGCTCCGTTGCCGGACCGAACCCGCCGCCCGTCGGGGTCTGGAGGACGAAAACGTCGCCTGCCGCTACGCTTCTTTTGTCCATCGCGGTCATTTCCTCGCGGCTGCCGTCGGTTCGTTCGACCCAGTTGCGCCCGCACTCCCCAGGGGCGCCGCCCGCCATACCGTAGGGCGGCACAATCCGGTGATTCGAGAGGATGATGACTTCCATATCCTCCAGGAAGCGGATGCGGCGCAAGGTCCCGCCGCCGCCCGTGTGCCGGCCGGCACCGCCGCTGCCGTGGCGGATGCCGAAGCTCTCAAGCACGACCGGATAGCGCCACTCCAGGACCTCGGGGTCCGTGAGGCGCGTGTTGGTCATATGCGTGTGGACGGCGGAAGTGCCATCGAAATCGGGGCCGGCGCCCGAACCACCGCAGACGGTCTCATAGTACTGGTGGCGTTCGTTGCCGAACGTGACGTTGTTCATCGTGCCCTGGCTCGCTGCTTGGACCCGAAGGGCGCCAAACAATGTGTCCGTGACGACCTGGCTGGTCTCGACATTTCCGGCCACCACCGCCGCCGGATACTTCGGTGCGAGCATGCAACCTTCCGGAATGATGATATCGATCGGTTTCAAGCATCCCTCATTGAGTGGGATCTTGTCGTCGACCAAGCATCGGAACACGTACAAGACCGCTGAACGCGCCACCGCGGACGGTGCGTTGTAGTTCGAAGGTCTTTGATCGCTCGTACCTGTGAAGTCGACCGTGGCCGATCGTTTTTCCTTGTTGAAGGAAATTTTTACTTTAATTTCAGCACCTTCATCGGTCGGATAGGTGAATTCACCGTCTTGCATGACGTCGATAACCCGACGAACCTGCTCTTCCGCATTGTCTTGTACGTGCCGCATGTACGCATGTACGACATCGAGACCGAACTGGTCGATCATCTTATGGACTTCCTGGACGCCTTTGGCGCCGGCCGCGATCTGTGCTTTCAAGTCCGCGATGTTGTGATCGGGGTTCCGAGCCGGATAAGGATGATCGGCGAGGTGTTTGCGTAGTTTGTCCTCCAAAAACTCGCCGCCGTCGACCAGCATGAAGTTGTCGAACAGGATACCTTCTTCCTCGACGACCTTGCTGTCCGGCGGCATGGAGCCGGGTGTGATGCCGCCGATATCCGCGTGGTGGCCGCGGCTCGCGACGAAGAACAGAATATCGTCTCCCGCGTCGTCGAAAATCGGCGTGATGACGGTGACATCTGGCAGGTGCGTACCGCCATTGTAAGGGGCGTTTACGACGAAAACGTCACCCGGCTTCATCTTACCTGCGTTTTCGCGCAGGACTGTCCGAATGCTCTCGCTCATTGATCCGAGGTGGATCGGAATATGCGGTGCATTCGCGACCAGCATGCCGTCCGGATCAAATATTGCGCAGGAGAAATCGAGCCGCTCCTTAATGTTCACGGAGAACGCTGTGTTCTCCAAGGTCAGACCCATCTGCTCTGCGATCGACATGAAGAGGTTGTTAAAGACTTCCAGCATGACCGGATCGCATTCCGTACCGATCGCGTATTCGCGCTCAAGAGCGACGACCCGATCAAGCACGAGGTGTCCTTTCGGTGTCAGCTCGGCGCTCCAGCCCGGCTCAACGATGGTCGTCGCCGTTTGTTCGCGGATCACCGCCGGTCCGACGATCTTTGTGCCTGGCGCAAAGGTGTCGCGATCGTAGACTGGCGTGCCGTGTTCGGCGCCGGCCATATAGGCGGCAACTTCCGCCAACGACTCCGCCGTTGCCGTATTTTCGTTATCGAGCTCTTTCTCTTCGGTATCGGTCATCATACCGATGGCCTCGACAGCTGCCGCTTCGATGATCAATGCCTTTTCGGGCATGATGAAGCCGTAGCGTTGGCGGTGCGCGTCTTCGAAGCGCTTCTGCATTTCTGCCGGCGTACCGACATCGATCAGATGCGGCGTGTCGGTCCCTTCGTAGCGCAGATGCGCCCGGCGCAGCACTTCGATTTGTGCGTCGTCGATACCTTGTCGGGTCAACTCCTCGGTCGCTTCCGCACCAAGGGTGTCGAGCATCGAATTCAAATCGGCCATGGCGCCGTCTTCCAAGGTCGCCTCGACCGCCCGTTCCCGGAGTGAGCGAATATCCGCCAAGCCCATGCCGTAGGCGGACAGGACGCCGGCGAAGGGGTGAATGAGCACTTTGGTCATGCCCAAAGCGTCGGCGACGAGGCAAGCGTGCTGGCCGCCCGCCCCGCCGAAGCAATTCAACGTATATCCCGTGACGTCATAACCGCGCTGAACCGATATTTTCTTAATGGCGTTCGCCATATTCTCAACCGCGATCTTCAAGTAACCGTCCGCGACCTCGACGGGCGACCGATGGTCGCCGGTAGCGGTCTGAATTTCCTGCGCTAAGGCTTCGAACTTCTGACGGACGACGTCGGCGTCGAGGGGCGCGTCCTGGTTCGGGCCGAACACGTTCGGGAAGAAGTCCGGCTGCAGCTTGCCGAGCATAACGTTGCAGTCGGTGACCGTCAGCGGACCGCCGCGGCGATAGCAAGCGGGCCCTGGATTGGCGCCCGCACTTTCCGGGCCGACCCGATAGCGCGAACCGTCAAAGAAACAGATCGATCCGCCGCCGGCGGCGACGGTATGGATCATCATCATGGGGGCGCGCATGCGCACACCGGCGACGAGCGTCTCGAATGCGCGTTCGTATTCGCCGTCATAATGCGCGACGTCCGTGGATGTACCGCCCATGTCGAAGGAAATTATGCGGTCAAATCCGGCCTGTGCGGCGGTCTCGACCGCGCCGACGATCCCGCCTGCGGGGCCGGACAGGATAGCGTCCTTACCTTGGAAGAGATTCGCGTCGGTCAAACCGCCGTTCGACTGCATGAACATCAGCCGCGTGTTACCGAGTTCGGCCGCGACCTGATCGACGTAGCGGCGCAATAACGGCGAGAGATAGGCGTCCACGACCGTGGTGTCGCCCCGGCTGACGAACTTCATAAGCGGGCTGGTCTCATAGCTGGTCGAGACTTGTGTGAAGCCGATCTCGCGCGCCAGTTCGGCGACTTTCAATTCGTGATCCGGGAAGCGATACCCGTGCATGAATACGACAGCTACCGCGCGGATACCTTCGTTGAAAGCTTGCTGCAATAAGGTCCGGGCCGCGTCGAGATCGAGCGGCGTCTCGATCGTGCCGTCGGCCAAGACGCGTTCCGGGATCTCGACCACGTTTTCGTAAAGCATTTCGGGCAGGACGATCTCGCGCGCGAAAAGGTCGGGGCGGGCTTGGTATCCGATGCGAAGCTGGTCCCTGAAGCCGGCTGTCGTGACCAAAAGGGTGCGGTCGCCTTTACGTTCCAACAGCGCGTTCGTGGCAACGGTGGTCCCCATCTTGACCGCCTCGATCTGCCCCGCCGGTATCGGCGCATCTTTGGCGATTCCGAGGAGGTCGCGGATACCTTGAACCGCCGCGTCGCGATAGGCTTCCGGATTCTCCGACAAGAGCTTATGCGTGATGAGTTCGCCGTCGGGCTTCTTGGCGACGACATCCGTGAATGTTCCGCCTCGATCGATCCAAAATTGCCAGCCCGATTTCATTGCGCCGTTCCCGTCCATGGTATCGCTCCTGAATTTAATTTTACGAGATATTGATAATTTGTTGATAAATTGTCAATGACGATATGCGTCAAAATTGCCATTTGCAGCTTCGTGGACGGCGATACATGTTTGCTCGACGAAAGACCGGAGACGAATGATGCAGTGGACGCACGAACACGACGAGCTGCGGCGCACCGCGCGGCGAATTGTCGATGAAGAAATCAATCCGAATGTCGATGAATGGGAAGAAGCGGGCCAATTCCCGGCACATCATGTGATGAAGCTGCTGGGAGATGCCGGTTTGATCGGCATTTCACGTCCGACCGATTATGGCGGTCTGGACCTCGACTATTCTTATGAGGTCGCGTGTGCAGAAGAGATGGGCGGGATCCACGCCTACGGCGTCTCGACCGCCATCGGTGTCCAAACCAACATGTGTATTCCGGCGTTGGCGAAGTATGGCAGCGACGCGCTCCGTGAAGAATGGTTGGCGCCCACATTTGCGGGTGATCTGGTCGGATGTATCGGCGTCTCCGAAGTCGGCTCGGGTTCGGACGTCGCCAACGTAAAGAGTTTCGCGCGCCGGGATGGCGACGACTACGTCATAAACGGTCAAAAGATGTGGATATCGAACGGCATTCAAGCCGATTGGATGTGTATGCTGGTGAATACCGGCGAGGAGAATGGTCCCCACCGCAATAAATCGCTTATCGTCGTGCCGCTGACGTCCGATGGTATTACGCGGCACAAACTCTCAAAACTCGGTCTACATTCGTCCGATACGGCGCAAATCTTCTTCGATGACGTCCGCGTGCCAGCGTCGAACCTCATCGGTGAGGAAGGGCGCGGTTTCATCTACCAAATGGAGCAGTTTCAGGAAGAACGCCTCTATGTCGTCGCCCGCTCGCTCGGGATTATGCAGGATGCGCTGGATACGACCATCGAGTACACGCGTGATCGTCAGGCCTTCGGAAAAGCCGTGATCGATAACCAGTTCGTTGCCTTTCGAATTGCGGAAATGCAGACGGAGGTCGAGGCGCTGCGGGCCCTCCTCCACAGTGCGACGGAGAAATACGTCGCGGGCGAAGACGTTACGACCTTAGCGTCAATGGCGAAGTACAAGATGGGGCGCCTGGCCGAATGGATTCCGGGCGAATGCCTAAGGTTCTGGGGCGGCCAAGGTTTCATGCACGAGAACCGGATCAGCCGCACCTATCGCGATATGAAAGTCGGCGCTATCGGCGGCGGTTCGAACGAAATCATGCTACAAATCATCGCCAAGCGGATGAAACTATCGGGGTAGGTCGCCATGCATGTGCTCATCATCGGCGGTGGAATTGGCGGGCTGGCGACGGCGCTCAGCCTTCAGAAGGCGGGAATTGAGGCGACTGTTTTCGAGGCTGTGCCTGAAATTCGACCGCTTGGCGTCGGCATCAATATGTTGCCGCATGCCGTCCGAGAGCTAACCGAATTGGGACTGCAGGACGAGCTTGCAGCAGTCGGCATCAAGACCCGGGAGTTGGTTTATGCCAACCGTCACGGTCAGCAGATCTGGCAGGAGGATCGGGGGCTGCACGCCGGGTACAATTGGCCGCAATTCTCGATTGCCCGGGGGGCGCTGCAAATGATCTTGCTGGAGGCGGCACGAGCCCGCCTCGGGGATGAGCGGATTATCTCGGATCACGAGCTCACGGGATTTGACCAGTCGGGCGATCAGGTGACGGCGCATTTCCGTCAACGGAGTACCGGGGAGACGCTCGAATCTGTCACCGGAGACGTTTTGATTGCGGCCGATGGGATTCATTCAGTTGTGCGGCACCATTTTTATCCGGACGAAGGCGACCCGGTTTGGAGCGGTTGCGTGCTCTGGCGGGCAACGACGGAAGGGGCGCCCTTCCTGTCTGGCCGCTCGATGGTGATGGCCGGTCACGAAGATCAGAAATTCGTTTGTTATCCGATCAGCCGCGCCGCGGAACGAGAAGGCCGCTCTTTGATCAATTGGATTGCGGAGCTCCGAATCCACGATCAAAAGACCTGGCGGCGCGAAGATTGGAACCGCACGGTCGACACCAGCGAGTTCCTCTCCAAGTTCGAAAATTGGGATTTCGGTTGGATCAAGGTGCCGGATATTATTCGCGGGGCGACGACCGTTTATGAATTTCCGATGGTTGATCGTGATCCGCTCGATCGGTGGAGTTTCGGACGTGTAACGCTTCTCGGTGATGCCGCGCACCCGATGTATCCGATCGGCTCCAACGGCGCGTCGCAAGCGATCATCGATGGCCGGGTGATCGCACTGCACCTCGCGACACATGACGATCCGGAAGCCGCACTTCAGGCTTACGAGGCCGAACGCCGGCCGCCGACGAACAAGATCGTACTCGCCAATCGCGGCAACGGGCCTGACCAAGTGATGCAGCTGGCGGAGGAGCGCGCACCCGACGGGTTCGATGATCTGCATGCGGTCATCCGCCCGGACGAATTGGCGGCGATTGCCGAGCAGTACAAGATGGTGGCCGGATTCGACAAAGACGCCTTGAACGAACGCGTGTCGCTCGACCCGCCCGTCTAAGCGGCCGAGCGCTTTAAAAAGCCGCTGATTGCATCTCCCACGTCTGCGGTGTGGGTGATGGGGGCCATATGCCCGGCGCCGGCCAGCTGCGTAGCCTCGGCGTCTGGGATCGCCGCCGCAATCCGCTGGATAATGGGCGCCGCCGGCGGTGGGCCGTTTTCTGTGCCGATCAAAAAGGTCGGCACCTCGATCCCTGAAAAATCATCCCCGGTTAGGTCATCGCAGGATACCAGCGGCGCTTCTTCGACAATCTGCGGAATCACGGCCATCAGCTCGACGCGCGCCCGGTCGGATAAATCGGCCCATTTTTGGTCGCTTACGCGTTCGGTGAATACGGACAAGCCTTCTTCAAGCGACCCGGCCTCGATTGCGGATAAAAAATCGTTAATCATGTTCCGGTCGTAATCGATGGCGGCTTTGTCGGTGATGGGATCGAGCACACCGAAGGCCATCGGCTCGATGAGCGTCAGACTTTGCAAATCGAACCGGGCACGGCGCGCGACGCGAAGCGCGATAAGGCCGCCCATCGAATGCCCGACGAGGTGAAAGCTTTCGATCTCGAGCGCTTGTAAGAATCGCTCGACTGTTTGGACGTGACGGAACGTGGCCGGGCATCGTGCACAGTCGAGCTTACTCATGCCGTAACCGTCCAAATTCGGCACGAAGACCCGATAGGTTTCGCTCAAACGCGCCGCGAGGGGGACGAGACTCCAAGCGCCGGTCGCAGAGGCGTGCAGTAGTACAATCGTCTTGGGCGCGTCGTTCGCCCCGAACGTCTGATAGTCGACGCTCCCAGCGTGGACCTCGACCGATTTATTTACAGCTACATCCATTACTTTTTTCTTATCGCTGGTACTAAGTGTTTTGACAAATATATCGCATAGTCAGGGTATTAAATGAGTGGTCGGCCCGCCGAGGGCAAGCCGCACGAATTTCGCTCAAGGAGGGCGCCATGCGCAAGACGACGAAATTGAGAGAGATGATCGCTTCCGGCAAAACGATCTTGGTTCCAGGTGTCTATGACGGTCTGTCGGCACGCATTGCGCAGGCGGCCGGTGCCAGTCTTCTCTACGCCACGGGTGGCGGCATTGCGCGGAGTACGGGCATACCCGATATGGGGCTGATCAACCCGGTACAGATCACCGAACGTCTCGAGCAGATCGTAGACGCGGTCGATCTTCCCGTGATAGCGGATTTCGATACCGGATATGGCAATGCGTTGAATGCGCTGCACACTTTGAAAGGGTTTGAGCGCGCGGGTGTTGCGGGTTTTCACATCGAAGACCAGGTCTTCCCCAAACGGTGCGGCCATCTCGACGGCAAGACCGTCGTGCCGGCGGAAGAACTGGCAACCAAGATTCGGGCCATCAAGGAAAATCAGACCGACCCGGATCTCGTCGTTATCGCGCGTACGGATGCGTTGGCGGTCGAAGGGTATGACGGCGCTGTCGAGCGGATGCACAAATATATGGAAGCGGGTGCGGATATGGCCTTTATCGAGGCACCGCAAACGGTCGAACAAATCGAAAAACTGTCGACCGACCTGCCGTATCCCAAGCTGCTGAATATGTTCTGGGGCGGAAAAACGCCGGTCGTCCCAAAGGAAAAACTCGAAGCCTGGGGGTTCAATCTGATGATTGCGCCGGGCGACATGCAACGCGCGGCGATGCACGTGATGCGGCAGGCTGCCGAAGCAATTCTGACGGAAGGGCATACGGAATCGCTGAAAGGTCAAATGGCGTCGTTCGACGATCGCGAGGAAGCCATCAACACCGCAAAATACATGGAACTCGACACGCGCTACGCCACGTAAGGAGACCCGGAAATGGCATCGCCCACCGATTTCGAGGCGACTTTCGAGCTCGCTGGACAATCCGTCACCTACTACAGTTTAGCTAAAGCGGAAGCGTCCGGATTGGGCGGATTCGGAAAGCTGCCGAAATCGCTGAAGGTTCTCGGCGAAAATCTGCTGAGAAACTGCGACAAGCTTGCCGTCCATGAAGACGATATTCGCGACCTCGGTGCCTGGACGAGCGATCCGACGATGGTCCGCGAAGTAGCGTACCATCCTGTACGTATCCTGATGCCGGACATGTCGGGGATACCGCTATTGGTCGACCTATCGGCAATGCGTGATGCGGTCCATGACTTTGGTGGCGATCCGGCGAAGATCAATCCGCGCTTGCCGATCGACTTCGTGATCGATCACTCGGTCAATGTCGATTATCACGGGCGTCCCGACGCTTTGCAGCGAAATATGGCGCTTGAATACGAACGGAACGGCGAGCGCTATCGTTTCGTAAAGTGGGCGCAGCAAACATATGAAAATATTAGCGTAATTCCACCAGGCATGGGCATTCTTCACCAAGTAAACGTTGAACATATCGCCCGTGTCGTCTGGTCGGACGCGGTCGATGGCCGTCGCCGGGCCTATCCGGACACTATGCTTGGCATGGACAGTCATACACCCATGATAAATGCGCTTAGTATTTTTGGTTGGGGTGTGGGTGGATTGGAAGCGGGCGCTGCCATGTTGGGCCAGGCGGTGTCGATGTTAATCCCGAATGTGGTGGGTGTACGTGTCGTTGGACGCTTGCCGGAAGGCACGACGACAACGGATGCGGTCTTGACGGTCACGGAACGGCTCCGCGCCCACGGCGTTGTCGGGAAATTTGTTGAGTATTTTGGGCCCGGATTGGATCACTTGGCGCTGACGGA
>PAZH01000002.1 GCA_002716125.1 Rhodospirillaceae bacterium
CAGACATGCGGATGTTTCATCAGCACGTCGGTGATCGCCTTCATCTCGTCCCAGGAATAGCCGGCGCCGGTCGGGTTGGACGGCGAGTTGAGGATGATCCACTTGGTCTTCGGGGTGATCGCGGCTTCCAGTGCTGCCGGCTGCAGCTTGAAATTGTCGGACTGCGGGCAGTCGACGAACACAGGCTCGCCCTCAGCCAGCAGCACCATGTCCGGGTAGCTTACCCAATAGGGCGCCGGGATGATGACTTCGTCGCCCGGATTGAGGGTCGCCATCATGGCGTTGAAGATGATTTGCTTGCCGCCGACGCCAATTTGAATCTGGTCCGGTGAATATTTGAGGCCGTTTTCGCGCTCGAATTTGCGGCAGACCGCCTCGCGCAGCTCCGGAATGCCCGGGACCGGCGGATATTTTGTCTTGCCGTCGCGCATCGCCTTGATCGCGGCTTCCTGGATGAATTCCGGTGTGTTGAAATCAGGTTCACCGGCGCCGAGACCGATCACGTCTTCGCCAGCGGCCTTCATTTCTCGGGCCTTGTCCGTGACGGCCATGGTCGGGGATGTCTTAACCCGGCTCATCCGGGAGGCGATATACGACATAACGCGAATTCCTTATCTTCCGCGGGGCGTTGGCCGCCCGCGCTTTCGTTCGAGGCAGAGCGCAAACCTACGCCCATGACGCGCCGGGTTCAATGACCATCGGGATAACTTGACGCCGGGCCGGTTCGGTCGACAATATTTCGCATTATGACAAAACGACTGACCCAAGAGCAGGTCGACGCTTACCGCCGTGACGGCGTCGTCCATCCCGTGCCCGTGATGAGCGGAGAAGAGGCGGCCACCTACCGGTCTGCGCTGGAAACATTCGAGCGCGACCATCCGGAGTATCTGGACGGCGGGCGGCGTCAAAAACTGCATCTCGTGCAGACCTGGATGGCGGATATCGTCCGGCGTCCGGAAATACTGGATGCGGTCGAGGACATACTCGGTCCCGATATTCTCTGCTGGCAGACCAGCCTCTTTATCAAGGAAGCGCGGGACCCTGGCTTCGTCTCCTGGCATCAGGATGGAAATTACTGGGGGCTGAGCAGTCATGAGGTGGTGACGGCGTGGCTGGCGCTTTCACCGTCGACCGTCGAGAGCGGCTGCATGAAGATGATGCCGGGCTCGCATCTCTGGGACTCTGTCGAACACGAAGACACGTTCGACAAAGACAATCTCCTGACGCGCGGCCAAGTTATGAAACAGGAGATGGACGAAGCGAAGGCACTGGATATCGTTGTGGCGCCCGGCGAAATCTCCCTTCATCACGTGAACATTGCGCACGCCTCCGCGCCGAACCATTCGGACGACCGGCGGATCGGCCTCGCACTTCGCTACGTGACGCCGCGTGTCCGTCAGGTGACGGGCGTTCCCGATGCCGCGACGCTTGTCCGCGGCGAAGATAAGCTCGGCAATTTCGAGATGGAACCCGCACCTGAATACGATATGGCGCCAGCAGCCGTCGCGCTGCACGAGCGCGTGACGAACACGCGGAAAGGGTTCATCTACAAGGACGCCGCGCAAACCCCTGACGCGGCGGCGTAAGCCGCCTGCGAGGAGCCTTCGCCCCGATCTTGCCGCAATTCATCTTGCAATTGCCCTAAAGACAGCGCGTTCGCGCCTGATTGCTCAGGCCTTCTTCGGTCTTCGACATATCCTGCGGAGACTGAAATTCATGCCCCGATTGATGCCGCTCGCCGTCCGCCACGCGCCTGCGATCTGTGCCGCTCTATTTTTCGCATTTGGACTCGTTGCCGCTTTGGCGGTACCGGCACGCGGTGCGGATCTCAGTCGCACGGATGGGCTGTTCCTGCATCCACACGGATCGCCCGAATTGCGCGTGTCTGCACCGGTCATCGCGGGGACGGCGGATATCGCGGTCAACGGCATTACAGGTCGAGCAATCGTCCGACAAACCTTCCTGAACCCGGCTGATGCCTGGGTCGAGGGTGTTTATGTATTTCCCTTACCGGAGGACGCAGCTGTCGACCGAATGCGTCTTCGGGTCGACGGTCGAATCATCGAAGGTGTGATTGCCGAACGACAGGTGGCGAAGAAGAAATATCGTGAGGCGGCGGCGAGCGGACGTCGAGCGAGTTTATTGGAGCAGGAACGTCCGAATCTGTTCACCATGTCCGTTGCCAATATTCCGCCGAACGGGCGGATCGAGGTCGAACTCGGCTATCAACAGGCGGTGACACATCAGGATGGACGTTACTCGATCCGGTTTCCCATGGCCGTCACGCCGCGCTATCTGCCCGTTTCCGGTACGTTAGACGGCGTGCGCGGTGTGTCCGATCCAGCGCTGCCGGACGACGTGGATCGTCTGGCGTTCCCGATCCGCTCAGTAACGGCACCGAAAAGCAATCCCATGGCCATTCGCGTGATTCTGGAACCAGGCCTGCCCTTGGCATCGCTTGAGAGTGCATCGCATAAGCTGCGGGTCGCTGAGCCGAAAGAGAATACCTACGACGTAACGTTAAAGGCAGGCGCTGTCGTCGCGGACCGCGATTTCGTTCTCAAGTGGACGCTGGAGACGTCCAACAAGCCGGAGCCGTCGCTTTTTATCGAGGAGAAAGACGGCGCCGCATACCTATTGGCCATGATCGTACCCCCGAAGTCGTATCGGCCGTTGACGGCCCCGCAGCCGCGTGAAGCCATTTTTATTATCGACACATCGGGCTCAATGCATGGCGAGTCGATGCAACAAGCCCGCGAAGCGCTGATGTTTGGGCTGGAGCGTCTGCGCGCAGCGGACAAGTTCAATATCATCGCCTTCTCGGACAAGCCTCGCCGGTTGTTTGCGGCCAGCCGGCCGGCGGACGATGCGTCAAGGGATGCGGCCCGCAGCTTCGTGGCTGCGTTGGAAGCGGATGGCGGCACCGAGATTGGCGCGGCGCTCGATCAAGTGTTGAACGACGCCGCAAGCGCGAAACGGCTCCGACAGATTGTTTTATTGACGGACGGGGCGGTCGGCAACGAAGCACAGCTGTTGACCCGATTGCGACGGAAAGTCGGCGATAGCAGATTGTTCACCGTGGCTATCGGCAGTGCCCCGAACGGCCATTTCATGCGGGAAGCGGCACGTGTCGGCCGAGGGGCGGCGCTTCATATCTCCGATACCAACCAGGTTCGCCGTGAGGTGACCGCGCTTTTCGCGAAATTGGAAAGGCCGGCGCTGGTCGATATCAAAGCGGCCTTACCATTGCCGGACGCATCGGTCCTCGCGTCGTCACCCATTCCCGATTTGTATCATGGCGACCCTTTGGTTTTGACGGCGCGTCTGCCAAAAGCGGAAGGTGAGATCGCGCTGACCGGCAGATTGGGTGAAGTGGACTGGCGCAGCACGCTGCGTTTGGAATCGGCGCAGCGGGGCGAGGGCATCGCGAAGCTCTGGGCCCGTGCCATGGTGGACCGTGAGATGGGCCGGTTGCGCGCCGGCGCGGACCGGAACGATGTGCGCCTGTCGGTTTTGGACCTCGCCTTGCGGCATGGACTGCTGACGGATTACACGAGCCTTGTCGCAGTTGATGAGAACGTCGTACGCCCGCCGGAAGAAGGGCTTGCGAGACGGCCGGTCCCAGCGAACCCGCCGAAAGGATGGGCGCCTCCGAATACACGACAGTTCAATAAAACGGCAACGAATCGTGTTGCCGGCGAAGGATTGCCGCTCCGCGTGGCATCGGCTCAACCGTCTCCGACAGTCTCGCTCGGCGTGCCGACGGCGACACCCGCGACCATGCTCGGTTTGATCGGAATGATCGCGCTTATGCTGTCGGGCCTGTTCTGGTGTCTTCGGCGTCGGACCGCGCCGTGAAGCGTCAAATATACGGTGGCTTCGCCGTAGCGGTGGCGGGTATCGGCATCTTGTTCCTGGGCGAAGCGGCTTGGATCCAAGGAAAGGCAATTGTGGCACAAGCATTGATCGAGCGGGCTTGGGCTCGGACAAAAAGTGGCGGGAAGGCCGCGCCGTGGCCGTGGGCGGATACAAGACCCATCGCCGTTCTCGAGGTGCCGGGCCGGGATATCCGTCAAATGGTTCTCGCGGGTGCCTCCGGCCGGACACTTGCCTTCGGTCCTGCGCATATGGACGAAAGCGCGGCGCCGAATGAAGACGGCACCATTGTGTTGACCGGCCATCGCGATACGCACTTCGCTTTCTTGGAGGAAATCTCGATGGGGGAGGTCTTGCGCTTAACCGACGCGTCGGGAAAGGCACGCGCGTTTCGAATTGCAGAGACGGCTGTCGCCGATATACGTCACACGCGTCTGCGCATCAATTCCGCAGGCTCGCAGTTGGTCCTGGTGACGTGCTATCCGTTCGACGCGATCGATCCGGGAGGGCCTCTACGCTACGTCGTCACAGCGGTTGCTTTACCCCGGTAACTGTTCCAACGCGGCCGCAGCTTTCTCCCGGTGTTCCGCGGTTATATGGCCTTTTATCGCCTGCCACGCGGCCCAGAAAACAGTGATGTCGTCCGTGTACCCGAGACCGATTATCACGTCTGGTATAAGGTCGACCGGCACGATGAAATAGGCGAGTGCCGCAAATATCGAAGCTTTCACATAGACGGGTGTCGCCTTGTCTCGGGCGCAGAAGTAGGCCGCTGTGGCTTCCCGCGTAAAGGGAATTTGACCGAGCGTCCGCTTGACCTTTTGCCAGAAACCTCGTGCGACGATGACGCTGTCTCGCGCCATTTGAGCGCTGTCGAAATCAGGTGCGTCTTCTTTTCTCATCTACAGGATATGGGAACGTCCGCTCCGCTCTGCTATACCGCGTGGCGAATTTCGAATTTTTGTTTTGGGAGGACGAGATGGACGCACAAGGATTGCCGGCCATCGTCACCGGCGGTGGATCTGGGCTAGGGGCCGGCGCGGCGCGCGCGTTGGCGACGGCCGGGGCCAAAGTCGCGGTATTGGACATCAATAAAGCGGCGGCGGACGCGGTGGCCGCCGAAGTGGGGGGCGTCGCGTTCGAATGCGATGTCTCGGATGCCGCATCGGGCAAAGCAGCGGTCGACGCTGCGCGCGATGCGCATGGCCCGGCGGCAATCTGCGTCAATTGTGCCGGCATCGGCACGCCGGGACGGATCGTGGGCCGGGACGGGCCGATGGACCTCGAGCAGTTTGCGCGCGTCATCAACATTAACTTGATTGGCACGTTCAATATCATGCGTCTCGCGGCGGCGGATATGATGATGCGCGAACCAAACGGGGACGGCGAGCGCGGCTCGGTCGTGAACACGGCTTCGGTTGCAGCCTATGAAGGGCAGGTGGGCCAAGCGGCTTATTCCGCGTCCAAGGGTGGGGTCGTTGGGATGACGCTGCCGGCCGCCCGGGAGTTTGCGCGGAACGGTATTCGCGTGCTCGCGATTGCACCTGGTCTTTTCGCGACCCCGATGTTGATGGGGTTGCCGGAAAACGTTCAAGAAAGCCTGGCGCAGACATTGCCGTTTCCATCGCGTTTCGGGACGCCCGACGAGTATGCATCGCTCGTCATGCATATGGTCTCGAATCCGGTTTTGAACGGCGAAGTGATCCGCCTCGACAGCGCGATCCGCTTGGCGCCGACCTAGGTTCTACTCCCGCACGGGGCGAAAATCGGCGGCGCGCCGTTTGGCGGCGGAAAGCTCGTCTGCGCTCAATGCTTGGCCGACCTTGTCACGGTTCTTTAAGGCGATGGACTTCGCGTTGCCTTTCAATTTCTTCGTGGCAATCTCGTACCATTTCCAGGCCTCTACGGAATCCTTTGCAACACCTTCGCCCGTGAAATAGAGCGAGGCGAGGTTGTTCTGTGCCGAAGCATGACCTTGGCGGGCCGCGCGGCTGTGCCAGGCAAAGGCTTCAGCAGCACTCTTCCGCACGCCTTGGCCGAATTGGTAGAAAATGCCGAGATTGTATTGAGCGGACGCGAGACCGGCTTCGGCCGCCTTCAGATACCAGCTTGCGGCCTCGACTAGGTTCTTGTCGACACCGTAGCCGCCTTCGTGCAGGACACCGAGCATGAATTGCGCATCCCGGTTTTGACCGGCTGCGAGCTGGCGGAAAATCGCTGCGGCTTTCTCGTTTTCCCCAAGCTGGAAAGCGCGTAAACCCTCGCGGAATTCGTCGGCTGTCGCCGGCATCGCAAAAAGCAGCGCGAATAGGACGAATAGGCGTTTCAAATAGGACATCGGCCAGCCTCCAGAGCGGATTTGCGATCTAGGCAATCTTATCAATGAATCGCGCCAGCGCCACATCCCGCATGCTGAGGCCGTCGCATTCGTGTGTCGAAAGTGTAATGTCGACGGTCGCCCAGACGTTAAACCATTCCGGATGGTGATCCGTGCGTTCCGCCTCGACCGCAACGCGGGTCATGAACCCCCACGCCTCGCTGAAGTTCGAGAATACGAATTTCCGTTGGATCGCATCCCGGCCTTCCACCGGTGTCCACTCGTTCAGTTCCGCGTATGCGGCTTTTCTTTCGTCTTCGGTGAGTTTCTCAACCATCTTGCCGCCTCTCCAGATTTCGGCACAACTTCCCATATTTAGATGAGACCTACCACAACCCGATCCATTCGATGAATACCGTTGCACCGACCGCCGTCGATATCGAGAACCTTGCCCTGCAGGCGTTCGACGAATTGCCTGACGTGCTTCGTGCAGAAGTCGGCGAGATCGTCTTTCGGGTCGAGGAATTTCCGGACGAAGAGATCATCCGATCCATGGAACTGGAATCGGGCTTCGAACTATTGGGTCTCTACCAAGGTATCGACTTACTGAACAAGAGCGTCTCGGACCCCTCACCGGACGTGGATATGATCTTTCTCTATCGGCGTCCTTTGCTCGATTATTGGTCGGAGACTGGCGAGACAATGGAACGTCTTGTGCGGCACGTTCTGATCCATGAGATCGGTCACCATTTCGGGTTTTCCGATGACGATATGGAAGCGCTCGAGGCAGGGGCCGAGGCGTCAGGGGAATAGGCCGGCAACCCGGCTGCGGAGGGCGGGCAAAGTCTCGTCCGAAAACCACACGTTTTTCTTAACCCAGATATTGTTACGCCAACTCGGGTGGGGCAGCGGCAGGTAATCGGGTCCATAGGTCCGCCAGTTGCGCACCGTCTCGGTTAGCGTTTTCTTTCGTTCTTTGCCGAGGTAGCGCTTCTGCGCATATTGGCCGATCAGTAAAGTCAGTTCGACATTCGGCAAGCTGTCCAGGATCGGCGGGTGCCACTCCGGTGCGCATTCGGGGCGCGGCGGTTCGTCCCCACCTCTCGGGTTTACGCCGGGATAACAAAACCCCATCGGGACGATCGCAATCTTATCCTCGTTGTAGAAGTCCTCTGGCGACATCTGTAGCCAATCGCGGAGCCGTTCGCCGCTGGGATCGTTCCACGGAATGCCAGATTCATGGACTCGCGTGCCGGGCGCCTGGCCGATCAAAAGCAGCTTGGCCTTAGGTGTGCCGCGGACGATTGGACGCGGGCCGAGCGGCAGCGCATCCGCGCAAATCGTGCAGGCCCGCACTCGCGCGAGCAGCGCCTCGAATTCTTCGGACATTCTTATCCCAGAGTGTAATTCGCTTCGGGCGTATAGATAGCACCTGAGGAAGATAAGAAACTTGAAAAAAGCGTGAACGAGCGCACGGCGATCGGTCCTGCTGCAAACCCCATATGTCCGGCGATATATTCGTCCAATTTTGCCTTCGGCGTACCGCGCATCCGTGCGAGCGTGACATGAGGGGTGTACTTTCGCTCTTCCGCCGGTTGTCCCATACGTTGCAACGCCGTTTCGATCTTGGCGTGCAGATGAAGTAAGTTTTCGCTCTTCGCGACGCCAGCCCAGACCGCACGAGCGGCGTTCGGCTTGCCGAAATAGCCCACGCCTTCGAGCGAAAGTTCGAAGGCAGCGTGGTCGATTTGGCCCAAAGTAGCGTCGATGTCGTCGGCGAGACCTTCATCGACTTCGCCGATGAACCGGAGCGTCAGGTGATAGTTTTCTTCGTTTACCCATCGGGTGCCTGGCAGGCCTGCCGACATCATGGATAGACGCAACCTGATGTCCGCCGGAATCGGGATGCCGACAAATAGACGGATCACGGCGATATCCTTCTGCGAGGCGGATTACAGGAACAGCGTAAGTACGCCGGTGTACCCGTAAAGCCGATTGTTGCTGATCTCACCATTTGCGAAGAAACCAACGAGCGGAAAGTCGCCGAGTTCTTCGGCGATCAAACCGAGCTCCTCACTGTTCTCGCCGAATTGGTTGGGACCACGCGCGCAGCATGAGTAATAGAGGCCGCCGCGGATTGGCGCATTGCCGGCCCGCTTGCGCAGGTCGCCGAGCATACGTCGCATGTCTTCGACAGCACTGTCATGATCGCGCCGGCAGAACATGATGTGGTCGCCCAGCTCGACATATTCGCCGATGGCCAGCAGACCTTGTTCCGGGTCAATACCTGTGAGATTTCGCACAAGGTAATCGCCCGTATCGGAACCACTGACAGGCAGTGCTGCAAAAATATACCCTGCGACCTTGCTCAGGTCTCGCGCGAGGATTTCGCCGATGTCTTCCTTGAAGACATCGAGCGCGGGTTTTCCGTTGATTTCGATGAGAATGTTCTGCTCGCAGGACGTGATCCGGTGGATTTCGCCAATGGGTGAGCAACCTTGCGTTAAGGCGGCCGCAACAGGGACCGCTTCAAGGGACATCATCACGCCGGAGACTTCGCCTTCCGCCACGTCTTCGGCGAGTTGCGGATGCGCGCCGCGCGAAGCGGTAAGGCCGCCGATCAGAAAGCCGTTGGTCTCGCGTGAAAGGTCTTCAATGATTTCCGGAACATTCTGATTGCGCGGATCCGCGTGGGTGACAATCAACGGCGGCGTATCGCCAATCCATTCCTGCAAATTGTTGACGACAGCGGAGACATCGCTTGTCACACCGTTGAAGGTTCGGAACGCGTCTTCCGGAATCGGTGCGATCATGACGGCCATTGCCGCTTTACCGAAATACTCGGTCGCCGGTGCGCAAATGCCAAAGCCAACTGTACCGACCCAATGCGGAACGCCGGTGGTTTGCTTTAAAAATACAGAGATATCCTTCAGGGAGTCGGCGTAGTCGTCGGTAACGTAAAGAAAGCCGAGGCGATGCTCCGCGGTCACGTTTTTTAAGCTGACGATGATCTCGGCGGCTGCGTCTTGCCATTTGGCTGCACTGGCATGCGCAACCAGAAAGTCCTTCGTTTCACTCACAACTATTCCTTTCCAAGAGCCCGCATGACGAACGGCAGCATGCGTTCGACGATGATTGCAAAACCTTTTGCGTTCGGGTGCATGCCGTCACCTTGATTGAGGGAAGGATTGGCCGCAACCCCATCGAGGAAGAAAGGATAGAAGTGGAGATCGAGCGATTTTGCCAGTTCGGGAAAGATCGGATCGAATTCCTTGGCAAAATCCGGCCCGAGGTTGCGGGGTGCCTTCATGCCCGCCAGTAAGACCGTCGCACCGGTCGCCTTCAGTTTCCGAACGATCGTCTCCAAATTCCGCCGCGTGAGATCAGGCGAAACAGCGCGCAGCGCGTCGTTCGCGCTGAGCTCGACAATGGCGAGTTTGAAGGGTCTGTCCAAGAGCCAGTCGAGGCGTTGCAATGCGCCGGAAGTCGTGTCCCCGGAGACGCCTGCGTTGACGATTTCCGTCGCGATTCCCTTCTCGCGGAGCGCGGCGGCGAGGCGGGTCGGGAAGGCCTCGCTCTGCGATAATCCGTACCCGGCGGTCAGACTGTCGCCCAAGGCGAGAATTTGGATATCATCCGAATTGGCTCTTGCCGACGTATTAATGGTCAGGGCGATAAGCGTTACGGCGAGTAAAGCGTTGATTTGGAGAGGATGTTCGCCATATGGACGGAGTAACTTTGCAAGACGTCCGAACGTCCTCGTACATAATGTTTGAATCGGAACGAGCATGAATCAGGTTTCCGCGGTTGAACCGATGGTCCGGCTCCAAGAGGTGGAGCTTACACTTAAGAGCGATGCGGGCGAGATCAACATCCTTCGAGGGATCGATCTTTCCGTTGGGAAAGGCGAGTCGGTCGGTGTCGTCGGGCCGTCCGGCTCCGGTAAGACATCCATGATCATGGTTATCGCCGGGCTGGAACAGGTCTCCTCTGGCCGAATTTCAGTCGCCGGGCGGGAGATTTCCGCGCTCGCGGAAGATTCCTTGGCTGAATTTCGCCGCGACCATGTTGGTGTGGTTTTCCAGTCCTTTCATTTGGTGCCGACGATGACAGCACATGAAAATGTCGCTGTTCCGATGGAGTTGGCGGGGCGTGCGGACGCTTTCGAACGCGCTGGGGAGGCGCTCGCCGAAGTCGGTTTGGCGGAACGTTTGAAGCACTACCCCGGACAATTGTCGGGTGGTGAACAACAGCGTGTCGCGCTGGCGCGGGCGTTCGCGGTCGAACCGCGGCTGTTGTTGGCGGATGAGCCGACCGGCAATCTCGATGGCGATACGGGCGCGCGGATCGTCGAGTTGATGTTTGGCATGGCGGAACGCGCGGGTACGACGCTGATGCTGATCACGCATGATCCGGCGATTGCACATTGCTGCGACCGGGTTCTGCGTATGGTCGACGGCCGCGTCGAAGAGGAAACACCCTTGGCGCAAGCGAGCACCGCATAGATGAATGAATGGCGTATAGCGTGGCAGTTTGCGCGCCGGGAGTTGCGCGGCGGGGTTCGCGGCTTTCGTGTGCTGATCGCTTGCTTGGCGCTCGGGGTCGCGTCTGTCGCGGGTGTGGGATCGGTCGCCACCGCACTTAAAGCGGGCCTAAAAGCGGAAGGCCGGGTGCTGTTGGGCGGCGATGTCGATTTGGTGTTCACGCACCGCCAGGCCTCCGAAGAGCAATTGGGATGGCTTCGCGAGAACACGGCGGCGATTTCAATGGTATCCGAACTGCGCACCATGGCCCGACGTCTCGACGGCGGGAAGCAACGGTTGGTCGAGTTGAAAGGTGTCGACGGTTCCTACCCGCTTTATGGTGGGCTCGTCCTACGCGACGGCGCAGATTTGGGCGCAGCTTTACAGAAAAAGGATGGTCGATGGGGCGCGGTCGTCGATCCGCGGGTCCTTCAGCATCTCGATCTGACGCCTGGCGGGACATTTAAAATTGGCGGCGCCGAGTTCGTCGTGACCGCCATTCTGGACCGCGAACCGGACAGAGGTACGCAAGCATTCAGGTTGGGTCCGCGCGTTATCGTTTCGAAAGCTGCGACTGCGGCCACCGGACTTATCCAGCCGGGAAGTCTTATTCGCTATCAATACCGTTTGGCTTTGCCGCCGGAAGAGGTTCTCGGCGAATGGCGCACCAAACTCGATGAACGTTTTCCAGGGGCGGGATGGCGCATTCGGGATGTTGAGAACGCGGCGCCGGGAATACAACGGTTTGTCGACCGCGTGGCGCTATTTCTGTCTCTCATCGGCCTGACAGCGTTGTTGGTCGGCGGTGTCGGCGTCGCGAATGCGGTCCGCTCGTTCATGGACTCGCGAGTTCGGTCGATCGCAACCTTGAAATGCCTGGGAGCGACGAGCGCGACAATATTTCGAACCTACGCTTTGCAGGTTGGGCTGATGGCGTCGATCGGTATCACCATCGGTCTTATTGCCGGTGTGCTGACACCGGTTGCCGTATCGCCACTCCTGGAAGGCCGTCTTCCGGTGACGGCAGAATTTGGGTTCTATCCCGTCCCGCTATTTACGGCGGCGGCTTTTGGGTTTTTGGTTGCGGCTATATTCACGCTCTGGCCGCTCGGATTGGCGGGCGAAGTCCGTGCGACTTCACTCTTCCGCTCGGATGCGGAACGCTTGTCCGGTCGCCCGCCCCGGCGAGTTTATATTGCGTTAGCCGTTCTATCGCTGTTGATCGGTGCGATTGCGGTTGTCACCGCTGTCCGGCCGGATATGGCGGCTTGGTACATCCTCGGCGCGACGTTGGTATTCGGCATATTCCGCTTGACCGGTGCCGCCATCGTGGCCGGATTGCGACGGTTGCCGCGGATTCGCCAACCTCTGATACGTTTGGCTTTCTCGAATTTGCACAGACCGGGTGCGCCCACAACGGCCGCGCTTCTGTCGCTTGGGCTCGGCCTGACGGTCTTGGTCGCCGTTGCGCTGCTGGAGCACAACTTAGAGCGCCAGATCCAACAAGTTTTGCCGGAAGAAGCACCGGGATACTATTTTATCGATATCCAGCCGACACAGACGAAAGCGTTCGACGAATTGCTGTCCAATCATCCGGGCGTCGGCGCGGTGCAGCGCGTACCCATGCTGCGGGGCCGGATTACCCAAATGAACGGGACCCCTGTCGAGGAAATTACGCCGCCACCGGACTTTGCCTGGATTCTGCGCGGGGACCGCGGGCTCACCTGGGCGCGAAAACCACCGTCCGCGGGCAGCCAAATTACCGACGGAGAATGGTGGCCCGCCGACTATTCGGGCGAACCGCTGGTCTCCTTCGATGCGCGGGCGGCCAAGGCCTTCGGATTGGGGGTCGGCGATACGTTGACGGTGAACGTCCTTGGTAAAGAAGTCAGCGCCCGCATTTCGAATCTGCGCCGTATCGATTGGACCAGCCTTGGCATCAACTTTGTTATGGTGTTCTCGCCGGGCCTCTTGGAGCGCGCGCCGCAGAGCGAAATCGCGACCGTGCAAGTCGCGTCGGACCAGGAATTGGCGCTTGAACGCGCGGTTGTGGCGCAATTTCCCAACGTGACGGCCATTCGGGTCAAAGAAGTCTTAGAGGATGTGAATAAAATCCTCGCAAGCCTTGCCGTCGCGGTGCGCGGGATTGCTGCAATCGCAATTCTGGCCGGCATATTGGTTCTCGGCGGCTCTATTGCCGCCGATCATCGGCGCCGGGTGTACGACTCGGTCGTGTTAAAGGTTTTAGGGGCGACGCGGCGGCGGATTTTCCTCGCGTTCTTGGCGGAGGCCGGTCTTTTGGGCCTCATCGCATCGCTCATAGCGGCAGTATTGGGCAGCGGCGTCGCTTGGACGGTTGTCGTTAGGTTTATGAACATGCGCTGGGATTTCGCCGCTTTACCGGTCTTTTGGACGCTTGTACTGGCGATGGGCATCACATTAGCGCTCGGATTTGCCGGAACTTGGCGCGCGCTCGCGCTTAAAGCCGCGCCGTTGCTTCGGAACGATTAGTGGCGGAAACTGTTGCAATTGATTGTTATAATCCCAATATTCTCAGCAAGTGAAGCGTAGCAATTTGGGGTTACTTAATAATGGCTTTGAATCCGCGTAGTAGAGGTTTTGCGCAGACGGCTGGATATGCAGGCACCGATGCCGATATCGATGCCGGTCTCCGCAAGTATATGCTGAGCGTTTACAACTACATGGCGCTTGGCGTCGCGTTTACGGGCATTATCGCGATGGCCGTGGCGCTGAATCCGGCGATCATGCAGGCGGTTGCACTCGGCCCGATGAAATGGGTTCTGTTCATCGGTGTGCTGGGTCTCGGCTGGTTCTCCGGCAAGATTATGTTTAGCGGTAGCCCCGCGATGGCGCAGGGCGCTTTCTGGCTCTACGCCGCTATGTGGGGCGCGTTGATGGCGCCCATGTTCTATGCGTACACGGGTGAGAGCATCGTTCGCGTCTTCTTCATCACCGCAGCGGCCTTTGCGGGCACGAGCCTCTACGGCTACACGACGAAGAAGGACCTCACAACGATGGGCCGCTTCCTGTCGATGGCGACCATCGGCATCCTGGTGGCGATCCTGGTGAACATGTTCCTGCTGAAAAGCGGCCTGTTCCACCTCGGGCTCTCGATCGTCGTCGTTTTGGTTTTCGCTGGTCTGACGGCTTACGAGACCCAGGCGATTAAGCAATCCTATTTCGAAGGCGATACCGAAGACCTTCAAAACCGGAAGGCCATCTTCGGCGCATTCATTCTTTACGGTAGTTTCGTGACGATGTTCATCTGGATGCTGTCGATCTTCGGCAGCCGCGAATGACGCTCGTTCGTCAGTGAACGGTTCAACCGCCCGGGCTTGTCCCGGGCGGTTTCGTTTTGGGCCTAATGCCGCCATAGTGAGCGAATGATCTATCTCTATACGGATTTCGGCTACGAAGGGCCCTATGTCGGGCAAATGAAAGCGGTGCTGGCCCGACGGGCACCCGAGGTGCCGGTCGTCGACATTATGCACGACGCCCCCGTCTGTGATCCGAAACGCGCCGCCTATTTGCTGGCGGCACTCGCGCAGCAAAGCGAATTTGGAGATGTCTGGCTCTGTGTCGTCGACCCCGGGGTCGGCAGCGAGCGGCTCCCTGTCGTCCTCGATTGCGGCGGCGTTACTTTCGTCGGGCCGAACAACGGCTTGTTCGAGTTGATCCACCGCCGGATCGACGGCGCGACACTGGGGCAGATTACGTGGCAACCCGATATGATGTCGGCGACCTTTCATGGGCGCGACTTGTTTGCGCCGGTCGCTGCATGGACCGCGATTGGAGAAGATGTGGAGACGGCGGTCATTGATCCAGCCGAGCCGCGTCCCGGCGTTGATTGGCCCGACGATCTGGCCGAAATCATCTATATCGACGCATACGGGAACCTTGTGACAGGGATCGGCGGGTCGGCTTTAACAGACGATCAAGAGATAGAGGGAGCGGGCCGGACGTTGAAATATGCGCGTACATTCTCCGACGTTCCCGAAGGCAAATTGTTCTGGCATCGGAACTCAATGGGCCTCATAGAGATCGCCGCAAATCGCGCACGCGCGAACCAAGCCCTCGATCTGCAGGCCGGCGATTCGATTGTAATTTCTTAGCGAATAAAATGGTGCTTAAGCGCCTAAGTTGTAGGCGGAAGTAACTGCCGCGACCTAAGCTTTGAATGGGTTCTTGGATCAGCTGGGATCAGCCAAAGAATAACGCGAACCCGGCCACGATGGATGCGAAGAAACGCCATCCATAACCAAAGGGTCAGATAATTTATTGAGAGAGATGGTGCCGATGCGCAGACTTGAACTGCGGACCTACGCATTACGAATGCGTTGCTCTACCAACTGAGCTACATCGGCACTCAGAAAACAGTATAGCGCCATTCGGGCGCGGGCGCGACCATAGGCCCGGTTGTGCAAAGACGCAAGAAACTTAGCGGCCCGCATCAAAAAAATTTACCCGCTGTGATCTACGTCACTTCGGCATGCAGGCTGGCCGCCTATTCTTATTATAATTTATATGGGATTTCCGTTGGACTGGGACCCCATACTTCCTCACTAAATCGCCGGCTGGCCGCCCAACAGCGCCGGCCTCTTTTTTTACCTGAGCTCAGGGCGTTCGCGGCTGAGCGGTCATCAGGAAATTTACGGCATCGCGTAGGAAGATCGGGTCGTCGAAAATATTACCCAGATTCGCGGCAATTCGCTTCTCGAGCGATGTTCTGAAATCTTTGTCTGTGCCGAGGCGGAGCGCGATCGTGGCGTAGGCCTCCTCGTTCTCCGCGACGCAATCCATCACGTCGAGGTGCTTGTATATCGCCAAGCTCAACCGGCCTCGTAGATAGTCACCCGGAAGCGTGACGACCGGTGTGCCCATTGCGAGCGACTGATAAGTCGTATTGCCGCCGCAGAACGGAAAGCTGTCGAGACTCACGTCTGAGAGCGCTAAGAGCCGCATGTAGTCCACATGCGATTGTCTCGGTAAGAAGACGATACGATCGGCTTGCGCGCCAATCGACGTCCGGAACCTCTGGCGTAAGGTTTCTCCCCAGTTTCGGTCTTGCCCCTCAAGGAGGAGAATAATCCCCGTCGGATCCTCCCTCAGAATCCTGGCCAGGGGCTTATCCATGTCGGGGTGAATTTTGAATAGGTTCTGCGCTAAGAAATAGATCGTTGCGGCTTCGCAAAGGCCGTAGTCGGCGCGGCGGCCGACCGGATCGGGCGTTGCGGGGCGACGATAGGAGAATGGAAGACCGCCAAGCCTTACCAATTCTTCGGTGTAGTGGCCTTCCGCACCTTTCGGTTCCGCTGCATCGCAAGAGAGATAGTAATCAATGCTTGGCATACCCGTTGTCACAGGATGACCCCAGGTGGCGCATTGCACAGGTGCCAAGCGCGCTTGTGCCAGGAAATATGTAACCGGGTCCATGCCGATGTCGGGATAGAAAAGCACATCTAGTTCGGCGTCAGAGATGAGAAGGCGGCTCTCTTCTAAATCGCCAGGCAGAATCGCGATGTCGTCCGCCAAACTTTCGATTTCGCGACGTAACTCGTCGTCGTTCGGGGCGACCGCGTGAAAGAGGTAGATGCGACAGTCGTCGCGTCGATGCAAATCCGAAAGAAGGCCGATCATCAATCGTCCAATGGAATGATCGTGCAGGAAGCGGGATGCCACGCCGATGCGGCGGGGTGTTTTCACGGGACGTTCGGCAGAACAATGCGGCGCTTGCCAACACAATGGCGGGCATGCGGTCCGAAAAAGTTTCGCCATCTTTTCTTGGACCGGTCGGTCGTTCAAGCCGTGGTACGCCATGAAAAACCGATTTCCGCCGGCTTCACGAATGGGATCCTTTATCTGTGGCGGGTCGCCGACATAACGGTTCAGGGTGGCAACAAACGAAGTGCGGGCGTCGGCATATTGCTTTGTCGATTGAGCGACGATCGGCATCTGGAGGTCTCGTCGTAACGCGAAGCCTGCCGGAGCGCCCCGTTTGAGACCTTGGTCATAGGCGGCGGCGGACTCGTCATACTCGCCGCGCGCCTCATGTAATGCGCCACGATAAAGATAGGGGTCCTGCCAATTGGGCGCATGGCGGGACGCTGCTTCGTAATGGTTGACCGCTTCCGACGCGTTGCCGCGCGCTTCCAGAAGACGCGCCACCTCGAAATGCGCCGTTGCGTCACTCTCATTGATCGCAAGCGCCGATCTATAGGCCGTAATAGCTGCGTCATTTTGGCGCAGGATTGAAAGCGCCTTCGCGAGGCCGAAACAGGGAGGTGCCCAATCCGGTCGCAACTTAGCGGCTTTCGCAAACGCACGCACGGCATCTTCATGTTTTCCAAGTCTTGCGGACAATTCGCCAAGGCGGAATTGGCAATCGGCATCCCGTGGATTCGCCACAGAATCGGCGATAGCGGCTGCAAGACTGGCTTCAGAGACGAGTTGATCGGGTGGGCTCATTGCGTATGCGAATACCATTTATGAAACCTTTTCCATAGCAAAAATCGGTTGTGGCGGCGTCTTGCGATTGCAAATTCTCCTGTCATTGCGTAACCATCGCGGTTCGCATTGTCCGAATTTTCCCGGGTGTGATGAAAGAACCTGCCGGAAGTACGACCGAGGACGCGCAAAGTATCCTCCGCGCCTCAGTGGCTGACGCCTCCGAAACAGAGATTTGGCCTGTGTCGGCGACGACGTCGAATTTCGTCTATCAGACGAGTGACGGGAGCATTGTGCGCTTTCCGCACAATGACTGGGTCAGTGACGGGTTTTTTCGTGAACGGAAACTATTAAACCAGCTGAATGGCCGGCTTGGCGTTTCCATCCCACAGATATCGCATTTCAACGAAGGGCCGGTCTTCATGACCTATAAGGCCATCGAGGGGATGGTCGCGTCGCGTGATGTGGTCAGTACGTTGAATTCAGAACGCCGCGAGCGTTTTGGCGTTAGCCTCGGCGCATTTATGGCGCGCCTTCATGGTGAGCCTATTGATCAATTCGATTTCTTGCCGCGAGATTATGGCGAAGAATTGTTACGGCAGCTTCGTCAAAATGCGGCCGAGATAGGTAAGCGGGACCCGGAGGGCCGGGTTGGCGGTTTGATTGAAGAAACGCTGGAGGCCTGGGACGAGGTCCGTAACGGAAACGATAACCTTGTCTTGCTACATCAGGACCTTCATGGACAAAACTTGATCTGCAATCCTGAGACGGGTGATCTGGTTGGCGTTCTTGATTTTACATTGTCGTGGATCGGTGACCCACTCTGGGATTTCCCGGAAGTATATCGCTGCGGCGCAGATATTCTCGAACACACCGTGGCTATTTACACAGAAATGAGTGGCCGCAAAATTAATACCGAAGCGGTCAAAATCATCTCGCGATTGCAACTCTTGCGGAGTTTTGATCGGGCACCTCTCGATAGCGTACGGGAAGCGCAGGTTCTGGAACGCATTCGGGCCCACCCCTAAAGTCGTGACGTTTCATGTTTGTGTGCATGCAGGATTAACCGTTCTTGTCGGAAGCGCGCGCCGTACCCTGGCACTTCTCGGGCGCGGTGCCGTGTAATCCGATCCACAGCGGTAAACCCCGCGTCTGACAACATCTCGAAAAACATGGGTTCATTCGGTAGGAAAATCCGCCGACCTTTCTTGCTTCGGCGCATGATCGAATAAGGCTCCGATTGGAATTCAGCATCGTTTTCCTTCGCGACGACAACGGGAATTTCCATAATCGCCGTCATCGAAGTGACCTTGGATATGACATCGATGGCGCGGAACGGATGATCCAAGTGTTGAAACACAGATAGGAAAATCACCAAATCGAAAATTCCATCGTGCGCCGGATCAAGGTCATATACGGTTTTGTCGGCGTAAATCATTTGAGATCCGGTGATCTCGCTCAGTAGCGCATTCTTCTCGACAAGATGGTCGGCTTTGTCGATACCGAGGACTCGCGCGGCGCCGCGACGTTCCGCTTCGCGGCCGAAAAAACCTTCACTGCATCCGATGTCCAAGACGGACCGGCCGGACAAACCTTCTGGCAGCTGCAGCATTGGTAACTTACTTTCGGTGAAATTATCTTCGCCGGGCGTGAGCTGGCCGTTGCCCAAAGGGATTTGCTGGTACCAGTCAAACTGCGCGATTCGTGCGCTGAAATCCGCGGGCAGAGATTTGTTCATTCGGTAATCGTTCCGTGTTTCGGTCGCGCGGCGGCGATCATAAGTGAACGTCGGCGAACCCCGCAAGCGCTGGACTTGTGCGGTCTAACCTTGCACCTTTGACGTTTGAAGAATGACACGCTTGGCTCCACCGCCGGATAGCCTGGGAGACACCTTATGATACGAGCGATGGATGTCCACGAAGACCTGAACGCGATGCAGGAAATGCTGGAATCGGCTGAGCCGTTGTTTTCCGAACACAATCAAATCAGCGTGACCTGCCGACCCGGCGCAACCGAACCGTTGACGGACGCGATCGGCTGGTTGCCCGAAGGGGTTGCAGAGGCGGATTATAGCGAGATCACGGCGCCGTTCGTCGGTACTGCCGTCGAGCGGTTGCTTCTGAATTTGCCGTTCGCGTTTGGCCGCACGCGGCTTATGCGGATGCGGCCAAAGAGTTGTCTCTCAGTGCATGCCGATCCGACCCGCCGATATCATTATGCGATTACGACGAATCCCGGCTGTTACATTGTTGGTGTAAACGATGACACCGGTACTTTTCATCATATACCCGCGGACGGTCAGCTTTACGAAATGGACGCGCATAAGACACATACGGCGATGAATTCCGGCAAACGCGATCGCGTGCATTTGGTTATTTGTCCGGCTGACCCAACGCGTCCGAAGGATGCGGAGCCGATTGGCCGGAAAAACGATCCCTGTTAATCAAATCATAACGTGTTAGCGCCAAAATACGCCCTGTATAGTGGACATAAAAATTATCACTGATCGTTGGTACGGTTCCAAAAGAAATGATAATAAGATACTCATCTCAGCTGGTGGTCGAGCGGAAGAGCGGTTCACAACGCTTACCGCTTCGACAGGACGTCATTAGAGTGTTCGGGACGATATAAAATCCGGCGACTGTGGGACTGAGGGCGAGCCGTTGGCTGACTTGCTGACCGTAAAGGACCTGCGGGTTAAATTTAAGGTCCATGGAGGAACCGTCGACGCTGTTAAAGGGGCGTCGCTAACCATCCGTCAGGGCTCGACTGTCGCCTTGGTAGGCGAGTCAGGTTCTGGCAAATCGGTCATTTCCCAATGCATTATGGGTATTCTGCCGGAAGTCGGTGAGATCGTCGGCGGTGAGATTCTTTTTGCCGATCCGCTGAAGAATGGCGAGATCGTCGATCTGGCGAAAATTCCGCAAGATAGTCCGCAGATGCGCGGTATTCGCGGCGGTCGGGTTTCGATTATTTTTCAGGAACCGATGACGTCGCTCTCTCAGCTGCACACGATTAGTGATCAGATTGGCGAAGCGCTGCATTTGCATAGAGACGTCAGTAAGGCAGAAGGCTTACGATTGGTTGAGGAAATCCTCGGTCTCGTGGGATTCCCCGACCCAAATAGGGCCCTGCGCATGTATCCGTTTGAGCTTTCGGGCGGACTGCGGCAGCGTGCGATGATTGCGATGGCGCTTGTCTGCCGTCCGGCTCTCTTAATCGCGGACGAGCCGACGACGGCACTCGACGTTTCGATCCAAGCTCAAATTCTCAAACTCATCCGAAACCTTCAGGATGAGCTGGGTATGGCTGTCCTGATGATCACGCACGACCTAGGTGTCGTCGCAAACATCGCCGAAGAGGTCGTTGTGATGTATCACGGCGAAATCATGGAGCGCGGCACGGTTCACGATATCTATGAAAACCCGCAGCATCCCTATCTGAAAGGATTAATGCAGGCGGTGCCGCATTTCGATATGAAGCCCGGCGAACGTCTGGTGCCGTTGCGGGAAATTGAGCATCGCTCGAGCGCAACGATGGCGGCGAAAGAGCCTTGGCCCGCAGATGCCGATGCGGCAGGCCCGCTGCTGGATGTTCGAAACGTCACGAAAAGGTATACGACGCGAAAAGGCGGCTTCTTCAGCAAAGGCGAGGAAGTTTCCGTCGCCGCCGTAAACGATGTGAGTTTCCAAATTCGGCGCGGCGAGTGCTTTGGACTTGTGGGCGAGAGCGGTAGCGGGAAGACGTCTGTTAGTAAGCTCGTGATGCGTGCCGTCACGCCGGACGAAGGCCAAGTCGTATACAACGACCGCGGCAAAGCCATCGATCTATTGGGGCTTGAAGGCGAAGACTTGATGGCCTTTCGACGGAAGGTCCAAATGGTTTTCCAAGACCCGTTCGGATCGCTTAACCCGCGAATGACTGTCTTCGATGTAATCCGCGAACCACTGATCATCCACGAGCTCGGTGATATCACGGCGCAGCGAGAACTCGTGCAAGAATTGATGCAGCTTGTTGGCCTCGACCCGCGGTTCCTCAGTCGCTATCCGCATAGTTTCTCAGGCGGTCAGCGTCAGCGCATCGGTATCGCACGGGCACTTGCGCTTAAGCCGGACCTCATGATTTGCGACGAGCCGGTCTCCGCGCTCGATGTGTCGATTCAGGCGCAGATTTTGAACCTGTTCAAAGATATGCAGTCGGAGCTGGGGCTGACCTACTTGTTCATCTCTCACAACCTGGCGGTCGTCGACTACGTTGCGGACCGAATTGCCGTTATGTGCCGCGGTCAAATTGTGGAGATCGCGCCCAGAGAAGCCCTCTTTAAGAACCCTGTGCATCATTATACGCGGTCGCTGATCGCCGCCGTGCCTTATCCGGACCTCGATCGTCAGCTGGATTTCGATTCATTTGGCAGCGGTGGCATTTCCGATCCGACGCAATGGCCAAAGCCGTTCGCTTATAACAGCGACACACCGGTCCGCATGCACGATCTTGGGGATGAACATTATGTGCTCGCAGTCGAGGATGCGTCATTGGGAGGTGTCCAATGAGGGACTTAACCCCACGCTTTTCCGCGATTTTGCTGGGCCTGGGTTTGTCTGTCGGCGCAAGCGGAGCATTCGCGACGACTGTTCCGAATTTGGTGGAGGTGCCGTATCTCGAACCGGCGGTAAAAGCGGGTAAAATGCCTCCGATCGCGGAGCGTGTGCCGGAAGATGTCGACGTATTCGATATGAAGGCGTGGGGCAAAATGCCCGGTAAGTATGGCGGCCAGCTCAAGTTCCTCATGGGGAAACAAAAAGACACCAAGATGATGATGGTCTATGGCTACGCACGCCTTATTGCCTACGACCACAAGCTGAACTTCGTCCCGGATATTCTGAAACGCTTCGAAGTAAAGGAACAACGCGAGTTCACATTTTACCTTCGTAAAGGTCATAAGTGGTCGGACGGGCACCCGTTCACCGCCGAAGACTTCCGGTACTACTGGGAGGAGATGGCCAATAACAAGGAAATCGCACGCAAAGGATTGCCGACAGCGCTCTTGGTCAACGGCGAGGGGCCTGTTTTCGAGATTCTTGATGAAACGACGGTCCGCTATACCTGGGCGCAACCCAATCCGAATTTTATTCCGTGGATTGCGCGGCCGCGGCCGCTTCTCCTGTATCGCCCCGCTCATTACTTAAAACAGTTCCACGGGAAATATAGCGATGCCGAGAAGCTAAACGCGATCGCGCGAAAAGAGAATAAGCAGAATTGGGGTCAGTTGCATGGTGACCGCGATCGCTGGTATCGGATGGACAATCCGGATCGCCCGACCTTGCAACCATGGTACAATTCAGTGAAACCGCCGTCGGAACGTTTCGTCTTCAAGCGGAACCCCTACTATCATCGCGTTGATAAGAAAGGGCAGCAGCTGCCTTATATCAATGACGTTGTGATCAATTTAGGTGCGACGAGTATGGTGCCCGCGCGAACCGGGTCGGGTGAAGCGGATCTTCAGGCCCGTTATCTTCGGTTCGATCATTTTACCTTCCTGAAGGAAAGCGAGAACCGTTACGGCTTTGCGGTAAGGCTTTGGCGGAAAGCGCGTGGATCACAGATTGCCCTTTTCCCGAATATGAACGCGAAGGATGAGGTCTGGCGGAAACTCTTCCGCGACGTGCGGTTCCGCCGCGCTTTGTCGGTTGGCATCAACCGTCCGGAGATCAATCAAGTGATCTATTACGGTCTGGCGAAAGAGAGCCAGAACACGGTTTTGGAAGAAAGCCCGCTCTATAAGGACGAATATCGAACCGCTTGGACAGAATTCGATCTGAAAACCGCGAACAAGCTCCTCGATAAAATCGGTTTGACCGAACGCGACGACGAAGGCACGCGTCTTTTGCCCGACGGCCGCCCGGCCGTCATTACGATTGAAACAGCGGGCGAAAGCACGGAGCAGACCGACGTCCTGGAATTGGTTCGCGACTCGTGGCGTCGGATCGGGATCAAGCTCTTGAGCAAGCCGTCCCAGCGCGAAGTGTTTCGTCAGCGGATTTATTCGGGCGACACTATTATGTCGGTGTGGTCGGGCGCATCGAATGGCATTCCGACGCCGTTGATGAGCCCGCAAGAGTTTACCCCGTCGAGCAAGCTGCAGTTCCAATGGCCGCAATGGGGACATTACATTCAGTCCGGCGGGAAATCAGGGGCTGCGCCGGATTTACCATCCGTCAAACTGTTGGTGGACAAGAACAAAGCATGGTTTCGGGCGACGGACGTCGAAACGAAACGTGGGCTTTGGCACGAAATACTCACGAACCATGCGGACAACGTCTACATCATCGGTCTGGTGAATGCGACGAAACAGCCAATCGTCATTCACAAGAAATTGCGGAATATTCCGGATGAAGGTGTCTACAATTGGCATCCGGGCGCGTATTTTGGCATTTATCGGCCGGCGACATTCTGGTTCGCAACGGACGGTGCCGGTAAGAAATGATTAGGATGAGAAGGAAAGTATAGGCCGATGCTCGAATATCTCGTGCGCCGTATTCTCATCATGATCCCAACCTTGTTGGCGATCAGCCTGATCGTGTTCCTGATCATTGAACTCCCGCCTGGCGACTATTTGGAGAGCTATATTTCCGAGTTGCAGGCGCAGGGCGAGGAAGTCGACCAGAAGCATATCGAGTTCCTGCGCGAACAGTACGGTTTCGATAAACCGATCATGACCCGGTATTGGGAATGGATCACCGGTATGGTGGTTGGCGATTTCGGGTTTTCGTTTGAATACCGATTACCGGTGTCCGAAGTGGTCGGTGATCGTCTGTTCCTGACGATCTTAGTTTCCATGGTGACGATCATCTTTACGTGGATCATCGCCTTTCCGATCGGCCTTTATTCCGCGACGCACCAATACAGCTGGGGCGACTACGGGCTGACGTTTATCGGCCTCTTGGGCTTGGCGACGCCGAACTTCCTGTTGGCGTTGATTATGTTGTATTTCGCCAATGTGGTGTTCGGGACGTCGATCGGCGGTCTGATGGATCCTGAATATATCGACCAACCTTGGAGTTGGGATAAGGTCGTCTCGGTCCTCGAGCATTTGTGGATACCGGTCGTCGTCATCGGCACCTCCGGGACGGCCGGTATGATCCGGCGGCTACGCGCCAATATGCTCGACGAGTTACAAAAACAGTATGTTACGACGGCGCGCGCGAAGGGTTTGCCGCCGTTGCGCCTTTTGCTGAAATATCCGTTGCGGAACGCCATCAACTTCTTCATTGCCGATATCGGCAGCCTGCTGCCAAATATCATTTCCGGTGCGGAGCTCGTGGCGGTCGTGCTGTCGCTGCCGACGACGGGGCCGGTTTTGATTGCGGCGCTGCAGAGCCAGGATATGTATCTTGCGGGCTCGTTCCTGATGTTCTTGGCGTCATTGACGGTCATTGGGGTGCTGGTTTCGGATATACTATTGGCGTGGCTTGATCCTCGAATACGTCTCGCCGGAGGAGCTGCGAAATGAGCGCCGATTCCGGTAATGACCGCCAGCTAGAGCACTACGTCTCCGAGGCACCGTTCGATCCGCGCTCTGTCGAAGCGCTATCGCCGGAACAGGAACGCTATTACATGGCGTCCCAATGGCAGTTGATGTGGTGGAAATTTATTCGTCACCGGCTGGCGTTGATTTCGGGCGGGTTTTTGCTGCTGATGTACGGATCGATTCTCATCAGCGAGTTCCTGGCGCCGTACAATCTACACACCCGAAATATCAACGCGATCTTCGCGCCGCCGCAATCCGTGCATTTCTTCCACGAAGGCGAGTTTAAGGGACCGTTCGTCTATGGCACCCATTACAAGCTCAACCTCACGAACCTAAGGCGGGAATACACGGAAAACACATCCAAGATCTACAAGATCAACTTCTTCTGTCGCGGCGACGAATACGATTTTTGGGGAGTGACGAAAGGCAATCTCCATCTGTTCTGCGTCGAGGAGGGGGGGACACTCTTCTTGCTTGGGACCGATCGTTTGGGGCGCGATATCCTATCCCGCATCATGTACGGCGCGCGTATATCGCTCACCATCGGTCTGATCGGTATTGCGATGAGTTTCGTCCTCGGCATGGTGATCGGCGGTATTGCCGGTTACTACGGGGGGATCATTGATTTGGTCGTCCAACGGATGATCGAGATTCTACAATCCTTCCCGCAGATACCGCTTTGGATGGCGTTGTCGGCTGTCTTGCCGGTCACTTGGAGTCCGCTCCTCATCTATTTCGGCATCACGGTTATCTTGGCGATGCTGGATTGGACTGGACTTGCCCGCGCCGTGCGCTCGAAACTCTTGGCGCTGCGGGAAGAAGACTATTGTCTCGCGGCCCAACTGATGGGTGCGAAGCCGAAGCGTATTATCGGACGGCACCTGATGCCGGGCTTTATGAGCCATCTCATCGCGTCGGCCACACTGTCGATCCCGACGATGATCTTGGGTGAGACCGCACTGTCGTTCCTCGGTCTCGGCCTGCGACCCCCGATCACAAGCTGGGGCGTCTTGTTGAACGAAGCGCAGAACATCAGCGTGGTGGCGCTGTATCCATGGCTCATCCTACCGGTCGTGCCGGTGGTGTTGGTGATCTTAGCCTTCAGTTTCCTGGGAGACGGATTGCGAGACGCGGCGGATCCGTACAAGTAATCAAAGCGTCGCTGTGTGGCGCGCGAATTTCCGGATACAGGTATCTTTAAGTGCGGCCGGCATGTAGGAGTAATACCGGCCGCTCCGCACCTGAGGCGTGGCGGCAAAGGCGCCGTTCTTCTGAAATGCATCTAAGGCATCAAGCGCCATTTCGACGGTCAATTCCGTTGCCGCCCGGCGAAGGTCGGACAGCGGCATCCCATGTCGGAGCGGGACCGGCCGACGGTCGATGATCGCGCCCGTATCCAAGGCCGGTTCTATCTTATGCATGGTCATGCGCAGGGCATCGAAATCTCCGTGGAACAATGGCCAAAGATGACAATCGAGACCGCGGTATTCCTCGGCGTCACCATTGTGGAAATTGATACTACCAGCTGGGCATTGCCTCAGGACGGCCTCGGAAAGACGGCCGGTTCCAAAGACCAACAAGACATCCGGTTTAAGGTCTTGCAGCTGATCGACGGCTTCCGGCTCGTTCAGGTTTTCGAACGATTGCACGTCGGCGATTGACTCGAATGTGGGCGGATTGCCGCCATACCAATAATCGCGTTCGCGGGTTTTGCGGGCGTCGTCCAGCGGATGCGCGGTCGGATATGGTGGCGGCGGGTCGCGGGTTTCGACAAGAACCCGGGCAACCGGAAACCGCGCTTGCAACTTCTCAACCAAGTATCGGCGCCGGACAGCGCCTGTTGTGAGAACGACAAGCTGCATCAATTGTGTTTTGGGAGACGGATCATACGAAGATGCCGCACATTTTTTGTTACTGATCCTTCCATAGATATGGCATATGGTTAGCAAAATCACGCGGTGTAAGGAATTTATGCGCACTGCACCTTTGTTCGTCCGGGGGGACAAATGCTGCTGATCCAGGTGTCACATGACTGACCGTATGGATGGCGTCAGAGTGCTGATCTACAGCCACGATACATTCGGGCTTGGGCATTTGCGGCGCTGCCGCACCATCGCGCATGCGTTGGTGGAGAAATACAAAGGCTTATCGGTCCTGATCCTGTCCGGCTCGCCGATAATCGGCAGTTTCGATTTTCGCGCACGTGTCGACTTCGTGCGCATACCCGGCGTTATCAAGTTATACAACGGCGAGTATACATCGCTTGGGCTTCATCTCGACTTGTCGCAAACTATGGCGATCCGCGCGTCAATTATTCGACACACGGCGGAGATGTTCGCGCCGGATCTTTTCATCGTCGATAAGGAGCCTTTAGGGCTGCGCGGCGAGCTGCAGGAAACGCTGTCGATCATGAAGTCCCGCGGAACCACCCTGGTTTTGGGGTTGCGTGATGTTATGGACGAGCCGACATTGCTTCGCCGTGAGTGGAAATCAGGCAACCTCTTGCCGGTTCTGGAAGATATATACGACGAAATTTGGGTGTATGGGCACGATGGATTTTGGGATCCTCTGGCCGAAATGAATGTGACGGCTTCCGTCCGTGAGAAAATGATCTACACGGGTTATTTGCGGCGCACGGTTCCAAAAGTCACAAAATTGCCGCCTGCAGTGGATTTAGAGAGTCCATATTTGTTGGTGACGGCAGGCGGCGGCGGTGACGGCGACCAAATGATGGATTGGGTCCTGCGCGCTTATGAGACGCGGGCGGATCTCATGCGAGCGGTCCTGGTGCTTGGGCCCTTCATGCGGCCGGAAATGCAGACAGAAGTACGCGAAAGGGCGTCGAAACTCGACAACGTCGAAGTACTGACGTTCGAATCGCATTTAGAATTGATGATGGAGAAGGCGGCCGGTGTCGTCGCGATGGGCGGGTACAATACATTTTGTGAAATTCTGTCGCTCGATAAGCCGGCTTTGATCATGCCGCGGGTCGCACCGCGCAAGGAACAATTGGTTCGCGCGGAGCGCGCCGCCGCATTGGGCGTCGCACGCATGTTCGATCCATCGTCGCCGGACAGCACACTCGAGGCATTTGTCGAGGCCCTTCGAGATTTACCCAAGCAGGCCAAACCTTCGAGCGCGATGCTTCCCGGTTTCTTGGACGGAGTCGAGCGAGTTGGCGAATTGGCCGGCCGACACTTTCATCCAAGACAAGACGATGGCCTGTCCCTTGTTGAAACAGGCGGGTAGGGCAGCCGCGTGACGGAAACCATCGTCTTCGTACTCAAAGGGTACCCCCGGCTCTCCGAGACATTCGTTGCACAGGAAATCGCGGCCCTAGAGAAGTGCGGTGTGCCGATCAGCATCGTTTCGTTGCGTCACCCGACCGATGCGGAACGCCACCCGATCCATGACGAAATCAAAGCGCCGGTTCGCTATTTGCCTGAATACTTGCACCACGATCCCCTTCGGGTCATCCGAGCCTGGCTCCGTCAACGCCGCCGCCCGGGATTCCGAACAGCCTGGGCGACGTGGTGGCGCGATTTCAAGCGTGGACCGTTTTCGAACCGGTTTCGTCATTTTGGGCAGGCGATTGTCCTTGCCGACGAACTTGAAGAAGATTGTCGTCATCTCCACGCGCATTTTCTGCATACGCCGGCGTCCGTTACGCGCTACGCGGCGATCATTTGCGGGTTGAACTGGACCTGCTCGGCACACGCCAAGGATATTTGGACGACACCCGATTGGGAGAAAGTCGAGAAATTGGCCGAGATGTCTTGGCTGGTGACCTGTACCGAAGTGGGCCGCGCCCATTTAGCGTCCTTGGCGCCGACGGAAGACCGGGTCGAATTGGTCTATCACGGCTTGGACTTTAGCCGTTTCGAACCGCCGGTCCGGCTCGCGACCACGCGCGACGGGAGCAACAAGGCCGATCCCTTGCGGATTTTGTCGGTCGGACGGGCCGTCCCCAAAAAAGGTTATGACGTCCTTCTGCGCGCGCTTAAGGATCTGCCCGGAGATCTGCATTGGGAATTCGAACATGTTGGCGGCGGACTTATTCTGGACACGATGAAGGAGCAGGCGCGGAAGCTTGGTATTGAGGACCGCATCACCTTCAAGGGCGCACAGGCGCAGGCGGCGGTGCTCGATGCTTATCGCAGAGCGGATATTTTCGTCTTGGCGAGCCGCATCACCGAGAATGGCGACCGGGATGGATTGCCGAACGTTTTACTCGAAGCGCAAAGCCAAGCGCTCCCGTGTATCTCAACCCGGGTCTCGGCGATTCCCGAACTCATTATCGATGGCGAGACTGGATTGCTGGTCCCCCAGGAAGATCCCGCTGCAATGACCCTAGCGCTCAAAAAACTCATATCCGATCCTGCATTACGCTATCGACTGGGGCAGGCCGGATTTACGCGTGTGCGGGAAACATTCTCGCACGAGGTCGGTATCGCGAGGTTGGTCGAGAAATTCGGTCAGTCCGGAAGCGACACCCCTCTCCGGGAGAGCGCATAAGCGAAATCCGATGCTGACCGGTGGCNCCCGCATCGTGAGCNATTCTCGGCATCCGACGGTATTNTTCTATGTCCAGCATCTGCTGGGGATCGGACACCTCCGGCGCGCNGAATTATTGTGCCGGTCGTTTTCGNACGCGGGTTGGCGCGTCACNTTGGCGATGGGGGGCCAGTTNAGNGGTCCNTTAGACGTNGGCGGCGCTNAAATTGTNAACCTGCCGGCGCTCAAGATCGGCGATGCNGGCTTNCATCAGCTNGTCGACGACGACGGGCTNGCAGTCGACGATGCTTGGAAAGCGGCGAGAAANGACGAATTGTGCGCAGCTTACGCGCAGGCNNCACCNGATATTCTNATCACAGAAGCNTTTCCTTTTGGGCGGCGTCAGATGCGGTTCGAATTNGATCCGCTCCTTTCGTTGGCTCATNCNGNCNAACATCNCCCNCTCATCGTTTGCTCTGTTCGGGACATTCTAAAGTCCGAACGCAAACCCGGGCGTGCAGAGGAGACGGTCGAGACGATTACCGAATACTACGACCTTGTCCTTGTTCACGGTGATCCCGGATTTGCGCGTTTAGAGGAGACGTTTCCGCTTGCGTCCGAGATAGCGGAGAAAATTCGCTATACCGGAATTGTCGCGCCGCCTCGAACGGCATCGAGGCGCATGGAGAGAAGCGGCGTCCTTGTCTCGGCCGGTGGTGGCGCCGTTGGAGAAGCGTTATTCCAGGCCGCGCTCGAAGCGCGCGCGATGAGCCGGCTTTCAGATCGTCAGTGGCGCTTGCTTGTAGGGCCGAATGTAGCCGCCGCTGCGTTCGAGGAATTCCGCCGCGCCGCACCCGATGATGTTGTCGTGGAACGCTACAGAGACGATTTCAGATCTCTTCTTTCGGCTTGCGAAGTATCGGTCTCGCAAGCGGGATACAATACCGTGGCGGACATATTGACGGCTGACACGCAAGCTGTGTTGGTGGCATTCGATGATGGTGGCGAGAACGAGCAACCGCGTCGTGCCCGAATGCTGGCGGAACGAGGCCGTGTAGAGTCTCTCATGATGTCGGCGTTGACGCCGGAACGCTTGGCGGCGGCCATTGATCGTGCCAGCCTGCAGGACAAGCCTCGTCTTGAATTCGATCTCGATGGTGCAGCGAACTCGACCGAGATATTGGCGTCGGCGGTGGCTGGGGATTCTTAGTTTTATCGACGTCCGATCAACATAAACCGCGTATATTTATCGAATTCCAACTCGCCGGCGAAGATGAGATCGCGCATTGGCGCTTGTTCTTGAAATGCCGCCAAATTCGGTTGGCAGTTCACGTGCTCGGGTTCGGAAAAATAGTCGTTGGATTGAAGAACCAATAGCGTGTCCTGAGGCAATGCGCTGAACCAAGCGTCAAAGTCCTCCAAGTGCTCGCAGCTTGTATTTATCAAGAGGTCCGGACAGGCGCCGATCTTCTGGTCGTTTATCTGGACCGAATCCGCTGTGTATCGAAGTTGAAGAATATCTGCGGTTTCGGTGGAAAAAACGCGGCGGTCGACAGCATCTGCATTAAGACTATCTGCAATTGGCGCGCAACTGGGATCGATATCGAAACTCGTGATGTGATTTACGTTGAAGCGGCTATCGTGAAACAACAAAGATGCCAAGACACCGCACCAGCCGCCCAGAATATGAACAGAGCCCAGGTCGTCGCCATGGGTTTCATTTAGACTATCTAGGAGCCATAGCTTCGACGCCGTTTGGCGCCGATTCAATGCGTTTCCTAAACTCGATGTCGGATATTTGAGGGCGGTGTTACGGATATCTCTAATAAACCGGCTCTCATAGAACAAGGAGAGCCCGTCGAGGATATCCTTGTAGAACTGGTCTTTTTTTAACATCGTGCGCGCCCGTGGTTATGTGCCATTCCTCCAGGCAAATCTACGACGGGAAAACGGCACAATCGTCTCCAGAGTGCCTAATCATTCCCGCAAATACAAAGCCAATCTGGCAAACTTTGGGCTATGCGGCGTCCTGGATCTGTGCAGTCATATTATAAAGTCGGTCGCTCATAACGCGCGCAATATGCGCGGCGAATTGTGGGCTGCCTCCCAACAGTTCCAGGAACAGTTCTTTCTTGAGCTCCAAGACCGTGACGTCCGAATGTGCGCGGACGGTTGCGGAACGCGGTTTGGTGCTTAATAGCGCCATGTCGCCGACCAGTTCGTTCTTGTCGAGGTGGCTGACGATTATCTCTTCATCACCTTCGCCGACGATAATATCGACGGCACCTTCAAGGATGACGTAGGCGGCATTGCCCGTATCCCCTTGATGGAAAAGGTCCTCGCCTTTGGAGTAAGTCAGCCGCTCGCTAGTGAATGCCAGCAACTTGAGCCGAGACGCATCCATTTCGGAAAATAGCGGAACTTGGCCCAACGCGGAGATTTCCGCGTTCAAGATCGTACCGCCGTCCTCGTCTTGAACGGCGCTTGTTTCGGCGGCCTCGGTATCCGCGTCGACCGGTGTCGCCTCGGAAATGCGTTCCTCGATCCGACCGTTCCGTACGACGAGGACCTGATCGAACTCGCTCGCATCGGGCATTTCGCTATCGATCCATATCAACGTTGTCGTCGGCAACAGGACGTAGAGTTGCCGCCTTATACGGTCACGGGTCTCGCGGTCATGCGCGCTCAGTGCCTCGTTAATTACAAGAACCTCGGGACGTTTGATAAGGCTTCGGACCAAAGCAATGCTCTGACGGGCTGCGAGCGGTATCCGCCGCCCGCCGATACCGACGTGGAAATCCGCCGCGGCGAGAATGACTTCGTTCGTCAATTCCATTTCGTCGAGAACGTCGCGCAAAATCTGGTCGACTTTCTCTTCCGCTTGCGGTCGGCCCGCATTGACCCGTCCCATAATCAAATTCGAACGCAACGGCAGCCGCTCGTTGAACTCTTCGGGATCAAAGAACGCAATTGCCTCGCTTCCGTCCTCGGCAAGCTGTTCGCGGAATTTCCGGCGCGCCTCCAGAATACGGGATTGCATATCGTCGTTGATATGACCAAGCCGATGGCGCTCGACCACCAATTGGCAAGTGAGGGAAATTAATCTTGCCGTATCTTCTTCGCTAATCGCGTCGTTGCCTTCGCGTTTCGCAAGAGCGGCAATTCGTTTCAGTTCTTGCAGCGAATCATCGTCGACGAAGCTGTATTGCTCGAAGATCGGTTCATCCGCCGACATGCCGTCAAACATATCGATCAACGTCGCAGCGACTTGAATGCCGATGTCCCGGAAGCGATTGGTCAACTCGCACTCGTCTAGGATCGATCGGATAACGTCATTCTCACCGAAGTGTTCGACCGCGAATTTTGCGTCAATCGCCTCTCCGAAGATCAAGTTTGCGCCGACTGTCGCACTCACATTGTATTCTTCGAAATCGAACGGATGGATGAGGTCCGCCAGCTGCGTGTCAGACTGCATCTTTTGGAGGATGTGTTGACGCGCTTGAACAATTTTGGCCGCCAAATCACCCCGCGTTTCCGGGTTGATCGTCATGTTCATAGCGCGGCCATACATGAAGTCTTCAAGCTCGACCGCGCGAAGCGTCTCGTGCCACCAGTGCAGGAGTTCAGCGTTGTCGGCAACGCCCGCATCGCCGTAGTTGATCCACTCGGCATCAATGGCGTGGGGCACGTTGCCGGACGACACGGCTTCGTTGCGGTCTTTCTCGCGTTCTGGCGTATCCTCCGGCGTTACGACCGGCATATGTTTTAGGCCATAGAAGACGTTGTAACCGATCGTACCGTCGAAGACATAGGAATCGGGGCCGGCGTATCCGATCCGACGCCCGATGACCGCCTCGTGCATGTTCGAGAAGTCCTGGTCGGCTATTGAGATGCGCCCCTGAGACGGCTGGATAAGCCGCGTTAGGATATAGGCAAGGTTATCCCGTCCACTGCCGCCTGCAACGATGGCAACACGGCTGCCGGGCGTCGCATCGAAGGTAATACTGTCGAGCGATTTAACGCCGTCTTCATCGGTAATAGAGACGTTGCTGAGAGAGACATTACCGGCAAGCGAGGGCACGGTTTCGGGCCTGTCTGCGATGCCAAGGCTTTCGGGCATCATGTCAGCAGGATCGAATTGCTCCGTCACTTGTTGGTATTTGATCTTCGCATCCATCATGCGTTGGTAGTATTTCAGCAACTCTTTCCAAGGCTGCATCAATTGTTGGTAAGCGCCGAGGACAGCGACGAGTTGGCCGATATCCAGATTGCCCTTCAGAATGAGGACGCCGCCGACCGAATAGAAGAGGAGCGGTGTCAGCTTGAGCAAGAAGTTGTTCAGAAATTTCAGGAAGGCCTTATTCTGGTAAATTTTCATCCGGACTTTGAAAATGCCCGAAAGATGGTGCGTAAAGTCGGCGAGCGAATAGGCCGAGGTATCATGCGTATGAATGTCGTTGATGCCGGAAACCGCCTCGCTAATTCGACCGGCGACACCCCGAATGCGGACCACCCGTTCTTTCGCGAGCAGGTTAATCTTCTTCTGAAGTTTCGGGATGATGTAGGCCTGTAGCGGGATGATCGCAATGCTCGCGAAACCCATAATTGGGTCTTGAATGAAGACGAACAGCAACACCGTCAACATCGTGCCGCCTTGGAAGAGCGGCAGCTCGACAGCATCCGCAAAGAATTGACTGAAAGGTTCCACCTCCGCCGTGATCATCGAGGTGACCTCGCCTTGCGAGGTTTTTTGGAATTGTTTTAACGGGAACCGATGTATCCGTTCGAACAATTGGAAGCGCAGGCGCCGGAGCAGACGTTCGGATGTAATGCCCTTAAAAACAAAAAGCGACATCGTGATGCCGCCATTGACGATAAGAAGTAAGAGGAAGAGGAAGCAAAGGGTTAAAAGATATTCCGTGTTGTCGAAATCAATACCGAAATAGGTGCGCGGGAAGGCCTCCGCGTCCGGTTTCGAGCCGAGTGCATCGTTGACGATGATTTTCGGCAGTTCGAGGGCGAAATATAGAAAGGGGAAGGATGCGACCGTCACACAGGTAATGACGAGTTGATACCCCTTGCTGTATCGCCAAATAAATCCGTAAAGACCCTTTTCCACCGTTCAAGCCCTCTGTGGTTCAAAAGGATAAGAGCTGTCCGATCAGCGCAATCGCTCGGGAAATCTAGAATCTGCGTTTCTGAGACCCAAGCCGCCAATCAGCAGCACTGCTAAGCGATTATTTTCGCCATTATCGGTACCGCTCGCGGTACGTATCGTTATGAAGAAACCCCAACGCAAAGCACCTAATAATATGAAAATTACCGGTGTTTAGGCAACCGAGGAACGCTGGGTTCTGTCGTTTGGAAACTTCAGTCGCGAATTTTAGGGCTCCTTATGTCCAAATTGGATAGGAATTCCCCCAATAGATCGCAAACTGCGTTAAAATCCGTTCTATGATTGTATCACCTCAGATGAAGGTGGAGAGCGAAATGCCGATTTACATAAGTTTGGTGAATTACACCGAATCGGGTCTGCGAGATATTAAGAAATCCCCGGAACGTCTCGCTGCCGCCCGCAAGGAAGCAGAAGAGTTAGGCGGTAAGATCGACAAGGTCTATCTAACGATGGGAGATTGCGACCTGATTACAATCGCGGATTTTCCCGACGATGCGACCGCAGCAACCTTCGCATTGCGCCTTGGGGCAAAGGGCAATACGCGTACAACGACGATGAAAGCCTTTCCCGAAGAAGCGCTCATGGAAATTATAAAAGCCGTGTAGAGCGCCGACGGTTGGATTTATTCAGCCGCGATGTCCGACTTGGGAGACGGATTGCGGAACTCGGCCAGCAACTCGCGCTGTCGCGCTTTCGCAAGTGAAATATTGTTTTCTTTCACATGACCATAGCCGCGAATTTGCTCTGGCAACGCCGCAATGTCGATCGCGGTTGCGTGGTTCTCCGGCGTTAGGTCTCGCAACAGAGATTCGATGGTCGTCTCATAGTCGGCGATAAGTTCGCGTTCGTTTTTGCGTTCCGCCGTATAACCGAAAGGATCGAACGGCGTGCCGCGGAGGAATTTCAGTTTTGCGAGCATGCGGAACATCGGCAGAATCCATTCGCCGATCTCCATCTTTTTCGGCAAGCCGGTATCTGAGTCCCGGCGCGCGAGCAGCGGCGGCGCGAGATGGAATTTCAGCTTGTACCCCTCGTCGAATTTGTCGGCGATCTCGGCCAGGAAATCGGTTTCCGTATGCAGTCGCGCGACTTCGTATTCGTCTTTGTAGGCGAGAAGTTTGAAGTAATACCTTGCGACGGCCTTCGAAAGCGCCTCCTCTCCGGGCGCCCGGTGAGATTCGGAGGTCTGAACTTTTACGACAAGATCCTTGTAACGTCGGGCCAACCCGCGGCCTTGGTATTCGGTCAGAAACTCGACGCGACGTTCCACTAAATTCACAAGGTCGTCCTGAACTTCGACGGCTTCTTCCGGCGTGTTGTCGTCCGTAATTGCCATCTTACGAACCAAGGGGAGGTCGTGCGCAGCCCGGCGGCCCCAGGTGAAAGCTTGCTTGTTCGCCTCGGCAGCGACCCCATTCAGTTCGATCGCTTGGAAAATGGCTTCGATGGTTATCGGGACGAGGCCTTTCTGCCAGGCGCAGCCGAGCATGAACATATTGCTGGCGATCGAGTTCCCGAGGAGCGCGGTGGCGAGTTTGGTGGCTTCCAAGAATTCCGTTCGATCGCCACCGACGACTTTGGTGATCGTCTGATGCAACTCTTCGCCCGGAAAATTTAGGTCGGGATCGCGCGTAAAGTCACCGGTGATGGTCTCATGACTGTTGATGACGGCGCGGCTTTCTCCGGGTGCGATCTTCGATAACGCATCGAAACTGGCGGCCGTCACGATATCGCAGCCGAGCATCATATCCGCACCGCCGGCGGCGATTCGGACCGCGTGTAAGTCTTCCGGTTTGTCGGCGACGCGGATATGGGTCAGGACGGCGCCGCCTTTCTGCGCCAATCCCACCATATCGAGGACCGAGCAACCTTTCCCTTCAATATGTGCAGCCATGGCGACAATGGCGCCGATCGTCACAACGCCGGTACCACCAATACCCGTCACCAGCATCGCATAAGGCTCTTCCGTCGATGGCAGGTCCGGATCCGGCAGTGCTTCAAAAATATCCGGCACAGCAACTTCTTGGGTCGATGTCTTCGGTTTCTTCAGATCTGTACCGTGTACGGTCACGAAACTCGGGCAGAAGCCGTTGACGCAAGAGTAGTCTTTGTTACAGGCGGATTGATCGATGGTGCGTTTGCGGCCGAACTCCGTTTCTTTCGGGACAACGGAGAGACAGTTCGATTTGACCGAGCAATCGCCGCAACCTTCGCATATTAGATCGTTGATCATTACGCGTTTGAGAGGATCGGGGAATGTCCCCCGCCGCCGGCGGCGGCGTTTTTCCGCCGCGCAGGTTTGATCGTATACCAAAACACTGACGCCGCTTTCGCCGCGAAGGTCTTTCTGAACCTTCATCAGGTCGTCGCGATGATAAACCTGCGTTCCCTTTGCAAAGCCGGCGTCGCGCGGATATTTGTCGGGTTCGTCGGTGACAACGACAACGCGCGATGCACCTTCCGCCATGACCTGTTGCGTGATGCGCGGCACCGTGAGCGGGCCGTCATGTGGTTGGCCGCCGGTCATCGCAACAGCGTCGTTGAACAGGATCTTATAGGTCATATTGACGTTGGCGGCGATCGCTTGGCGGATCGCCATCAAGCCCGAATGATAATAGGTACCGTCGCCGATATTCGCGAAGACATGCTCTTCTTCAGTGAAAGGCGCGATGCCGACCCACGGCACGCCTTCCGCGCCCATATGGGTAAAGGTCGCGGTGTTCCGTTCCATCCACTGGGCCATGAAGTGGCAGCCGATGCCGGAAAGCGCGCGGCTCCCATCCGGGACTTTCGTCGAACTGTTGTGTGGGCAGCCGGAGCAAAAATACGGCGTCCGCTCGAACGTCTCGTTGTTGCTGCGGAGCATATCCTCGCGGGATTGCAGGAACTTGATCCGGTCGTCGATTTGGCTGCTGGTATGAAACTGGCTGAGCCGCTTCGCAATCACCCTTGCGATCTGCGACGGCGTCAACTCGCCGATGGACGGCAAGATCCACTCGCCATTCTCGTCGTACTTGCCGATCACGCGCGGTCGCTTGTCGGCGATCCAGTTGTAAAGTTGCTCTTTCAGCTGATTCTCAATGACGGCGCGTTTTTCTTCGACGACCAGGACCTCGTCGAGCCCTTCGCAGAATTGGCGAATACCGTCGCGTTCGAGCGGCCAGGTCATGCCGACCTTGTATATCGATAAGCCGATCGCTCGTGCATAGTCCTCGTTGATGCCGAGTTCTTCGAGCGCTTGGCGGACGTCGAGGTATGACTTGCCGCACGTCACAATCCCAAATCGTCGGTTCGGGCCGTCGATGATAGCTTTGTCGAGCTTGTTCGCCTTGGCGAAGGCGAGGACCGCGTGAATCTTGTAACGGTGGAGACGTTCCTCCATTTCCAGCGGCGTATCGGGATAACGGATACTGAGGCCGCCGGGCGGCATTTCGAAATCGTCCGGGATTTTAATATCGACGCGATGCGGGTCGACATAGACGGAGGCCGAACTGTCGACGGTTTCGGCGATCAGCTTAAAGGCACTCCAGCAGCCGGAATACCGCGACATCGCCCAACCGTAGAGACCAAGATCCAAGAATTCTTGTACACCGGCCGGATTCAGGACGGGGATCATCGCATCCATGAATGCGTATTCGGTCTGATGCGCTGTTGTCGACGATTTACAGGTATGATCATCGCCGGCGAGGAGCAGGACGCCACCGGTGGGGGAAGACCCGAACAGGTTGCCGTGGCGAAGGACATCGCCCGAGCGATCGACGCCGGGTCCTTTCGCGTACCACATCGAAAACACGCCGTCGTAATTCGCGCCGACCGACATGTCCAATTGCTGTGTACCGAGAACGGCCGTTGCGGCGAGGTCTTCATTTACGCCCGGTTGGAAACGGATGTGATGACGTTCGAGAAATGTTTTGGCTTGCCAGAGCTGTTGGTCGACCAGACCCAGCGGCGATCCTCTGTAACCTGTGATAAAGCAGCCGGTGTTTAAACCCGCCGCTTCGTCGCGCCGCCGCTGCATCATGGGGAGGCGGACCAAGGCCTGCGTCCCTGTCAGGAAAACGCGCCCTGACTCCAATGCGTATTTATCGTCGAGCGTAACCGGCGCCAGCGCCATATTTCGACCCCCAAAATCTCACAACGTTGCCACCAAAGGTACCTTGAGTCGCCCTGAATTCAAATCGAAACGGGGACCGTGCGAAATTTTCGAAACAAAGGTGCGTGAATTGGACGACTCATACCGAAAAATTGCCGATTCGTAGCACCGACGATGTCGATTATTGTTCCACGATCCGTTTCGTTCGACTATTTATCACGCGGTCAAATTATTCTGACCGGTGATTCGGCGGGGCTGGTTGGCCCTACACGGATTGGGGAGTGAAATGCAGGTAAGCGAAATTCTGGCTGAAAAATCCGGCCCTATTGCGTCGACGACGGCAGAATCGTCCATTCACGATGTCGCCAAAGTATTGCGGGACCGTAAAATCGGCCTCTTGGTGGTGTGCGGGCCCGGCGACAAGATCGTCGGCGTTCTTTCCGAACGCGATATTGTGCGCGGCTTTGCCGATCAGGGGGCGGGTGTCGCACAAGCGACCGTCGGAGATCTGATGACCAAGGACGTGCAGACTTGCGAACCCGGAGACGATACGGGCGCTGTCTTGCGACGGTTGTGGATGAACAATATTCGTCACATGCCAGTGGTCGAGAATGAAGTGCTCGTCGGCGTGCTGAGTGTACGCGATCTCATGAAATCGTTAACCCAGGAAGGGACGTCCCGGGCCCGCGATGTTCTCATCGAGGTTTTGAAGGAAGGCCGATATTACCCGGGTGCTTAATCGCATTCGGTATAGATTTGCCACCAAGGGGTGATTTTCGCCGGCGAACGGGGTATATGGGCGCAGCCCGCGACACAACGAAGAGATTTTCATGGCCGTTCTACTTACCGGGGCCGCCGGATTCATCGGATATCACACGGCCGAAGCTCTACTTGACCGGGGGGAACGGGTCGTTGGCGTCGATATCGTCAACGACTACTACGACGTGGCTTTGAAGGAGGCGCGTCTCGCCAGGTTGACGGGCCGGGACGGTTTTTCATTTCATCGCGTCGATATTGCCGATCAGGACGCCATGATGGCGCTCGTCGCCAGTAACCCGGATATCGACGGCATAATTCATCTAGCGGCCCAGGCCGGGGTGCGTTACTCGCTCGAGAATCCTTTTGCATATGTCCAATCCAATCTCGTCGGTCAGATGGTGATTCTCGAAATCGCCCGGCACACGGATAATCTGAAGCATCTTGTCTACGCCAGTTCGTCTTCGGTCTATGGCGGCAATACGAAACTCCCATTTGCGCTCGAGGATTCGGTCGACGCACCGGTTTCCCTCTACGCAGCCACCAAGCGGGCCGACGAGTTGATGGGACACTGCTACAGCCATCTTTACGGCGTTCCGATGACCGGTCTGCGCTTCTTTACCGTCTATGGACGATGGGGGCGCCCCGATATGGCCGCGTTCATATTCACAAAAGCCATTCTCGAAGGTCGTCCGATCGACGTATTCAATAACGGTGAGATGAAACGCGACTTCACGCATGTCAGCGATATCGTGCCGGGCGTGCTCGCTTGTCTCGATCGACCGCCGCAAGGCGGCGAGGGTGTCCCGCACAAACTCTATAATCTGGGCAACAATACGCCGGAACCGCTGATGCGGTTTATCGAAGTGATTGAGCGGTCGAGCAATCATAAGGCTGAGATCAATTTCAAACCAATGCAGCCGGGCGACGTTAAAGAGACCTACGCAGATATCTCGGCGAGTCAGCGTGACTTCGGTTTCACACCTAAAACCAGTATCGACGAAGGCATTCCGGATTTTGTCGATTGGTATCGTGAATATCACGACGTCTAGCGTCGCGTATGGCGGACATCCGGCCGCTACGCTCTAACTCATTTCCCAACAAACGACGATATGGAGAATCGAATATGCAGTTCGGGATAATGATGCGTGGTCAGTTTCCGGCCGAAGATGCCGTCGCGGATCGGTTTCAGGAAATGCTGGAACAAGCCCGAATGGCCGAACGCCTCGGGTATGACTCCATTACCAAAGGCGCGCATTACAGCACGCATCCTTTGCAGGACCTCCAGCAAGTCCCGTTTCTCTGCCGGATCGCCGCCGAGGCGCCGAGCCTCCGTTTGAACACGGGCGTATTGTTGCTGCCATTGCACAAGCCGCTCGACGTGGCCGAACAACTCGGAACCCTCGACATCATAACCAACGGGAAAGCGATCTTCGGCTGCGGAGTCGGCTATCGTGATATCGAGTTCAAGGCCTTTGGCACCTCGAAGAGCCAGCGCGGCAAGCGGTTCGAGGAAAACCTCACGGCGATCAAACGACTATGGACCGAAGAAAAAGTGACGATGAAAGGATCTCACTTCGAATTGGACGACGCTTCATGCTCTGCGCGGCCCGTACAGGACCCCCATCCGCCGATTTGGATTGGAGCCGCCGCGGACGTTGCAATAAAGCGGGCGGCGCGAATGGGATCTTGCTGGTACGTGGGGCCGAATGACCGGTTGGATTTAATCGCGGAACAGTTGGAGACATACAAGCGGGCGCTCGACGAAGCCGGACGTCCTTTCCCCGATGAATTCCCGCTCCGCCGAGAGGTGTTTGTGGCGCCGACACGAGAGGAGGCGTACCGCCTCGCTGAAGGCCCGATCATGACCAAATACAAGGCCTACCACTCGTGGGGGTTGGGACAGGCCCGCGTTTCGGCGGGCGAGCAAGACGAACTCGGGCAACCCTTTGAGGAACTCCTGAAAGACCGCTTTTTCATCGGATCGCCGGACGACGTTGCCGAGCAAATTATCAAGTTCAACAAACGCCTTGGCATCAACCATATTGTGATGAGCATGCATTGGCCCGGCTTGGAAGTGGCGCGGTCGATGGAAACGATGCAGCTCTTGGCGGAAGAAGTCTTTCCACGGGTGCGTCAGGGGCTCTAGGACAGCTCTCAAATACGAAGACAAAACCTTCAATCAAGGAAATTCCGATGAGTGCAGATCTACATCGCGTCGTCCTGACGGGCGAAAATCCCTTTATTCGTCTCAGCGCTTCGCCCGATGGCGACGTTACGACGAATGCCAGTTTTTGGCGCATCATCTTCTCGCCGGCCGGGCCCGGACATGTCCTCTATATGAAGAGCGAGTTGACCGAGAATAAGATGCGAATCTATTCGGACAATATTGCGATGGCGCGGTGGCTCCAAGAAACCGTACAGGGCATGCTGAATGCAGAGACGGCGGACACCTCGATTCCCGTAACCGACGCGGAGTTCTCCAAATACGGCGACTTCCGCGACAGTTGGACAGAGCGGCTGGAATCCTACGACGAGGAGATCGAACTGACGTGGTATAATCCGGGCGATCCCTTACTCATCCACACAGAGCCCGGCGCGGATGGTCGCGCCTATGGCGTTTGTACTGTGCTGGTTCCGATGGCGGGCGCGCGGTTGACCCGCAACGGTGTCGAGGCATCCGGCAGTCCGTGGCCCAATGAACGCGACGGACGTCCGTTTAGCACTTGCGCCCTGGCCTTCTCCGAAAGTTGGACGGAAAAGCGCTAGGCGACAACCGGCTCAATTGTCTCAATTATCCAGCGGGCGATGGCGGTCATTCGAGCGTCTTCGCCCTGCTGGCCGACCACCTGAACGCCAACCGGCAATCCGGCGACGCCGATCAGCGGCATCGTGACGGCAGGCGCGAAAAGCATCGAACTTGGATAGTTGCAAATAGCGTCTCCCGTCGGCCGTGGCGCCAAGGGTTGTCCCGGCACATCGTCGGGGAACACGGGCGCCGGCCCCGGGCAAGACAAGCTTATAATCGCGTCCGCGTAAGGGGCGACGGCACTATGCCGCGCCTGGGCGGCCGCGCGGGCCGATAAGGCGGAGCGGTAGTCCGCCGGGCTCATCGCTTCCGCTTTTGCCAGCGTCGCTTTCGCCCGTTCGCTGACGCCGTTCGGCGATTCGTTGACGAGGTTGCGCTGGGCCCAACGGTTTTCCCAACTCGTGATCGAACTACAAATTTGGCCCGCACCCTCAACGGCACCTTCCAGGTTCTCCACGGCTTGTTCGTCGCCTCGGCGGAGAATCTCAACACCCGCGTCGGATAAACGTTGCAGCAAGGCTTCGAAAGCGGACTTGCTGGTATCGTCGACGACCTTCCAACCGTCACCTTCCATGACAGCCAGCCGGTTCGGACGGATCGCGGCCGGCGGGGAAGCGGGTCCGACGAGACCGGGATAGCCACGGTCGCCGCCGGCGCGCATCGCGATTTCGATCGCGACCTGCCACATGTCTTCAATACAGCCGGCGTGGACGCCGTGTGTGCTCATACTGGTGGCCTGACGTTCGCCACGATTGATGCCGCCCTGACTCGGCTTAAGGGCAATGTTCCCGCAATAAGCGGCGGGGCGAATGATCGAGCCACCGACTTGTGTCCCAATGGCGGCCGGCAGCATGCGCGCCGCGACCGCCGCCGCGGAACCCGACGACGAGCCGCCCGGTGTGCGGGAGAGATCGAATGGATTCCGTGTCGGCCCCGGATGGGAGCCGCCAAGTTCTGCGGTGACCGTTTTGCAGAGAACCACCGCACCCGCTTCGCGCAAGGCCCAGACGGCCGCATTGTCGCGTTTGGGAAAGTTCCCCGTGTAGGCATCGCAGCCCATTTGTGTCGGCATGTCTTTTGTTTCGAGAAGGTCTTTAATACCGATTGGAATACCGTCAATCGGAGATAGCGGCCGGCCGGCTTGCCAGCGCTCTGTGCTTGCGTCTGCCGCTTCGCGGGCGGCGGCTTCGTTCATCGCCGGAAACGCCATGATCGACGGCTCTTTCTCGGCGATAGTCTCGAGACATCTTTCCAAATATGCGCGTGGCGAATCCGTTCCTTCACCAAACGAAGACGTCGCATCATGGTATGTCAGTGCCTTGAACTCGCGCGGATTGTAACTCGGCGTCGACATGGCGGAATCCTTTCCCGAAGCGTGTTTGACAAGAAAGGATAGGGCGAATTGCGACGTTGTCTCTAAACGTCTTCCCAATACTGAATCATGCGTTGTCGCATGGCTTTGTCCGGCAGAATGCCGCGGGCGGATTCTAAGTTGTCCGCCATGTGACTGGGGTTGGACGTCGCCGGAATCGCGCAGGTGACTGCCGGATGGGAGAGCGTGAATTTCAGGAAGAATTGCCCCCAGGTGCGGCAGCCGGCTTCGACCGCCCATTCGGGTACGTCTTCTCCCCGGATCGAGTTGAAGAGATCGCCGCCTTCATAGGGGCGATTTACGATGACCGCGATACCGCGTTCCGCGGCAACCGGTAGGAGCTTGTCCTCGACGGCGCGCTCGCCGATCGAATAGGCCATTTGGACGAAATCGATATCTTGAGTCTCCATCACCTCAACGAGTCGGTCGATGGCGCCGCTTGTGTAGTGTGTAATGCCGATATACCGGAAGATACCGGCCGCTTTCCAAAGACGCAGCGTCTCCAACTGTGTTTGCCAATCCACCAAGTTGTGAATTTGCATTAAGTCGATGCGGTCCGTCCGGAACCGTCGGAGCGATTCCTCCATTTGGGCGATGCCACGGTCCTTGCCTTCCGTCCAGACCTTGGTCGCGAGGAATGTCGCGTTACGAGTGTCCGTTTCCGCCAATAGTTCGCCGACGACGCTTTCGGCTCGTCCGTACATCGGTGACGCATCGACGACATTCGCACCGGCCTCAAACATCATTCGCAGCACTTCGCGGTGCGGTGTCCAGGCAGACGCATCGGGAGATACGTCGAACGCACGCCAGGTGCCAAGGCCGACGATGGGTAGCATTTCGCCGGTCTTGGGTATCGCTCTCTTCATGACGGGCTCCAACGATAACGCGAATTTGGGCAAACATGCCGTTCCGACACCGGCGGCGGTCAGGCGAATGAAATCCCGGCGATTTAATTCCGATGTAACCATGTTTGGAGAACTATGCGCCTGCGGTCTGTTGGGTCGCTTGCCCTTCGGAAAGAGCAAAAATTTCGATTTCGTCACCGACGCCGCGCAAAGCGTGATGTCCGACGGATTTCCAACCTTCGGGCGCGAGCTCGACGAAGGCCTTACTGGCAAGTGCGTGGCAATCAAGAGGTTTGGTCAGGGACTCAATTCGTGCGGCTTCGTTCGCGGCGGCACCAATGACGCTAAACTCGACGCGTTCCGGCACACCGATATTCCCATAAAGAACTTCGCCAACATGCAGCCCGGCGCCAAACGCGATATCGGGTTTTCCCTTGTTTTGTCGTCGCTCGTTGACGGTGATCAATCTTTTGTCTGCTTGGTAGAGCGCGGCGACAGCAGCTTTCGCGGCCGCCTCAGCGGTCACGCTGTCGTCGATCGGAAATATTGCAAGTACCGCATCGCCGATGAACCGCAAGACTTCACCGCCATTGGCGATGACGGCGCTGGCCGTGACCTCGAAATAATCGTTCAGGGTGAGTAGGAACTCGGGCTTTGTCGATGCTTCGGCAAGCGGTGTGGAACCGCGCAGATCGCTGAACCAGATGACCGCATTGATTTCTTCACCGTCGCCAAGACGTATTTGACCGTTCAGGACCCGCTCGCCGGCACTGCGTCCGAGATAGGCGTCCAAGACATTTTGTGCGACTTGTTCCTTGATTGTGACTTTGCAGGCGACCGCAAGCCGCTTTTGAATGCGAGTCAAAGCATCGATTTCCCAATCGCTAAAGCCCTGTGGATGGTCCGTTAACCAGGAAGCCATCATGCCGTCTTTTTCGTAGTCCGGTATTTTCGCATCTGAGAATGGCGTCGCGATCATGTAATAGTCGGTTGCGCCTTCGTCCTGGAATTCTTGCAGAAGCGGATAGTCAGAGACCGTCTTATCGTTATTGAGACGCCGCCGGAAGAACCCGGCATTGCCCTTGAGGAGAGCGGCCAAAGGGCTTCGCTCCCAACCGTCATCGTTGAATAATTCGCCGTGACGGAAACTCTCTCGTTCGAGGTCGCTGTTCGGGCGCCACCTCAGAGTCACACCCGAGAAAAGCGGGTGGAGCGTGTTGAAGCCGATGGACCCACGCATCAACGGGATATCGGCAGCATGCAGTCGTTCGCAACAGCCGGAAAACAGCGTTTCGACATCCGTGCCGTTCAACGCGCTCATAATGAGCCATTCGGCGACTTGGTCGATAAGCGTGTCGCCCGCCGCAGGCGTAGGTTGGTCGAATTCGGTCATACGGTCCTAACCGCCGTAGAGCGCTTCCAGGTCTTCGCCATAGCGCCCCTTAATGATGTGGCGGCGGATTTTCATGCTGGGTGTCAGCATCTCGTTGTCGATGCTGAAAGGCTCCGCGGTCAGTTTGAAGCGCCGGACCCGCTCGATTGTGCTCAGGCGCGCGTTCACGCGGTCCAATGCATCCCGGACGCTGGCGACGAATTTTTCGTCCTCCACGAGCTCCGAGAGTTCTCGCTTCTCGCCGCCATTCGCCTTTACCCAGTCGTTGGCGAAGTCCGTATCGGGGACGATAAGCGCGACCAGATGCGGGCGCTTGTCGCCATAGACCATGGCTTGAGCGATTTCCGGTTCGATGGTCAGCATACCTTCCACACGTTGCGGGGCGACGTTGTCCCCACCCGAATTCACAATGATGTCTTTTTTGCGGTCCGTGATGCGGATATAGCCGTCTTCGTCGATCTCCCCGATATCGCCGGTATGAAGCCAACCGTCCCGGATTGTCTCCGCGGTCGCCTCCGGGTTGTTCCAGTAGCCTTGCATGACGAGTTCGCCGCGCACGACGATTTCACCGTCGCTCGCGATACGGACTTCGACGTCTTTCATGGGCGGGCCGACGGTGCGCATCTTGTTCGGGTTCGGCGGGTTGCAGCTGATGACCGGCGCGGATTCGGTCATCCCGTATCCTTGCAGGATCGTTAGGCCGAGGCCGGTGAAGAATACGCCGATATCGTAATTGAGCGGCGCGCCGCCCGAGACGAAGGCCTTCAATCGGCCGCCGAATCTCTCCTGCACCTTGCTGCGGACGAGCTTATCCAAGAGTCCGTCGAGCATCCGATCGATCGGCCCGAGCGACGCTGGGTCCTCATAGCGTCGTTGGCCAAGATTGACGGCTTTCATAAACATCGTCTGTTTCAGGCCGCCCGCCTGTTCGACACCTCTTATGATCCGGCCGTGCATGGCTTCGTAGAGGCGTGGGACCGCGGTGAGGACTGTGGGTCGGACTTCGGAGATATTACCGGTGAGTTTGTCGACACCCTCCGAGTAGTAGATTTGCGCTCCGATCGAGATCGGCTGGAACTGGCCGGCCGTGTGCTCGTACGAATGCGAGAGCGGCAGGAACGAAAGGAAGATTTCCTTGCCTTCTTCAAAGCCGGGCAATTGAAGCAAAAATTGATGCGCGCCCATGCAGTTGCAGATAATGGCTCCATGACTCAGCATCACACCTTTCGGCTTACCGGATGTGCCGGAAGTGTAGATCAGGCAACTTGTTGAGTCGCGTGCGATATCCGCCGGCGCCGGAAGCTTGGCGTCTAATGCGTCTGCGCCACGCTGGAGAGCTTCATCCCAGGTCATCGTTTCGAACGGAAAAGTCCCTTCGCCCAAGGATTCGATCGAAATAACGAAGCTGACATCGGGACACTGAGAGGCCGCCGCGCAGACACGTTCCGCTAACGCGTTGGTGGAGACAATGATTCCTTTCGCGCCGCTATCCGATAGTACATGTAGGTGATCGTCGACCGTGTTGGTCGTGTACGCAGGCACCGTGACGCCCCCGGCCGCCATAATCGCGACATCCGACATCAGCCATTCCGGTCGATTTTCGGCGACAAGCCCAACTCGATCACCGGGTTCAACACCGAGGTCCGCCAGCGCGCGGCTGAGGTTACGGACGATATCGGCGGATTCGCGCCAACTTGTGGCGTGCCATTCGCCGTCGGCCTTCGCCCAAAGAAATGGTGTATCGCCGTAATGTTCGACTCGATCGAAATACATTTCGACCAAGTTGGGTATTGATTGATAGTCCATCTCTGTGCCCCGTATTCCGATGATGGCTCGGATATGATCCAAACCTCTTATATCGCGCTGCCGAGCAGAGGAAAACCGCGTCGGTAGCCCTTCTTCGCAAATGCTTAGATGATTCCTTGTGGTGGCCCGGTTGCGGGCTTATATCGCGAGGAGGAAAAGTGAGGTGATATGACCGAAACGGCGCAACTTGGCGAGCTTCCCACATGGGGCTTGGACGATCTTTATCCCGGAAAGGACTCGCCGGAATTAAAATCCGATCTGGCCGACGCGACAGCGGACGCCGAGATATTTGCGGCTAAGTACACAGGTAAAGTGGCCGACCTAGATGGTGCGGCATTGGCGGAGGCGATTGCCGAATACGAGCGCCAACAAGAACGTCTTGGCCGCGCGATGAGTTACGCGCATTTGGTCTATGCGGGCGATATAACCGGTCCGGAATCCGGCCAATTCTTCCAGACAATCAAGGAACAAGTAAACGCCGTCGCGACCGTCGTACTGTTCTTTGAGCTGGAGCTCCGACGCATCGAAGAGGCAGACCTCGAGGCCAAGATGTCGGCGCCCGCCTTGGCCCACTATCGGCCTTGGCTGCGGGATATGCGGGCGTATCGTCCTTATCAGCTCTCCGACGAAGTGGAGAAATTGCTGCTCGAGAAGTCCATTGCGGGCCGATCCGCTTGGGTGAGGTTGTTCGATGAAACGATTGCGGAATTGCGCTTTCCGTTTAAGGGACGCGATCTCACGGAGACGGAAATCCTCGATCGGTTGAGCGATCCCGACGGCGAAACCCGAAAGTTGGCGGCGCAAACGGTCGGCAAAGTTCTTGGCGAAAACATTCGGCCGTTTGCGCTGATTACCAACACGTTGGCCAAGGATAAACAGATTGAAGATCGTTGGCGCGGCTTCGAGCGCCCGATTTCCGGTCGCAACCTCGCGAACTTTGTCGAGGATGACCTCGTCGATGCGTTGCTCGAGGCGGTACAGGACGCCTATCCGCGTATCTCGCACCGTTACTACGGTATAAAGGCCCGATGGTTCGGGCGGGACCGCCTTGACTATTGGGACCGCAACGCGCCGCCGCCGGACAAGGACGAACGCGTCGTGTCCTGGGAGACGGCACGTGAGACCGTTTTGGGCGCCTACGGCGACTTCTCCGGCAAATTAGCGGAAATCGGCGGTGAATTTTTCGAGAAACCGTGGATCGACGCGCCGGTGCGCCCCGGCAAAGCGTCGGGCGCCTTCGCGCACCCGACGGTGCCGTCGGCTCACCCGTATCTCTTGTTGAATTATCAAGGCAAGACACGCGATGTCATGACGTTGGCGCACGAGTTGGGACATGGTGTCCACCAGGTGCTTTCGGCGGGGCAGGGTCATTTGATGGCCAACACGCCGCTTACGCTCGCGGAAACGGCGAGTGTTTTCGGAGAGATGCTGACTTTCCAAGCGATGTTGCGGGCGACAGACGACCGCGTCGCGCGCCGCGCCATGCTGGCCGGCAAGATCGAAGATATGATCAATACGGTTGTCCGTCAGACCGCGTTTTGTCTCTTCGAGCGCGACGTGCACGACGCCCGCCAAGAAGGTGAGTTGACCGCCGAGGATATCGGCAAGATATGGATGAGCGTGCAAGAAGACAGTCTCGGACCGGTCTTCCGCTATGGTGACGAATACCGTCATTTCTGGGCTTATATCCCGCACTTCATCCACTCGCCGTTCTACGTTTATGCGTACGCGTTCGGCGATTGTTTGGTGAACGCGTTGTACTCCGTCTATCAGGACGCGGAGGCCGGCTTTGCGGAGAAATATCTTGAAATGTTGAGCGCCGGCGGGACGCTACGTCACAAGGAACTTCTCGCGCCCTTTGGGTTGGATGCCTCGGATCCCGCGTTCTGGGACAAGGGCCTTGGTGTGGTCGAAGGCTTGATCGACGAACTTGAAGCCACTTGGTAGACGAAGGCATGTCTGATTCCGAACCCGGTTCCCCGAAGACAGCAGCCGTTATCGGCGCGGGAATAGCCGGCGTTTCGACCGCAATGTACCTGCAACGCGACGGCCATGCCGTCACGGTGTTCGATCCCGAGCGTCCAGGCTCGATGACGTCATACGGGAATGCCGGTCTGATCGCGACATACGCGACGTTGCCGACAGCGACACCCGGCATCCTGATGAAGGTCCCCAAGATGCTGATGGATCCAGCCGGGCCCCTCAGCCTGCGCTGGACGTATTTGCCGCAATTGACGCCTTGGTTGCTTTCGCTAGTCCGCAATAGTGCGCCGGACCGCATTCGTCGCAACGCGCTTGTGAAATCTCTGCTATTGAACCGCGCGTGGGATGATTTCCGACCGTTGGTCGAGGCCGCGAAGGCGGAAGACCTTATTTATGCGGGCGGGATGCTCCGCGTCTTCCGGACCGATCAGGCGTTCGAAGGGATGAAGGCCCGGGAACTCGACCTGATGGATTATACGAAGCGCTCTTATGAATTGCTGAACGCCGACGAAATCCGACAGATGGAGCCGGCGCTCGAGCCGATCTTTCCTCATGCGATATATTCGACCGACAGCCGCAATATTCGAAATCCCGGCCGTCTGACCGAGGTCTTCGCCGATCATTTCGTCGCCAAGGGCGGCACGATCGATGCGAATGCGGTCACGGATATCGCGCGGACGAGTGATGGGAAGTGGCGTGTTAAAACCGACCGTGCGGAGAATGTCTTCGATGCCGTCGTCGTCGCCGCAGGTTCCTGGTCGCGTCGACTGGCGAAGAAACTTGGTATTCGGCTGATGCTGGAATCCGAGCGCGGTTATCACGTTATGATCCCGACACCGGAGCAAGGATTGAACCGTTCCGTCCATTTCGGCGAGGAGGGCTTTATGATGTCGCCGATGGAATCCGGATACCGTATTTCGACGGGCGTTGAGTTGGCGGGCATCGATGCGCCGCCGGACTATCGGCGGATTCGGCGCGCGGTCGGCGCGGCGGAGGGATTCGTGAAAGGTTTGAAAGTCGAAGAAGAGTCGATCTGGATGGGGCGGCGCCCGTCGACACCGGATACCGTGCCGATCTTAGGCGGTGTGTCGCGTATGGATGGACTTTATTTTGCAACTGGGGGCGCGCATATCGGCATGTCCCTCGGCCCGACATTCGGTAAGATCATTGCCGATCTGGTTGCGGGGCGCGATCCCGGTATCGATTTAGAGCCGTATCGCCCCGACCGTTGGTAAGCGAGGCAAAATCGAGATGAGCGAGACACCAAAATCAATCGTCGTTATCGGGGCCGGCATCGCCGGTGTCGCATCCGCCTTATTCCTACAGCGCGACGGACATACCGTGACGATCCTCGATCCGCGCGGTGTGGGGGAAGGTGCCTCTTTCGGCAATGCCGGTACGATTGCACCGACATCCTGTGTGCCGACGGCGCGTCCGGACACAATGAAACGGGTCCCGAAGATGCTGCTCGACCCCGCTGGGCCGTTCAATATCCGCTGGTCCTACCTGCCGAAATTAGCCCCTTGGCTGATCGACTTAATCCGCAATAGTTCACCCGAGAAAATTCTCGCCAATGCGAAGGCGAAGACCGCCCTTCTCGAACATGCGATGGCCGCCTACAACGAATTGATTGCGGACGCACAGACCGAAGACATGATTGTTCGGAACGGAATCCTGCAGGTGTTCGAGACCGATCAGGGCCTGAAAGGCATGGAGCGCGATCATGCGCTGATGCAGGAATGCGGACATAAGATCGAGTTTTTGCCAGGCGAGGAAATCCGCCAGATGGAGCCGGCCTTCTCGCAAAAATTCAAGCACGCGGTCTATATCGAGAATCACGCGACCATCAAACACCCGGGGGATCTGACCAAGAAGTTCGCCGCGCATTTCGAAGCCAAGGGTGGTGCCTTTCTGCAAGAGCAGGTGACCGGTCTGACGAAAGCGGGAGCGGCCTGGTCCGTCATAACTGATAAGGGAAGCCACAGCGCCGACCGCGTCATTGTCGCTGCCGGTGCCTGGTCGCGAGAGATTGCCCGGATGCTCGGTCGCCGCATGCTGTTGGATACCGAGCGGGGCTATCACGTGATGCTGCCGCAGCCGGACCCGACTTTGCGCCGCCCGATCCTGCTGGGCGATCAGTCGGTTTTTCTTGTGCCAATGGCGCACGGCTTGCGCGTGACCAGCGGTGTCGAATTCGGCGGGTTGGAGTTGCCGCCGGATTATCGTCGTATTCGAAATATGGTGCCGTTTGCGAAGCGCGTGATGCCGCAGGTCGAGGAACGCGAAATGTCGATTTGGATGGGTTTTCGGCCGTCGACGCCGGACACGCGTCCGATCCTCGGCGAGATGCCGGGCGCCGAAGGCGTCTTCTTCGCGACGGGTGGATCGCATATCGGCATGACCCTGGGGCCGATCATGGGGAAAGTGACCGCAGACTTGGTTGCGGGGCGCGATCCGGGGATCGATATGAATCCCTATACACCGGACCGTTGGTAAGCCGGCGGTTATCTATTCGATCATGAGCAATTCCGACGACAACACGATCGGCCGCCGCGCCAAACGATATGCGCGTGTCGGCGGCACGGTTGGCGGATTGGCCGCAAAGTTTGTTGGGTCGCGATATCTCGGTCTCGGTCTCGACAAGGAGAAGCATGCAGGTGAGTTGACGGCGGCCCTCGGCGGGCTCAAAGGACCGCTGATGAAGGTGGCGCAATTGATGGCGACCATCCCGGATGCCTTGCCGGACGAATACGTCGCGGAACTCAAACAGCTGCAATCGGATGCACCCTCGATGGGGTGGCCCTTTGTGCGCCGGCGGATGGCTGCCGAACTCGGGTCCGATTGGCGTAAGCGGTTCGAGGCGTTTGAGCGGGATGCCGCGCATGCGGCCTCCTTGGGGCAAGTTCATCGCGCGACCGGGCCGAACGGCGATCCCTACGCCTGCAAGCTCCAATACCCGGATATGTCGGCGGCGGTCGAAGCCGACCTCACGCAGCTCGATCTGGTTTTTAAGATTTATGCGCGCGCGGATAAGGCGGTTGACACCCGTGATATCCATACCGAGATTTCCGAACGACTGCGGGAAGAGCTCGACTACGATTTGGAAGGGCGACACATGGCGCTCTACCAGGATATGCTGTCGGAAGAGGCGGGTGTTCATGTGCCGGAACGCATCCCCGATCTCTCTTCGGGGCGTTTGTTGACGATGACGTGGCTCGACGGTGAACCGCTGCTGAATTGCGCCGAGGCGCCGCTCGAAGTCCGGAACGCTGTTGCCGCCAATATGTTCCGCGCCTGGTACGTGCCGTTTTATTATTACGCTGTCATTCACGGTGATCCGCATCTTGGAAATTACAGCGTGCGAGACGACCAATCGATCAATCTAATGGATTTCGGATGCATCCGGAAATTCGACGCCTCCTTCGTTCGCGGCGTGATCGATCTGTACTATGCGCTCCGCGACAATGACCGGAACCGTGCGGCCTACGCGTACGAGACCTGGGGCTTTTCCGAGATTACGGACGAACTCATGGACGTCATGAATATCTGGGCCGAGTTCGTCTATGCCCCGTTGCTGCGTGACAGGGTGCAGAAAATTCAGGAAAGCGACAGCGGCCTATACGGCGCCGGCATTGCCAGTAAAGTCCATGCGGAGCTGCGTAAACTCGGCGGCATTCGCCCGCCCCGCGAATTCGTCTTTATGGACCGGGCCGCGATCGGGCTTGGCTCTGTCTTTATGCATTTGAAGGCGGAGATCAACTGGCACCAGATGTTCCACGGATTGATCGACGACTTCGACGAACAGGCCCTGGCCGACCGGCAAGCTGCCGCCCTTTCGGCGAATGGTCTGTAGATTACGTGGCCATCAAATACGCGACGACGCCGATATTGTTGATCGCGTGCAGCGTAATGCCCGGCCAAAGACTGCCGCATTGCTCGAAAATATAAGCTAGGGCGACGCCCATCAGGAAGATTTCGAAACTCATCACCATGCCGCCGAGGCCGCCTGGAAAAAGGAAATTGAAATGCACGAAGGCGAACAGGACGGAACTCGCGAAGATCGCCGTCCATTTCGCAGCGCGTATCCGGACCCACTGATGGATTAGTCCCCAAAATAGAGTCTCTTCGAAAAGGCCGGCGATGGGTCCGACACTGATCATGAGAACCAACGCGATCCAGAATTCGGGCGTGACCGGCATCAAAGCGTCCCGCTCGAAAGCCATTGTGCCGTCCCACACGCCAATCGCTCGATATGTGGCATAGCTGACGGCCCACCAGATGCACAGCAAGGCGAAGGGAATAAGGTACCACCGGGCTGGCACCACCCGAAATCCAACGGATGCCCAACCGATACGCCGCCGCCCAATCACCCACCATCGAATGATCAGGAACGAGATGAGGTAGAGGCTAGCGATCGTGAGGCCGGTGTGGAGAATCTGACCGTTGCCCGACAATGAGCCAGGCCAATGGGCTTCGACGAATCCAGCCGCCGCCACACTCATCGAACCCGGGATGACGAGACCGAGCAAGGTTGGATAGGCAATGTCGCGAAGGCGAAGCTGTGTAATGGGCTGCGCGTGCGAGATGTTTTCGTCGGGTGTCAAACCGCGGTGCGAGTCAGAAGCAGATGAACGTCGTGCTCAACCGGTCGACGAACATTACCAGATAGGAATCGGCGACATACTGAAATAATCCCATGCCGGCGGCTCGTGCGCTCTCGGAAAACGCACCGAGCGCCGCGACCGACAAAACGGCGAGCGCAAGATACCCTTCGGGCGTGCGGATTTTCTGAGCGATTTTTTCCATTCCCTATTTTGCCATGTTTCCGGCATCGCTTCAATTCTCCCGCAGTGACACCTTTGTGAGCGGCTGATAGGGTCCGCCGCGAAAGGAGGCGGCATGTCTGAAGACCTGTTGGCCCAAGCCGAAGAACAATTCGTTGCTGGCCGGTTTGACGCCGTTGCTGACCTTTGTGGCGAGCTGATCGCAGCCGATCCAAAGTCTCACCAAGCATACTATTTGTTGGGACGGACATGCCTGGCGCTCGGTCGGTCGGAAGAAGCTCTGGAAATGATTGGCCGCGCTGTCGAAATTGCACCTTCGGCGGCGCCGTACCACACGGAACTCGGGAACTTACTCGCAACAACGGGAGATTTCGAACGCGCGGCGGGTGCCTATTTCGAGGCGATCCGTCTCGCGCCCGATTTTATCGATCCGCATGTCAATTTAGGCGCGGTACTGCAACTCTTAGGCCGACGAGAGGAATGCGCCGCTGTTTACGAGAAAGCGATCCAATTGGCCCCGGACGCGGCGATGCTGCACTACAACTTGGCGATGGTGCACCAAGCCGCCGGCGATATGAATGCGGCCGTGGCCGGCTATAAGAGGGCGGCGGAACTTGAGCCGGATTGGCCGGAACTGCATCGTTCATTGGGAAACGCCTTGCTTCTTGCCGGCAATGCCGCAGAAGCGATTGCTTGTATCCGAAAAGCAATTTCTCTGGCAGCAAGCGAACCGGGTATGCATGTCGAGTTGGCGCGTGCCTTGATGGTATCGGGCGATACGAAAGGCGCTTTGGCGACGTGCGACGCCTACATGGCTTCGCATCCTTATCACGGCGCGTTGGTTGCGGCGCGCGCACTCATCTTGAACGAAATGGGTTCGGAAGCGCAGGCGCGCCGGTTGTTTGGGTTGGAAACGTTCGTGCAAACCATAGAGATCAAGCCGCCCGCCGCCTTCGGCAGCATAGATGCATTTGATGCGGCACTTGCCGAAGAGGCGGCGCCATTCCTATCTGATGTTCCGCTTTCACAGGCGGTCCAATTGGATGAGTTGCAGGATACGGATATGTTTTTCTTTCGTCCGGGGCCCGCGGCGGCGCTTCTGATGGAACGTATCGAGCAGGCGGTCCAGGCATATATCGAGGGTCTGCCGGATGACCCGAACCATCCGCTGGTCGCGAATACGCCACGGCGTTGGCGTTTGTCGGGCCGGGTTGGACGGTTTAATGCGCTGGCGGACCGAACGCCGCATATCCGTCCGACAGGTTGGTTGAGCGGAATTTATATCGCCGGCGCACCCAATGGGTGCTTGTCGTACGGGACGCCACCTTCGGAATGGCAATGTCAGTCCGTATGCGCTTCGCGTGAAATCTCGCCGAAGGCCGGCGAAATGGTATTGTTTCCGTCTTATCTCTATCATCAAACCATACCGGCGGACGATGAGTCCGAACAAATATATTGCGCATTCGACGTGGTGGCGCAGGAGTAGACAAGAAATGAGCGACGACGATCTGGAGGCCGTACCCACAGTGCAAGTCGACAACGACCGTGTTCGGGTGACCGAATGGCGTTTTGCGCCTGGCACCGCAACAGGCTGGCATCGTCACGAGTTCGACTATGTCGTCGTGCCGATGACGACGGGTAAGCTGTTGCTAAAGGAAGGCGATGGAGAGCGCTACGCTGAATTGACGGCAGGCGTTTCCTATAGCCGGGAAGTTGGCGTCGAGCACAATGTGATAAATGCAAACGACTACGAGTTCGTGTTCGTTGAAGTGGAAATGAAATCATAGTTCAGGACGATACGCCGAGAACGCTTTCCGGCGCCTGAGAAATCCATTAGACGCGACGAATATACGCACGCGATTTTGTATCGGCTGTGCTTGGCAATCCATGGCGTAGCTGGCATTTTGCGCAACGTTATCCAGTCCCACTGGTACGACGAGGGTCAATCTAGATGAAAATCGCCATCCTCAAGGAACGGCGGCCTCATGAAACGCGTGTCGCGGCCTCTGCCGAGACGGTAAAGAAGTTTTCAGATTTAGGCGCCGAAGTTTGTGTCGAGAAGGGCGCGGGCCAAGGGTCAAGCATCCCAGATGCGGAATTTAAGGAAGCGGGCGCGACGATTGCTGCGACAGCGGCGGACACGGTTTCGGGCGCAGATATCGTCCTGAAGGTTCAGCGTCCGATGATCGCCGGTGAGAAGGAAGATGAGCTTTCGATCCTCTCGTCGGGACAGTCCTTAGTTTGTCAGATGAATGCACTGACGGATGAAAAATTCGTCGACGCCATGGCAAAGGCGGGGATCACTGGCTTTGCCATGGAACTGATGCCGCGGATTAGCCGCGCGCAATCGATGGACGTGCTTTCATCCCAATCGAATCTTTCAGGTTACAAGGCTGTTCTTGACGCTGCCTCGGAATTCGGGCGGGCGTTTCCAATGATGATGACAGCGGCCGGAACGGTTCCACCGGCGCGAGTCCTCGTTATGGGCGCCGGCGTTGCTGGTCTGCAGGCGATTGCGACGGCACGGCGACTGGGTGCCGTTGTATCGGCGACGGACGTCCGTCCCGCGACAAAAGAACAGGTCGAATCCTTGGGAGCCACCTTTGTCGCGGTGGAAGACGAAGAATTTGCGCAGGCGCAGACCGCAGGCGGTTACGCCAAGGAAATGAGCGACGCCTACAAAGAGAAACAGGCCGCTTTGATTGCGGAGACGATCGCAAAGCAAGACATCGTAATCTGCACGGCATTAATTCCGGGTCGACCGGCGCCTGAGTTAATCGACGCCAAAATGGTCGCGTCGATGAAACCGGGCTCCGTCATTGTCGATTTGGCTGTCGAATCGGGTGGCAATTGTGCGCTCTCGCAACTCGATAAGGTTGTCCAAAAGAACGGTGTGAAGATTGTTGGACATGCGAATACGCCGAGCCGCGTCGCGACCGATGCCAGCCGGTTGTTTGCGAAGAACCTTTTGAATTTCTTATCGCCGCTGATCGATCAGGAAAACGGCGCTTTCAACATCGATATGGAAGACGAAACGGTCTCAGGTACGCTGGTGACCCGGGGCGGTGAGATCGTTCATCCTATGTTGACGGACGCACCGGAACCCGCCGCCGAAGAAGTCGCGGATGAAGAGCCGGCGGATACGCCGGAAGAAGAAGTCGCGGCGACCGCCGACTAACCCGAGGGAATTCGACGAATGGAATCCGAAAAGCTGGTCGAAAGCGCAGAGGCGCTCGCCAATTCGGCGCGCTCGCTCGCCCAACAAGCCGAGGGCGTGCTGAGCCAGGCGACGCAAATCGTGATCAACCAAAATACCGGTGGCGAGAACGAGTTTATTTATCTCTTCACGGTCTTTGTCCTGGCGGTTTTCGTTGGATATTACGTCGTCTGGAACGTGACGCCGGCATTGCACTCGCCGTTGATGAGCGTCACCAACGCGATTTCATCCGTCATTATCGTGGGGGCATTGATTGCCGTTGGACCCGCGGATCTGAGCCTTTCGAAGGTGATGGGCTTCATCGCGGTCGTACTAGCGTCGATCAACATTTTCGGCGGCTTTATCGTGACACAGCGCATGCTTCGCATGTACCGGAAGAAGAAGTAGGGGCGCCGTCATGACCGAAAACTTTGCAGCTTTCGCCTATCTGATCTCAAGCGTTCTCTTCATTATGGCGTTGCGCGGCCTGTCCTCGCCGGAGACGGCACGCTCGGGCAATATCTTCGGGATCGTCGGCATGGTGATCGCGGTCGCCACGACCTTGGCGACGCCGGGCGTGGTGAGCTACTGGATGATTTTGCTCGGCATCTTGATCGGCGGTGCCATCGGGACGTTCATCGCCTGGAAGATCGAGATGACGTCGCTACCGGAATTGGTCGCGGCTTTCCATAGCTTGGTCGGACTGGCGGCGGTTTGCGTTGCTGCCGCGGCGTTTTTCGAACCGGCTGCCTACGGCATCGGCACGCCCGGAAATATCGGTGTTGCGAGCTTGATCGAGATGAGCATCGGCACCGCTATCGGCGCCATCACCTTTACGGGGTCGATCATCGCCTTCGCGAAGTTGCAGGGCGTGATGAGCGGGGCGCCGATTGTCTTCCCCGGCCAGCATGCGTTGAACGCCTTACTGGGCCTCTTGATGATCGCCCTGGTCGTTTGGTTCTGCGATGCGCAAACAGGCACGCTGTTTTGGGCGATCGCGATCCTGGCTTTTATCATCGGGGTCCTGATCATTATCCCGATCGGCGGCGCGGACATGCCCGTCGTAATCTCCATGCTGAACAGCTATTCCGGCTGGGCGGCCTGCGGTATCGGCTTCACTTTGTCGAATATGGCGTTGATCGTGACCGGCGCGTTGGTCGGCTCCTCCGGCGCGATCCTCAGCTACATCATGTGCAAAGGGATGAACCGGTCCTTCTTCAATGTGATCCTTGGCGGTTTTGGCGGCGAAACAGCTGGGCCGAGCGAAGATTTGGGTGATCGGACTGTCCGGTCCGGCAGTGCGGAAGACGCGGCCTTTATTTTGAAGAACGCCGGCAGTGTGATCATTGTCCCGGGATACGGCATGGCGGTGGCGCAGGCACAGCACGCGCTGCGGGAGATGGCCGATCTCTTAAAGAAGGAAGGCATTCGCGTCCGTTACGCCATTCATCCGGTTGCGGGGCGTATGCCGGGCCATATGAATGTTCTCCTGGCGGAAGCCAATGTTCCCTATGACGAGGTCGAGGAGTTGGAGGAAATCAATCGCGATTTTGCTTCCACGGATGTTTCCTTCGTTATCGGTGCGAACGACGTGACCAATCCGGCGGCCAAGACAGACCCGCAGAGCGCGATTTACGGCATGCCGGTCTTGAATGTCGAAGAGGCGGGCACGGTGCTGTTCGTCAAACGCTCGCTCGGCTCCGGCTATGCTGGCATCGACAATCCGCTGTTCTATCGGGACAACACGATGATGCTCTTCGCCGACGCGAAAGCCATGTGCGAAGACATCGTAAAGGCGCTCGAGTAAGCTGTCCGGTTATTCCACGTGGATCTTCCGGTCCGGGAAGAAGACGTGGTAAGCGAACGCGAAATCCACGAAATATGGCACATCGATTAGCCCGTCCGGTCCGAACTTCGTCGCGGTGACGTTGCCGACGTCGCGGCCGCGCGATATCTGCGATGTGTCGAGAGCCGAGTTCTGCCCGGCCGTCCAACGTAACGTGACCCCGTTCGGCAGCTTAATTTCTTTCTTCTCGCGCAAGAGCGCCATGGACGAGGCCTCGCGCTTATCCTCAAGCGAGACGACCCGCAGCATGGCCGGAATGCCCTTCGGCATATCGACGCTCAAGAAATGCGGGTAAGGACCTGCCTGTGTGTCGTAGCCGCCATAAGGGTTGCAGCAATAGGTTTCCATGGAGGCGAATCGTCCGTCTGGCGACAGAACTTCACCTGCGGGGAAGCGTTTCGTGTAGTTTGCCCAGGATTCGAGCCGCGCTGGCAGCGCTTTCAATTTCGTTCCGGTCATCGAACCGACGATCGCCTCGCCGAGGAACTGCTGCCACCAGCTTTCCGTCTGTCGGTCCCACATAACAAGGTCCGAGTTTCGCAATTTGCCCGTGGTGCCGAAATCGAGAACTTTGTCGCCGACGCGGCGGTCGAACACCATGGCAGCGTTGCAGAGCGGGCAGAAAGTTACCGAAATCGGCGCACCGCCAAGCTCGTCGTTGACGATCTCATGGCGCATCAAAATCCGCAGCGGATAGGCGCGCGCCTTGCCATTGATGGCAAGTCCAATCACGGGCTCCGTCGCCGCAAGCCCTTCAATCTCGCTGACGGGCTTGAAGCTCGGATTGTCGATCGGCGGAATACCATCGCGTAGCGGGCCGCCCGAAAGGATGTCGCTCAGTGGAACCGAATGCTGGGAGAAGTCCGTCTTGGGCCATTCGTGACGCCAATAATCGGGATTGGCGGACGCCTGTCCGAGCCAAAGACAGAGGAGTGCGATTGCGCCGATAATCTGTTTCATAACGCGATGGTCGGCGAAATTCGGGCGAATGTGAATTCAACCCTGTGTGAACGAGATAGGATCAGGCGTTGTTCAACGGGACGTCCGGGACCCAGCAGTAGCCGTCCGGATCGAGGATATAGGCCTCGCGCAGGCCGTGCGGCTTGTCCAAGGCGCCGGCGAGAACGGTATAGCCCTGCGTGCGCGCGTTGGCTTCGGCCTTGTCGGGATCAATGCCGTGGAGGCGGAATTCGGCGCCGGCGCCCCGGCCTTCGACATTCGCAACGAAACCGACCAGCGGGTGTTTGTCATAGGTATGGTCCGCGTGGACCATCCATTCCATCTCGCCCAGCTTGAGGACGGCAAAATCCGGATCGGCATAGACTGTCTCCGCGCCGAAGACATCAGTCGCAAACGACACCGCGGCCGAAACATCCGCGACCAACAGATTGATGCCAAGGCCGGTGAGCGACGCGCCATATTTCGGGGCGGGCATCCACGGATCGCCGGTGCGTTTCTTGGCCATTTTCGATCGCTTTCTTTCTAAAAATGAAAAACGCCCGTCCGGCTAGGCCGCGGGCGCCTTCAATCAAAGTGATTCCAATGGAATCTAGAAGCCTTCGCGCTCCAACCGCTTACGGAGCAGCTTGCGATGACGGCGGACCGCCTCGGCTTTCTCGCGCGCCTTGCGTTCCGACGGCTTTTCGTAGGAGCGGCGCAGCTTCATCTCGCGGAATACGCCCTCGCGCTGCATTTTCTTCTTCAGCGCCTTCAGGGCCTGGTCGACATTGTTGTCGCGGACTGTGACGTGAACGATGGGACTTCTCCTGTCTGTCAACATCTATGGGTTTGCGAAGTGGTCGCGGCTTATATCATAGGGAAATTCCCTTGTGAAGGGGCGTTTGTGCCCCTGTAACCGCAATTCCGCAAGCATTATAGTGCGCTTATGGCTATTCTGAAAATCGCGAAAATGGGCCACCCCGTCCTACGGCGGCCCGCTGAAGAAGTCGTAGACCCGACCGCGCCCGAAATCCGGCGGCTGGTCCAGGACATGCTCGAGACGATGGAAGACGCGGATGGCGTGGGTTTGGCTGCACCTCAGGTGCATGTTCCGCTAAGGGTCGTAATCTTTCACGTGCCCGCGGGGCGCGACGAGGAAAATCCGCAACCGGTACCCCTCAGCGTACTGATCAATCCGGTCGTCGAGCAGTTGACGGACGAGGTCGAGACCGATTGGGAAGGATGTCTTTCGGTTCCCGGCATGATGGGCGCCGTGCCGCGCTTTACCAAGGTGCGGTATCGGGCTGTCTCATTGGAGGGCGAGCCGATCGACCGAGTGGCGGAGGGATTCCACGCGCGGGTCGCGCAGCACGAATGCGATCATCTGGATGGCATTCTCTATCCGCAGCAAATGGACGACCTATCGCTCTTGATGTTCAGCGATCAACTCCGATATCACGGTGATGTAGACCCGGACGAAGAGGAGACGGCGGCGTGAACGGCGAAGATCAAAGACGGGCACTTATGCGCGCCTCGGTTCGCCATGTGCCCTTCGACGGTTGGTCCGAGCGCGCGCTGCGGGCCGGCGCAAAAGACATCGATATACCGATGGGAATCGCCGCGGCCTTGTTTCCGGGGGGCGGCAAAGACCTGGTGGAGCTGCATTGCCGGATGGCCGACGCGGCGGCGTTCGACGCCCTCGCGACACAAGATTTGGCGTCAATGCGCGTGCGGGAACGCGTGGCGGCGGCCGTCCGGGCGCGGATTGAAATCGTTGCCGAGGACCGAGAAGCCGTTCGACGGGCCGTGTCGATGTTTGCGCTGCCGGGAAACGCCGCCCTCGGCGCCCGGCTGTTATACGGCTCGGTCGATACGATTTGGCGGGCGGCCGGAGACCGGTCGACGGATTGGAACTTCTATTCAAAACGTGGGTTGCTGGCTGGAGTCTATGGATCGACAGTTCTCTTTTGGCTGCAAGATAACTCTGAAGATTCCACAGAGACCTGGGCGTTCCTCGATCGCCGGATTGCCGATGTCATGAAGGTGCCGAAAGCGACAATGCGTATCGGGAAAGTACTCGAGCCACTCCGTCGCCGGGCGTTTCGACCGCAGATTATTCGACCGTAGCGGCGGCGGCCGCAATCGCTTATGATTCACTTATCCGGTCCGGGAAGTGGGTCTGAGACAATGAAAGTCGAAGAAACGAAACCCGTCGAACCCGCGCAGAAAGTGCGCCGGCAGCAAAGTGGTGCCGATAAGGGACAACCTGCCGGCCATCGCCGCGATCAAAAGCCGCCAGATTCATTTGCGGAAGCGGCAACGGAGCCGGTCGATATCGCCGCTTTTCACGGTCTCGATCAGGATGACCTCACCGAGAAAGCGCGGATCGCCATGATGCAGTTGATCGAAGAGATCGGGCAACTGCGCCAGGAGCTGACGCGCCAGCGCAAACGTATTGCGTTCCTCTCGAACCTTGCCGATCACGACGAACTGTCGACGGCGCTCAATCGGCGCGCTTTTATGCGCGAGCTCGCGCATGCACAGATATTGGCGCGTGAACATGGCGCTGAGAACGCGCTTTTGTTCGTTAGCATCGACAACCTGAAAGATATCAATGACCGCCACGGTCATGCGGTCGGCGACGCGATGGTCGAGCATTCGGCCGACGTGATGCTGCATCATCTCGGGAAAGCCGATGTCGTTGGCCGTTTGGGGGGTGCGGAATTCGCAATTGTCTTGGTTGGCGCCGGTGAAGCGGAGGCGGCCGAAAAGGCGGTGTGGCTGGGGAAACTGCTGATGAACCAACCGCTCATACAAGGCGACCTAGAAGTCCCGCAGGTCGTGTCGATTGCCGCCCATCCGCTTGACCCCGCCGAAGAGCCGGAAGCGGCGCTGGCAACGTCGGATCGGGATGCCAGCCCCTAAGCGATGATATCGGGCAGCAACTGATCTTCGAGCAGCGCCATTTGATCTTTCAGGATCAATTTTCGTTTTTTAAGGCGTTGGATATGCAACTGGTCGAACGGCGGTTCTTCCGCGATGCGCGCGATCGCTTGATCGAGATCCCGATGCTCGGCTTTGAGCGTCTCGATCTGGCGTCTTATTTCTTCGTTACGATCCATTCTTTAGATCATTCGTCAATTGGCCGTCGACAGTGTAACAAATTCCTGTCGTTTGAGCGCGCGGGAATTAGCATGTAAGGGCATGCGGAGAAAGTGTGTGATGAATGAAATTTCCGAAATACGCCGAATCGGCGTTTTGACGAGCGGCGGAGACTGCGCGGGCTTGAATGCAGCGATCCGCGCCGTGGTGTACCGCGCCTCGTTCGGCTATGGCTGGGATGTCGTTGGAATCGAAAACGGTACCTTGGGTCTGTTATCCCGGCCGATCGCTGCACGGCCGCTGGGACCGTCAGATTTCGACGGACGGCTGATCCGCGAAAGCGGTACGTTCCTTGGCAGCACGAACAAAGGCAATCCGTTTGCATTTGAAATGCCGGACGGTAGCGTTCGCGACCGGTCGGGCGATGTCGCGGCGGCTGTTGCCGAACTCGGCCTGGATGCCGTTGTCGGAATCGGCGGCGATGGCATTCTCGCCCTTCTGAAGCGTCATGCCGATCAAGGCGGGTTCCCGTTGGTGTGTATCCCAAAGACGATCGACAACGACGTTGGCGTAACCGAAGTCTCGATCGGTTACGATACGGCGGTGCATGTCGCGACGGAGGCTTTGGACCGGCTGCAGCCCACCGCCGCCAGTCACGGTCGGGTGATGATCCTCGAGGTCATGGGCCGGGATGCAGGTCATATCGCTTTGGTCTCCGGTATAGCCGGTGGCGCCGACGTGATCCTCATTCCGGAAATCGGGTACGACATCGATGTTGTGGCGGCGAAGCTCAGCGAGGCGCAAGACAAAGACCGCAAGCATGCACTCATGGTCGTGGCCGAGGGGTGTCCGGCGCCGGACGGAAATGGCAAATACGGCGGTGTAGGGCATGCCGTGGCCGAAGCCCTTTCCGGAAAACTTGAATCGGAGATACGCGTGACGGTTCTTGGCCATGTTCAACGTGGCGGCGTACCGACCGCTCGCGACCGGCTCATGGCCGCCGCCTTTGGTACACGGGCCGTCGATCTGCTGGCCGAAGGCCAACGGGATCGCATGGTCGCTTGGCGGGACCGGCAGGTGATCGACGTTCCGATTGCGGACGCGATCGCAAATTATCGCGGCGACGATGTCGATGGGGCGGTTGTTGCGACGGCACGTGGGCTCGGCATCTCTCTGGGAGATGCGTGATGCCAGATGCGGGGGAGGCGTTTTGGCAATTTTCGCTGAAGTTCTATGACCGGCCCGGTATCTCCGATCTCCTGATTGGCTTGCAGGACGAACAGAGCGTCGACGTGAATTTGGTGCTTTTTCTGTGCTGGTGCGGGGCGACGGGACGCATGCCCTTTGACGAAGGGCAATTGAGCGCGGCGCAGGACAGTATCGCGGTATGGCAAACGGATGTAACGGCGCCCTTGAGGCAGATTCGCCGGCAGATAAAGGGTGGCGTCGCAAATGTCGCTCTTGAAGCCTCGGATCCCTTCAGGGAAGAGATCAAGCGGCTTGAGTTGGCGAGTGAGCGAATCGCGCAGTCCGTGCTTGCAGAGATAGCCCCGCCCGTGCGCGGCGCTGGCAGTGCGGCGGACGTCGTCACGCTTTTGCAGATGTATTTCGCGGCCCTCAACCTGCCGGATTCCCCGCTTGTTCGTGCAGCGGTTGAGCGCCTGGCGGGAGCCTGCAGCCTTGAGGCATAGTTTCGCCAAATTGGAAAAGGAAAGTTGTTACCGCAGGGTGACACGCGAAAAAGAACGCGGTAGGATTGTACCGCGCTGTAGGATGTCGGTTGCCGAGTTGCGACAGACGAATGATCGTACAGGCTCCCGGGGTCGACGGCGCGTTGATCAAAAGGGAGTCTCAATATGTCAGTGACGGATCACATCGCAGCCCTCCAAAAAAAGCATGCCGAACTCGAGACGGAACTCGATGACGAGAACAGCCGTCCGATGCCGGATACGGGGGCCATCGCGGATCTGAAACGGCAAAAGCTCGCGATAAAGGATGAGTTAGCGAAATTATCGACGGGCTAACCGGCCACCTCTGATCGGGCTGTCAAAGCCCGGCGGCCGCACTATCTGCACCTATGGCGTCGCGTTTCGGCGCGGCGACGGTTTAGTTCAACCCAAGAGAACTCCTATCTAATATCATCAAATTTGGAGAAGGGACGCATGCTGAGCGTCGACGAAGCTATTACGAGCCGCCGGTCCGTGCGGGCATATAAGCCGGACCCGGTACCGCAGGAAACGATATCGCATATCCTCGAGGTGGCGAGTCGCGCGCCAAGCGGGACGAATATGCAGCCGTGGCATGTTCACATCTTCACCGGCGACGCGTTGAATTCACTAACGAGTTCTGTACTCGACGCGTTCTGGAATGAGCCCGAAGAACACCAAAGCGACCGTCAGCACTATCTCGAGAAGATACGGGATCCGTATCTCGCGCGGCGGCGTAAAGTGGGATGGGACCTATACGGCATTTTGGGCATCGGCAAAGGCGAGCGCGAGAAGACCCGGGAATTTCACGCTCAGAACTACAAGTTCTTTGGCGCACCGGTGGGAATGATATTCACGATCGACCACGATATGGGATGGATGAGTTGGCTGGATTACGGCATGTTCATTCAGAACATCTGCATTGCAGCGCGGGGCCAAGGGCTCCATACATGTCCGCAAGCCGCCTGGGCAAGCTACCATGATGTCGTCGAGAAACACTTGGGACTGCCCGAGATACAACTCGTTCATTGCGGCATGAGTCTTGGCTTCGAAGATACCGAGGCTGCCGTAAATACCCTCGAGACGGTGCGTGAGCCCGTCGAAGAATTTGTGACCTTCCATACGGAGTAGGCCGATGCCAGGACCGCTAGACGGTATAAAAATCCTCGATTTGACGTCCGTTGGCTTCGGCCCGTTCGCCGCGCAGATACTTGGCGATTATGGGGCGGAGATTATCAAGATCGAAACCCAAGAAGGCGATATAACGCGGGGGATCACGCCTTTCGTCAATCAAGGCATGGGTCATTTTTTCGTAATGGCCAACCGGAATAAGCGGTGTATCGTCTTGGACCTCAAGGCGGACAAAGGGCGCGAAGCCTTTCTAAAACTTGTGGAATCGGCCGACGCCATCATTTGCTCGGTGCGTCCGGCGGCAATGGAACGCCTCGGCCTTGGCTATGAAGACTGCAAAAAGGTCAATGAGAGGATCGTCTATGTCGCGCTGGTTGGGTTTGGTCAGTCGGGCCCTTACGCGAAATTTCCGGCCTATGACGACATCATTCAGGGCGTCTCCGGAATGGCCGCCATGCAAGGCGGACGAGAAGGCCCGCCAAAATTCGTCAACGCATCGGTCTGTGACAAGATTTGCTCGCAAATCGCGGCGCATTCGATGATCGCTGCGTTGTTCAGCCGTGAGCGCACGGGCGAAGGTCAATTGGTCGAAGTGCCGATGTTCGAATCGATGGTTGGCTTTAACTTGGTGGAGCATCACTCCGGCCAAGCTTTTGAGCCGCCGCTGGGGCCGGCCGGCTACGAACGTTCGATGGTCGAGTATCGCAAACCCTATGCGACAGCCGATGGATATGTGTGCGCGCTTCCCTACAACACGAAGCAGTGGCGCTCTTTCTTCGCCCATGTGGGGCGCGAAGATATGATCGAGGACCCCCGCGTCAACGATCCGAAGCTTCGAAGCGAAAAGATCGGCGAGCTATACGAAATCGTCGCCGAGGTTGTGAAGGATTGGACGACCGACGACATCTTGGCGACCTTGGAGAAGGCGGACGTGCCGCATGGCCGGGCGACACCGCTTGGCGAGTTGCAAGACGATCCGCATATGAAGGCGGTTGAGTTCTTTAAGGTTTACGACCATCCGACCGAAGGGAAGCTTCGATTAACGGACCCGCCGATCAAATTCTCGAAAACGCCTTCGGAAATACGCAGGCTCCCGGCTTTACTGGGCGAGCACAGTATCGAGATCCTGCGAGAGGCCGGGTTCAGCGATGCCGAGATCGGCGAGATGATGGACGAAGGGGTGACGCTCGATGGCCGTCCGGAGGCGGGAAAAGCCGCCGCCGAGTAGAGGTTAGCGCGGGCGCGCGTTCGGAAAAAACAATTGCGTGCCGCCTGGCTTGAACTCGCGAATAGCGGCTTGGCCGCGCGGCCCGGTAATCCAATCGACAAAGGTTTGCGCATCGCGGGCATTCACCCGCGGATGTTTCGCGGCGTTGATCGAAATGACGCCGTATTGATTGTGCAGCGCCGTATCGCCTTCGACGAGAATTTTGTGGTTGGTTTTATTCCCGAAGCTTATCCAAGTCGCGCGATCGGATAGGACGTAGGCGTTCATTCCAATACCGATGTTCAGTGTTGTTCCCATGCCCGATCCCGTTTCGCGATACCATTTCCCGCTATCGGGTGCCGGATCAACACCGGCTTGCCGCCAAAGTTTCAGCTCTTTCTTATGGGTGCCGGAATCGTCACCGCGCGAGGCGAAAACCACTCGTTTTTTTGCGATTTTTGCAAGCGCGCGCGGCGCGGATGTCATGCCGGCGATTGCCGCCGGATCGTCCGGCGTCCCGACGATGACAAAATCGTTGTACATGACGTCAAGGCGTTCGGTGCCATACCCAGCGTCGACGAACTTTTGCTCATCCTCTTTGGCATGGACGAGCAAGACATCGCCGTCGCCGTTGCGGGCGTTTCGGATGGCCTGGCCTGTCCCGACGGCGACCACGTGTACGCGGATTTTCGAGTCCCGCTCGAATTTCGGCAAGATGCTG
>PAZH01000003.1 GCA_002716125.1 Rhodospirillaceae bacterium
CGCAGCTTCACCCAGAATGAGTTTATCCAATGTGAGATCGGACACGGCTCTGCGAAGGCGTTCGTTCTCCTTCTGTAGTCGCTTCAACTCTTTGAGTTGATCCGTACCCATGCCACCGTACTGCTTGCGCCAACTATACGTTTGGTCCGTAATCTGGACTTGGCGAATAGCGTCAATTCGAGGCTGCCCTTGCCCTACCGGCACATATACTTGGCGCAGCTTCCTGACTATCTCTTCCGGTTTGTGCCGTTTCGTTGCCATCTTTGATCCACCACCAGTTCCTATCATAAACAGTGGACCAATTCAGTTGCGGAGGATTAGATGGCCGAGGCAGCAAGGACCTTTATCTAACTCGTTAATTATCGCAATTGTAGCGCAGTATTGTCGCTGAAGTTCTTCTTAGTATTCTTATTCCCGCCTTAATCGCGGATCTAACATGTCCCTTAAACCATCTCCGAAAAGGTTGAATCCAAAAACAGCAAGGGTAATTGCAAGACCCGGGAAGATGGGGACCCAAGGCGCACTCTCCGCGTATTCCTCCGCACCACCTTGGAGCATAAGCCCCCAAGCCGGTGTCGGTTCTTGAACGCCTAAACCTAAATAGGATAGCGAAGCCTCAAGGAGAATTGCCTGTCCAATATTTGCTGTTAGGATAATCAGATATGGCGCCATCACATTTGGTAGCATGTGTCGGAGTATGATTCGAGAGTGGCTAAATCCGAGTGCCCGCGCCGCATCCACATATGGAATTTCGCGAAGCGCTAGTGCATTTGATCGTACGATCCGCGAAGCATCTGGGATAAAGGGTAGGGCAATGGCGAGCACAACATATCCGAGGTCGGTTCCGAAAACAGCGACAATTGCCAATGCCATTATGATTACAGGAAATGCGATGAAGACATCGATAAAGCGTTGCAAAATGAGATCAATTTTACCGCCAAAATAAGCGCTAGCGACGCCGAGAATTAAGCCGGTGGTCGCACCACAGAAGGCGGCAATAAAACCGATGGTAAGTGCTGTGCGTGAGCCATAGATTAATCTCGTTAAGATATCTCGGCCGAACTGGTCCGTTCCAAACCAATAGGATGCTGATGGGCCGAGCAGCATATCCTCAAACTTAGCGGCTTCTGGATCGTAGGGCGAAATGAACCCCGCAAAAACTGCGAGAAAGGCGAGACCGGCGACGATAAAAAAACCGGCTGCGCCAACGGGCTGGCGACGGCACATATTAAGCGCTTTCTCAAAAAAGCTCTTACGTCCGAACATCTCGTCGATATTAACGTCTTCCAGTTTTTCGTCTGTGGTCGCCATGAAAACTCCAAGTTAAGGCGCTGCGTCGTTAAGCGTTTGCCTTTGTTAGTTCTAGCTGTCTTATTCCAAAGACAGACCGCCGCATCCTAACACGATGCGGCGGTCGCCTTTGTAATTTTTCTTTCGGATTATTGTGAACGGAGCCGCGGGTCCAATGTGTCGCGGACCGCATCGCCGAACAAGTTAAACCCAAACACGGCCAGCGTAATCGCTAAGCCCGGGAAGATCGGCACCCATGGGGCACTCTCCGCGTATTCCTCGGCACCGCCCTGAAGCATCAGTCCCCACGCCGGTGTCGGCTCCTGAACACCCATTCCTAGATAGGAGAGGGAGGCTTCCGTCAGGATTGCCTGGCCAACGAAGGCCGTGATCATGATCAGGAACGGCGCCATAACATTCGGCACCATATGACGCAGAATAATCCGCGAGTGCGAGAAACCCATCGCCCGGGCCGCATCGACATAAGGTATTTCGCGAATGGCCAAAGCGTTCGAGCGAACAACGCGCGCGCATCTTGGAATGAACGGAATGGTGATCGCCAAAATAACCTTGTCGACGCCGCCGCCAAAGATGGAGACGATCGCCAATGCAAGGATGATCAGCGGGAACGCCATGAAGACGTCCATAACGCGCTGGAACAGTAGATCGAACGTACCGCCGAAATAAGCGCTCGCGACGCCGAGAACGAGGCCGATAAACGCACCAATGACCGACGCCGTGATGCCCACCAGCAACGCTGTCCGGGCCCCGTAGACGATCCGCGAGAAGATATCGCGACCCAGTTGATCGGTCCCGAGTAAGAAATCCAAACTCGGGGTGACCAACATATACTCGAACGAGATCTCGACCGGGTCATGGACTGTAATGACATCGGCGAAGACCGCCATAAACACCATCACAAACACCACGACCAGTCCAAACGCACCCAACGGGTTCTTCTTGGAAAGGGTCTTCGTCTTCTCCCAGAAGGACCGATTGTCTGATAGTTCGTCTAGTTCGACATCAGTTGTAGAAGCTTCGGTTGCAGCACTCATTTGACTGTCTCCCTAGCTGTAACGGATGCGTGGATCGAGCATCGCGTAGATCAGATCCACGATAAAGTTAGTGATGACGAATATCAGCGCGACCAGCATGACCAAGGCTTGTGTCAGTGCATAATCGTGGTTCAGGACCGATTCAACGAATAGCTTACCTAATCCGTTCAAATTAAAGACCTGTTCGGTAACCACGAGACCGCCCATCAAGAATGCGAACTCAATACCGACGATTGTCACGACCGGCAGCATGGAATTCTTCAGGGCGTGCCGGTTGATGATCAATTTTTCGATCAAACCCTTTGCACGCGCTGTTCGGATGTAATCTTCGCGAAGCACTTCAAGCAGCGCCGAGCGTGTCATACGGGTTGCGACCGCCGAATACCGATACCCGGTCGCAATCGCAGGCCAAATAAGCTGCAAGAGGTTCTGAGCCGGATCTTCCCAGATCGGAATGTATTCGATCGGCGGCATCCAAGGTTCGCCGAACCAGTGTTGCGTCGTGATCAGCAGGCCGAGGATGATGATGATGCCGAGCCAGAAAGACGGCATCGCGATACCGGCGATGCTGAAAGAACGAACGCAATAATCTATCCAGGTGTTTTGCTTGACCGCGGAGATGATGCCCAGCGGCAGAGCGATGACCACACCAGTGATCGTCGCGAGGATCGCAACTTCGACCGACAACTGGAAGCGCAGCGCGATTTCAGTCGTAATCGGCTTACCGGTCCACATAGACGGTCCAAGATCAAAGATGATGAAGCCCCAGACGAAATCCCAGAATTGCACCAGGAAGTGATCGTTTAGACCAAGATCGTTACGACATGCTTCAATTGCGGACGGATCGACCCATGCACCTTCACCTGCCATCCGCAATTCGCAGATATCGCCGGGGATAAGACGCATAAGGCCAAAGATGAGGATCGCCGCACCCGCGAGGGTCGGGATCATCAGCAAGATGCGTTTGACTGTGTACTTGTACATTTTTCGGTTTTGCCTCCCAGGGCTAAACGCCAATTTAAGATTTTGAAGCGATTTTGGCGTTTAACCGGAGTTATTTCAATCTGTAATGCTTCCGTTCACGCGGCTGTTACACTTCCGTGCAAGCCACCCAATGCCCTTCCTTGACTTCTCGGAAATCCGGAAACGCTTTCGGACAGCCATCAACTGCGATTTCGCACCGTGGGTGGAACACGCAGCCGCTCGGCGGGTTAATCGGGCTCGGAATCTCGCCCTTGATGATTTTGTGTGCCCGCCCTGATTCGAGGACAGGATCCGGGATCGGCACCGCCTCCAAAAGGGCTTTCGTGTAAGGATGCAAGGGATTATCGAAGAGTTCGTCGGTTTCGGCCAACTCCACCATTTTCCCCAGGTACATAACCGCAACGCGGTGACAGATATGACGAACGACACTCAGGTCGTGCGAAATAAAGAGATACGTCAGACCGAACTCGTCGCGAAGATCTTCCAGCAGGTTAATCACCTGCGCTTGGATCGACACGTCGAGCGCGGAAACTGCCTCATCGCAAACGATGAATTCAGGATCCATCGCCAAAGCGCGGGCAACGCCCACGCGCTGACGCTGTCCGCCGCTCATCTCGTGCGGATACCGGTCCGCAAAGCGGGGGCTAAGTCCGCAAAGTTTCAACAGTTCCAAAACCCGTTCGTCGCGCGCGCGCTGATCCGGAATAATATTATGGACGCGCATCGGCTCCGAAAGGATTTCACCGATTTTCATCCGCGGGTTCAGAGAACTATACGGATCCTGGAAAATCACCTGAATTTTCTGGCGATAGGGCAGGAGGTCCTTACCCTTCATTTTCGCGAGATCGACGCCTTCGTAGTTGATCGCTCCAGACGTCGGGTTTTCCAGGCGCAAAATGCAACGACCCGTCGTCGTTTTACCGCAACCTGATTCGCCCACCAGTCCCAGGGTTTCGCCCTTACGAATGCTGAAGCTGATGCCGTCGACGGCTTTAACCCGCGCGACGACCTTCGGAATAAGGATGCCTTCCGTCACCGGGAAGTGCATCACCAAGTCCTGCACGTCGATCAACGTGCCGCCCATATTTCCTTTTGAGCCGACGATAGGCGCGTCGGTATCGGTAGCTGCACTCATCAGGCTGTCTCCAGAGATTTGATAACCGCATCTTGCTCAAAGCACCGAGACCAATGCAGGTCGCGCACTTCTTCGAGCTCGGGAACGCTGTTCGCACATCCGTCCGTTGCGAACTTGCAACGCGGCCGGAACGGGCAACCAGCGTCGAGCCGCGCCAAATCCGGCGGCTGACCGTCGACCGGGTCGAGCTTACCGCCCCGCGGCAAATCAAGCCGCGGCACCGATTTCAGCAACGCCAACGTATAGGGATGACGCGGATTGTGGTAAATTTCCTCGGCAGAGCCACTCTCCACGATCTTACCCGCATACATAACGTTAACGCGGTCCGCATATCGCGCAACGACGCCGAGGTTGTGCGTAATGATGATCATCGCCACACCCATTTCCCGAGTGAGGTTCTTCATCAGTTCCAAAATCTGCGCCTGAATCGTAACATCGAGCGCCGTCGTTGGCTCATCCGCAATGATGAGCTTCGGATCGCACGCCAAAGCCATCGCAATCATCACGCGCTGCCGCATCCCACCACTGAAATGGTGAGGGTACTGCGCGAGACGGCGTTCCGGCTCTGCGATACCAACCAGGCCAAGCAATTCGACGGCCCGTTCATCCGCTTTCTCGCGCGACATCCCGAAGTGCGTCTCAAGCGTCTCGGTCAATTGCCGACCGATCGACAGCACCGGATTGAGCGACGTCATCGGCTCCTGGAAAACCATCCCGATGTCACGGCCCCGAATTTGGCGCATCTCTTCCTCAGAAAGCGCCAGTAGGTCGGTACCTTTAAAGCGAATCTGCCCTTCCACAATCTTACCCGGCGGGTCCGCGACCAACCGCATAATGGAAAGAGCTGTAACAGATTTACCGCAACCGGATTCGCCGACGACCGCAACGGTCTCGCCTTCCTCCACGGTGTAGTCAACGCCGTCAACGGCCCTCACGGTACCAGCCGACGTGAAGAACTGGGTCTTCAGTCCCTCGATTTCGAGAAGTGCCACCTTCCCCCCTTATCTACTGAAACGTTACCCTCAAATTACACGCGTTAATATCTTGTGACGCACGCAATGCCAAGCCGCAATCGTTCACCGTATTGCCGCCTGCAAAACACTGATCAACAATGTGCGCCAAATCCCTTCGAGTTCTAGTGCCAAAACAATGTAATGCGAGCATTAAATGCCCGAAAAATCGGAGAAACCGAAGAACCTGCGCTTAGAGGGGAAATTCTTTACAAATATACAATAATTTTTTGAGCATGGACGGTTCCGCCATGCGGGCGATCTTACATATACGAAAACCGCTGTCTGGGATGGCATTCCTCAGGCGAGGCCGATACATTCATTCCGGTCGCTGCGAATATCAGCGCATTTGATCACTCGACGTCCGTAATTTGAGTTAGGTGTCCATGCGAATTCACCATTCAATGTTTCTGTTGTTAGGAACACTCTTCTTCTTTGCAGTCGCGCCGACCGGCGCAAACGCCGCGGACTTTAAGTCTTGGCTCAATTCATTCCGCGCTGAAGCTCTCGAGAAGGGGATATCGAAAGAAACATTGGACCGATCACTTACCGGTATAAATCCGATCCCGCGCGTCATAGAGTTGGATCGTCGACAACCCGAATTTACGCTTACCTTTAATCAATATATGAAACGCGTCGTCACCAAAACGCGGATTGCGAAGGCGCGCAAACTATACGATTCGAACAGAACCTTACTGTCAAAAGTTAGCAAGAAATTTAACGTCCAACCCCGCTTTATCGTTGCATTGTGGGGGATTGAGTCCGACTTCGGCCGCCTAACAGGCGGATTTAAAATTGTCCCTGCGCTTGCGACCCTCGCGCATGACGGCCGCCGCAGTGCATTCTTCCGATCCCAACTTCTGAAGGCCCTCACGATTATCGATCAAGGACATATTTCCGCCGAAAACATGCAAGGCTCTTGGGCGGGTGCGATGGGGCAGGTCCAGTTTATGCCATCTAGCTTTCTCGCATATGCTGTTGATTTCGACGGTGACGGCCGAAAGAACCTCTGGGGATCTCTCGACGATGTTTTTGGTTCGGCAGCGAATTATTTGGCCAAGTCTGGATGGAAAGGGGACGAAACATGGGGTCGGCGCGTTGTCCTGCCGCCTGATTTCGACCCGTCGCTCATTAATTACAAGAAAATCCGCCGCCCTATAAAATACTGGCAAGACGCCGGCGTGAGACGGCCTAACGCCGCTGATTTGCCCAATGTGGATATGCGTGCGTCGCTCGTTCGCCCGTCGAAAAAAGAGAACGATACGTTTTTGATCTATCAGAATTACCGCACGATCCTGAAATGGAATCGATCACATTATTTTGCATTGGCGGTCGGCCACCTTGCTGATGCGATAATCCAGCGTTAATCTACCACATCGTGATAACGGTAGTTTAATTCCTACTAGATAGTGTGGCGCTAGCAAATGGTGCGACTTCAGGTCTTGCGAGCGTGCTGCGTATTTCTGTTCGTATTGAGTGGATGCGCCGAAACGCAATTTTTCGCGCATGCAACCAAAGAAATCCAAGAACGAGCCGGCTTAAACGGTCAAGCGGGAAGCTCGGTCTATAAGGTTGGAAAACCTTATTCCATCAACGGCGTTTGGTATTACCCAAAGGTCGACTACGAGTATACCGAAACTGGAATCGCGTCATGGTACGGGCCCAATTTCCACGGCAAGAAAACCGCGAACGGCGAGATATTCGATATGAACCGGGTGAGCGCCGCTCATCGCACATTGCCAATGCCGAGCATCGTCCGGGTCACGAATTTAAATAATGGGCGGGCTCTCGTTATTCGCGTGAACGATCGTGGTCCATTCGCACACGGCCGCATTATTGATCTTTCACGTCGGGCTGCACAGTTACTCGGATTCGAGCGCGCGGGAACGGCACCGGTACGCGTCGAGATATTGGCCGAGGAGAGCCGTCAAATTGCACTCAACGCAACAACGCGGAGAAGGGGGCCGGAGCCCAAAAGGCCGGATGCTGCTCCAACCGTCTCGGTCACCAGCTCGACGCTTCCCGCGCCGCAAGGTACGAAGACAGCCAAACCGCCTTCGGAAAAATTCAAAGTCGCGCCGGTCGAAAACGCGAAGGAAAAATCTGGGCGTTCCAAACCCGTTCTAGCGACCGTTGACGAACAAGTGACGATTAAGCCCGTTTCCGCGGATCCGAAAATTTACGTTCAAGCTGGCGCATTCTCGCAATTTCAAAACGCCCACAAGGTACGCGCTGTTTTAAAGCAGCTCGGCCCAACGAAAATCACTCAGATCGACCGCAACAAACGGCCGCTCTTTCGTGTTCGGATTGGCCCCTTATCCAATGTATCCGAGGCTGATCAAGTTTTGGCCAGTGTGATAAAAGCAGGATATCCCGATGCCGCTACGGTTATCGAATAATCGCCTAATTGGCGGCAAACTTTGCCGATATGAATACGAAAGTCGTTCCCCTTCGCGCCCGTTAGGACAAATCGCATATGCTTGATATTCGTTTTCCCGGAAACTTTTTTCTGATGCCTTCGATATGTCGCAAGTTGATGCTTGCAGCTGTCGTACTGGTACTTGTCGCAGCGCTGCCCGGCCCGACAAAGGCGTTAGATACAACGGCGAAACAGGCGATTCTCATCGATTTCGAGACCGGAGTCGAACTTTACAGCAAGAACGCGGATGAACTTATGCCGCCCGCCTCGATGACGAAGATGATGACGGTCTATCTCATCTTTGAGCGATTGAAGGAGGGCCGATTATCGCTAGACGATGAACTCAGAGTGAGCCGCAAAGCCTGGAAGAAGGGCGGGTCTAAGATGTTTGTCGAGGTCGGCAAACGTGTCCGCGTGGAAGACCTGATCCGCGGCATTGTCGTGCAATCCGGAAATGACGCTACGATCGTCGTTGCGGAAGGTCTCTCTGGCAGCGAAGAGGCGTTCGCCCGGGAAATGACGATCAAGGCGCGCGAACTCGGTATGTCCAATAGTGAGTTTCGCAATGCTTCCGGTTGGCCGGACCCGGAGCATCGAACGACCGCGCGAGATCTCGCAATTTTAGCTGAAGCCACGATCCGCGAATTTCCAGATTTCTATCGTTATTATGCGGAAGGCACGTTCACTTATTCCAACATCAAGCAAAGCAACAGAAATCCCTTGTTGGGACGATATCGGGGCGCCGACGGTCTAAAGACCGGTCACACGGAGAATGCCGGCTATGGACTGACCTCTTCGGCCGTGAGAAATGGACGCCGTCTCATTCTTGTGTTGAATTGTATGCCGTCCGAAAGAGCGCGTCGGAACGAATCTCAGCGGCTATTGGACTGGGTCTTTTGCGAATTCGGCAATTACAAGCTCTTCGAGACCAACGAAGAAATCGCTTCCGTCGGCGTGTGGCTCGGCGCAGACACCCATGTACCGCTTCTTGCTAAGACAGGCGTTCTCCTCACGATGGAGCGCCGGCTAAGGAAGACACTCAAGGTCACCATATCTCATGACGATCCGTTGCCGGCGCCCATCAAGAAGGGCAATGCGCTTGGCGAGATGACGGTCTCTATCGCGGAGCGCGAACCGATCAAAATTCCGCTCATAGCTGGCAAAGACATCGAGAGATTGGGGCCGAGCGGCCGGATATCTGCGGCTTTGAGCTATCTCTTATGGGGAGCATCCAAGTAATTCCGGACGAAGTGGGAAAATTTATTACGTTTGAGGGTGGCGAGGGTGCGGGAAAATCGACCCAAATCAAACGCTTAGCGGGCTTCCTCGAGACAAGAGGCATTGTGACCTCGCTGACACGGGAACCGGGCGGCTCGGACGGCGGTGAAGATATTCGACGATTGCTCGTCGAAGGTGCGATCGATCGATGGGACGCTATGGCGGAGACATTACTCCACATGGCGGCGCGTCGGTCGCACCTCATTGACCTGATAGAACCGGCAAGACAGGACGGGAAATGGGTGTTATGCGACCGATTTGCCGATTCAACGGCGGCCTATCAAGGATATGGTCAGGGCCTTGATCTCGACTTTATTGCAGAGCTGCGAAGCAAAATCGTCGGAGACGCCGAGCCTGAATTGACCGTCCTATTGGATATATCGGTGGATCAAGGGCTCGCGAGAGCGTCCGCACGCGGCAACATTGCGCGCTACGAACGGATGGACCGATCTATTCACGAGAAAATCCGCGAAGGATTCTTAAAAATCGCAGCGGAAAACGCGCACCGCGTCGTCGTCATCGACGCGGACCAGTCAATGGATGCAATCGAAGCGGAAATCAGACAACATACGATCACACGTTTCGGATTGAGCTGACGATGGACGAACAGACAGACTTCTTTCATCCGCGGGAGAATAGCCGTCTTTTCGGACACAATGATGCGGAAAGGACGCTGCTGGACGCGATCAACGCTGGTCGGCTCCATCATTCGCTGCTGATCACAGGCCCAAAAGGAATCGGCAAGGCGACTTTCGCTTATCGTTTGGCACGACATCTCCTTAAACCTGAAGAGGAGGACGGATTATTCGGCCCGCCGGAACCGGCGACGAGTTTCGATATGTCGGAAGAAGATCCTGTGTTCCGACAGGTTGCAGCCGGCGGACACCTATCGCTTAAAGTCTTGGAGCGTCAGAAAAACCCCGAGACCGGTAAAATTCCACGCGACATCACCGTTGCCGATATTAGAGGCCTTTCCGACTTCTATCGCATGACCTCCGCCGACGGCAATTGGCGGGTCGCAATTATTGATGCCGCCGACGATATGAACGCGAATGCAGCGAATGCATTGCTTAAAGTGTTAGAAGAACCACCGGAACGAAGCGTTATTATCCTGCTGTCACACGCACCCGGCAGGCTACTGCCAACAATTCGCTCGCGTTGCCATACCGTGCCCCTCGAGACCTTAACGTCGGACGAATTGCGCGAAGCTCTCGCGGCTCAAGACCTCTTTCCGACCGAGAATGACTTGGAACTGCTCTTGGAACTTTCAGAAGGCAGTATCGGCACCGCCGCGGCAATTCTTCAGATCGATGGCCTCGAGCTCTACCGCGAGATTGAGAGAATACTTGCCTTGCCGGGAGGCGGCTTCAACAAGGAAATCGATGCGTTTAGCGACCGCTTATCGAAGAACGGACAGGACGCGCTTTACGAAATGTTTGCTGATTTCCTTGAGCGCGCCTTGAGCCGCAGAGTTCTTGCAACGGCACGCGCCGGCCACGCGCCAGCCCCCGGTGGGGAACTTGATCGTTGGCTTGAGGTATGGGAAAAGGTGAGAACGCTTTTCGCTCAGGCGAAAGGGTTAGGGCTTGATCGTAAGCATACCATTTTAAACGCTTTTCTCCACGTAAACGGGACAGTCCAAGGGCCATCCGCACGTTAGGGGACGATAAGGGCAGGGCCATGTCCCGGTACTATGTCACAACACCGATCTATTACGTAAACGATGACCCGCATATCGGGCATGCTTACACGACGCTCGCGTGCGATGCGCTGGCGCGGTTTATGCGCCTCGATGGTCGCGATGTTCGATTTCTTACTGGGACGGACGAACACGGGCAGAAAGTCGAAAAAGCGGCGGCGGAGAAAGGTATCGATCCACAATCGTTTACGGATGAAATTTCCAAAAATTTCCGTCGCTTAGCGGACGTAATGAACTTCAGCTATGACGATTTCATCCGGACGACGGAACCCCGTCACATCGACTCCTGCCAGGCGATCTGGAAAGCAATCGCTTCGAAACAGTCGCCGCTTCGCCAAGACAACATTTATCTCGGCAAATATGCCGGCTGGTACGCCGTGCGGGACGAGGCTTTCTATACGGAAGGTGAGTTGGAAGAAGGCCCCGGCGGCAAGAAAATCGCGCCGAGCGGCGCCGAAGTCGAATGGGTCGAAGAGCCAAGCTATTTCTTCCGTCTCTCGGATTGGCAAGATGCTCTCTTAAAGTTCTATGCAGATAACCCTGATTTTATTGCACCCGCGAGCCGGCGGAACGAAGTGGTCAGCTTTGTTGAGGGCGGCTTAAACGATCTCTCCATCTCGCGCACGACCTTCAGCTGGGGCGTTCCCGTACCGGACGATGAAGATCACATCATGTATGTGTGGCTCGATGCGTTGACCAACTATATCACCGCAGTCGGGCATCCCGATTCGGATGCCGATTTATGGCAGTACTGGCCCGCAAACCTTCATATGGTTGGTAAGGATATCCTGCGTTTCCATACCGTCTATTGGCCTGCATTTCTGATGGCGGCCGGGATTGAGCCACCGAAACGCGTCTTTGCACACGGCTGGTGGACAAATGAAGGTCAGAAGATTTCGAAATCCGTCGGTAATGTTATCGATCCTTTTGAGCTGGTTGAGAAATACGGGCTCGACCCGGTGCGATATTTCCTCTTGCGCCAGGTGCCTTTCGGCAATGACGGCGATTTCTCGCACCAAGCCATGGTGCACCGGTTAAACGGCGACCTCGCCAACGATCTCGGCAACTTGTGCCAACGCGTTATGTCGATGGTTTTTCGCAATTGCGACGGGAAAATACCGGAATCACATTCGCTAAACGCAACGGACGAACAGTTCGTGACGGCGATCTCCGACAGTTTGGACGACCTGCGCGCACTTATGGAGGCACAGGCATTCCATCAGGCTTTGGAGCTGATCTGGCGCCATGTGGCCGATGCCAACCGGTATGTCGATGAGCAAGCGCCGTGGGAGCTTCGCAAGAGCGATCCGCCGCGCATGGAAACCGTGCTGTATACCTTAGCGGAAGGTATTCGCAATATCGCCATTCTGGCGTCGCCGTTTATGCCGGACTCAATGGATAAGGTGTTCGAAACTCTCGGCGTCGGCGAAGCGGAGAGGGGTTTCGACCGGCTCGGCCCCGCCCACGCCCTGACCTCCGGTACGCCGATGCCCGGCAAACCGCAACCGATTTTCCCGCGGTTTGTAGAAGAAGACGACGGATAGTCCGATCATGCTGGTCGATAGCCATTGTCATTTGGACTATTTGGAGCGAGATGGCGATCTCGATGAGGCTGTCCAACGCGCCCGCAACGGCGGCATCGGGACGATGGTAACGATCTGCACCAAAGTCACCGAATTCTCGACCGTCCGCGCGATTGCGGAACGTTACGACGACGTTTGGTGCACGGTCGGCATCCATCCGCACGATGCGGCAAACGAGCCCGCGGTCTCGACCGAACAACTCGTTGAACTTGCGCAGCACCCGAAAGTCATCGGGATCGGCGAAACCGGCCTCGATTATTACTATGAAAATTCGCCGCGCGAAGATCAAAAGCGTAGCTTTCGAGCCCATATCGCCGCAGCGCGCGAGACCGGTCTACCGCTGATCGTCCATACCCGTGATGCAGACGAAGATACGATTGAAATTCTTAATGACGAGTACGGGAAGGGCGCTTATCCCGGATTAATACACTGTTACAGCACATCACCTGAAGTTGCTGATAAATCAATTGAATTAGGATTTTACATTTCCGTTGCCGGTATCTTGACGTTTAAGAAGGCAACCGAACTGCAGGAGACAGTCGCTCGCCTTCCAATGGAACGGCTTTTGGTCGAAACGGATGCACCGTATTTGGCGCCGGTCCCAAAGCGCGGCAAGCGAAACGAACCCTCGTATGTCACTTACACGGCCGGCAAGATGGCGGAACTGAAAGGACTGTCCGAGACAGACGTTGCGATCGCCACGACCGATAATTTCTTTCGCCTGTTCACGCGTGCCATTCGGCCGGAATCTGTATGAAAGTAACGATCCTCGGCAGTGGCGCCTCTGGCGGCGTACCCTTGGTGGGCCCTGATTGGGGCAATTGCGATCCGAGCAATCCAAAAAACCGTCGACGGCGGTCGTCGATCCTGATTGAGGATGGTGCGACGCGCGTGCTCGTCGACGCGTCGCCTGACTGTCGCGCACAGTTGCTGGACGCCGATATCAGCCGTCTCGACGGGATCGTTTTTACACATGCGCATGCAGATCATTGTCACGGGATCGACGATCTACGTTGGATTAATCAAGCGATGCGCAAGGCATTGCCAGCCTTCAGCGACGCGACAGCCTTTGCGGAGATGAATAAACGCTTCGGCTATGCGTTTGCGCCGTTCGAAGTACCGGATCACGGCTACTTCAATAGACCGGTACTTGAATGGCAAGAGACCGGGAATGGGTTTTCGATTGGCGACTTGGATTTCCAGTGCTTTGAACAAGATCATGGTTTCTCGAAAACCTTGGGTCTGCGCTTCGGCAAGGTTGGCTATTCAACGGATGTCGTTCGGCTCGACGAAGCCGCGTTTGAGATCTTAGCCGGCGTCGAATTGTTTATCGTTGGGTGTCTGAGGGAAGAACCGCACCCGACGCATGTGGATTTACCGACGGTGTTGACCTGGATTGAACGGTTAAAGCCGAAAAGGTCCGTCATCACACATATGAACCATATGCTGGACTACGAATACGTAAGAGCAAAGGTACCAACAGGGATCGTGCCGGCGTATGACGGCTTAACTCTTGAACTATAATATATAATAATTTCCCATAATATACATTATGCGACAAATAGATGTGACAGTATCCGCGCGTTCCCAATCCTAATTGGAGCGACTTGGCGGCCCTATTCGTCTTCTGAATCGATCGGCACGCCGTAGAGTTCGAGCCGATGATCGACCAGGCGCAGACCGTGCTCCTTGGCAATCCGTTGCTGGATCATCTCGATCTCTTCGTTGGTGAACTCGATGACTTCGCGGGTCTTCACGTTGATGAGATGGTCGTGATGCTCGTCGGAGACTTCTTCGTAACGCGACCGCCCGTCGCCGAAATCGTGTTTTTCAAGAATGCCGGCTTCTTCGAAGAGACGTACCGTCCGGTAAACCGTCGCCATCGACACACTTGCGTCGATCCCAATAGCCCTGCGATGAACCTCCTCGACATCCGGATGATCGTCGGAATCGGACAAGACGCGTGCGATGACGCGACGTTGTGCCGTCATCTTCATACGCATTTCGTCGCAAAGCTGCTCTATACGAGATTCCGTCATTTGTACCTCAACACCCCCCAGTGTCAGACGCTGATCCTACAAGGAAACTTTCCGTTACGAAAGCCGATGTCGGGATTGCGCGCAGCGTATTCAACCCGCCTACGCTGCATCTGCGACGCGGCGTTCGCTGGTGACCGCCCTTCCCCTCAGACCTCTTTATCGAATTCGGAGTTTGTTCAGCGCTGCGTTCATTAAAATGACGGGGATAATGCCGCACAATACGATCCCCAACGCTGGCAACGCCGCTTCTTCCAGCAGTTCATCCTTTGCGAACTGATAAACATAAGTCGCGAGCGTTTCGAAATTGAAAGGCCGCAACAGCAAGTTCATCGGCAGCTCTTTCATGACATCGACAAAGACCAGCAAGCCGCCGGCAACACAAGACAGCCGAATCATGGGCAGCATGACCTTGCGAATGCTGCTGCTGAAACCGTATCCCAGTGTTCGGCTGGCTTCCATCATGCTGGGCGAAACACGCCCAATCCCCGTCGTCACGGCGCCATAGCCGACGGCCTGAAAGCGAATTACACAGGCAAAGACAATCAAGGCGACCCCGCTTGTCAGCCACCCCTCGTAAGTCAGGCCGAAAACCGACTCAATAAATGCCGACAAGGTACGATCTACCGCGCCGCCAGCCGTCACAACGCCGATAGCGAGGATCGTGCCGGGAAACGCGTAGCCAAATGAAGCGAGAGCTGTCAGCCGGCGCATGACCGCCCCGCCCTCGAACGTGGCGACAAGCCCCATAAAAGCAGCGGTCGCGATAACGAGAATCGCCGCCGCGAGGCCGATTGTCAGCGAATTTAGCGCTGCATCCACGACTTGCGCGTCGACCGAGACGGAATATCCCTTCACGACAAAGCTGAGCAATACGCCGACCGGCACGATAAAGCCGATCAGAACCGGCAGCAGGCAAACTGCCACGCATACTGATGCATGCCAGCCGCGTACAACCCGCGGCGCCAGGGACACGGACCGACGCGTCGTATCTACAAAGCGACGGCGCGCGCGCGCCAGCACTTCCACCGCGAGCAGGACAATGATGAAGAGAAAGCTAAACGTCGCAATTTGAGCCGCCGCCGTCAGGCTGTTCATGCCAAGCCATACATTGAAGATGCCCAGCGTCAGCGTTTCGATCGCAAAGTACTCAACCGTGCCAAAATCCGAGACGGTTTCCATGAGCACCAAAGCGAGGCCCGCGACAATGGCCGGGCGTGCCAAGGGCAAGCCGACGTACCAGAAATGGCCACGCCCCATCATCCGGCTGACTTCGAACAGTGATGCCGGCGTCAGGACAAAGGCGGTTCGGGCCATCACGTAGACATAAGGGTAGAGAACCGCGCCGAGAACCAGGATCGCACCGCCCATTGAGCGGATCTCGGGAAACCAGTAATCGCGCGCACTTTGCCAGCCGAAGAGGTCACGCAGCAAAACCTGCACCGGCCCTGCATATTCCAGAAAATCCGTATAGGTATACGCGATTAGGTAGCCGGGAATGGCAGCCGGCAACAATAAGATCCATTGGAGGCTCCGCCTTCCGTGGAATTCGTATCGAAACACGATCCAGGCTGTGCTGACGCCGAACAACAATGCCAAGGCGCCGACACCCGCCATCAACATCAGCGTGTTCGCGACGTACCGCGGCAGTACCGTTTCCGCCAGATGGGACCACAGTCCGGCGCTATCGCCGGTGGCGGTAACGACAATGGCGGCGACTGGCGACAGAAAGGCAATGACCAGGGCGACGGTCGCCAGTCGCCACGGATTGAACCACGACCGTTGGCTTCGAGCGGCAAAGGTGTCCCTAAGCGCTACCATCCAACGCGGTCAATGACCTTCTGCGCTTCCGGTGCCAGTTCGGCAATGCGGGCAATCGGCATTTGGTCCTCGTCAAAGATTCCCCAGGACCGCAGTTCTTTTGGCGTCTCCACGGCTGGGTTTACGGGATACTCGTAGTTAATCGCCCCGTATAAATCCTGTGCCGCCTTGGAGGTCAAGAACTCAAGGAACCGGACCGCTTCCGATTTATGCTTCGAATGCTTGGCGACACCGCCGCCTGAGATATTCACGTGCGTGCCGCGATCGCCCTGGTTCGGAAAAATCAAGCGGACCGCAGCCGCCCAGTCGCGTTGATTTGGCTTATCCGAATGTTTCAGCTTTCCAAAGTAATAGTTGTTGATGATCGCGATGTCGCAGACCCCTTCGAACACCGCTTTGACCTGTGCCCGATCATTACCTTGAGGCCGCCGCGCCAGATTATCGAAGACACCTTGCGCCCAATTTTGCGCCGCCTCGACACCGCCGGCGTGGATCATCGAAGCGATCAAGGCACGATTGTAGACATGACTGCCGGGCCGAGAACAAATGCGCCCGCGCCATTTCGGATTTGCGAGGTCTTCGTAGCGTTTGATGGAGCTGGCATCTTTCGCCTGTTTCGAGATGGCAATCACACGCGCGCGCTTTGAAAAAGCGAACCACCGGTCGCCCGGATCCCGCAAATGAGCCGGTATATTCTTTTTTAAGGTCTCCGAATTAACGACAGCCAGAAGATCTTTATCTGCATAAACGTTCAAACGTGCGATATCGACCGTCAAAATCACATCGGCCGGGCTTCGTGCCCCCTCTGCTTGCAGGCGTTGCGCCAAACCTTTCGAGGCATACACAATATTGATTTTCGTATCCGTTTTTGCCTTGTAGGCGTCGATAAACGGTTTGATCAAGAACGGCTGGCGATGGGAATAGATATTCAATTCCGCAGCGGCCGCTGAAGTGCCTAAAAGTCCAAACAGCAAAAGAAATGCAGTACCGCCAATGACATGGCGGCCAAGCCAAAATTTCCGGGAGAAGCGCGGCATATTGCTTCGGTCCTTTTTGAACAATCGATAGAGACAACGCGAAGCTTCTACTATCGGTAAGAGATAGATGGAATACATGCTGTGCGTAGTTGGCAGATTGTCGCGCACGCCGAATGCCGTTGGCGGCCCCTCCTCCGCCAGACGCAGACTACCGCCAAGCCAATCCCAAACCGCCAAGACCGCACCGTAATTGGCGTTGCCGTCGCGCGGGTCGATCGAATGGTGCAATTGGTGTTGCGCCGGTGAAACCAAGATGCGTTCGACTAGGCGTCCATAGCTTATCCAGACATGGCTATGCCGCAAATTGGCGCCGGCTACGTTGAAGAGAAACAAGAATATATTGGCACCGAGCAGCGTTAAGAGCTCCACACGGCCGCCAAAAAAGAAGAAAAAGACCCCGACCGCGAGAGCTTGGATGAAGGTCGCGCGAAGCGCGAAGATGACGCCTTCGACTGGATGTGTTCGGTATACGGTGAACGGTGTCAGAGTCTCTGCGGTGTGATGGACCCGATGAAAGCACCACAGCAGCGGAATTCGGTGTAAAGCGCGGTGAATGACGTATTTCGCGGCGTCATCGAGAATGAACAATGTCGTGGTGAACAAAATTGCGATGAACCAACCAGGTGCTTCCGGCCATAAATTGGGACGCCCATCGAACCAAATATGCATGGTTTCGAAAAGGATCGTGGCAACGGCGAGTTTACCGACGAGGCGTGGCATCACCCCCATCATGATCGCTTGGTTGATGGCGACAATCCAATAGTCGGCCCGCGCGGACTTCGACCACCAGACCCGGCGTGCGAAAAGCGAGGAGAGCGTTTCGCGGCAGCTCTTACCGCCCAAGACATAGGAAAAGCCGATCGCGACGATCATGGCCGCGACCAGGTAACCCACGAAAACCCGCTTCTGCGAGTTTAGAAAGGGGTCTGCCAGTTGCCCGAGATAGTCGATGATCGCCGTTTCCATGGCGCCCCAGAGAAAAGACCGGTGCGGGTTGGCGAATTGTGCCCCCGCACCGGCTTAGTTCGCGTTTTGAAGGAGATAGACGTGCTAGTCGTTCTCGGCACTATCTCCGCTGCCGAGCTTCTTCGAAAGCTCCCCGATTTCGCCCGAAATCGCATTGTTCCGCGCCTGGACGCCAAACTTATCAACCATCAGCTTCTGGACCTTCGCCATATGCAACATGTATTCGCCCCAAGTACCGCCCTGGTCGCGCACATAGTTGCCCTTCCGATCAATATCGACGACTTGGCTTAAATTCGGCATCAACGGTCCGAACCCAATCATCCGGTTAAGGCGCGTCGCGGTCTCGCCCAGATTTTCGTTACCGGTTTGAAGTGCCAAGCTAAAACCTTTCAACTCGCCCCAGTGCTTGATGTATTTCTTTAGCTGCTTGGATGTATCGCCGTTGGCATCCATGATCGTCTTCAATTTCACCATATCCTTATAGACGGAACCGGCATATTTGTACGTCGCTTCCGCCAGGACTTTCTGCCAGTTCGACGATATCGTCGCGGCGTGGCGCTTCAGCGACGCCCGTTGCGCGTCGGTCAGCTTCTTGCCTTTGGCGCTGTGGATGAGCTTGCGACCGTCGAGGAAAGCCTTCGTGATCGTGTGAAGGTAATCGGTTCCGTTGCTCTTACCGTAGACCGATGCATCAAAGCCAGCCGCATAATAAGCCGGACCGAAGGTCATCTCGGTCTTAAGGTCGACTTTGCCATCCTTGTTGTGGTCAGCATAGGTGAGCGCATCCTCCGGCTTCTTGGATTTGCTACCCTGTTTCGCAATTTCGTATACGTTGCGCGGCGTCAGCATCAGGGTATGTGCTGGCGTCCCGAAATACCCAAATGCTTCGTCCCAGACATGCTCCTTGCCGGTGTAGGGCGCGCCTTTTTTATAGGGTTTATCGTTCGGGTTCTTGTCTGCGGCCAACTTCTCGTCGAGATAGTTGTCGACAGCCTGGTTATAAGAAACGGCCCCCATGACGAACTTGGAGATCAGCTGCGCGTAATTGTAACCGTTTGCCTTGTCGACGCCCTTATTCGACGAGGACGCTTTATCGATCCAAAACTCGACGAGTTCCGGTCCGGTCATGCCGTTCGGCATCCCCGTGATCGTTCCTTTATAGGTCTTTCCCGCGAGGTCCTTGCCTTTGCTGATCTCATCGACACCAGATTGTTTAAGTGAAAACGGCCCCTTCGTTTTCGGCGCAAGAATCGCCCGCCCCCTATCCTTTCCTTTATAGTAAGACAGCATTTGAGCCTTAAGAGCTTGGTTAGGTTTCCCATTGCCGGATGCCGCCAGTTTTTTTAACGAGTCATGCAAGACGTGTCGGGCAATCTGCCCTGTATAAGCGACGGATGTGGTCTTCTTGCCGGTGTACCCGCTCAACGTTACGGGAAAGCCTGTATATACCATTTCCTCCGCCACTGCGGCACTGGAGAGAAAGCCAAACGACAGACCGGCGGCCAGGAGAAGCGTGTTTTTAGTCATTGATATTCCTGATGGTTTGTTGTGTTGCAATCCATTCGCATTCTTATTTTCAAGAAATAAAGGATACGGCCGTAAAGGCACGCGATTAATTGCGAATGATTTGCATTTTAAAAAAGAGTGTATTTCCGATCACGGTCGACCCAAAGCAGCGGGCGCAATCGGATGATCATCGCACTCCGTTCTACGCGTTACTGATCCTTCCCACGCCGACTTATTACGGTCGGGCAAGAAAACTTCCTTTTGGTTTAAGGCTGTGGCAATTCGGACCGCTCCTTCTAATAAACTCGTTATTCCATCGCAATTCACGATCCATTCGGCAGCTATTCTTGAGCGCGCGTGCTCACGGCGCTGACAGGCTCCTATGATCGTTAGAATGGCAATTTCATCGGGACAAACACCGGAGCAACACGGCGGATGGAGCCTGACAGGGCGGCGAGCGTGAGTCCCTATCCCCAAAATGAGATTCTGCAGTCCGCCAAGAATACCCTTCGCGCAGGACTCACCAAGTTCGTGCGCAAGTTCGGCCCACGCCTGCCGCCATAAATAATCATCATTCAACCGCATTCCCGTTACCCAGTTTCGATACGCCCGGATCAGGAGACGTTCGATATGCGTTAATCGGTCCATTTCGTTCACAGCTTCGATTGAGTCCTGAGCAGGTCGTATTCCGCACATATTCTTTCTTTTTCGATTTGTGGGCATTCGAGAGAATGGGTGATGAAGGGTGGGGCCGCACGCCTAGCTTAGGTGGGAAGAGAGGGTATAGCCTTCGGTGTGCGGCCCCGGAGAGAGCCTTTATTGACTTTTGGAACACTCACATCGACGTCAGTTGTTGCGAATCGTTATCAACAATATGACGCAATATTATATATTTTGCAAATGATTATTATTTGCGTATTCCAGGCAGCCCGTATTTATATAAAACTCTCTATTTTTCTGAGACTTACCGGAAAGAAATCACGAAAGAACCACAAGTGAGCCGCCGTATCAGCAATCCAGCGGGCGATTTTTTTTAAACAATTCTCACCTTAATCCGAGCTTCCGAACGAGCCTTTCGCGTTTGTTGAGCCACCAACCGAAGGCCGGCTTCCAGTTCTCAAAGGGTTCCCTCTCAATTCCAAGCGATCCCATAGCTTTAAGCGGCCAATTGGGATCCGCGAGTAATTCTCGGGCAATCGCGACCAAATCCGCCCGCCCTTCCTGAACGACGCGATCTGCAAAGTCTGCAGACCAGATCATTCCGACCGCAACGGTCGCAATATCGGATTCGTGTCGGATTCGCTCGGCAAAAGGCACTTGAAACCCCTCTTCCAGGGTCATCCGTCGCGGTCGGCCTCGCCCCCCGATCCCACCAATGGAACAATCGATGGCGTCCACGCCGCGCGCTTTCAAAAGTCGCGCAAGTTCGATCGACTCTTCGACCTCCCATCCCCCATCGACCCAGTCCGTCGCGGAAATTCGAAAGATGAGCGCGCGCTCTTCGGGCCAGACCAAACGAATAGAATCCGCCACTTCAAGACAAAGCCGTACGCGATTTTCAAAACTGCCGCCGTAATCATCTAGTCGAACATTGGCGATCGGAGAATAGAACTGGTGGAGCAGAAATCCGTGCGCCGCATAGACTTCGATAACCTCGAAACCGGCCGAAGCGGCCCGCGCCGCAGCATCCCGAAAAGCGTATTTAACCCTTTCGATGTCAGCGCGGGTCATTTCTTCCGGTATGTGCCAGCCCCCCGCGTAGGGAATAGCGGACGGGCCAAGCGTCGGCCAAGGTGCCTCATCGCGTTCCGCAATGTCGGTATCGTCGACGGGCGTTTCGCCGTCCCAGGGCCGCCGTTCGCTCGCTTTCCGACCGGCGTGCCCCAATTGGATGCCGGCGACCGCCCCCTCCGATTTGATGAAGTGCACGATCCTTTTGAGTTCGTCAATTTGATCGTCCTGCCAGAGACCGAGGTCTCCGTGCGTTCGCCGGCCTTGGGCCTCAACAGCGGTCGCTTCCGTGAAAATGAGGCCCGCCCCACCGAGCGCAAAACGGCTCAAGTGCGCAAAATGCCAGTCATTTGCGAATCCGTCTTTCGACGCATACTGGCTCATTGGCGAGACAACGATCCGGTTCGGGATGCGGACGCCCCTCATTTTGAATTCGTCAAACAATCCCATCACGGCAAGCCTTTTGTTTTCTAGGGGTGGGAGCGTCACATGTCCCCGGACCTCGCGCTAGTAACGTTGCATCACCAAATTTTGCGGGGTTCGGTTTCCAGCGCATCCATCACTGATTGTTCATCACAACGGGTTTACTTGTCTTGCTTTCGAATCAACGCGAACCTNATGCAATTTNATAAACTGACCGGTCAAATNGTCAAAGCATCGNGGCGGCTTGTCTGAACATAAAGCAACGCCGCCCGATGCAGAAANAGGATGAAAATGAGTGTTGTTAGTTCAGGTTCGCAGATCAGCAGCGCCGAATTGGATGAATTGCTCGACCGTCGATCCATTTGGCAGCGANCAAGAGAAATCGCCCGTAAAAACCCGCTCGGCACGTTCGGATTTGGGTTTGTAATGCTGATGGTGTTCGCCGCCTTGTTTGCGGATGTCATTACGATCCATGAACCGGTTGCGATCAGTTTCGCGAATATGCTGGTATCACCGAATGCCGACTTTTTCCTTGGAACGGATCAGCTCGGCCGCGATATATTCTCTCGAATTGTCTATGGTGCCCGAACCGCGCTCCTGGTTGGTATATGCGCTTCTGTTATCGGATCGGCGATTGGATTGGTGCTTGGTGTCGCCTCGGCTTATTTCGGCGGCACATTCGACCTCTTGTTCCAGCGCGTGATGGACGTCTTTATGGCGTTTCCGCTCATTATCTTAGCACTCGCCATCGTTTCGATCTTCGGTGGCGGAATCGATAAGGTCATTCTGGCAATCACGATCCCCTTTACCCCGCGATGCGCGCGCGTTGTCCGTTCGAATGCCTTGGCCATTCGGGAAATCCCCTATGTAGATGCCGACCGTGCGATGGGTTTTTCGCATCTCCGGATCATTCTCCGGCACATGGTGCCAAACGTGATGGCGCCCTTCCTGATAATGCTCACCGCTTTTGTGGGGCAGGCGATCCTAACGGAAGCCTCCCTATCTTTCCTTGGAATGGGCGTGCAAGAACCTACGCCCGCTTGGGGCCTCATGTTGCAGGGGGGTGCGGAAGAATATGCGGAAAGCGCGCCTTGGGTGCCGATCTTCCCGGGTCTCGCGATCACGCTGGCCGTATTCGGATTTAATCTGTTTGGGGATGCGGTGCGCGATACCCTGGATCCGCGTTTGCGGTCGCAATAACCGGACGGTGTTTCGCCGTCCTGGCGAAATTGCCGATCAGTCGACGTTTTGGAACCGGACGAGTTCGCCCCGTTGGCGAAGTCGTTCGGCTTCAACTCGAAGATGTTTCGTATCGCTGATATCCGAATACGCCTGCAAGTTGGCTTCTTTAATTTGCGTCAGCCGCGCGATATCCCCGATTGACCGAATGGGGCGTCTCAAGGCGCTCAAAAGCCCACCAAAGCCTAGCAGATCGACGAGAACAAACTTGAAGGCCTTGTGCAGTTTCCCATGAACGTGACGACCGCCCGAATTGTTATTTGCCATGTTCTGTTCCGGTGAAGCGACGTCGTTCGATACGCGTGATCGGGTCGCCTTTTAAGGATGATATTTTCAGCACAACAGATACGTCGTTCCGCGGAACGAGTCAGAACACATGGGATAAAATAAGAGTGATCGCTCAGCGAAACGCGGTACGAAAATAAACATCCGAAACGCCGCGCACCTAACCCAATCCCGCTTCGCCTTCTCCTGTCGTCGCCATACGAAACCGGGAGGCGATGTAATGGCCTTTCCGCGTCTGCGGCTCGACGATGGCGCCGTATTTTTTGATCGCGACTTTGGCGACGATTAATGAGGGCCCCTCTGCATTCAGTAAGTTTTCCTTGGCAGAAGCAAACTCGGGTGACGCCGTTATCTCACCGGTATTCGTAAAGCCGCACGCCTGCGCGACTCCGGCCAAGCTCGTCCGGCCGGACGTATGCGTCGGCTGCCCGCCCGTCTCCGAATAATGACCATTATCAAGCACCAGCACGCTGAGATTGCGCGCGGCGACGCTCGCTGCGGTCGAGAAACTGCCGAGCCCCATCAGCATCTCTCCGTCACCGGTGACGACCAAGACGCGTTTTTCGGGTTGCGCGATGGCGATCCCGAGGCCAACGGAGAGCGCCTGCCCCATGGCACCCCAGAGATAAAAGTTATGTGGATGATCTTCGACACCCGCAACGTCATAAGTGCTCGATCCCAGGCCACAAACGACCAGAAGGTCGTCCGGGCGATCCGCCAAAATTTCCGCAACCAGTTCAGCGCGGTCTATTGTCCCGCTCATAGGACCCTCTCTTCAGCGCGAAAATCTTTTGTACCGATTATCTTTTGTGAGATCAGGACAGCGACTTGCCTGTTGCTGTCGAATGCCATCTTTATCGCGGCATCAACGGTATCCCGAACATCTTCTGCCCGCTCGGCGCGCAATACGGTAACACCCATAGCTTCGAAAACGTCCGGCGTCGCCTGTCCCATTGGGATCTGCCATGGAACGAATTCGCCCCATTCGCCTCGCATCGAGACGATCGTAACGAACGGTATGCGGCAGGCGTTCGGCATGGCCAAGGCATTAATCGTATTGCCAACCCCACTACTCTGCATGAGCAGAACGCCGCGCTGTCCCCCAAGCCAGGCGCCCGTCAGAACACCGATTCCATCTTCCTCCGTCGTTAAACCAACAACGGTCATTCCGTTATCCGCCTCACAGTTCCGAATCAGGGCCGCGTGGCCCGCGTCCGGAACATGACAGACCTGTTGTATGTTGTGTGTCCGAAGTGCCGCGTAGATGTCGGAGCGCCAGTCTATTGAATTTTCAGTCATAATCCTCAATCAGGAGTATTAATCTCGATCCCGTTCATACGAAGCGACGAAAATTTCAAGCAACCTTCTCGCTTCCAAATTGTGCGTCGAATATTGGATGAGGCCTTTTGCGATATAGGAAGCGAAACCGACGGCTTCGCCCTTCCCTCTCAAACTACTACTTTCGGCAATCTCCGCAAGATCGTCATGCACCAAACGGCCCGCCATCACATTCAATTGAGATTTTACATAGCGGTTTCGTTCCCGCCATCTGCGTTGCGTCTTCGCTGTCGCCATGGTCGCCTCCATATCTACTAGTAGATATGGAGGTCGAGATTCCATAATTGCTGCTTGCGTCCCGCCCCGCCGCGGCTAATTTCGACGGCAACACCTTCAAAACTGGGAAAACCGACATGAGCGAGAACGTTGATCGACTATTGGAGATCATGGCAAAGCTGCGCTCACCGGACGGCGGATGCCCTTGGGATGTCGAGCAGACTTTCAAAACGATTGCGCCTTACACAATCGAAGAGGCCTATGAAGTTGCCGACGCTATCGAACGGAACGACCTAGAAGATCTAAAAGGCGAACTCGGCGATCTCTTGTTCCAAGTCGTCTTTCACGCCCGTATGGCGGAAGAAGGCGACGCATTCGATTTCAACGACGTGGTCGATGCCATCAGTCAAAAAATGATCGAACGACATCCGCACGTCTTTGGGGATGCCACAATTGGATCGGCAGATGCGCAAACCACAAATTGGGAAGCCTTAAAAGCCGAAGAGCGCCGGGCAAATAACTTACACGAAATCGATGTTGCAACGGCCCTACCTGCCCTGATGCGTGCCGGCAAGATCGGGAAACGGGCCGCCCGAATGGGCTTCGATTGGCCGGAATCGAGTGGCGTCCTTCATAAGATGCAGGAAGAGCTCGACGAAATTCGCCAAGCGGTCGCTGTCGGCGACACGAATACCGCCGCGATTGAAGAAGAGGTTGGTGACTTCCTCTTTGCGGCCGCCAATCTGGCCCGTCATCTTGGCGTCGAGCCGGAAGAAGCACTCCGATCCGCGAATTTCAAGTTTCAACGCCGGTTTAAGGCGATGGAACTTGAAATACAAAAGACCGGTAAGTCTGTACGATCTTCGTCTTTGGACGAATTAGAAGCCGCCTGGGGGCAAGCGAAGCGACAGGAGAAAATGGAGGTTTAGTGCGCTATTCGTTCATCAAGAGATGAATCAGCGCCGATGTATCCCATCGTTGGCCGCCACGCGCTTGAACCGTTGCATAGAATTGGTCGACCAAGGCCGCCACCGGTAAACGAGCCCCGTTAGAATCAGCCTCTTCAAGACAAATACCTAAATCCTTACGCATCCAATCAACGGCAAATCCGAATTCAAACTCGCCTTTGCACATCGTCTCGGCCCGGTTCACCATTTGCCAAGAACCGGCGGCGCCTTTCGAGATCGTGTCGATGACCTTGTCCATGTCCAGTCCGGCTTTGAGGCCGAAATTGACACCTTCGGAAAGGCCTTGGACAAGACCGGCGATGCAGATTTGATTGACCATCTTGGTAAGTTGACCCGATCCCGGTCCGCCGATCAGAGTCACTTGTTGGGCGAAACAATCGATGACGGGTTGGGCTTTCTTGAAATGCGATTTCCCGCCCCCGCACATCACGGTGAGGACGCCGTTCTCCGCACCGGCCTGACCGCCTGAAACCGGCGCGTCGATAAAGCCGACGCCCGCTTTTCGGGCCGTCGCGTGAAGCTCACGCGCGACGTTTGCCGAAGCCGTCGTATTGTCGATCAAAATGCTGCCTTTGGACATGCCCGCAAGCGCACCTTTATCGCCTAGGACGACACTTCGAAGATCGTCATCGTTCCCAACGCAAATGAAAACGAATTCCTTATTCTTCGCAGCTTCGCGCGGGGTTCGCGCAGACTTGCCGCCATACTTCTTCACCCATTTCTTCGCTTTCGCCGCCGTGCGGTTATACACAGTGACGTCATGGCCACCCGCAGATAAGTGTCCCGCCATGGGATACCCCATCACGCCAAGCCCGATGAAAGCAACTTTCGCCATAGTCATTTCTCCCTGTTGAATCCGCGCGCTGGCGCTGTTGCGCCATCATACTGACGGCCCCGTTCGGCCACAAATTCGTTATCCAAATGGAAGGCGAGCGGTCTAATTCGGTGTCGATAGATGTTCGTGAATATCCTGCCAGGACTTTTCCGACGGAGCACAGAGCAGGCCCCACGTTCGCTCCAGAGGGCGATACTCGCGTCCATCCACCCGTGCGACATATCCGCCAGCTTCGCTGAATATCAAACTGCCGGCCGCGTGGTCCCAGGGCCAAAGACGACGATAGAGTGAAAAGTGCTTATTGCCTTTGGCCAGCTGAACAAAATCGAAGCCAGCACAGCGAAAATTTCGCAGCTCGGAGAAAGCTTCGGCCCGTGATTTCATCTGTTCAACCGATACAGAATCGCCGAGCGCGCGAAAATTGATCAATCCGGTCATCGAACCGATTGCCACATCATTGGAAATGGCCAACCTCTCACCTCCAGCGACGAACGCGCCACTGCCGCGCTCAGCCACGATGGTCTGGTCCTCGACCGGGAGATGGATCCACGCCTGTTCAACACGACCGCCGGTGACATATGCGACGACGATTGCAAACGGGGTTTCGCCTTTAGAGAAGTTCCTGGTGCCATCCACCGGATCGATCAACCAGGTATCCGCGTCCGAGTGATAATCGTCTAGCTCCAGACCGTCTCGAGACGCGGCTTCTTCCGCCAAAATTTCGGCACCAGGCGCCAACGCACCTAATGCCTTCGAGAGGCGGACTTCCGCTTCGTAATCCGCAACGGTCACCACGTCACCAGGTGCCTTTTCCATAATGTCGTCATCCGCCAATTTACGAAAGCGCGGGAGCACATCGAGCTGCGCAGTCTCGCGAATGATGTCGGTTACCCGTTGTGGATCAATCACCATGTCCGGTACGCACCTTTCTACTCGATCGTCTCGTAAATCGGGGCATCATTGCGGCTCCGGAGCCAGTTGGAAGCGTTGCTCAAAGCGCCCCGCGTCCGGAGATTGCAGTGCGACCTTCACAATGTTCGACATATCTTGCGGATTGTTGCTGATGACCTCACCATTGGAATAGAGCCAAGCCAGAGCAGCACCGTCCGCGGAAGGAATAGCGTAAGTGAATACCTGACGGCGACTCAAAAATTCGCGATCCAACAACTCAATCAAAGCGTCACAGCCCGCACCGGTGACAGCTGAAATTCGAATGTCATTGCGACCGATTTCGCAATCTTCATCGTGGATGAGATCGAATTTATTCAAGACGTTGTAGATCTTAGGCGGCGTCTCACCAACGATTTCAACCAGGATTTTTCGAACCGTCTGGCTCTGTTCCGCTATTTCCGCTGAAGCCGCATCATGCACATGCAGGACGACATCCGCTTCGGAAATCTCTTCCAGCGTTGCCCGAAACGACGCCACCAATTCGGTCGGCAGGTCTGAAATGAATCCGACCGTATCGCATAAAACGATCTTCGTGCCGGATGGAAGGGTCATCCCTCGCATTGTTGGGTCCAACGTCGCAAATAACATATCTTGCGCAACAACGTCGGCTTCGGTGAGACGGTTAAACAGCGTCGATTTCCCGGCGTTGGTATATCCGATCAACGCGACAGTGGGCAGTGCGTTTCGCTGACGTGCTGAGCGTTGCAACGTTCGCGTTTTCTGAATGTTGCCGATTTCACCTTGTAGCTTGGATATCCGTTGATCTGTTAAACGGCGGTCAATCTCGAGCTGACTTTCGCCGGGCCCCCCTAGAACCCCGAACCCGCCACGTTGGCGTTCCAAGTGTGTCCAACTCCGCACCAACCTCGACCGTTGATATTGCAGCGCAGCCAATTCGACCTGAAGGCGCCCCTCATGGGTCCGAGCGCGCGCACCAAATATTTCAAGGATCAAGGCTGTCCGGTCCAAGACTTTACAGTGCCACGCGACTTCCAGGTTCCGCTGCTGAACCGGGGTCAATTCATGATCGACAATGGCTACATCGATCTTATTCGCCTTAACAAATGCGGCAATATCATCGGTCTTACCGCGACCGAACAACGTTGCCGGCCTTATTCGCGAGACATTCACGATTTCCGATGCGACGAGCTCAAGATCAATCGCTTCGGCCAAGCCGACAGCCTCCTCCCGTTTCAGCTCGAGAGTGTCAAAATCCCGGGAGAAAGAAGACAAATTTGGAACGATGACTAAGGCGGTCGTCAACCGAACAGAAGTACCTTTGGCTTCGGTCATGCGAGCGCGATAGGTTCCACTACTCTTCGTCGCCTTGTGACGGTTCGAAAAGTTGGACGGGCTGGGCGGGCATCACGGTCGAGATCGCATGCTTGTACACGAGTTGAGAGTGTGCGTCTCGGCGTAATAGAACGCAAAAATTGTCGAACCAGGTTATGATTCCCTGCAGCTTTACGCCGTTAACCAGAAAAATCGTCACCGGAATTTTGGCCTTTCGAACATTATTCAGGAAAACATCCTGAAGGTTCTGCTGTTTTTCAGAAGACATTATCTTGCGCCCTGTTTTTTATGGCTCCGAAATTCGAACGTCGGAGTCTCAGTTATTTTATATTTGTAGGAATTAACTATATAGCAAGATTAGAATAGCTCAAAACTGAAAACGGCAAACCTATAGGGTCGCCTCTAGACGCTCAATGTACTGACGATAGGAATTTAAGAGGTTGATCGTTAACGGCCCCGGCTCATTGGATAGCACGGTATCGTCAATTTGAACGACGGGCGTAACAAATGATGTCGCACTTGATGTAAATGCCTCTTCCGCCGCTTTCGCTTCGGCAACCGAGAATGGCCTTTCGACGAACTTAATACCCTGCTGAGCGGCAATCTCAATGATGGTCAGCCGCGTGATGCCGTTTAATATCTCGCTGGTCGGCGCCCGCGTGATGAGTTCCTTCTCTGGCGTCAATATCCACGCGTTAGAAGAAGTTCCTTCGGTGATATTTCCATCCTCACCGACTTGCCATGCTTCGTAAGCTTCGGCCTCGAAGGCTTCTTGTTTTCCAAGGCAATTCGGCAAAAGCGAAGTCGACTTGATATCGCAACGCAACCATCTGATGTCTGGGATAGTGATTACTTTGACACCTTTCCGAAAATTAGGCGATCGTTCATGCACGACCCTTCGCGTCGTCATCACCAAGGATGCTGGCGTTCCCGATTTAGGAAATTTGTGATCACGCGGCGCTACGCCGCGCGTAATTTGAAGATAAATTATCCCATCCGAGACTTTGTTCCGAACGAGAAGCTGACGCATGAGAATTTCGAGGACATTACGCGCAACGGGCCAATCGATCCGGAGTTCGCCGAGAGAGCGATTCAAACGGTCAAGATGGCCCTCCAAGTCGACAAATCTTTTTTGAACGACGGTGACAACCTCGTACACCCCGTCACCGAATTGGTATCCACGGTCTTCGACGTGAACGGCAGCGGCGCTATGTGGCACAAATCGTCCATTAACATATGCAAGTCTAGGCATTGAATCTCCGCGCAAAAAGTTCGTGGCGGCTCAGAAGAATTCCAACCGAACCGAAAACATCCGCTCGACCTTTTTAACGGAATGGGCCGCGGACAAGAGAATAACTCTGTCACCGCTCTCGATAACAGTCGTTGCGCGCGCGATGATGACTTCGCCGTCTCGAACGACTGCACCGATAATAACATCGGCTGGTAAACTGACTTCCGCAATCGGCGCGCCCACCAAAGGCGACGTATCGAGCGCTTCGGCTTCGATGACTTCCGCGAAACCGTCCCGCAGCGAATGGACCGACCTGATTCGGCCCCGTCGGATATGCTGCAGGATCGTAGAAACCGTTATCGCCCTCGGGTTGACCAATACGTCGATGCCTAATGTCGTGACCAACGGTGTGTAAGTATCCCGATTTACTAGGGCGATCGTGCGTTCGACACCAAACCGTTTCGCGAGCAGCGAGGCCAGGATGTTCGTTTCATCATCGTTACTCACGGCGACGACGGTATCCGCATTCTGGATGTTGGTCTCTTCCAGAATTTCCGTGTCCAGTGCATCCCCATGCGTGACCTGCGTGTCGTGAAGAGTCGAGACAATGCGACGCGCGCGAGCGCTATCGCTTTCGATGATGCGACCGGTGACGTTCTCCATGTCCTGGATAAAGCGCGCCAAGTTTAGGCCGATATTTCCGCCGCCAATAATGGTGATACGCCGCGAGGCCTCTTGCCTTTCTTCGTATCCAAAAGTTGCGAGCGCGCGCCCGACGTGTTCCGTATCCGCGATGAAATAAACTTCGTCCCCGGCAAACATCTGATCGGAAGAATTTGGAACGAATGCGTCCTCACCACGGACAATAGCAACGATACTAATGTTCAGATCGGGGAAAAGCCCCGTAAGTTGACGAAGCGCCGTATTGATTACCGGACAGTCTTCGCCGCAACGAATCCCGATAACCCGTACTTTATCGTCGGCCAACGGTATCATATCGAAAGCACCCGGCACGGCCATTCGACGCGAAATGGCACGGGCGACCTCTAACTCCGGCGATATGATGACATCGATCGGCATGTGATCGCGGCTAAAGAGGTCAGCCCACATGGGTTCAAGATAACTCTGCTGGCGAATTCGTGCGATCTTTGTCGGCACATTGAAAATGGAATGCGCAATCTGACACGCAACCATATTTACTTCGTCCGCGAACGTGACGGCGATAATCATGTCGGCATCGGCGACGCCGGCGCTTTCCAGAACGTCAGGATGAGAAGCATGTCCGACGATCGCCTGCACATCGAGCGACTCATTGACCTTGCCAATTAGATCGGGCGATTGATCGATCACCGTCACATCATTGCTTTCGGCGGATAGATATCGCGCAATACTAAAGCCGACCTGGCCTGCACCGCAGATTACGACTTTCATGCGGATTCCGGATTTTGTGTCATCAAATTAGATTCCATCCGATGGCCCGTGAACGCCGAGAAGCTTCAATTTTCGATGCAAAGCGGCCCGATCCATGCCAACAAACTCAGCTGTTTTGCTGATATTGCCGTCGAATCGTCGCAAATGAAAAGCCAGATATTCTTTTTCAAATTCTTCTCTGGCACTGCGCAGCGGCAAATTCATCACTTCCATCGTACGGCCATTCGACGCGTGTTGACCGGCCTCCTGTCCGATCGCTTCCATGATGTCGTTGGCGCTTACGCCATCTTCATGAGATACCGGTGCGACGAGCAAAATGCGCTCAATGACATTGACCAATTCCCAGATATTGCCTGGCCAATCATGCGCTTGCAGCGCCGTCAGCGCCTCACCCAATAATCGACGGGGCTGGCGGCCTTTCGAAACGGCGGACCGTTCCATAATTTTCTTCGCGAGTTCCGGAATATCTTCCCGCCGATTGCTGAGAGACGGAACTTCAAGCGGCACGACATTCAGGCGGTGGAACAAATCTTCGCGAAAACGGCCGGATTCAATCTCTTCAGATAGATCTTTGCTTGTCGTCGCGACGACGCGGGTATCGACTTGAACCTTATTGTTGCCGCCTATTCGCTCAAATTCGGCATTGTGTAAAATCTTTACGATGCGGCCCTGCGTCTCTAACGGCATTTCAGACACGTCATCCAGAACGAGTGTCCCCCGATGCGCGCGTTCCAGAACGCCGATATTGCGAGGCGCATTCTCGTTCGCTTCCGTCCCGAACAGCCGGGCGTCCAAATTTTCCGGCGCAAGTCCGGCACAACTCAGCACGACGAGGCTGCCTTGGCTGCGCAGTGAATTTTGGTGAATTAGCCGTGCAAGTACGCTCTTACCGCTTCCAGGCGGTCCGCTAATTAGAATCCGGCTATCCGTTTGCGCGACGCGAGCGACGATCTGGCGCGTTTGGCCGGCAGCTGCCGACTTCCCCGCAAATTCGATAATGTCCCCACCTGTCAAAACCTGCAGTTCTTCATTCTTTGTGCGCAGTTTTTCGGTCTCCAACGCCCGCGCAACCGTATGAAGCAGTACATCCGTCTTGAAAGGCTTCGTTAAGAAATCGTAGGCGCCGATTTTGGTCGCGCTCACGGCCATATCGAACGTCGCATGACCGCTGATCATGATAACTTGCTGATTGGGATTCTCTTTTCGGACCAATTCGAGAATTTGCAGACCGTCGTATTCGCTCCCCTGCAGCCAAACATCAAGAATTATGAGGTTTGGCTGGCGCTTCCGAATTGCCTCAAAAGCCTCGGCGCTATCGCCAGCTTCTCGAGACTCGTAGCCTTCATCCTCCAGAATTCCCGCGATGAGACGACGAATATCCGCCTCGTCGTCCACGATCAAAATATCAAGCGCCATGTGTCTCTTCGCTATATTCCGAAGCGCCGATAACCGCCTCTTCGCCGGATGCATTCAATTTTCGGCTTAATACGAGTCGTGCCATGGCACCACCGAGAACACCATCGCTCAATTCAACGCGTCCTTCATGGTCTTCCATAATTTTTCGGACGATCGCAAGGCCAAGTCCCGTTCCCGACTTTCGCGTTGTGAAATAGGGATCTGTTAACTGTTCCCGATTCTCGCGCGGCAGTCCTCGGCCATTGTCGTCGACCGTCACCGTAATTTGCTCACTGTCGAACGTCATAGAGAGCTTCATTTTTCCAACTTCTGAAGAATCGTCACGACCCTCAATCGCCTCGACGGCATTCTTCAGCAAGTTTGTCAGTGCTTGGCTAAACTGCCGTCCATCACATACCGCCTCAACGGCTTCGGTCGGCAGATCCGTTTCGAACTCAATATTTGGCTGTGAATTGCGAAACAGAAACAAAGTTTGCCGGCAGATATCGGTTAAATCTTCTTGTTTCATTGTCGGCGTCGGAAGTCTCGCAAAACTGGAGAATTCGTCAACCATGCGTCCGATATCTTCGACGTGGCGGATGATGGTGTCTGTGCAGTTTTCAAAGATTTCAGGATCAGTCTCGATCTCTTTGATATATTTTCGCTTTAGTCGTTCGGCAGAAAGCTGAATCGGAGTCAGCGGATTCTTAATCTCATGCGCGATGCGCCGAGCAACGTCAGCCCATGCCGCTTTACGTTGGGCCGCCAATAGCTGCGAAACATCGTCAAACGTCACGACAAACCCAGTGATTTCGCCATTCGCCCACTCTGTGCCAATTCGAACGAGCTGTGTATGCGTCTCATTGTTCTTTTGAATGCGGATTTCACCCTCGGTATCTTTGCGCGTTCGACTTTTCGCTGCGGATTCGAGCAATGGCGCCATCTCAGGCACAACCTGCCCAAGGTACTGACCGATCATCTCGTCGAGTTCGATACCTAAGAGTTCCGACGCCGACCGATTGGGCAAGTTGATAACACCATCACTATCCAGGCCGACCACGCCTGCCGACACTCCCTCCAATACGGTTTCCGTGAAGCGCCGCCGTTCATCCAACTGTAGATTCGCTTCCACCAATTCGCCGCGACTGCCTTCGAGTTCACTCGTCATCCGGTTAAATGCTCGGCTCAATGAGCCAATTTCATCTGCGGATGCGTCGTCTTCGGAGACGCGGACGGCTAGATTTCCGGCCCGCACCTTCTCGGTTGCTTGGATTAAATTGCTGATTGGCCCGGAAAGCTGCGTTGCAAACATGAGCCCGATCCATACCGCCGCCAAAAGCAAAAGCAGACCGACGACGACGAAGATAAGCGCAAAATTAATTTGAATGTCCGATCGCTTAATCTCTAGACGCTCGAACTCTTCGACGGCGCCTTGGCTTCGTTCCATATGATCCAAGACCACTGGGTCAACCAATCGACCGATATACAGATACAGCTCGCGAGGACCGGACAGGCGGATCAGTGCCCTCACCCGATCTCCGCTTTCGCTCGTCGTTAAGCCGACATTACCGTCCCTCGCCTCAGCCATTGCATCGGACGGAACGGTTTCAAATTGCAGTAAATATGTGAGACCCGCGCGCGCCAGAATTTCTCCCTGACCGTCGAAAACAATGGCTTCGGATAGCTCACGAATTGTCGCTTGGAGTTTGACCGTATTTGTAAAGCGCTCCGGATCGCTCCGTAAGCGAAAGGTGTCTCGATCAAGATCCCGCGCCATTGCCACGGCATCGGCGCGGATATTTCGTCGGTGTTCCTGCAAGTAAATTGCGGCGGCAGCACGGGATTCCGTCAGCGCGGTGCGGACGCGTTCGCTAAACCACGCCTCGACGCCAAAATTGAAGAACGAGACAGAAAAAACACCGACGACGATTGCTGGCACAACTGAGACCAAGCCGAACCACACCACTAATTTGACGTGTAATCGAGAGCCGGCGGACCCACGCCGGCGTTCCGCCCATACAGCGACGATTCGGCGTACGATCAAAAAAGCAAGGAGCAGCGCGAGGATCAAATCCAGGTTCAGCAGCAACAGCACGATTGCCGGTTGATCGTCGACCAATGTCGCGCCCGCCATCGCCACGTAGGTCGCCACACCGCTAAGGACGGCCGCAACTGCCAGCGAGATAGCGAATATCCGCCCGACACTAGGCGATTTCATCAGTTTTGCTAGGACGCCGACCCTAGAAGAATCGAAATTTTCGGTATTTTCGGAAGCGGACATTCGATTTCGACAATGGTGCCCAACCTATTGATCCAATATGAGATCAAGGAATATATCACCACTTCCGCTATTCACCTCTTTGTTTTTTACGTGACACCGGAATGTCGAGGAGACGAATTTTCTTCCGCAAGGTATTTCTGTTCAACCCTAAAACTGCGGCGGCCTTAATCTGATTACCGTTCGTCGCGTTCAAGGTCATGGTAATCAGCGGTCGCTCGACTTCATGCAACACACGATCATAGAGGCCGGCCGGCGGGACACCGTCTTTATGGGCACTAAAATAACTCTCCAGTTGTTCTGCGACCGCGCCAGCCAGTCCATCCGAGTTATTCCCAAGCCCTAATGCGCCATTGCCTTGAGAGATTTCCGGCAATTCACGATCGATGGCATCTCTGCTAACGGTCTCTTCCGCATATAGCGCCGTAAGTCGCCGGATCAGGTTTTCCAATTCCCGAATATTGCCCGGCCAATGGTATTGCTTGAGCCGCTCAATAGCTCCTTGATCGAGTATCTTCCGCGAATTTCCATCCGTATTCGACAAACGCAGGAAATGTCTTACCAATTCCGGTATGTCTTCCACGCGCTCGCGAAGTGGCGGTAATCGCACGGGGACAACGTTCAAGCGATAGTACAAATCTTCGCGAAAGACGCCTTCTTGGACGAGCATTCTCAAATCCCGATGCGTCGCCGCAACGATTCGCGCATTCGCACTCAGCGCCGAGCGCCCGCCGACTGTCGTAAATTCGCCTTCTTGCAGAACGCGTAAGAGCCGTGTTTGCGCTTCCATAGGCATGTCGCCGATTTCGTCGAGGAACAACGTCCCACCATTCGCCTGCTCAAATCGACCTGCATATCGACCGACCGCGCCCGTGAAGGCGCCGCGCTCATGGCCGAAAAGCTCACTTTCAATCAATTCGCGTGGTATAGCAGCCATGTTGATCGCGACAAACGGACCTTCCTTACGGTTCCCGTAATCATGCAACGCGCGGGCGACCAATTCCTTTCCGGTGCCTGACTCGCCTGTAATCAAAACCGTCAGGTCGGTCAGCATCAGCCGCGCCATCACCCGATAAATCTCTTGCATCGCACTCGATCTGCCGATGAGCGGCAATTCATCCGTCGGCTGCGATTGTGTACTGACTAATTTATCCGGGGCCGATTGCATCAACGCGCGTTCGACGACCGCGATGAGCTCGTTCAAGTCAAAAGGTTTCGGCAAATACTCGAAGACGCCTCGCTCATTTGCGCGAACGGCGGTCAGCAATGTGCTTTGGGCGCTCATCGCAATAACCTTGAGATCGGGCCGAATTTTTTGGATGCGCGGGATAAGATCTAAGGCGTTCTCATCCGGCATAATAATGTCAGTAATGACGAGACCGCCTTCGCCGTTCGACACCCATTGCCAAAGCGTCGCTGCATTGCTCGTTGCGCGTACTTCGTATCCTAAACGACCCAATGCCTGGCTCAACACCTGACGAATCGAACGATCGTCGTCAGCGACTAAGATCGTGCTGTCAGCCATTAGGAAGCATCCTGCAGTTCTTTCAACATAGGCAGTAAAATTCGGAACGTTGTCCCATCATGATCGGATTCCAAATCGATTATACCGCCGTGATCGTCCGTCAATTTCGCAACCAAAGCCAAACCGAGGCCCGTCCCCTCAATCTTTGTTGAGACGAATGGATCGAAAATGTGCATTTGGAGATCTTCCGGAATTCCCGGCCCGTTGTCTTGGATGGTAACCATAATCGGGAGATCGAGGCGGCTCTTCGAAGCCTGCACCGCCAGGCGAATGCCATGTCGGAAGCTTGTGGAAATGAAAATCTCGCCTTCCTTGCCCGCACACGCTTCGCACGCGTTTTTCACCAAATTTAGGAATACCTGAATAAGATGGTCTCGATTGCCGAATACCGGCGGCAGGGAGGGATCGTATTCCTGTAAGAAGGTAATGCCGCGTCCAAATCCGCGTTTGGCGATATCCACCGCTCGATCCAGCACTTCGTGAATGTTTACATCGCCGCGTTCGAACCTTGGATTTTCCGTGAACGCGTCCATTTGATCGACGAGATTACAGATCCGATCCGATTCTTCGATGATTAGACGCGTCAGCTGCCGATCCTCAACGGGTACACTTTGCTCCAGAAGTTGGGCCGCACCGCGCACGCCCGATAGCGGATTTTTCACCTCATGCGCGAGCATTGCCGCCATGCCCCGAAGGGACCGCGCGGAATCGCGATGCTGCAGAGTACCACCCAACCTTCCCGCTGACGCATGCTCTTGGAAACTGAGAACCAAATAACCGGGATTGCCGCCAAGCGGCGCACAATCGACCGTCACGCTCCGGGTGCCCAAACGCGGCGTGGAAAGACGGAACCCAAATTCGCGAATAACACTGTCTTGGACACGCGCTTTCGAAATCAGCGACAATAAGGGGTTGTCCGGCAGTACGAGGTCCGGCAGCGCACTTTTTGTTAAACTCGAAATGCTCGACTGAAAAAACTGCTCCGCGGCTGGATTAGCGAAGATGATCGCTTCATCTGGATCGACCACGAGAACCGCGACAGACAGGCCATTCAGGATCGCCTCTGTGTCCGATGAGCCGATCATGCCGCAACACTCATCCGGTCGGCGTATTCGTCAAATCGTCGGAGAACCTCGCCGGCATCTTCCGTCCGAAGAATCGATCGCATGGCCATATCGATTTGCGGCAGATCTGTGAGATATGCCGCCAGGTGTTTCCGCGCACCCAACACCGCCAATCGGTGGGGATAGCTCTCAAGAATTCGACAATAATGCGCCTTTATCACCTTCAACTTCTCACGTAACGAGATGCTATATTTTGCTGGTTTTATTGCGATCCGCGCGTTTATCTCAGGTATTAACCATGGCCGGCCAATCGCAGCGCGCCCAACCATCACGCCGTCCGCCCCGGACTCTTGGAGACACTTCTTCGCGTCATCGGCGCTCGAAATATCGCCATTCGCAATGACCGGAATCGAGACCGCACGCTTTACATTTCTGATGAATTGCCAATCGGCAGTGCCCGAAAATTTTTGAGCCCGAGTTCTGCCATGCACGGTAATCATCTTGAGACCGGCATCTTCCGCGAACTGCGCGATTTGCACCGCGTTTCGATTGTCCGCGTCCCAACCAGTGCGCATTTTCACGGTGACAGGTATCGTGACGGCTTTCGCAATTTCCTGCATGATCGAGCGCGCGAGTGTTTCATCCTGCATGATCGCAGAACCGGCGTATTTGTTGACGACCTTCTTCGCCGGGCAGCCGAAATTTATGTCGATCATCAACGCGCCATCGGCTTCGCACCGCCTTGCCGCTTCGGCCATAACTTCCGGCTCATGTCCGGCAATTTGGACAATCGTCCGATCGTCGATTTTCTGGATTTTCCGTAGCTCGTCACTTTCATCATTGATAATTGCTTTACTGGCAACCATCTCCGAAATCGTCACGTCCGCTCCGAGGGATTTCAATGTAGCACGATACGCAACGTCCGTGACGCCGGACATTGGCGCTAACAAAACATGGTCGTTTAAAGAAACGTCACCTACTTGAATGACCATTTTTTATGCAGAAATTTTATGCCTAACTTTTGAACATATTATCTGCTTTTAAAGAAAGATCAAGCGATTAGGAAATTAAAATATCCGTCACGAATTTGACACCCGGATACCCGAGCGAAACCAGCAAATAGGCCGTTAATCCCAACCGAGCGGCGAAACGCCCCCTCAGGCCCGACTTCAAGTGGAGGTAAAGCAGTACGCCGATCAAAACGAAGGCTAATAGCGAGAACAGCGATTTATGAGTGAACTCGAAGAATTGGCCCGTGGTCGAATATTCTGCACCAACGCCGAACAGGATTCCCAATCCCAACAACACTTCAGCGGACGAGAGCCCGAGAAGCTCAATCCGACTCGTTGACGAAACAGAGGGTAACTGTTCCAAAAAGCGGTTGCGAATCCGTTGTTTTAAAGCTCGATCCCTGAGAATTGTTGCAAGCCCCGCAATCGCCCCGACCGTCACAAGGCCATATCCCAACATCGAACCGGCGATATGGAGCAAGAGCCATACTGAAATCCCATTCAGAAGAGACACTTCAGCGACACTCGTTGAAGACCAAACGACGAGAAGGAGCGCCAGAAGCAAATACGGCCCCAGAACGATTGTGAGACGAATCGTGTCACGAAACACTAACAAAAGGCCGCCAAACGCTACCTGCGTCGCCAGGATATTCCCCACTAGAGCAGTCGATAGCCCCGCTCCCCATTCATAGGTCCAAGCCCAATTAAGGGTTGCCGCAAGGGTCACGACCCAAACGGGTAGAAGAAACGCGTCCTTTCGCCGGTCATCCAAAAATGTGACGGCAACGAGTACCGCTAAAAGGAATCCAACTGCGAAGGTCGAGATTGCAGCATAGCTCATAAAATGAAATATAACCTGTCGGGTCTAGTCATTGAAATGCAGGAATTCCGCTTGGGTACTGCTATGGGAGAATCATTCGGATGACCGTCGCGGCACTCTTACTCGCCGGCGGCCGCGGTATGCGTGCGGGCGGTGACATTCCTAAACAATATCAAAAAATCGGTGGAAAGCCCATTTTGCGCCGGGCTGTTGAGGCTTTTCTCGCATCGCCATCAATCGGCCTTGTACAAGTCGTCATTCATCAGGATGACGATGCCCTTTATCGTGACGCAATCGAGGGTCTGGTCCTTCCCGACCCCGTATACGGCGGTGCTGAACGCCACCTTTCCGCGCTATGCGGCTTAGAGAGCCTGGAAACGCATGCGCCAAAGACGGTCCTAATTCACGATGCGGCGCGCCCATTTGTCGACCAAGCCCTCATTGAACGTGTCATCAATTCGACAAAGCAAGGCCAAGGCGCGATACCGGCTTTGCCGGTATCAGACACCTTGAAAAGGGTTGATTCCGAAGGCTTCATTGAAGCGACCGTTGATCGGTCCTCCCTCTGGCGGGCCCAAACACCGCAAGGCTTCGAATTCTCGGATATCCTTCGCGCCCATCAAATGCGCGGCACCGAAAACCCAACCGACGACGCTGCTTTGTTCGAGACGGCGGGCGGACGGGTTGTTATCGTCCAAGGCGAGGAACGAAATATTAAGGTGACGGCACCTGAAGACTTCGAAAGATCGGCGCAGATGCTGAATTCAAATGAAAAACTCGTCCGTGTGGGGAATGGGTTCGACGTTCATCGGTTCGGTCCGGGCGATCACGTGATGCTCTGCGGTATCAAGGTCCCGCACGATCATGGGCTAATCGGCCATTCAGATGCTGATGTCGCGCTTCATGCCTTAACGGACGCCATATTGGGCGCCGTCGGTGCCGGCGATATTGGCCAGCATTTCCCGCCAAGCGACGATCGCTGGAAAGGCGCACCGTCACATGTATTCGTTAAAGAGGCGGCGCAGCATGTATTGAACGCCGGTGGCCAGATTCACAATGTCGACGTCACGATAATCGGAGAGCGCCCGAAAGTCGGCCCTTTCAGAGAGCAAATGCGCGCGAGTGTCGCATCGATGCTGGGCGTGCCGCCGACCCGGGTCAATATCAAGGCGACAACGACCGAAAAGCTCGGTTTCGCTGGACGCAGCGAAGGTCTTGCCGCACAAGCGACCGCAAGCGTCGGACTGCCCGTAGAATGAAAGACTATCAATCGACGATCGGTGTGGTCATCGCGACCTTCTGCGGTGCGGGAAAGTTTCCATTCGCGTCCGGCACGTTCGGGTCCCTCGCAGCGCTCCCAGTCATTTGGGTCCTACATTCGTACTTCGGCCACGTTGCGGTCATCGGCTTTGCCGTTGTCCTGTTTTTCGCGGGCATTTGGGCATCCCGCATTTATATCGAAATTTCAGGGAATAAAGATCCGAGTCCAGTTGTAATAGATGAAGTGGTTGGCCAAGCGATTGCGATATCGTTTCTACCCGTGGGTCTCATCGAATATACCGTCGCCTTTTTTCTTTTCCGCTTCTTCGATGTGACAAAGATCTGGCCTGCGAACTGGGCTGAAAAACGCCCAAATGCAGGGCTTGCGGTTATGTTGGATGATGTTGTCGCGGGACTATATGCGGGAGTCCTATCTCTAATTGTCTTAAGGTTGGTTACATGAAGTATGCTTTTCCAGACGCGCTGAATGAAAACGCGAAAGCGCTTATTGACCTTTGCCGCGACAAGAACGTTCGACTCTCGACGATAGAGTCTTGTACAGGCGGCTTACTCGCCGGATGCCTCACTGATATCGCGGGGTCTTCCGATGTTGTGGATCGTGGGTTTGTGACTTATTCGAACGAAGCGAAGAATGAAGAAGTCGGTGTAAACCTTGAGACATTAATGGAGTTTGGTGCCGTAAGCGCCCCCGTCGCAAAAGAGATGTGCGCCTGTGCAATGGCACGTCGCCCGATCGGCGCCGCAGCCTCATTGACGGGTATTGCCGGTCCCGGCGGAGCCACGGCCGACAAACCGGTTGGTCTTGTTTATATCGGCATCGCGACGCGCGATCGCGAACCAGTCGCGCATCGCTACGTGTTCGATGGCGATCGACAAGACGTGCGGACTGCCGCTGTCGCAGAAGCAATCGAATTGCTTATCGCGGCAGTATCCGAGACTGACTCGTGATTATGAGTTGCTGAAACGGATGGTCGGGCACCATGAGCCACCGCGCGTATGTTTCAGCTCCTATACCAAATAGGTCGAAGAAGTCCGCGGGATCATTCAGTTTTTCTTTGTGCGTTTCCACAACCATTTCGACCGCTTGCGGGGGCGGAAGCCGAAGCGTATCCGAGACGAACTCTGGCAAATAGTAGAGCGCGTTCGGATACATGGATACCGCCGCAAGCAGTATCCCAGACACTTCCGCGGCGTGACTTACGCTTTCCAGCGATAACCGCACCTGGTCGAATATCACAGTCCGCGTGACACCTTGGATCATCAAGGAGACATATTGATGATGTTCGTAAGACGTCGTTGTCTCCGAGTTCCGATAAAACACGATTGATTGAATATTCAGCAAAGACGCGCGTTCTAGGGCCTCCAGGACCTGGCGGCTGGCGGTATAGGTATCAAAAGCGCTCGGACGTTGGATCTTGCACAGGGTCACCCCTTCGAATTCGCCGTCACCCGTAAACGATATGCCGCCTCTGGCCAGCGATCGTTCTATCGCAGCAATGGTGCTTGCGCGCGGGTCCCCAATCCCACGTTCGAAATTGTTCAGCGTGGCGAGCGATATGCCGGCGGCTTTTGCGAGTTCGCTTTGTCTCACTCCGAGAAGCGCCCTGGCCGCCTTTAGCATATTCGGCACCAACATGGGGAACGCCCTTCGGACAATTAATTCAGAGAATCAGCTAATCCTTCTAAATTAGACATTATACCTAAAATATTAGTCAAGATACGAAATTAGAATTTCTGTCGGTGACCCGCTTTTTTGCGCTGATTCACGCACCCACAGACTATAAGAGAGCGGCTGCGCGTTCCTCGAAGGCCGCAATCATTTTGTGAGCGGCCGCTTCGAAAACAGCCCCCATCATCGATTCTAAAAGAACCGATCTGAATTCGAATGCGATTTCAAAATTTACTATAGAGTAATTTTCGCCTCTATCCAAAATATGCCATTTACTCTCTAAGTGTTTGAAAGGACCGGATTCTTGAACTGTATCAACAGTCAATTCGGACCGGTCTAAAAAAACGCGACTAGCGAAAGTCTCCGTCATTCCGCCATATCCGATCTTGAGGTCGGCGATCATCGTATTACTGTCAGGTCGTTCCTGAACCCGGGATGCGACACACCAAGGAAGGAACTCCGCATAGTTATCGACATCCGAAATGATCTCGAACAACGCAGCCGCTGGGTACGGAAGCTCTTTGACTTCGGAAAATTGACGCACGGTAATCTACGAACTTGAGGAGCGGTCGAAACTGAGCTTCGCGTTGCGCGCGTCTCGCAAGCGCGCGAAATCATCGCCTGCATGATAGGACGACCGTGTCAAAGGCGATGCCGATACCATAAGGAAGCCCTTCCCACGTGCCATTTTCGACATGCCCTCGAATTCTTCAGGGGTCACAAAACGATCAATCGCCGCGTGTTTCGATGTCGGCTGAAGGTATTGGCCAATTGTTAAGAAGTCGACGTCCGCGGAACGAAGATCATCCATGACTTGGTGCACTTCGTCGCGACTCTCTCCTAAGCCCACCATCATTCCAGATTTTGTGAAAATCGTGGGATCGATTTGTTTTACGCGATGCAGGAGTTCCAAGCTCGTAAAGTAGCGGGAGCCAGGGCGGATTGTCGGATAGAGTCGCGGTACGGTCTCAATATTATGATTAAAAACATCCGGCTTTGCCGCCGCAACGGTTTCAATCGCACCATCTTTCTGCATGAAGTCAGGGGTTAAGACTTCAATTGTAGTGCCTTGCGAACGCTTGCGTATTTCAGCTATGACGCGTGCAAAGTGTTGCCCCCCACCGTCCGGAAGATCATCTCGGTCGACAGAGGTAATCACGACATGCGCCAGCCCCAATTCGGCCACGGCGTCCCCTACTCTTGCCGGCTCGTTCGCGTCGAGAGCACGCGGCAAACCTGTCGCAACGTTGCAAAACGCACAGGCTCGGGTGCATGTGTCGCCCATAATCATAAATGTGGCGTGCTTCTTGGCCCAGCACTCTCCAATATTTGGACATCCGGCCTCTTCACAAACCGTATGCAGGCCACTCTCGCGGACAGTGTTGCGCGTCTCGAAATACGCCTTCGACGTCGGTGCCTTGACCCGAATCCAGTCTGGCTTTCGCGTTGCCGGATTGTCGGGCCGGTTTCGCTTTTCCGGATGACGATGTTTTGGCGCTGGTGCCGTAGTCATGCGCGTCGCGATCTCAGTTAGAAATGAACGGCGCGCCCATAGGCGTCCAAAACCGATTCATGCATCATTTCGGATAGTGTCGGATGTGGGAAGACCGTATGCATCAGCTCTTTCTCGGTGGTCTCCAGTGTGCGGGCAATACCGTATCCTTGGATCAGCTCCGTTACTTCCGCACCAATCATATGGGCACCGAGTAATTCACCTGTCTTTGTATCGAACACGGTCTTAACCAGGCCTTCCGGCTCTCCAAGAGCGATCGCCTTTCCATTGCCGATGAAAGGAAAGCGGCCGACACGGACCTCATAACCGGCCTCTTTCGCTTTCGCTTCGGTCATTCCGACTGAGGCCACTTGTGGCATGCAGTAGGTGCAGCCAGGAATATTGCCGGTCTCGAGTGGGTGCACATCCTTCTCACCCTTGATCTTCTCGACACAAATTATTCCCTCATGGCTCGCCTTATGCGCAAGCCATGGCGGTCCCGTAACATCTCCGATGGCGTAGATTCCAGGCTCTCCCGTCTCAAGCCATTGATTCGTTTCGATATGACCACGGTCGACCTTCACTTGGGTCCCTTCAAGCCCAATATTATCGACATTCCCGACAATCCCGATCGCGAGAATGACTCGATCCACAGTAATGGATTCGCTCTTCCCGCCCTTTTCGACGCTCGCCGTGACGCTATTGGCGGCCTTGTCCAAAGCCTTAACTTGGGCGCCTGTGATAATCTTCATGCCGTCCTTTTCAAAGGACTTCTGGGCGAAAGCGGAAATTTCTTCGTCTTCGACCGGCAAGATGCGATCCATGACCTCAACCACCGTTACTTCAACGCCAAGATTGCGATAAAAACTCGCAAACTCGATCCCGATCGCGCCCGATCCAACAACTAGAATCGATTTCGGCATGCTTTCCGGGACCATTGCCTCTTTATAGGTCCAGACCAGTTTTCCGTCCGGTTCCAGGCCGGGCAGCGAGCGGGCCCGTGCGCCTGTCGCGAGGACGATATTTGTGGCGGTGAGATCGGCAATCTTCTTGCCATCCTTCTCAACCACCAGCTTTTTCGCACCTTTCGGACCGCCGGCAAGTTTCCCCCAACCGTCGAACACCTCGACTTTGTTCATTTTCAGGAGATGCCCGACACCGCCGTTTAGTTGCGCCGCAACTTTGCGAGAGCGGTCGACCACCTTCTTCAAATCCACGCTCGCCCCTTGAACAGAAATACCGTAGGCATCCGCATGCTGAATGTTACGATAGACTTCGGCTGTGCGTAACAAGGCTTTCGTCGGAATACAGCCCCAGTTCAGGCATATCCCGCCAAGATGTTGGCCCTCAACAAGGGCCGCCTTCATTCCTAGTTGGGCTGCTCGGATCGCCGCGACATAGCCGCCCGGGCCGCCACCAATGACGATCAGATCGAATTTTTGTTCGGCCATGATCCCTCCTTACAGCAGCATGCCGAGCGGGTCTTCAATAAGCCGCTTGAAAGCCCCCAGATATTCCGCCCCGATCGCCCCGTCTACCGCGCGGTGATCAACCGAAAGCGTACATGACATCACCGTCGCGACCGCCAAAGCGCCGTCTTTCACGACCGGGCGCTGCTCGCCGGCGCCCACAGCCAGAATGCAGGCCTGCGGCGGATTGATGACCGCGCAGAAATCCTTGATTCCATACATTCCAAGGTTCGAAATGCTGAACGTACCGCCCTGGTACTCCTCCGGGCCCAACTTCCCCTCCCGGGCCCGTTCGGAGAGTTCCTTCATTTCCGATGAAATTGTCTCCAAGCCCTTGTTGTCCGCCTGGCGCACGACCGGGGTAATCAAGCCGCCTTCGATCGCCACCGCGACCGAAATATCAGTGGATTTGTATAATTTTACACCTTCATCGGTCCAAGACGCGTTCGCCTTTGGAACCCGTCTCAATGCGATCGCAGCCGCCTTTATCACGAGGTCGTTGACTGAGAGCTTGTACGCGCCGTCCGCCTTGTCATTGAGCGTCTTCCGCAATTCAAGCAAACCATCGATCTCGCAATCAACGGTAAGATAAAAATGCGGGACTTGTTGCTTTGATTCCGTCAAGCGACGCGCGATCGTTTTGCGCATGGTCGATAAGGATTCGAGCTCGAATTCAGGCTCAAATGGCAGACGCTCGGCCGTTGTTGGTGCTGCAGCCGGAGCCGCCGGCGCCGCGGCCGGCGCTGACGGTGCGGCTGCTGGAGCCGGCGCGGCCGTCGCGCCACTCTCAATCGCCGCCTCGATATCGGCTTTCACAATTCGACCGTTTGGCCCACTGCCGGAGATACCCGCCAAATCAAGCCCCGCCTGCGAGGCCATTCGCCGCGCAAGAGGACTGGCGATAATTCGACCACCCGTCGCAGGCGCCGCCGCAGCAGTGGTACCGCCGCCAATAACTGCTTCCACATCAGAGACGACGATACGTCCATTCGGCCCGCTACCTGTAATGCCAGCAAGATCCACGCCCGCCTGGGAGGCCATTCGACGTGCTAGCGGGCTCGCCAGTGGCGGTTTTCCAGCTTCCGGCGCAGGCGCTGCGGTGGCCGGTTCCGGTTCGGGAGATGGTGCCGGTTCGGGAGTTGGTGCCGGCGGCGTTCCGCCATTGCCGGAGGGAGCGGCCGCTGAAACATCGACACCTTCAAGTGCCGAGTCGTCTTCACCCTCTTCCAACAACAACGCGATCACATTATTGACGGCGACCCCTTCGGTACCCTCGGCAACGAGAATTTTCCCGAGTTTGCCTTCTTCGACCGCTTCAACCTCCATCGTCGCCTTATCGGTTTCGATTTCGGCAATTATATCACCCGAATTAATCGCATCGCCTTCCCCGACGAGCCATTTTGCTAAGGTCCCTTCCGTCATGGTCGGCGACAAAGCGGGCATAAGTATCTTTACTGGCATCTCATTTATCCTTTCGCTCTAGGAGCGATAGCAGACGTTCTTAGCCGCCTCGAAGATATCGGCGGCTTGCGGCAGCGCAAGGCTCTCGAGATTGGCGGCATACGGCAGCGGGACGTCTTTTGAACAAACGCGCGCCAAAGGCGCATCCAGCCAATCGAATGCCGCTTCCATCATAAGCGCGGCAAGTTCGGACCCGATCCCGGAAAACGGCCAGCCTTCTTCGCAGCTGACGATCCGATTGGTTTTTTGCACGGACTTGACGATGGTGTCCGTATCGAGCGGCCGAATACTGCGAAGATCGATGACTTCGGCATCAATGCCTTCACCGGCGAGCGCTTCAGCCGCTTCCAATGCTTTTCCGACCATTATCGAAAACGCGACAAGCGTCACATCTTTGCCTTCGCGGACAACCTTTGCGCTCCCGATTGGCACGGTCCAATCGTCACTGACGGGCACTTCGAAGCTGTTGCCGTACAAAAGCTCATTTTCCAGCACGAAGACAGGGTTCGGGTCGCGGATCGCGGACTTCAAAAGGCCTTTCGCATCAGCCGCAGAATATGGCGAGACGACCTTGAGGCCCGGGCAATGTGCATACCAACTGGCATAACACTGCGAGTGTTGCGCCGCGACGCGCGATGCGGCGCCGTTGGGCCCTCGAAAGACGATCGGGCACCCCATTTGGCCGCCCGACATGTACAGCGTCTTCGCGGCAGAATTGATGAGGTGGTCCATCGCCTGCATCGCGAAGTTAAAGGTCATGAACTCGACGACGGGGCGAAGTCCCATAAAAGCAGCGCCAACGCCAAGTCCGGCGAATCCGTGCTCGGTGATCGGCGTATCGATAACCCGGCGTTCCCCAAACTCTTCCAGCAACCCCTGGCTAACCTTATAGGCGCCCTGATATTGAGCGACTTCCTCACCCATAAGAAAGACGCTGTCTTCCCGGCGCATTTCTTCCACCATTGCGTCGCGTAGTGCTTCGCGAACCGTCAAAGTGACTGTCTCGCCGTCCCAATCCGGTTCCGGCGGCGGGCTGGTTTCCGCCGGTGCGATGACAGGCGCCGGTGGGACGGGTGCGGCCGGCGCGGCTGGCGCGGCTGGCGCGGGCGCCGATTCGGTTACTTCAGCCGAAGGTGCAGGCGAAGCGACGGCGTCGTCCGCGCTTTCACCTTCACCGATGATAACGGCGATCGGTGTGTTCACCGCAACGTTTTCCGCGCCTTCGGCGACAAGAATTCGCCCAAGCTTGCCTTCATCGACCGCTTCGACTTCCATGTTTGCTTTGTCAGTTTCAATCTCGGCGATAACGTCGCCGGCGGAGACATCATCTCCTTCAGATTTCAACCAACGCGCCAATTTCCCTTCCGTCATGGTCGGCGAAAGGGCGGGCATCAAGATTTCTACGGGCATATTTTCGTCCCTCCCCGCCTACGCTTCGACCAAGACATCGGTGTAGAGCTCCGATGGGTCAGGTTCGGGACTGTTTTGCGCAAATTCAGCCGCGTCGGATACAATATCTTTGATCTTGCGGTCGATTTCCTTGAGTTCGTCTTCTTCGGCAAACCCTTCGTCGATCAACCAGCCTCGCATACGATCGATCGGATCCCGCTCCGATCTAACTTTCGAGACTTCCTCCCGGCTCCGGTATTTCGCCGGATCTGACATTGAGTGGCCGCGATAGCGGTAGGTTTGCATCTCGAGCACATACGGCCCTTTACCGGCGCGGCAATGCGCAACCGCCGTCTGCGCGGCTTCGCGAACGGCCAGAACATCCATCCCGTCGACCTGCTTGCCGGGGATACCGTACGGTTTACCGCGGTTATACAAATCGGTTCCGGCGGACGCACGTTCTTGGCTCGTACCCATCGCATACTTATTATTCTCAATGACGAAAATCGCAGGTAAATCCCACAACGCCGCCATATTTAGAGCTTCGCCGACCTGTCCCTGATTGATTGCGCCGTCACCGAAATAGGTCACGCTGACAAGATCGTTTTCATTGTATTTGTGCGCGAAGGCAATGCCCGCGCCAATCGGCACCTGCGCTGCGACAATTCCGTGTCCGCCGTAGAAGTTCTTCTCACGGCTGAACATGTGCATGGAGCCGCCTTTTCCTTTCGAATATCCGCCGGCACGCCCTGTAAGCTCCGCCATCACACCGCGCGCTTCCATGCCACAGGCCAACATGTGTCCATGGTCACGGTAGCTTGTTATCACGGCATCGCCGTCCTTCAGCGTCGACTGAATTCCGACGACGACAGCTTCCTGACCGATATACAGATGACAAAACCCACCGATTAAACCCATGCCATAGAGCTGTCCGGCCTTTTCTTCGAACCGTCTAATCAACAGCATATCGTAGTAATACTGATGCAGTTCGTCCTTAGAGGCGGTGTTGTCTTTCTTCTTCGCCGCACCTCTGGCGCGGGTTCGATCTTTAGCCGGCATTTGGTCTCCTTGACTGCGCTCCTAAAAGCGCGCTTTGGCTTCCGGTCACCAACAGATGGTGCGCGACGCATCGCGCTTCAAGTTTTATTAACCATTTGTGAATAAACGGTTAATCGACATTTAACTCGATTTTTGTTAATCGATTAGCTTTATCGGATTATACGATGTCACCGGGACGGTCGCTAGAACAGAATATAGAAACGCCCGGATGACCGGCGTTATTTCAAATCCCGCCCAACACGCTCCAATATCGCATTGACCCGGCACGCGAGTTCTAACGAATTAGCCGGATCTTTTTTGGTATCGAAACTCTTTACGAACGCCCGATACACAGATGCCAAGGGTCGTATTCCTTCAATGGCAATCTCGGTATTGTTCTTCAACAACTTAGGTGTCGGATGGTCGTCGAGTTCAAGCGTCCCACCTGAACCGACACATCGAAATCGTCGTTGCTTCACCGTCATAAGGTTTCCGAACGTCAGTTTCGCAGATATGCCCGACCCAAATGACATTTCCACCCGAATCGTATGCACCACGCCGCCCCCATTGAGACGCGTTGCTTCAATGCTTTCAGGCGCTTCGCCGGCGATGTCCAAGACCATCGAGAGATCATGGGGACCGTAGTCCCACATCCCAGACATATACCGCCGAAAAGGCCCATCGTTGCCACCGATCGATTCGATATGCTCCAGCGGGCCAATTTCGTCAATTCTTCGACTGAGTTCGCCATAACCCGCGCTGTAAAGGTGAATGAGATTCACGAAAAATGGACAATTCCTGCTCACAGCGCGTTGACGGATCGAATTCGCCTCCCGGCTGTTGAACGACAACGGTTTTTCCGCAAGAACCGGTAGTCCGGCGTCGATACACCGATAGCTCAAGTCCGCGATGCGTTCCGGTTCAACGACGAGCGCCACACCGTCTAGCTCGGCGCCACTCTCCAACAGGGCATCCAAATTCGGCCAGACCTTTGGCGAGCCGATATCAGCCAACAGCGTGCGGGGTTCTTCGCTGAGAGATCGGCTAACAATACCTGCGAACGTCATTCCTTCTTCCGCCAGGATCGTTGCCATATGTCTCTGAGCCCAACTGCCGGACCCGACGACTGCGATCGAAGGAACGCGCGCCATTGCCGAAAATCAACCTAATTCCGCCTGATAGCGCGGGATCGCCCAGGTAAGAAAACGGTTTACCCCCTCGTCCAACCCGATTTTCGGCTCAAATCCCAGCTGCAGTTCCGCCTTGCGGATATCGGGACAACGGCGCATCGGCTCGTCCGCGGGATACGAATCCGGGTATTCCGTTGTTTGAGTCCGCACCGGAACGGGGCTCACGCGCTCAAAAGCATCCGCCAGCTCGTTCATCGACACCTCCGGATTCGGGTTGCCGATGTTATACGTCTCTCCCGGCACGCCTTTCAGCAGGACACGCATGAACCCAATCATCGCGTCGGCGACAAAGCAAAACGTGCGTGTTTGGCGACCGTCTCCATAAATCATCAAGGGTTTGTCCGCGGCGATCTGCGCCGCAAAATTGGGCATTACACGGTAGTCCGAGCGCTGCATTCCCGGTCCATAGACATTAAAGGGCCGAATAATGTTCGTGTGAACGCCGAAATAGTCGTGAAAAATATAGCAATACGTCTCGCCGACACGTTTGCCCTCGTCATAACAAGCGCGCGGTCCCAGGGTCGACACATTGCCGCGATAACTCTCTTTGGTCGGAACGTGCGCTGGGTCGGGGTCGCCGTAAATCTCGCTTGAGGAAAAATAGATAAATCGGGCACTTGCCGCCTGTGCCGCTCTGAGGAGACGTTCCGTTCCTACCGTCGCAACTTCTAGGGTCTCAAGCGGATAAGCGCGATAATAATACGGGCTCGCGATACCTGCCGCGTGAATTACCCAATCGAATGGCCCCTCCGGCAATTCATCACGGCATATATCCGCATGAAGTAACTCGCCCCATTCCCCAATATCTCCCACCAATGCCTTATCGGCGACCCGGAAATTATCTAAAATCGAAAGTTTGCAGGGACTGGCCAAAACTTCCTCATTCAATCGCTTGAAAATGGCGAGAAAATAGCGGCCAAGAAAGCCCGCTCCCCCAGCGATCAGTATTCGTTTGCCGGCCAGACTTTCCACTTCGCGCGGCAAACCGCCGATTATATCGTCGAGATCGCTGTCCAGAATCAGATCGCTAGAAATCATCCGCTGATACCATTCGTAAGGTTGGCAAGGGCACAATAAATCGACGGTTCCCCGTCAGAAATGACTTATTGTTTTCGATAATTGGATCGGCAAAGTTCCATGCAAGGACAACCACGTCGTCGACGGGTTGTTGCTCCAGCTGAGACGAAGCAAATATCGGAACATTCAGGCCAGGGCTCAGCAATCCTTGTTTCCAGGGGCTATCATCCACAATGTATTCGATGTCGGTATTTGTAAGGCCAAACTGATGCATCAAGGTCGTCGCTTTGGCCGGTGCACCGTATCCGGCAATCCGTCGGCCGGCACGTTTCGCGGCGCTAATCTCCGCCGTCAACCGATCGCCGGCTTCGGCAATCTGCGCCGTTAACTTTGAATAAGCAGCCGAATCGAAAAGCCCCGCCTTTTCCTCCAGTTGAATTAAATTTGTCACACCTTCCGACACCGACCGCCCCGCCTCGAACGGGGCCGCAAAGACTCGGATCGAACCGCCATGGCTCGCGATGCGTTCGACATGAAACAAGACAAAACCCTGCGATTTAAGGAAATCACGCAAGGGGCGTACGGCATGATAGTCCAGATGTTCGTGATAAATCGTGTCGAACAGCGTGTGTTCCAGCACATCGAGAAGATAAGAAACCTCAAACACGAAAATACCGTCGGTCTCAAGCACGTCACGTACTCCGGAGATGACGCCGCCGAGATTATCGATATGGGCACAAACATTGTTTGCCGTGACAATTTTGGCCTTGCCGCGTTCTGCCGTTATCGTCTCGGCCGTCGCATGTGAGAAGAAATCGATGATCGTCGGGATACCAGAAGCATTCGCTTCTGTTGCGATTTTTTGCGCTGGATCGACGCCTTGGATCTCCGCACCTAAGCTTTGAGAAGCCCGTAAGAGCGTTCCGTCGTTTGAACCGATATCAACGACAAGGTCGCCGGGCTTCGCTCCCGAGATCGACCATAGCGCCTTTGCGTAAGTTTCGAAATGCGCGACAAAACTTGGAGAAGCCCCTGAAACGTAGACATAATTTGAAAATAACAAGGATGGATCTACGACATGCCCCAATTGTACATGACCGCAATCCGCGCACAAATTCAGTTCGAGAGGATACGCGTCCTGCGCTTTCTCCTTGTCCGCGGGGGATATGAATGCATTCGCAGGCGGGGTTGGTGCCAAGACACAAACGCGTTCAAGCGACCGGCTGCCGCATAACCGGCAATCTTCTCGTCGCCTGCAATTGTTCATGGCCGGATGATCAATCGATCTTCGACGGATCGACGAGCGTGATGCGCCGAACGTCGGCTTCGTAGGTTTCTTGATCGCGCGGATTGCGTCCGAATGTGTAGAAAACCGTATCTTCGGTGAAGACCATGGCATGATCGACCATCGGCGGCGTGAAAAACAGCTCGCCTTTCTTAACAGTCACCATTTCCGGATCGTCCTCCGACCCGTGTGGACGATGGTAATAATCGATCTCGCCTTCGGCGACATAACAATAGTGCCAATCCGTCAGGTGATAATGATTGGCTCGCACTGTCCCTTTCTTTGAAGAAATAATAACAACACTTTTCGTCGGCAGATCATACAGAGGCTGGATAGAACCTCTCTCATCGTTATGACTGGCTTCCAAAGGCACAATAACGTCCGTCGGCCACATGCTCGGATCGTCAAGATGAATGCTCTTCCAATCGCTCATTGCCTGTCTTACTTCTTAGTTTGAAATTAGCATTTGCGAAATTTCATTCAAATCCACAAAAATTTTATCCTTTTTTTGATAAGCCAATACAATACTTAGTGATAAATTGGAATTACTAAGATACTTGGCCTTCTACTTATTGGCACATGGATCTGTTTAGCGTAGACATAAAAGAATGACCAACGAAATAGAACTTTCTATAATTGTGCCGTGCTACAACGAAACCGCGACAATCAGGAAAATCATCGAGCTGGCTTCAGGTGCCGATAAACTTGGCTTAAATTTCGAGATTATTGTTATCGATGACGGTTCGTCGGATGGCAGTAGAAAAAAAATTTATGAACTTGAGCACGAGTTCGGACATGTGATAGCGAAGTTCCACAAAAAAAACTTTGGGAAAGGCGCCGCGCTTAAAACAGGTATTCAAATCGCCAGAGGTGACATCATCCTTATTCAAGACGCAGATCTAGAGTATGATACGAGTGATTATCCGAAGCTCTTAAAGCCGTTTATCGATGACAAAGCCGACATCGTTTTTGGATCGCGGTTTAAGAGTGGAGAAGTAGGTCGTGTCCTGTATTTCTGGCACAGCGTAGCGAATCACGTATTAACGCTCTTTTCCAATATGATGACAGATTTGAACCTTACTGACATGGAAACTGGATATAAGGTCTTCCGACGCGAAATCGTGAATAAGTTCGAAATCAAGGAAAAACGCTTCGGCGTTGAACCGGAATTGGCTGCTAAAGTTGGTAAACTAAAACCGCTTCCACGAATTTATGAAGTTGGCATTAGCTATTACGGACGCACTTACGAAGATGGTAAGAAAATTGGTTGGAAGGATGGGTTACGCGCACTTTATTGCATCATAAAATATAAAATTTTTGATTAATTTGTGCGCTGAAGCAATAATTAACGTGAATTTACTGCGGCGTTTTAATTTTTTTAATTTCTTGTCGCAACAACTAATGTCATTCCCTCGTTTGGACATCTGAACTACTCAAGAATAATTTTTTCGTTATGGCTCAGCACGTTCAAGATTTTTCGTGAACGCTCATCTAATATATCCAAATCCAAATTATCTGGCCGTAATATATTGGTGCGATTTTCGATCACTTCACGTTTGCTCCGCCGTTCTTGCAGCACTCGTTCCGCTTTCGCTAACTCGCCCGAGATCTTTATATAGGCGTTCAGACCGTGGTCGCCCTTCATCGAATGATAGGCAAAATACCCGACAACCAACGCCCCGAATACGGGAACGGCTATCTGACGAATCCGTTCATTGATACTACTCACCCATCGCATGCCATAATAATGGCAATATTAAATTATAACGTCAAACATTTTACTTGAGTTCATTTCAAGTAATTAATGTGAGAGCCAATTAATACTTAAATTATAAAATATCTTTTACCCTCTCTTTCTGCAAAATCCAGAGAATAGAATTTCAACTTTGCCCCGCAATCGCGGAGATACCGGGATAGCGCGCTGCCTCGCCAAGAATTTCTTCGATTCGCAGCAACTGATTGTATTTCGCCAGTCTGTCCGATCGGGATAGAGAACCTGTCTTGATCTGGCCGCAGTTCGTCGCGACGGCAATATCCGCAATACTGGTGTCTTCCGTCTCGCCCGAACGATGAGACATCACGGCCGTATAGCCGGATCGATGCGCCAGTTCCACCGCATCCAGCGTTTCGCTCAAGGTCCCGATTTGATTGACTTTAACGAGGATCGAATTGGCTGTTCCTTGCGCTATGCCATCCGCCAGACGCTTGGGGTTGGTGACAAACAGGTCATCTCCGACCAACTGTACTTTCCCGCCGATTTTCTCGGTCAAGACACGCCAACCGTCCCAATCGTCCTCCGCCATCCCATCCTCGATCGATACAATCGGATAGGCTTCCACCAATTCTTGGAGGTAAGAAGACATACCATCCGCATCCAACGTTTTACCTTCGCCTTCGAGCTTATAGGCACCATCGATAAAGAATTCCGTGGCCGCACAGTCCAGTGCCAGGCAAACATCGTCGCCGATTTTGTAACCGGCGCGTTCGATCGACTGCATGATGAAATCCAATGCTTCTCTGGTAGAGGTAAGCGCAGGTGCGAAACCGCCTTCGTCCCCGACATTCGTGCTATGTCCGGCATCCGAAAGCGTGCTTTTTAATGCATGGAAGACCTCGGCACCCATGCGTAAACCTTCCGAAAAACTCTCAGCGCCGACCGGCATCACCATGAATTCCTGAATATCGACCGCATTGTCTGCATGCGCTCCTCCATTCACGATATTCATCATGGGAACAGGCAAGAGGTTTGCCCATACGCCGCCAATATACTTAAACAACGGCAATTCATGAGAGTTTGCCGCAGCATGTGCCACCGCGAGCGATGCGCCCAACATGGCATTCGCTCCCAAACGCGACTTGTTCTCCGTGCCATCCAACGTCAGCATCATCTGATCGATATTCGCTTGGTCATCGGCTTCGGCACCGGACAAAACGTCGGCAATTTCACCGTTTACGGCTTCGACCGCTTTCTGCACGCCTTTACCGCCGTAACGGCCATCCCCGTCCCGCAATTCCAGCATTTCGTGCGCCCCCGTGGATGCGCCGGAGGGAACGGCGGCGCGACCGAAAGCGCCATCCTCCAAATAAACATCCACCTCGACTGTTGGATTACCTCGACTGTCGAGAATTTCGCGTGCGTGAACGTCTACGATGGCCGCCATCGATCAACTCCCCATTAAGCGGTTAAGTTTCAAAGCGTAAAAGGATTAGCTTTCGCGATCTGGTCGAACGCAACAAGTTGCGACAAAAGCAGTTCCAATTGATCAAGCGGAACCATATTGGGCCCGTCGGAAGGTGCTGAATCCGGATCCTGGTGCGTTTCAATGAAAACCGCAGCAACCCCAACGGCAATTGCGGCACGGGCCAAAGCCGGAACAAATTCGCGCTGCCCCCCGGATGTCGTGCCCTGCCCGCCCGGCTGCTGTACGGAATGCGTCGCGTCGAAAACAATCGGATATCCGTTCTGCGCCATTATTGGGAGCGAACGCATATCACTCACCAGCGTGTTATAGCCAAAACTCGCGCCGCGCTCGGTCAATAAGATCTTCTCGTTCCCGGTATCCGCGATCTTCGCGACCACCTGTTTCATATCCCAAGGCGCCAAGAACTGCCCTTTTTTGACATTCACGGCTTTGCCGGTCTGACCCGCCGCGATCAACAAGTCCGTCTGCCGGCACAAGAACGCAGGTATCTGCAGTACATCGACAACTTCTGCCGCCGCCGCACACTGCTCCGGCTCGTGAACATCGGTCAGAACCGGACATCCATGTGTTTCCTTCACCTCGGCAAAAACCGGAAGCGCGTCTGACAAGCCGACGCCCCGCGGACTGCTGTTCGAGGTACGATTCGCCTTATCGAAGGATGTCTTATAGATAAAATCCAACCCCAATCTCGCCGTCATTTCACAGAGCGCCGCACTCATCTCAAGCGCGTGCTGACGGCTCTCCATCGCGCAAGGGCCTGCGATCAGCGTAAAGGGTCTATTGTTCGCCGTTTCGGTCTTGCCGATCGTCACGCTTTTTTGGTCGGCCATGACGCCAAGTCTCCAGAGCCTAAACCAGTCGAGCTTGGTCTACGGCCGCTTTGATAAAGCTCGTGAAAATTGGGTGAGGTGCAAATGGGCGCGACTTCAATTCCGGGTGGAATTGGACGCCGATGTACCAAGGATGGTCCCGCAGTTCGACGATTTCCGGCAAACGTTTATCAGGAGATAGGCCGGAGAACTGTAAACCGGCGCTTTCTAAACGCTGGCGATAGTTCACATTTACCTCGTAACGGTGCCGGTGGCGTTCGCTGATTTCAAGCTCGCCGCCGAAGATTTCTGCAATACGGCTCCCCGGTTCGACCCGGCAAGGATAGGTGCCAAGGCGCATTGTGCCGCCGAGCTCGTCATCTTCCGCGCGATGTTCGACCGTATTGCCTCGCATCCATTCGGTGAGCAATCCGACAACCGGCTCCTTACAAGGACCAAACTCGGTACTGTTCGCTTCGGGGATACCGGCAAGATTCCGCGCAGCTTCGATCACCGCCATCTGCATACCGAAACATATTCCGAAATAGGGAACCTTCCGCCGGCGCGCAAACTGTGCGGCTTGAATCTTGCCCTCCGCACCGCGCTCGCCAAAGCCGCCCGGCACCAGAATGCCATGACAATTCTCAAGTTCGTGAATGTGGTCTTCTTGCTCGAAGATTTCAGCTTCGATCCATCGCGTGTTAACTCGAACATTGTTGGCGATACCGCCGTGAGTGAGCGCCTCGCTCAAAGATTTGTAGGCATCCATTAAGTTCGTGTATTTGCCCACGATCGCGATGTTCACTTCCCCTTCCGGGTTCAGGATCGAACGCACGATCTCGCTCCATCGAGAAAGATCGACCTCACGGTCTCGCTCTTCGGTCAGGCCGAAGTGATTCAGCACTTCGGTATCGAACCCCTGCTCATGATACGTGATGGGCACCTGATAGATCGTCTCGACGTCTTCCGCCGGAATAACGCGTGATTCCTGAACGTTACAGAAAAGAGCCAGTTTCCGTCGGGCATCCGCCGCGATCTCTCGCTCGCAACGGCATAACAACAAGTCAGGCTGGATACCGACGCTCAACAGTTCCTTCACCGAGTGTTGGGTCGGTTTTGTCTTAAGTTCGCCCGCAGCCCCAAGAAACGGAACCAAGGTGACATGGACATACATCGTCTTTTCGCGACCGAGTTCGTTCCGCAATTGACGAATCGCCTCCAAGAACGGCAACCCTTCAATATCACCGACCGTGCCGCCGATCTCACACAATACGAAATCTTCATCCGTGATATCGCTTGTCACGAATTCCTTAATGGCGTCCGTAACATGCGGGATAACTTGTACCGTCCCACCGAGGTAATCGCCGCGGCGTTCGCGCGTAATAACGGTGGAATAGATTCGTCCCGTCGTCACGTTGTCGCTTTTCCGCGCAGAGACGCCGGTAAACCGCTCGTAATGCCCCAGATCGAGATCCGTCTCCGCTCCGTCGTCGGTGACATAGACCTCACCGTGCTGATAAGGACTCATCGTACCCGGATCGACGTTTAGATAGGGATCGAGCTTGCGGAGACGAACTTTGAATCCTCTCGCTTGAAGAAGCGCGCCGAGTGCCGCGGACGACAGGCCTTTGCCAAGCGAAGAGACGACACCGCCGGTGATGAAAACGTACCGTGTCATTGCACCGCTCCAACTAGGACAACTTGTGCAATTTTCACAGGCTTAATTTTCATTGCGCTTTTTCGATCTCGAATAATGGTTATTTCGAAAGAGGTACCGAGGGCTGTCCAGGTGCCGTATTTGTCGACGCCGGCTTATTCGCGTCGAGAACGGACGTCGACTCGCCCGTATGGCTTGCGAGAATCGCCAAAGTTAAGCTCGTCAGCATAAAGCAGGCCGCCAATATCGCCGTCGCCCGGGTCAGCAAATTCGCTGTCCCGCGTACGCTCACCAAACCGGAGCCACTGCCGCCGCCGCCGATGCCCAATCCACCACCTTCACTGCGCTGCAGGAGGACAACGACCACCAAAGCAATGGCGATAAGCAAATGAATGACAAGAATTATTGTAGTCAATTGAACGGACCTAATGAGAATCGGACTCGCCGGTTCCGAATTGCTGAGTATTTAATCTGTCTCGGAACTGTTGGCTAGGGGCAACTTTGCCCAATCGCGAGAAAACTTTCCGCCTTTAAGCTAGCACCGCCCACAAGAGCGCCGTTTACGCGAGAACAACGAAGAATTTCCGTCGCATTTTCCGGATTTACCGATCCGCCATACAGCAACCGTGTCGATGCGGCGTCCGAATCTGACATCTCATTCTCCAAAACGCTTGAGATGTGCAAATGCATTTCGGAAATCTGCGCCGTTGTCGGCACCTTTCCAGTACCAATTGCCCAAACGGGCTCATAGGCGATCACTGTGTTGGTTGAATTGGACGTCTCTGGCAGACTTCCCACGACTTGCCTTTCGACTGTCGCCAAGGCGGTGCCCGATTCACGCTCCGATTCGCTTTCGCCAACGCAGATAATGACCGACAGACCGCCTTTCAGCGCCGCCGCCGCCTTGGATTTTACCAATGCGTTGCTTTCCCCGTGATCCGACCGTCGCTCCGAGTGCCCCACGATGACGTAGTGACAACCGATATCCGTCAACATCCCAACCGATACATCGCCCGTATGGGCTCCGGACGCTGCGCTATGACAATCCTGGGCACCAAGCAGGACGCCGCTGTCTGCCAGAACACCCGAGACTTCGGTTAACGCGGTGAACGGCGGACAGACGAGATAGTCGCAGGCATGCGCGTCACTACCCGCCGCGATTGCGCCTGCTAATTCACGCGCAGTCGCGATGTCTCCATTCATTTTCCAATTACCGGCAATGAGCGCCTTCGGCATCGCCATATTTCCTCCCCATTTCGTCACTAAAGTCGTCGGCCTTGACCGCAACCGTTCGGTGTGACGCATGTACACCTTTGACCTTATCCTTAAGAGCAAATCCGAAGCGTTACATCCAGCATTTTTGGCAGTTGCGAGGCAATTCGACGCTCTCTATCATGCGCCGCCTTTAATTTTCGAAATTCGCTAACAAAACGGCCTAGCCCTATCATGCTTCAAATCTTACGAAATTCTGTCGCTTCGATTTTCACAAAAGCGCTGCTGGGACTAATTATGGTCAGTTTCGCGGTATGGGGCATGGGTGACGTTTTTGGCGGCGGATTCTTTGGTAATACGGTCGCTGAGGTCGGATCCGTCAAAATTAACGCCAACGATATCCACAATCAGTACCAACGCGAGTTGGACCGCCTCCGCCGCATGAACATCGATTCGGAAAGAGCCCGGCAGCTTGGCGTGCAAGACCAGGTCGTACAATCGTTGGTGAATGAAGCCAGTTTTGATGCGGAAGCAATCGACTTAGGACTCACCGCGAGTGATGCGACCATTGCCACGCAAATCCGTGCGGACCCAACATTCAGAGGCAATCTCGGAACGTTCGACCGCATCCAGTACGAGCAAATGCTTCGCGCAAGCGGCTTCACCGAGGAGGCCTATGTAGCGAGCATGCGACGCGAGATTGCTCGTCAGCAGGCGCTCGCAAGCATTGCGTCGACGATACAAGTACCGAAATCTGTCGCGGACACGATCTATAAGTGGCGTGAAGAAGCGCTAAGCGCTGCAGTCACATATGTGACGATCGATCCTTCGGCGAGTGTGCCGGAGCCGACAAATACGCAACTGGCGACCTATCACAAAGAAAACGAAGCTGAATTCACAGCACCCGAGCGTCGTGCCGTTACCTATTTGGATCTATCCGCAAAAGAATTCGCCAAACAAATTACCATTCCGGAAGACGAACTCGTCGTTGCGTTCGAAGACCGTAGGCAAGAATTCACGGTTCCGGAGAAGCGGAAAGTGTTGCAGATGGTGGTTTCTGAGAAAGCCGATGCGGAGAAAGCCGCCGTACGTCTCGCGGGCGGTGACGACTTCGCCGTCGTTGCAAAAGAAATTGCCGATCAGACCGCGGAAAGCATCGACCTTGGTGAAATCACACGCGAAGATATCCCGGAGGAACTTGCGCCAGCGGTCTTCGAACTTGCGTCAAACAGCATTTCTTCGCCGATCCAAGGCCCTTTCGGCTGGCATATTTTCAAAGTCGAGAGCATTACACCGCTGAAAGAGGCGAAACTTGAAGACGTGCGCGAACAACTCGTTTCCGAGCTCAGCCATGAGAAGGCTGTCGATAAAGTATTCACCACAGCCAATAAACTGGAAGATGCCATCGGGAGCGGTGCGACGATAGAAGTGGCGGGCCGTAACGTTGGTTTGACGGTTAAGAAGATCGACGCCGTCGATGCTGGTGGCCGGAATTCTGAGAACCTTGCCATTGAAGGTTTGCCTGGCGCACCGTTTCTCGAGACGGTCTTTACGACAAATTCGGGCGAAGCCAGCACATTGGTCGAAGCCCAAGATAGTGGTTTTTTCATTCTTCGCGTTACAGGCGTGACACCGTCGAGGGTCCAGAGTTTGACCGAAGTGAGAAAGCAAGCAACAGCCGCATGGAAAAGCGACGAACGTATTAAGCTTGCCGAAGCAAAAGCAAAGAAGGTCGCCGACCAGCTGAAGTTGGGCCAAAGTCTGAAAGAAATCCCGGGTGCAGAGGGTGAAGCCCTTACACCTATTGCATTTTTCACACGTCAGACAGGCCCGGCGCGGTCCAAATTGCCGTTCGACGTCATCAACCAGCTTTTTGAAATTAAGAAAGTCGGAGACGTCGCCGTCGGCAGAGATGGAGTTCGGTTCGTCATCGCCAAGCTGACGGCCATCAAAGCGCCAGAAGCAGCGAAGGATTTCGATACATATCGCGGACTAGCGCAAAATCTTCGGACGATGATCGGCAGCGACATATTGCAACAATACAATATCGCCCTCCGCGCATCGCACGGCGTTTCAATCAATAACGCGTTGCTGGAGCAGATTTTTGCCGGCGACAACCGTTATCCGGGTCATTAAGTGGCTTCTAGTTCGATAACAGACCGCTCAACGCAATAAGTTTGAAGCCACGGCTTTCCAGATTTTTTGACCATTCACTTAGAGCTTCGATTGTTTGGTCGTAAGGATGGCCGATACCGATTGCGTATCCACGCCGTCGACTGATCGCTTCGAGCTCCGATAGCCTCGACCGGATACGGTCTAAATCGGTCTCATTATCGAGAAACACATCCCGCGTCAGGACCGACAACCCATTTGCGAGTGCCGTCTTCTTTGCGACGGATTTCGCACTTGTGAGTGAGTCGAGATACAGCAATCCTCGCGCCTTTATCTCCTGCATTACGACAGACATGCCGCTTTCCCAGGTGGTGAAGTCGCTCCCCATGTGATTGTTGATCCCGACGAAGCCGTCAAATTGAGAGAGATTCCACTTAATCCGATTGCGAATCTCTGTCTCGCTTAACGACCGAAGCAGCGCGTTTGGACCAGGGTCAGCGTCGACCGCCTGCGGCTGCATCGGCAGATGCACTAAGAGTTCATGGCTGTTTGCAACCGCACTGGCAGTCAACGTCTTCAAATTGTAGCCGTAAGGCAAGAATGCGAGCGTCAGCGGACCTGGTAACGCAATCACCTTTTTTGTTCGCCTCTGATCAATACCCAAATCGTCAATAACGATCACGATTGCGGGAACTACAGGAGCTGACCCGACGGTGGGCGGGCGACGAGCAACCTGCGACTGATTCGGAAGAGGCACCGCGGGGGCGTCCACCTTTGGTTTCTCGGACGGGCGCGGCGCCGTTGTCCGTGGCTCTTCTACCGCGGCCCCTTCGGTTTCTTTCGATTTCTGGTCAGTTCCTGGGGTTGAATAGGCATATGTGCGTACCCGCGCGCTACCTACCTTCGCGACGTCAGGTTTCGGAGGAGCCTTTTCTTCGGCAGCTCTATGGCGTTGTTTCTCTTCTAAATTGTCACGCGTGAGGGAGCCGAGATACCCGCCGATCAGTGCGCCGGCCACAAAAAACACGCCAAGCCCCAAATAAACGTGACGCTTGGTCCGAAACAACCGATCCAGACCGAGCGGCATCCCCGCCGTCGAATTCACCGAACGTTCCGCAACGCGCGCAGGTTTCGAGCGCTCTATGTTTCGATATTTATCATCCGACATTGCCGCTACTTTATAGCCGGTCGTGGGAAAGGTCGCGCCCTCTTCAACGCAAAAAACTTAAGGCCGCATCGGAAATTGCGTCTGTCCAAGCAATTGCGGCAATAAAGGCCGAACTCGATCCAGCCATTCGCATAGCATAGGACGCGTTTCGCGCGGATCGATCACGTCATGCGCAGAAAACGATTCCGCTCTCGGAAATGGCGACAAACGTGCTGCCATCATATCTTCGAGTTCTTTTCGTTTTGCTTCTGGGTCCTCCGCTGCGGCAATTTCCCGTCCAAACGCAACCGCCACGCCGCCTTCCAACGGCAATGCACCCATCTCCGCCGAAGGCCAAAGCAATTTGTACGCGTCGTTGCCGTAGTGCGCCGCGGCCGCAACGCCGTAGGACTTCTTAATCACAACGGAAGCCCAGGGAACGCTGCTATCCGCAACAGCGAGAACCGCCGCCGTTCCGTATTTTATGGTGCCGGCTTTTTCCGCTTCACTGCCGATCATGAACCCGGGCTCATCAACGAGAGCGATAATTGGGATATGAAATGTCTCACAAGTCTCGACAAATTTTCGGACTTTCTGTGCGCCGGCTGCGGTCATAGAGCCCGCGTAATAACGACAATCGTTTCCAAAGATACCAACAGATTGCCCGTTCATTCGCGCGAATCCGACAATCTGACCGGGACCATACTTACGCCCCATCTCGAAAAAACTATCGTGATCGACCACCAGCGCGATCAGCTTCCGCATATCGTAAGGCTGGCGCCGGTCACGCGGAATGATGGTTGCCAGTTCCTCTTCGACACGATCGCTTGGATCGCCAATATTTTTATCTGGTACCAATTCCCACGCGTTGCGCGGCATGTAGCTTAAAAATTGTCGAATTTGCGTGAATGCGTCTGCCTCATCCTTTGCAACGTTGTCCGCAACGCCGTTGCGCGTGTGAACCGCCGCACTTCCAAGCTGTTCTTTCGTCAGGTTTTCGCCGAGCGCGCGCGCGACGACCGCAGGTCCCGCAACCAGCACCTGTGCGGTCTCTTGCGTCATGACACAGAAATGAGACGACACCAAACGCGAGGCGGGCAATCCGGCAACCGGCCCAAGAGCCGCGGTCGCGACCGGCACCGTATTCATCGTTTTAGCCACTGAACGAAACCGCGGCGCTTCAAATACCGGCGAGCCGACTGTAGCGGGAGCCCCCTTCCCGCCGCCGGCACCCGTTACGCTGCCGCCGCCGCCCTCGTGGAGGCGAATCAAAGGCATTTTGTACTTCAACGCCAAATCTTCCGCATACACGCTCTTCCGAAGGCCAGCTGCGTTCGGCGAACCGCCTTTTAGCGTGAAATCTTCCCCTCCGATAATGCAGTCCCGCCCCTCGACCTTGCCGAAACCGAGGACGAAATTCGCTGGAAGAAATTCCGTTACATTACCGTCTTCATCGCGATAGGCGCTGCCGGCCCCCATGCCCAATTCGCGAAAACTGCCTTCATCAAGCAATCCATCGATCCGCTCTCTAATCGTAAGGCGACCTTTTGCGTGCTGGCGCGCGACCCCTTCTTCACCGCCTAAGAGTTTTGCTAAATCCCGCTTGCGATGAACCTCGCGAATTTCCTCGTCCCATGCCATGGTGTTGGCGCCGCTCCCTAAAACGAATTACGTTGCGGCAAAACTCTAATCGCGCAGAATAGACGGAACCAGGGAATTTCCGGCGTTTTCGATGCTATTTCGCAAATTATTCCGCGCGCAGTATTGACCCGTCGCCGATATTGCACTGAATATCCGGCCGAGCGGATTAGAAAGATTTGAGAAAGCGAATGAGCGACGCCGACAGCACTTTTAAAAGATTGATTGCAACGGTCGCAGACGGCAAGAGCCTCAGTGAATCCGAAGCTGTCGAGGCCTTCAATATCATGATGTCCGGCGAGGCCACGCCGTCCCAAATTGCTGGCTTCCTGATTGCGCTCCGAATTCGCGGCGAGACGGTCGAAGAAATAACGGGTGCGGCGCGTATCATGCGCGAGAAAGCCCTCAAGGTGTCCGCGCCAGACGATGCCATCGACGTGGTCGGCACAGGTGGTGATGGTGCAGGAACCCTCAACATTTCAACGGCTACGGCGATTGTTGTGGCGGGTTGCGGCGTACCAGTTGCAAAACATGGAAATCGTGCCGCGTCGTCGAAATCCGGTGCCGCAGATGTACTCTCCGAATTGGGCATAAACCTGGACGCGGACGTTCCGACGGTTGAGCGGGCGATCCGGGAAGCTGGAATCGGCTTTCTTTTGGCTCCCGCCTACCACAGTTCCATGCGTCACGTCGGCCCGGCGCGCGTCGAGATGGGTGTGCGCACGATATTCAATATTCTGGGGCCCTTGGCGAACCCTGCGTCTGTCAAACGATTGCTTGTCGGAACCTTCGCGCGTGAGTGGGTTGAACCAATGGCGCAAGTGCTCGGAAACTTGGGTACGGAGCGGGCCTGGGTCGTGCATGGCGCAGACGGTCTTGATGAATTGACCATTACCGGCCCTTCTTACGTCGCCGAGCTCGCAGACGGCAAAGAGACGACCCGGGAACTGTCCCCGTCTGACGCAGGACTTCCGACAGCTTCACTGGACGATATCAAAGGCGGCACGCCGGCCGAAAACGCTCAAGCCATCAGGGATTTGCTCAACGGTCAAAAAGGCGCCTACCGCGATATTGCGTTATACGGTGCATCCGCGGCTTTGCTTATCGCAGGCAAGGTCGAATCTTTAACCGATGGTGTGGCTGCCGCCGCCGCCGCGATCGATGACGGCAAAGCTGCCGCGGCACTCGCGAAACTCGTTGAGATCACGAGCGGCGAATGAGCGATACGTTAAGAAAAATTTGCGACGACAAACGCATTCACATCGACGAATGCAAAGCAGAATGTTCGATCGAGGAAATGATCGAACGGGCCGCCTCTGCACCGAAAGTGCGTGGATTTGCGGACCGTCTCGAAACTTGTATTGCGGAAGGCCGGACGGGCCTTATCGCGGAAGTTAAGAAAGCATCACCCAGCAAGGGATTGATTCGTCCGGACTTTGCACCTGTTGCGATCGCCCGAGCCTACGCGGCTGGCGGTGCCGCTTGCCTCTCAGTCCTAACCGACATTCCTTATTTTCAGGGGCAAAACGATTACTTGACGGCCGCCCGGACTGCGACCGACCTCCCGGTTCTTCGCAAGGATTTTATGCTGGATCCTTATCAAGTCTACGAAGCGCGCGCGATCGGTGCCGACTGCATTTTAATCATCATGGCCGCATTGGAAGACGAGACCGCGATTGAACTCTCGGAGTTGGCCACCACACTCGATATGGATGTATTGGTCGAAGTCCACGACGCGGCTGAGATGGAGCGGGCCCACGCGGTTGCTTCGCGACTGATCGGCATCAATAACCGAAATCTCAAGACCCTCGAAGTTGATATTGCGACATCCGAGGCTCTCGCGGCACTCGCGCCGGAGGGCCGCATTCTGGTCGGCGAGAGTGGGCTGAATTCGCGTGCCGATCTGGACCGGATGGCGGCGGTCGGCGCGCACTGCGTTCTCGTCGGCGAATCGCTGATGCGCCAGGAAGACGTCGTACTTGCGACACAGAGGCTTTTGTTCGGTGATGCCACGCAAGTCGAGATGAGCGCAGAATGAGCGGCCTCACGCACATCGATGCCGACGGGAATGCCGTTATGGTCGATGTCGGCGATAAAGCTTCGACATCACGGGTCGCGAGTGCGGCTTGCTCGGTCATTATGCAAGCGGAAACGATTGCCGCTATATCAGATGGAAACATCAAAAAGGGCGATGTCCTCTCCATTGCACAACTGGCGGGAATCATGGGTTCGAAAAAGACCGCCGATCTCATTCCCTTATGCCATCCACTGGCACTCACCTCCTCGAAAGTCGAACTTCAGATAGATGCCAAGCGGAACGCCGTCGATATTACGGCCACTTGCAAAGTTGCAGGGCAAACAGGTGTCGAAATGGAAGCTCTCACGGCTGTATCCGTCGCTGCGCTGACGGTCTACGACATGTGTAAGGCCATCGACCGGGGAATGCAGATCACCGACATCCGCCTGACGCACAAATCCGGTGGAAAATCCGGTACGTTCGATGCAGCCTGACGGCAACGCGCAATGATTTCAGTCTCAGAAGCGGAAGAACGCATCCTTTTGGCGATTTCGCCGATGCCGCTCGAACAAGTCGTGATTACCGACAGTTTCGGACGCGTCTCAGGGGAAGACATTCGCTCACGCCGCACACAGCCGCCTATGCCGGTTTCCGCAATGGACGGCTATGCTGTCCGCGCCGCAGATGTGGTTGGCACGCCAGTCGAACTGCCGATTGTCGGTTACGCACCAGCCGGCGGGTCTTACGATAAATCCCTCAACGCTGGAGAAGCTGTCCGCATTTTTACCGGAGCACCTGTGCCGGAAGGCGCGGACGCAATTGTGATCCAAGAAGATACCGAACAGCGCGGCGAAACCGTGCTTGTTAACGAGGGCGCAAAGAGCGGTACCTATATCCGCCCGGCCGGCTTGGATTTTTCCGAAGATGATATCCTAATCCCGGCAGGCACGCGGATGACCGCGCGGCATGTCGGTTTGATGGCCGCCATGAACGTTCCCTGGATGATGGCACACCGACGACCCCGCGTCGCAATCCTAGCGACGGGCGATGAGATCGTGATGCCGGGCGATCCGGTTGGCCGAAACCAGATTGTCAGCTCGAGTACCATCGCCCTCGCCGCCTTCGTCCAAGCGATGGGAGGCCATCCGGTTTTGCTCGGCATCGCTCCGGACGATCGAGACGGTCTCCGGCATATGGCGGCGGGAATCGTCGGAAACGACATACTTGTCACGACCGGCGGTGCATCTGTCGGAGATCACGACCTCGTTCAAGATGTCTTGAGCGATCGCGGTATGAATGTCGATTTCTGGCGAATTGCAATGCGCCCGGGGAAACCGCTTATGTTTGGCGAAATCGATCGTATTCCGGTTCTTGGTTTGCCCGGAAATCCTGTATCGAGCCTCGTTTGCGCGATGATTTTCTTGCGACCAATCCTCGCAAAAATGCAAGGGTTGAAAGACTTTGATCAAGATATCCATCGCATGGTCTCGGCATCCGATTTACCCGAGAACGATCGCCGACAAGATTATCTGCGAGCAACGATCGAGGGCGACGGAAGCCATGTCGAGACAGTCAGAGCGTTCTCGAAACAAGACAGCTCGATGATGGCTACGCTTACGAAATCCGACGCACTGATCATTCGTGAACCGCACGCGCCCGCGCTTGAGGCCGGCGAAAGCGTAGAGGTTCTCAAAATGCCTAGCGGTGTGTATTCCGGCTGAATTCGCGCGATTTTTCGAAGAATTCGCAAAAATGCCGGTTGACGCGTAAAAAGAACTAAACTAGAACAAATTGTGAGTTTACGTTTTGTTCGCACTGTGAGCGAAACGGACGCGCCGTAAAGAATCTTAAGGAACCGACATGTTAACGCGCAAACAACACCAATTGCTGATGTTCATTCATGATTGCATGCAAAAACAAGGCGTGCCGCCGTCGTTCGACGAAATGAAGGATGCGTTGGAGTTAAAATCGAAGTCAGGCATCCATCGCCTCATAACAGGCCTGGAAGAGCGTGGATTCTTGCGTCGATTACCGCACCGCGCCCGTGCACTCGAGATTTTGCGCCTACCCGATAACATGGAACCAGGCGAGGTTCGCCCCCGCCCCGCTTTCTCACCCCGTTTGGTCGAAGTAACGAACGAGACCGTAACGCCAACCCCGCCGGTATCTCCGCCGGCCTACACGAATGCGATGCATTTGCCGCTCTATGGCCGAATTGCCGCCGGCACCCCGATTGAAGCGCTTCGCGACGAATCGAACATGCTCGATGTGCCGCCTGACCTGGTCGGGAGTGGCGATCACTATGCGCTGGAGGTCGAAGGCGATTCGATGGTCGATGCCGGCATACACGACGGCGACTATGTAATTATTCAACGTTGCACGGATGCCGAAAACGGAACGATTGTTGTGGCGCTCGTCGACCGTGAGGAGGTGACACTCAAAAGGCTCCGCCGAAAAGGCGCCTCAATCGCCCTAGAACCAGCCAATATGAACTACGAGACCCGTATTTTCGGACCTGATCGCGTGCGGGTACAAGGTCGTCTCGTGGGACTCATCCGGAAGTATTAGCGGTAGCCGCCCGTTTGCGTCCACGGGCGAACGCCGCGCGTCTCTGCGACCGTTACGACTGAGATATCACCTGCACGCAAATACACCGCGTGCGCACCCGATTTCCTCAATTGGCGCTTCGTTATACTGGGAATTTTCCCGTTGCAGACCGTTCGCCGCCACAACGGGGTCAGCACCAAGACTGCGCGCCGACAATCCTCTTCAAACGCACTTGGGTGTCGAACCAGAGAAATTTGATGCGGTCCGCGCGTATAAATGCAAGCGCTCCAGTCGCAACGAAGGCGATCTTGACCTCCAATTGCCCTCGCCCCAGATTGGCCGCTTTGTTCGAGCCATTTGTTTGCTGTAAAGGATTTTTGCGAACCGGTGCCGAACTTTAGCTGACCGTCTGCAAGGCGCACGGCAAATAATTTACCGCTTTCCGAAAATAGAATATCGGGCTTCGCAGCCAGACTGCCGCTGAAAAATCCGCAGAACATCGCAAGAATCCCGATGTATCGCCACTTTTGACGCATAAGGCACAACCAGATCCCGCCCAGAACGACCAGCAAATATGGATACATTGGCATCTTCGATACGAGCGTGACGGCACCCGGCCAAGATGCGACCTCTTCCGCAATCGCCAGAACATTGCCTACACCGAACGCCATCCATTCAAGCGGCATTGCCCCCAATCCAAATGGTATGGCCAAGCAACCGATAATCGCGGCCGGCATGATCCAAAACGCGGTCAAAGGAACCGCTAGAAGATTGGCAATCAATCCATAGTGCGTTACCCGCCCGAAATGGAAGTATGCAATCGCACCAGTTGCCAGTCCGGCAACGACGGTCGTCACCGCGAGGCCCAATAGATAGATCGCTAGCTTGTGCCGAATTAGCATTGGTGCGGGAAGTCTTTCGCGAATGAGCGGCGCTGCGCTTTCGTAAAAAGCGACCAACGCGGTAACCGCTGCAAAAGACATCTGAAAACTTGCACTTAGTATGCTTTCCGGCCGCAGACAAAGCACGAATAGAGCTGCAAAGGCGACAAGGCGAAGCGAGATCGCTTCGCGGTCGAGCATGACGGCACACAGAACGAATGCGCCCATCACAAAGGCAAGTTGTGTCGGCAAAGACCCGCCCGAAATCAGCAGATACCCAAAACTCGCTACGAGCGCGGCGCCGGCAGCCCATTTCTTACAATCGATCCGCAATGAAACGCCCGGTATCAACACAAGAAAAAGCCGCACGACCGCGAAAACGATACTCGTCACCAAGCCGATATGAAGCCCGGAAATAGCTAAGAGATGCGCCAATCCCGAATCGCGCATCGCGGATGTTATGTCTTTCGGTATTCGACTCCGGTCACCCGTTATTAGGGCGGTTACAACCGCACCTTCCGGGCCGGGTATTGTGTGTAATATCTTTTTAGACAGCGATTGTCTGAATTTTGCGATCGCGATATTCGGTTCTTGCCATAAGTTAGACGGTTTGAGTGGTTCGACCTTCGTAAATCTCCCGACCGCGAAGGCTGTTGCGCCGATTTTTTTAAACCATGCGCTACGTTGAAAATCGAACGATCCCGGCGAAACGGGCGCGGGTAGCGGCAAAGCCTTGAGGCGTCCTCGCACGCGGTCGCCGATTTCAAACGCATTGGATGAAACAAGACGCAATTGGATGCGCTCAGGCACCAAATCTATGCCGCTTTTTTGCGCCCATTGCAGACGATCCAACGTCAAGCGCGGCCGTCCAGGGAAATCTTCAATCCGCACAATCCGTCCCGAAACCCCAATTGGCCCGATAGGCTTTGAAAGCTGCGGTGTCGCCACTTGATCGCTGCGAAATTTCGCGACTTCAAACCCAATGCTCGTGACCACTACGGCGATACAAACCAGGCATGGAAGCGGCATGCTGCGGAGGACGAATGCCGCCAAGAGAAATCCCAGCCCGACGCCAGCCGCAATGCCGGAAGCTGGTTCTGAAAAGAGGTTAAAATAGAGGCCAATGCCCCCGCCAAATAGAACGGGAAGCCACAATATCCAACGGTCGCGTTCCGCGTATATTTGAGACTTTAGCCAGAGCATAGGCTCTCTTTCGATCAGGCATATAATTTTAAAGTGTTATGTAATTTTGAAAACAATAATTAGATGAGTAACGGCCGCAGATGTGCGAGCCAGAAGCTCTTTTGCGGCCGGATTGTCGAGTGTTGGCGTTTCATGCTGCGCTATGCTACATCGCGGCGTCTTCGAGAACCGGCGAGTTGCCTCTATATGACCATCGTTACCCGTTTTCCTCCGTCTCCAACCGGTTCGTTGCATATCGGCAGCGCAAGAACGGCTCTTTTCAACTGGCTCTACGCGCGCCACCACGGCGGAAACTTTATCCTTCGAATTGAAGATACTGATCGGAAGCGATCGACCGCGGAGGCCGTTGAATCGATTTTTGATGGTCTACGCTGGCTCGACTTGGATTGGGACGGCGATGCCACCTTCCAGACAAGTAGTCTTGATCGCCATGCCGAAGTCGCGGCGCAACTTCTCGAGAATGGGCAAGCTTACAAATGCTATTGCACGCCCGAAGAGCTTACGGAAATGCGCGAGAAGGCTAAAGCAGATGGCAAACGCGTCTTTTACGACAGAAGATGGCGTGATCGCGATCCATCAAACGCACCGGAGGGTGTCGCGCCGGTCGTACGTGTCAAAATGCCGCTCGACGGCGAAACGACGATTTCGGACCTGGTTCAAGGCGATGTCACCGTCGCAAACGAACAATTAGACGACTTTATTCTCTTAAGAGCTGACGGTACGCCGACATATATGTTGTCTGTCGTTGTCGACGATCACGATGGCGGCGTGACACATGTAATTCGTGGCGACGATCACCTCAACAATGCCTTCCGCCAATTCCATCTGTATCGTGCTGCAGGCTGGGAACCGCCCGCATTTGCCCATATTCCTCTGATACATGGTGCTGATGGACAAAAACTCTCGAAACGCCACGGGGCGACCTCCGTCCAAGAATACCGTGCGGAAGGCGTTCTCGCACCTGCCCTATGCAACTACCTGCTTCGTCTCGGATGGGCTCATGGCGACGAAGAGATTATCTCCCGCGACCAGGCAATCGAGTGGTTCGACCTGAAGGGCGTCGGCCGTGCACCCGCGCGATTTGATCCGGCGAAACTAGAAAACCTGAATGCGCACTATCTCCGGGAAATGCCGACGGAAGAACTCGTCGATCTTGTTTTGGATGCATATCGCGAAGAAGCGTTGGACTGCGACGAACAAATCGCCAAAAGCCGGATTACATCTGCGCTGCCACACCTCACACAAAGAGCAAAAAACACAACTGAACTTATTGATTCAGCTAATTTTTTACTCACTCAGCACACCTACCCTCTCGCGGAAGCCAAAGCGGAAAAGATGATTGCGTCCAGCCGGTCTGAAATCCAGGAAATCCGCAGTGCACTGAATGATCAGGAAGAATGGTCCGAAGAAGCGCTTAACGAAAGGCTCCGCGCCCTGGCAGAAAACCTTGAACTCGGTTTCGGCAAGTTAGCCCAGCCGCTTCGCGTTGCACTCACGGGCTCGACGGTATCGCCCGGAATATTCGATGTGATGACCATACTTGGTCGTACGGAGACCCTACGCCGTTTGGAACGCGTTCCGGATGGTGAAGCAGACTGAGGACTTTGCCGAAATTCGACATAAATAGTATACTGCTCGGCAAGGTCGAAGCTTGAATTTAAAGGCGCTACCAAAGGCGTCGTTCGCTTCGAAAGCAAACAAATAACTCGGAAGGAGTCGGGATGAGCTCAGATGCCAAAGAAGCCGCCACCAATGAATATGTGACAATGACTGACCATAGTACGGGCAAGTCTTATGACCTGCCTGTCATGAACGGAACAGTCGGGCCGAAAGTCGTGGACGTGCGACCGTTTTATCGGGATACAGGGATGTTTACCTACGATCCCGGTTTTACGTCGACCGGCTCGTGCGAATCCAGCATTACCTATATCGATGGCGAAGCGGGCATTTTGATGCACCGGGGTTACCGCATCGAAGATCTCTGTGAACACAGCGACTTCATGGAAGTCTGTTACTTGCTGCTGAACGGAGAGCTGCCTGATGCGGCGACCAAGAAAGAGTTTGAGACGACCATCACCTATCATTCAATGCTCCACGAGCAATTGAATAACTTGTACCGCGGCTTCCGCCGCGATGCCCATCCGATGGCAATCATGGTTGGGGTCGTTGGCGCTTTGTCTGCCTTCTACCATGACTCAACGGATATCAACGATCCGGAACAACGGATGATCGCTTCGCACCGCTTGGTTGCGAAAATGCCGACGATCGCCGCTTGGGCCTATAAATACTCCATCGGCCAGCCGTTCATGTATCCGCGTAACGACATGTCTTATGCAGAGAACTTCCTGCAGATGATGTTCTCGGTGCCTTGCGAAGACTACGTGGTCAATTCGGTCTTGGCGGCGGCGATGGATAAGATTTTCATCCTGCACGCAGACCATGAGCAGAACGCGTCGACATCAACCGTTCGCCTCGCCGGCTCGTCCGGCGCCAATCCGTTCGCGTGTATTGCGGCGGGAATTTCATCTCTGTGGGGGCCGTCGCACGGCGGTGCAAACGAAGCAGTCCTCAACATGCTTGGTGAGATTGGCTCGGCCGATAAGATCCCGGAGTACCTAGAGAAAGCCAAAGACCCGCAAGATAATTTCCGCCTCATGGGCTTTGGGCATCGTGTCTATAAGAACTACGATCCTCGCGCAAAGGTCCTACAGTCGCACGCGCACAACGTTTTGGATGCGTTGGGTATTCGCGATGAGCCCCTTCTGAAAATGGCAATGGAGCTCGAGAAAATCGCGTTGGAAGACGATTACTTCGTCCAACGAAAGCTGTTCCCGAATGTGGATTTCTATTCGGGCATCATCCTGCGCGCGATGGGCTTCCCGGTTTCGATGTTCACCGTCCTGTTCGCACTTGCCCGAACGGTTGGCTGGATCGCTCAGTGGAAAGAAATGATTGAGGATCCGAGCCAGAAAATTGGCCGTCCTCGCCAGCTCTATACGGGTGAATACGACCGCGAATACGTACCGCTGGACAAACGTTAAACATACGTCTCGACTTCAAATAAGGCCGCCCTCATATGGGCGGCCTTTTTTTATGGCAAATCAACCGATGTTTCCGGCGTCGAGACCTCAATTATATACTGCGCGGCCACCTCTGACGGTCGCCCTTCCGATGATGCCAATTGGCTAAGGTAAGGTCGAACCTGCTGAATTTGGGATTGGCCAGAAGCCGCCGAAAGTTCCCCAAGAATATCGGCTAACACATCTGGCGAACATTTTTCTTGCAGGCATTCAGGAACGATCTCTTTTCCAGCTAAAATATTGATAATATTTACATAATCGACTTTTATAAGACGACGAACGATAAACGCTGTCAGCGGACTCACTTTATAGGCGATAACGGTCGGTACTTCTGCCAACGCCGTCTCTAAAGCGACCGTTCCCGAGGCGGCTAGCGCTAGATTACTCGCCTTCATAGATTGGTACTTCTCCAATGGCGTCGAGACGATTATCGGCGGCTCCGGCCAACCCGACACACCTTCCTCTACGAACGCTCGAATGGCCGGTACGGTCGGTATTACGGCGAAGACATCGCCCCAAGCCGCACGATATCGTGCCAATGCCTCTCCAAATATGCTCAGGTGCCGCGCAACTTCGCCTCGCCGGCTCCCCGGCAAGATGCAGATAAGTTTCTGATCACTATCGATCCCATGATCCTTCCGAAACGCACGATCATCGGCCTCTTGTACGCCGTACTCCAAGACGGGATGGCCAATGAACTTCGACGCCAAGCCGACACGCTGAAAATAGGTAGGCTCAAATGGAAGAATGGTCAGAAGATGGTCGAAGTATTTCTTGAATTTGTGCACGCGTCCGGGACGCCAAGCCCAGACCGTTGGCGCGACCACGTGGATTTTCGGTCCTTGGTAGCGCCCGACCAATTGTTTCACCACTCTGACCGTGAATGACGGTGAATCGATCGTCACCACAGCGTCCGGGTTCTGTCGCACGATGTCGTCCGCGGTTTCTCTAATACGGCCGAGAATTCGCCAGAGATGAGGCAAGACCTCTACAAGGCCCATTACACTCAATTCCGAGATGGGAAATCGGCTTTGAAAACCAACCGACTCCATTGCCGGGCCACCCAAGCCGACAAACTCCACCCCCGAACCGTATTGGTTACGGATCGCCGTAATCAGTTTTTCACCAATTGCGTCACCAGAGGGCTCTCCGGCGATGACATATATCAGGCGCTCTCGAGCCATTTGTCCGGATCGAAGGAGAAAATGAATAATCCGAGTGAATCAGCAAGTGCTATCGTTTGTTCCCGGTCGACAAAAAGCGTATCGCTCGCATGGATCGCGATCCCCCGAATGCCGGCCTTATCGGCATTCTCTACCGTCTGCGGACCGATCGTCGGTAAATCCGCACGCTTCTCCTGTCCCGGCTTGGGCAACTTTACCAAGACACCGCCCGGTCCCTCTCTGTGAAGCGGACCACTCCGTTGGATCATCGCATCCGTTCCTTCGACGGCCTCAATCGCAATGACGATATTATCTTGTATAACAATCGATTGCCCAACATCCGCCGGCCCCAATGCAGTGAGGATCAAGCAACCACGCCGTATGTCTTGAAGGGCGATATCATCCGGTTCGCAACGACCCAGAGTGCCTTTGCTATTCACACCCTCCTGCAGCAACTCATGCGGGCCGATCACTTTGAATCCAAAATCTTCAATCTGTCTTATGATGGCTTTGAGCAACCCGTCGTCGCCCATGACGGACGAAGCACCCGCCTTCGCCAAAACACGTGCGGCCAAAGCATCGGGACGTAACGCTACGATTGACGGCCGTCTCACCGGACCGACCATGACAATTTCGTCGAGCTTTTCTTTGCGCGCAACCTCTAGCGCCTTTTGCGCCGCGCCTAGACGAAGCCACGTCTGAGGACTGTCACCGATAACGTCGGGGTCCGCTTGGCCTTCAATGGCGATCACATGGAACGGTCGCCCGCGTTCGCGGCAAATTTGGATCAATCGGCCCGGCAGTTCTCCGCCCCCGGCCAGAATGCCAAGTTTGCTATCCATTCGCCGATTTTGGTTGTGTCAGACCGCGTTGCGATTCCGCGCGCATAAATTCAACGATCTCCATAACCGCTTCGACATCTGGAAATTGGTCGGCGACGTCTTCGATACGCTCACTCAACAAGCCTTCATCGGCAAACAGTTGGCGATAAGCAACTCGCAAGCTTTGGATTTCATCCTTCGAGAAGCCACGACGCTTCAAACCGATCAAATTAAGCCCAGAGAGCCAAGCACGACCACCCATGACGGAGCCGTAGGGAATAATATCGTTCTCGACACCCGACATTCCGCCGATCATTGCATGCCGTCCGATACGGCAAAATTGATGGATGGCAGCTAGCCCACCAATGATGGCGTAATCTTCGACAATCACATGCCCCGCCAATGTTGCGTTGTTGGCCATAATGACATGGCTCCCAACGATACAATCGTGTGCCACATGCGCGCCGACCATAAAGAGATTGTCGCTGCCAACTTGCGTCACCAGGCCGCCACCTTCGGTCCCCGGATTCATCGTGACGTATTCACGCACGATGTTTCGGTCCCCAATACTGAGCGTAGACGTTTCACCGCCAAATTTTAGGTCTTGAGGCTGCAGCCCGATCGATGCGAATGGGAAAACTTTACAATCATCACCTATTGTCGTGTGCCCGCCGAGAACGACATGCGATTTTAGCTCCACCCGCGCGCCGATTTTCACATTCGGACCAATGCAGCAAAACGGTCCAATCTTCGCGCCTTCGCCGATCTGAGCCCCGCTCTCTATAACCGCTGTTGAGTGAATGTCGCTCATTGAACATCCGCAATCATTGCGGCGAAGGTCGCCTCCGACACGAGCTTACCGTCGACCAACGCTTTGCCCGTCAATTTCCAAACATTCCCGCGTTGACGCACTGTCTCGACCTCGAGATGCACAACGTCCCCAGGCACCACAGGCTTTCGGAAGCGCGCGTTATCGATCGACATGAAATAGACGACCTTGCCTTCCGATTCGACGCCCGTACTGTGAACGACCAGCACCGCCGCTGTCTGCGCCATTGCCTCAATGATCAAGACACCGGGCATTATCGGTTGGACGGGAAAATGCCCTTGGAAATGGGGCTCCGCCATACTCACGCACTTAATCCCCGTCGCACTCTTAGACGGAACGATATCAACGACTTTATCGATCATAAGAAACGGATACCGGTGCGGTATCATTTCCATAATTCCGTTGATATCGACGACACTGCGTTCGGTGGCGTCAGAATTTTCGTTCGTATCGGACACTTATCTATTCCTTCGGTCTTTCAAGCCTCATTGACGGCTCCGTCGTCGATCCAACTTCCGTCGACGGAGGCGCAATTCTAACGGTCGGCAATCGAACATCGAGCCGTCTCGTAATTTCATCAGTGATCATCGTCGATTGATTCGCATAGAGCACAATTCCCTGCCCGCGGGCAGCGTTTAGAATAATATCTATACCAAAATCGCTTGCTATCTCTCGAATAACTTTCGCCATTTCAATCTCAACCCGACGGACGCCCTCTATATACATCTGATCGAGTTGCTGCTTTCTTTTCTGCACGAGCGCCTGAAGTTCTTCCGTTCTCATCTGGAAAAATCGACGGCGTTCAATCAATTGCGCGCTCTGCTCGGATTCTTGGAGTTTTCGCAACTCTTGTCGCTCGCCCTCGAGTTCCGATTGCAACTTTGCGATTTCATTTTGAAAGGTCTGATGCTGGGCGTTTACTTGCTTGCGTACTGCCTTACCCGCCAACGAATTTTGCGTGATATATTGAAAGTCGACCACGGCGATCACCGGTGGTTTCTTCGCCTCAGGCGTCTTCGCTTCAGCGCCTGTAATTTGCCCAAGAATCGTGACGAGCACCGCCATCACGAAACACGGGTTATACCGCATGGTTTTAGAACCGAGTGCCGAAATTAAAGCGGACGAGCTCTTCCTTGTCGAAGCTTTCTTTAACAATCGGGAACGCAACGTCGACACGAATTGGCCCGAAGGGAGAACGCCATTTAATGCCAAGTCCTGTTGATATCCGCGGCGCGGTCTCATCGAGTAATTGGGCCCCATCGGCGACAGGGTTCAACAACGTACCAATATCGGTAAATAAGGCAGCGGAGACACCGAGTTCCTCTGGAAGACCAATCGGAAAATGCAGCTCCGCTGTTCCTGTTAGGAGTGTACGTCCGCCCAGGGAGTCGTCGGTCGCCGAATCTCTGGGTCCGACGCCGGAAACCTCAAAGCCCCGTAAGTTATCGCCGCCCAGGAAAAATAGATCGTTGATCTTAATATCTTCACCAAAATCTTGGATATGACCAATTTCACCGCCAAAATTTAACACCCAGTTGGACGCAATCTGATAGTGATAGGTCGAACTCAAACGAGCTCTAAAATATTTCGAGTTTCCGCCAAGACCTGCAATATCCGTCGAAGCGCGGATCAAGAACCCATCGGTCGGCGACAATTTGCTATTTCGCATATCCAAGACGAGGTCTTGGCCAATCAAAGAAGTAATTGATTCGCCGTCTTGGGCCCGGATGAACGCAGCTGCATCATTGGACACTTCCGTGATTTCATCGCGTCGGACAAGATATCTTAGCGTTTGGCTCCACTGTTCATTGATTTCATACCCGAACCGGACGCCAACACCTAAACGCTTACTTGTAAATGAGCTTTCGTCGGAATTGTCCCGTTCCGTCTTGAATAAATCGATACCTGCCGAGAGATTCTTATCAAGGAAGTACGGTTCGGTGAATCCGAAATCGAAGTTTTGAGTACGTTGTGATAACGTAAACTTTGCTCGAACGTCCTGGCCGCGACCCAAGAAGTTGCGCTCGGTAATACCGGCATCGACCAATCCACCTTCAGTCGACGAAAATCCAAGTCCAAAACTGATTTCACCTGTCGACTGCTCCTCCAAGTCGACCTGAATAATCGTTTTGTCACTCGTCGTCCCCGGACGATTGCTGACATCCACTTTGCCGAAATAGCCTAAATTCTGAATTCGCTGCCGCGACCGGCGCAATTTGGCTGCGTTGAAGGCGTCTCCCTCGATCAATCTGAATTCTCGTCGAATAACCGAGTCCAGCGTTCTGACATTGCCGTTAATGTCGATCCTTTCGACGAAAACTTTGGGGCCTTCCTGTAACTTAAAAGTAACGCCGATGCTCTTGTTTTCGCGATTTCGATCAACAACGGGACGCGCTTCGACAAATGCGAACCCGCGTTCCCCCGCAAAGTTCGTAAGCGCCAAAACGATGTCGTCTACCTTTGAAGCGCTATACCAAGCGTCGGGTTCGATCTCGATTAACGGCTTAAGCGCTTCCGATTTAATCTCTTTGATGCGTGAGGTCGCTTCGATCTGACCAAACTTGTATCGCTCGCCTTCTTCAATCGTGAAAGTTACGAAGAAATTGTCTTGATCTGCAGTCAGTTCTGCGACCGCAGAAATCACGCGGAAATCGGCAAACCCATTCTCAAGATAAAAGCGTCGCAACAATTCGCGGTCGAACGTCAGACGATCGGGGTCATACGTATCGGCGCCCGAGAAAATGCGATACCAACGCTCTTCCTTCGTTTGAATGACATTACGCAGTGCGTCATCCGTAAAAAATCGGTTGCCGACAAAAGCGATCCGACTAACGAGCGTTTCCTTGCCCTCATCGATTTCAAAGACGAGATCCACCCGATTTTGCGGCAGTTGAATAACTTTTGGTTCGATCTTCGCCGAGAAATGCCCGCTTCTTCGATAAAGTGCGAGCAACCGCTTTACATCTACCTGTACCCTCTTCCGGGTAAATACAATTCGCGGTCGCAGCTGCACTTCCGGCGCCAGGGACTCGTCTTCAATTTCCGTATTACCTTCAAAGGCAATACGATTAATGATCGGATTCTCGACAACCTGAACAACGATTGCTGTTCCTTGTCGACGAATTGTGACGTCGGCAAATAGCCCCGTCGCAAAAAGCGTTTTAAGTGATTCGTTTACCTTGCGGCTGCTAAAGGGTTCATCTTGCTTCAGCGCCATGTAAGAACGCACAGTATCGGGCTCGATACGCTGCGTACCTTCGACCAGAATATCGCTAACCTTCGCCGCGCTCGGATTGGCACGAGGTCCGGAAAGTCGAGGTGTGGGTAAGGGCGCCGTTCCGGCACGCGGTGTCGGCGGAACGATAATCGGGGAACTCGCCTGTTGCGCGCTCACCTCGCCGCTCACGCTGATCACTGTAAGTACGATGCCAGCTAAAACGAGTTGTTTAACGAAACGCAACCAGTCCCCCAAATCAATCTAATATCGCGAACATCCGCAATATTTGTAAATCCCTATGAATTAAGGATGAATCAGATCATTTATTGTGACGAATACCATAAGTGAAATAACCAGTGCCAGCCCAATTCTCAAGCCAATTTCCTGCGCCCGTTCTCCGAGCGGACGTCCCGTCACCGCTTCAAAGGCATAAAACATCAAATGTCCGCCATCCAACATCGGAACCGGAAAGAGATTCAGAAGTCCTAGATTGATGGATAGAAGAGCGATCAACCAAACAAGACTATCGATCCCCATCAACGCAAATTCGTGAGAAATCTTAGCAATTTTGATGGGTCCGCCCAATTCTTTGACATCGCGATCACCCGCGATCATCTGTCCTAAAGCTTTTAGAGTGCCTACCGTCAGGCGGCCCGTTTCCACAACAGATCGCCACAATGCGGTAAACGGATCGTGTTGCACCTGGTCTCGACCAATACTTTGGACGCCCAATAAACCGAAACGGTGAATATTTCCCGACCTATCTTTCCGTTCGCCAATCTTGGGAACCGCCGTAAGGTCCATTTCGACGCCGCCGCGGTCGACGATGATCTTCATCGGTTGCCCTAAATTCAGGACGACGACTTGTTGAACATCCTCGAACCGCTCTATTTGACGGCCGTCGACTTCAAGAAAAATATCGCCCGGCAGAAGGCCCGCCTCCGCGGCAGCACTGTCAGGCACGACTTTGCCGATTTGCGGAGATGTAAAGGGTTGGCCGACGAAAACGAATAAAAAGGCAAATAAAACAATCGATAAGATGAAATTCGCTGCAGGCCCTGCAAAAACAATCGCAGACCTTTGCGAGACCGATTTGAGATGAAAAGCAACGTCGCGTTCGCTTGCGCTTAATTCCTCACCGCCTTCGACGGATCCGGGCGTCGTGTTCTCGCCGAACATTTTGACATAACCCCCGAGCGGGATCGCGCTAAACTTCCAACGCGTACCGGCGCGATCAGTGTAGCCAAAAATCTCCGGCCCAAATCCAACAGAGAAAACTTCGACACGAACGCGGTTCCATCGCGCTACGGCATAATGACCAAGTTCGTGAAAGAACACCAAAACGGTCAAGACCGCCAAAAATACCAGGATGATGTAGGAGTTCGTTAAGATAAAATCGATCACTTCAACAATCCGTTCGGGCTCGCTGCTTAAGACGCGCGTTTCTCAGTTTCAACGGACGCAACATTCCGAGCCGCCGTATCGAGGTGAAAGACATCGTCGATTGACGATAATTGATCGAAATTAACCCTGCCCATGGTTTCTTCGACAATTGCGGCAATCTCCAGAAAACCGATGCGTTCTGCCAAAAACGCTGCAACGGCGACTTCGTTTGCCGCATTCAAGACAGTCGCAGCGGAACCTCCTGTACGTAGTGCTTCTCGCGCAAGACGCAATGCCGGAAATCTCGTTTCGTCCGGCGGCTCGAACTGCAAAGTCGCAATAGCGCCTAGATCCAGTCTTTCACTCGGCGTTTCAATTCGCGCTGGCCACGCCAAGGTATAGGCAATCGGCGTGCGCATATCCGGCGTGCCCAACTGTGCAAGAACCGACCCATCTACATACGAAACCATGCTGTGAATGACAGATTGGGGATGTACCAAGACGTCGATACGACTATCGGACATGCCAAAAATATGGTGCGCCTCGATGACTTCTAGCCCTTTGTTCATCATCGTCGCTGAATCGACCGAAATCTTAGCGCCCATGTCCCAATTTGGATGCGCGACCGCCTGTGAAGGAGTCACGGAACGCATATCTTCGTGCTGCCAGTCTCTAAAGGGGCCCCCGGACGCCGTTAGAATCAGCTTTTCTATGGCCTCTACACTTTCAAAATCAAAGACTTGATAAATCGCGTTGTGTTCAGAATCGACCGGCAATAACGTCGAATTGCATCGCGCGACTTCCCGCATGAACAGATCACCGGCGCACACGAGGCATTCCTTATTCGCCAAGGCGACGACGGCGCCCCGCTGTACGGCCCGTAGCGTCGGTGCGAGACCGGCGGCGCCAACGATGGCGGCCATGACCCATTCTGCATTCAGACTTGCCGCTTCTTCGATCGCTGCCGGTCCTGCAGCGACTTCGATGCCCGTGTCCGAAAGTTTCGCTTTCAACGCGCCGTAACAGCTCCTATCGCCAATTGCGACAAATTGCGGCCTCAGCAAACGCGCCTGCTCCGACAACAGTTCAACGTTCGAATTCGCGGTCAACGCGACAACGCGGTATTCCGAGGCATTGCGCTGTAATAAATCGATCGTTTGGCAACCGACCGATCCGGTGGAGCCGAGTATCGTTACAGACTTCGGTACTGTCGCCGGAACAGCGACAGTCCGTTCTTCCGTGGTCACGGCCAAACGACGGCCCCCCCTTTATGCATTATGGCAATTAGCGCTATGGCAGGTGCTGCGGTCAAGTACCCATCGACCCGATCAAGAATTCCCCCATGACCGGGTATCAGGTTACCACTATCTTTTACCCCTCTGCGGCGCTTTATCCACGACTCCATTAAATCACCCGACTGCGCCAGCGGCGCGATCAAGCAACTCACTGCAAAGGCTGCCGCGGCCTCGCGGCCAAATACGTCGAGTACCGCAATATCTTTGCCGCCAAGTGCCGGCGTAAAGAAGAATAAGAGACCGACTAACCCTGCAGCGATAGTCCCACCGATCAATCCCGCCCAAGTCTTATTCGGGCTGATCGCAGGCGCCAGCTTCGGCCCTCCAATGCTTCGCCCGGCGAAGTAAGCGCCGGTATCCGTTCCAGCAATGACCGCAATGAGATACACGACAGCAACAGTCCCGCCGAACGCCGGACTTCTCAAAAGAATCAGCGATAAGAGGGCTGCAAAAGAAAGAAGACTGAGCGCAAAAAAACCAATCCGGTCGTTGAAATCCGAAACACTGAACGAAACCAGCAAAGACCAGATAATTGTGCCGAAGACCGCCGCAAAAAAAGCAGCGGGAAATCCGACAAGCATAGAAACCAACGGTATCGCCGCACCGATTAAGATCATCACCCCGGCGCGTGGCTTTGAGTGGATCGATGCCATCGAAGAGACTTCGTAGCCGATGACCCCGCCAATGAAGGCAAGAAGAAGCGCGTAGGCCCAACCGCCCAACCACACGGCCGCCAATACAGGCGGAACGATCAATAATGCGGAAAGAACACGAAGTTTAAGCAATGCTTTACGTGTTAAGAAGGATTTGCCGTCGCGCCGAACCGTCTTTCGCGGGATTGAAATTCTGTAATGGCGTTTCTCAGTTCCGCTTCGCCAAAATCCGGCCAGAGCACGTCTAGAAAGACAAACTCGCTATAGGCGATTTGCCACAATAAGAAATTGCTGATTCTTTTCTCACCGCTCGTTCGGATCAGCAGGTCAGGGTCCGGTATATCTAAAGTCAGTAAATGAGATTCGAATTTCTGCTCGTCAATCTCATCCGCCAAAAGCTCACCGGCCGCGACTTTCGTCGATAATTCACGTGCTGCGTTAACGATCTCTTGCCGGCTGCCATAACTCAAAGCGAGGACAAGATTTAGGCCTGTATTCTCCGATGTCGTCGATTCTGCGTGTTCAATCAGTTCGACGACACTGGGCGGCAACATGGTCCGATCGCCAATCATACGAAAACGGACGTTGTTTCGATGCATTTCAGCAATCTCGGAGCGCAAATAGAGCCGCAATAGCAACATCAGGTCTTCGATCTCGCGCTCTGGACGTTTCCAGTTCTCAGACGAAAATCCAAAGAGGGTCAAATAGGAGATTCCAAGGTCGGATGCCACTTCAACCACGCGTCGCACGGCTTCTGCACCTCGGCGGTGCCCTTCCGCACGGGGCAAACTCCGCGACTTCGCCCATCGTCCATTGCCGTCCATAATGATGGCAATATGGCGCGGAACCGGTCCACCCCCCATTGTCGCTGGCACGGATACCATCTTCAGACCTGCATGATTTCCGTTTCTTTTGTCTCCAACGCTTCATCGATCTTTGAGATGTGACCGTCAGTCAGCTTCTGAATATCGTCGGATTGACTCTTTTGTTCGTCTTGCGAAATTTCGCCGTCGCGTTCCATCTGTTTGAGCGTGTCCATGCCATCGCGACGGACATTCCGCACCGCGACTTTAGCTTGCTCGGCATAGCGACCGGCGACCTTCTTGAGCTCCATACGGCGTTCTTCACTCAAATCAGGAACCGGAATCCGAATGAGATTGCCTTCGGTCTGCGGATTTAGGCCCAACTCGGACTCCATGATCGCCTTTTCAACAGCCTTCACTAACCCCTGGTCCCAGACCTGAACCGTAAGCAGACGCGCCTCTGGTGCGCTGACGGTGCCGACTTGGTTCATTGGCATTTGCGAACCGTATGCTTCGACCATTACCGGATCGAGTAAGTTCGCGGACGCGCGTCCCGTTCTCAAACCGCTAAACTCACGGCTCAAGGAGTCCAGAGCCCCATCCATGCGTCTTTCAATATCATCGAGGTCGATCTCGGCCATCATTCACTCTCCATGGTCAATGACTGTAAATAGACCTTTCCCCTCCACTACGTCGGCAAAGGCACCCTTATCGTATATCGAGAATACGACAATGGGTATGTTGTTCTCTCGCGCCAATGAAATTGCCGAAGCATCCATGACCCGAAGGTCGCGCGATAGGACTTGATGATATGATAAGGTCTCGTATCGCTCCGCGTTCGGGTTCTCAACCGGATCTTCGGTATAAACCCCGTCCACTTTCGTGGCCTTTAGCAACGCATCGCAACTCATCTCCGAAGCTCGAAGCGCCGCTGCTGTATCCGTCGTAAAGAAGGGATTGCCCGTGCCAGCGGCAAATATGACAACCCTGCCCCGCTCCATATGCCGAACGGCTCGCCTACGGATATAAGGCTCGCACACAGACTGCATCGGAATAGCGGAAAGGACCCGTGTATCTACGCCGTTACGTTCGAGCGCGTTTTGCATCGCCAACGCATTAATTACCGTGGCAAGCATACCCATATAGTCGGCAGAGGCGCGATCCATGCCTTTGGCAGCACCGGACACGCCGCGGAAGATGTTTCCACCGCCGATAACGAGGCAAATTTCAATATTCAGATCAGCGACCGTGCGGACTTCCGCCGCAATACGGTCCACGATCTCGGGGTCCAGGCCATATTCCTGGCTCCCCATCAACGCTTCGCCGGATAGTTTCAAAAGTACGCGACGCGACCGCGTGGCCGATTTATCTCCCGCCTCGCCCTCTTCCACTTGCGTCTCCGAACTTGCCATTCTTAGGTATTCAGCGTTGCCGCAACCTCAGCTGCGAAGTCAGCTTCCGACTTCTCGATACCTTCGCCCAACTCGAAACGAACAAACCCAGTCAGTTTGACGGGTGCGCCGACATCATTGCTCGCGTTCTCAATTACTTTCGAGACTTTTAGGTCGGTATCGATCACAAAAGCCTGTTCCATCAGCACCACTTCTTCATAGTACTTTCGAAGCCTGCCTTCGACCATTTTTTCGATAATATTGTCGGGTTTACCGCTGGCCTTCGCCTGATCGACCAAAACGCTGCGCTCACGCTCAAGGGCTTCCGGCGCAATATCGTCGATCGAGAGCGACTCGGGACGTGCTGCCGCAACATGCATTGCGATCTGCTTTCCCAACGCTTCAAGTGCCGCCGCATCGCCGGACGACTCCAACGCGACCAGAACACCGATCTTGCCGAGCCCACCGGAGAGCGCGTTATGGACATATGACACAACGCAGCCTTCATCAACGGACAAGGTCTCGCCCCGGCGCATGCTCATATTCTCGCCGATCGTTGCGATATTATGGGTCAATTGTTCGCCGACCGTCCGCTCCGTACCCGGGAACGGCGCATTCGTCGCCTCTTCCATGCTGCATTCTTTCTCCAGCATGATGTTCGCGACGGCAGTTACAAAGTCTTGGAAATCTTGGTTGCGTGCGACGAAATCCGTTTCCGCATTGATTTCGACAACCGCGCCGGCCTTTCCGTTGGTTCCAACGCCGACCAAGCCCTCGGACGCAACCCGGCCGGATTTCTTCGCAGCGGCGGCCAAGCCGTTCTTCCGCAAGAAATCGACGGCTGCTTCAATATCACCGTCCGTCTCGACCAAAGCCTTCTTACAATCCATCATGCCCGCGCCGGTCTTATCGCGCAGCTCTTTCACTAAGCCTGCAGTAATCGCAGCCATATCACTATCCTCTTGAATGCGGCCGCTCAGATGCGGCACGCCGTTGTTACCTTACCAATAGCGACTAAGCGCTTGTTGTTTCCGTCTCTTCGGCTGCTTCAGGTGCCGCTTCAGCGGTCTCTTCGGCCGCCGGTGCTTCCTCTGCAGCTTCTTCCGCTGCCGGTGCTTCCGCCTCTGCGGCATCTGCCGCTGCGTCAGCTTCCGGTACAGATTCAGCCGCCGGTTCATCCAGTTCACCCACGTCGACGCCGCTCGCTACCATCTCAGCTTGCAGACCATCGAGGACTGAGCCGCTGATGAGTTCGCAGTACAGGCTGATTGCACGCATTGCGTCGTCGTTGCCCGGAATCGGGTAAGTAACGCCCTCGGGGCTAGAGTTACTGTCGATTACAGCAATGACTGGCAAACCAAGCTTAGTGGCCTCTTGAACGGCGATATCCTCTTTGTTCGTATCAACGATAAAGAGAATATCGGGCAGACCACCCATTTCCTTGATGCCGCCCAGCGCCTGGTCCAATTTGGCGCGCTCGCGTTCGACACGAAGCAATTCGCGCTTCGTCAGCCCAATATCTTCTTGAGCCAATTGTTCTTCGACAACGCGGAGGCGTTTAATCGAGTTTGAAATCGTTTTCCAATTCGTCAGCATACCGCCAAGCCAGCGATGATTGACGTAGTACTGACCGCACCGCGAAGCAGATTCTGCGACAATCGTCGCCGCTTGCCGCTTCGTGCCAACAAACAGGACTCGACCGCCGCCCGCTGCGACATCTCGCACCGCTTCCATCGCCCGATAGAGCATCGGAACCGTTTGTTCCAAATCGATAATGTGTACGCCGTTTCGCTCACCGAAAATGAATTGCTCCATTTTCGGGTTCCAACGCCGCGTCGTATGTCCGAAATGCACACCAGCTTCTAGCAACTGGCGCATCGTAAAGGATGGCACTGCCATGTTCGTTTCCTTCTCCGGTTAATCCGCCATGAGCTTTGGTCGTTCCCGACACCGGAGCGAATTCACCTAATATATGAGGCGATCCGCGAGCCCATGTGTGATGTTCGTGCGCGGGGTATAAGCCGAGCTACGAATGAATGCAAGCGCTTCTATCAAGCCTGGCGCTAAAGGTCGACGACTTCGATGACGCCTGAAATCGATTTAATGGCGGACCGCATACCAGCTGAGATTTGATAACCTTCCGGTAACTCCATTTCGATTTCACGTAGATCCCGGTCCAAAACGAGACTCACCCGACCACGACCTCGCGTGCCATGCTCATGGATGACGCCTGATAGGCTCTCAACCGCGGAAACGTCACGCAAAAACACTTTCAAGCCAGCTACCGCGTTCGCCGCCGCTTCATCCAGCGCTTCTATGGCCGTTGCCGTCGTTCTGAATTCGTCGCCCCGACGTTGAATATCTGCTGCCACAAGAAGCGGCGTACCGGATTCAAGTAAGTCTCGGCTCTTCGCGAGGAGCTCGGAAAAGATCGTCAGCTCATAAGATCCTGTTGCATCCGACATCTGCGCAAAGGCAAGACGGCCTCCCCGGGCTGAATTGACGAATTTTCGCGCAGATACGATGCCTGCCATCGTGAAACGGCTACCACGCACGCGCCCCGCTTGAATATCCGCCCAATCCACAACACCGAGCCGGTCCAATGTCTGCCGGTACGATTCCAGCGGATGCGCCGAAAGGTAGAACCCAATCGCATCATGTTCCTGGTGTAGCCGTTCTTCCGTCGACCAGTCGTCGACATCCGGGAGTGCGGGCCGTGATTGTTCGTCAAATCCGTCGCCGAATAAGTTTACTTGATTGCTTTCGCGCTCGTTCTGCATGGCGTTGGTGTGACGCACGAGCATTTCGACAGCCTCGTATACCTGCCGGCGGTTGGGTACGACGTTGTCGAATGCACCCGCACGGGCCAGGTTCTCGATCTGGCGTTTATTCATGACCTGTGAGTCGAGCCGTTCGGCAAACTCAAAAAGATTCTTGAATTCGCCATTTTCTTGGCGTTCTGCAACAAGCGCTTCCATCGCCGCCGATCCAACATTCTTAATAGCGCATAAGGCATATCGAACGGCGCTGTTTCCCTCTTCCGTTTGTTCGACGGAGAAATAAACATCGGACTTCTGGATGTCCGGCGGTAGCAGCTCGATCTTCTGGCGCTCTAACTCAACCCGGAACAGGCCCAGTTTATCCGTATTGCCGGCGTCGAGTGTCATCGAAGCCGCCAAGAACTCGACGGGGTAATTCGCTTTCAAATACGCCGTTTGATAGGCAACCAGCGCATAAGCGGCAGCGTGCGACTTGTTGAAGCCGTAGCCCGCGAACTTTTCGACCTGCACGAAGATATCGGCCGCCGTTCCTTTGTGAACACCGTTCTCGACTGCACCATCGATGAAATTTTTGCGCTGCGCCTCCATTTCGGCCCGAATCTTCTTACCCATGGCGCGCCGAAGCAGATCGGCGCCGCCAAGCGAATACCCCGAGAGAACCCGTGCAATCTCCATCACCTGCTCTTGGTAGATCGCAATGCCGTAGGTTTCGTTCAAAATGCCTTCCAGCATCGGGTGAAGGTAGTCGATTGCTTCTTCACCGTGCTTTCGCCGGATATAGCTTGGGATATTGTCCATCGGCCCCGGTCGATAGAGGGCCACCACCGCGATGATGTCTTCAAATCTGTCCGGTCGCAGCTTCTTAAGGACATCCCGCATACCGGAACTTTCCAGCTGGAACACGCCCGCTGCATCTCCCTTGCACAGCATGTCGAAGGTCTTTTTGTCGTCGAGCGGTATCTGCGCCAAATCGATGGTGACGTCGCGATCTTTCAAGAGCTCAACCGCCTTGTCCAACACGGTCAGCGTCTTAAGACCCAGGAAGTCAAACTTCACCAAGCCCGCCATTTCAACGTACTTCATGTTGAATTGGGTTATCGGCATTTCGGATCGCGGGTCGCGATAGAGTGGGACCAACTGCTCCAACGGCCGGTCACCAATAACCACACCCGCCGCGTGGGTCGACGCGTGACGGAAGAGACCTTCCAGCTTCAATGCCGTATCGATAAGCTTGGCGACGCTCTCGTCATCGCGCCGCATCTCCTGTAGTGCAGGCTCGCCGTCTATGGCTTCCTGCAGTTTGACCGGGTTGGCGGGGTTGTTTGGAACCAGCTTACAAATTCGGTCGACTTGCGAGTACGGCATCTCCAAGACACGGCCGACGTCGCGCAAAACGGCGCGGGCTTCAAGCTTACCGAACGTGATGATTTGGGCGACACGATCGTGCCCATATTCCGACTGCACATAGCGGATAACTCTATCGCGGCCATCCCGACAGAAGTCGATATCGAAGTCCGGCATCGATACGCGTTCCGGATTGAGGAAGCGTTCGAAAAGCAAGCCCCACCGCAACGGATCGAGATCCGTAATGGTCAGCGCCCAAGCAACCACCGAACCCGCGCCGGAGCCCCGCCCCGGTCCGACGGGAATATCATGCCGCCGCGCCCATTGGATGAAATCCGCAACGATCAGGAAATAACCCGGATAGTCCATCTGATTGATAACGCCGAGCTCAAAATCAAAGCGTTCCATATAGGGCGCGGCTATTTCTTTGCGCTTCGCGTCGTCGGTCTCACCGTCATAGACGTGCTCTTCGAGACGCTTGTGCAGTCCCTCCTCCGCGAGTTCCCGCAATGCCTGCCCTTCACTACGACCTTCCAATTGCGGATAAGCAGGCAAGATCGGATCGCGCGTATCGGGCATGAATGCGCAACGTTGTGCAATCACCAGCGTGTTATCGATCGCTTCCGGAATGTCAGCGAACAAGACCCGCATTTCTTCCGCTGATTTGAAGCGATGATCCGGTGTCGCACGCCGGCGATCCTGCTTCGACAATGGCACGCCTTCGGAAATGCAAAGCAGCGCATCGTGCGCTTCGAACATATCCTCATCTGTAAAGAACGCTTCGTTCGTCGCAACCAAAGGAATGTTGTGGCGATACGCCAGATCAATCAGGTCGTTCTCAATCCGCCGCTCCACTTCTAATCCGTGCCGCATCAGTTCGACATAGAGGCGCCCTTCAAAGATCGACGCGAGGCGGGCGAGCATCTCTTCCGCCGCCGGACCTTGGCTATTCGCGATCAATCGCCCAACCGGACCGTTGGCCCCGCCCGTTAAGGCGATGATGTCACCGTTTCGCTCGGCCAAATCCTCAATATCGATTTGGGGCGGTTCGCCGGAATCCGATTCCAGAAAGGCTCGGCTGACCAGAGCAAGAATATTTTCGTATCCCGTTTCCGACTGAGCGAGCAATACGAGCTCATCCGGCGGTAGGAAACCGCCCTGCATTTGCCGTCCATTTTCGCCTGTATCCGTCCGGCGTAGACCGATTTGCACACCGATAACCGGCTGAACGCCGGCGCTGCGCGCCGCCAGAGAAAACTCAAGGGCACCGAACAGGTTATTTGTATCGGTAATACCGACGGCGGGCATTTGATGGCGCTGACAGAGCGAGACAATATCTTTAACGCGCAGGGCACCTTCCGAAAGCGAATAGGCGGAATGAACGCGGAGGTGGACGAAGTCAGCGTGCGGCATAAGGCAATGTTGTCCAAAAGTGGCCTAAAGGGAATTCGAAACTCGCACCACAATATATAGCCCACGCAATAGCACGATACCACAATATAAAGCCGTAATAGGGCTTGTCGGTGAATACCGAGCTATGAAAAGCGACGACTCGCCCGATATTAAACTTTGGGAACCAAAGCGTTCTGTTGAAAAGGGTCTATGCCATGCCGTCTATGAGTCGTGAAATATCCGCTTGGGTCGAAACGCTTACCTTCGAAGATTTGCCACCGAACGTGGTCGATCGGGCAAAAGGGGTCACCTTACAAGCCTTGTCCTCGGCGCTTCTGGGATACGAATTCGCAGAGGCTCGGCAAGCGGTCGCCATGATGCAGGAGGAAGAGGCTGGTGGCGGTGGCGCAGCGACCTGTCTCGTCACAGGAACAAAATTGACGAAGGCTGGCGCCGCTCTCGTCAACGCCGAAACAATCTTCGCTGGCGGTAAGTGGGATACATTCAAAATGCTGACGCATCCGGGGTGCGCAATAATCCCAGCCGCCCTTGCCGCGGCCGAGGTGTCCGGCGCGAATGGAAAGACATTCCTGACAGGCGTTGCCGCCGGCTATGAGATTATGGAACGCTTAGCGTCCGATTTCATTCCAACCGTGATGTCTCGCGGATTCCATTCGGGTCCTGTTTTTGGAATTTTCGGTGCCGCCATCGCATACGCTAAGATTGTTGGGCTCGGTGCAAACCTAATTCACGGGGCCATTGCACAATGCGTGAATTTGGCGAGCGGAAATTTGGAAGGTATCCGAAGTGGCGGGCGCGCGCTCCGCGAAGGGGGCGCCGTCCGAAATGCCCTCCTCGCAGTGGCTATGTCGAAACACGGTGCACCTGGCGGCGAGACCATTCTCGAAGGCGAAGCCGGCTTTTACCACGCGTATACCGGCAATAATCTCGGTGTTCTCCGATACAGTTTCACTGCCGATAATAAGACGGACCTGGGCAAGATCACCGAAAACCTCGGTCAGGATTGGATTTTTCTAGAGACGCTTTACCGGATTTATTCGACGCCGGGCTTTAACATTGCCCATGTCGATGTGACCGCAGCGATCTGCAAAGAACATGATATCGATTACGAAGACGTCGAACGCATCGAAGCTGTCGTCAATTGGCTGGAAACCGAATATCCGAGCGCGGCCTTTCCATCGAGAAGCCGCGATCCACGTCCGGACAGTCCCCACTATTATTCCGCATGGGGCGTCGTTCGGCGTTCTTTCCCGCTGTTGAAATGCGTTCAGCGAAATGTCGGCGAGGAGGATCCAGCCGAAGTCCTGGAACTGATGAACCGCGTCGAAATCATCCCCTCACACCGACGCACCCTATTCGGGCCAAAGATTACCATTCATCTGAAAGACGGCCGAAGTTTCACAAAATCAGCAACCGGCACAGAGTTTATCTGGGATTTTCCGACATTGACGACAAGACTCAGAGAGATTGTTCCCGGACTTCCCATTTCCGAGGCGCAATACGGCGAGCTTGTTGCAGCGTGTCGTGGATTGGATGACGTCGAAAAGGCCGCTAAGCTCATCGACCTGACGATCCCGTCCGATAGCTGAGCAGCATGAGCAAAGCGTTTACCAAAGAAACCGAAAACGAAGACGATGAAGAACTGCCGGATATCCCCGACAGCCTGCCGCTGGGCGCAAAAAATTATATGACACCCCAGGGCCACGCAGCCCTTGTCGAAGAGTTGAAGCATCTTCGCACGAAAGAAAGGCCGGAAGTCGTAGAGGTTGTCGCGTGGGCCGCCGGGAAAGGGGACCGTTCTGAGAATGGCGACTACATTTATGGCAAGAAACGCCTGCGCGAAATTGACCGTCGCATACGATTCCTGATGAAGCGGCTAGATAACGCCGAGATCGTCGATCAGGCCAAACAGAAAGGCCTGCAACAGGTCTTCTTCGGCGCGACCGTTACCTACGAAACCGACGAGGGTGAAGAAAACACGATTCAAATCGTTGGTGTCGACGAGGCGAAGACCGAAGACGGCCAAGTCAGTTGGATATCCCCGATCGCCCGTGCCCTTCATAAGTCGCGTGTTGGCGATGTGATCAATTTGAAAACACCGGCCGGCATAGTGGAAATCGAAATCGTCGATATTCGGTACTAACCGGCGGCTTCAACCAAACCATTCTCGAGGCGCAGGATACGATCCATCCGACCTGCCAACTCGAGATTGTGCGTAGCGACCAATGCGCCAAGCCCGCCCTGTTTCACCAATCCCTGCAACAATTCGAAGACACCGTCTGCAGTCTGGCCGTCCAAGTTTCCGGTCGGCTCATCGGCCAATAGAATTGTCGGTGAATTGGCGAGCGCACGCGCGATCGCAACCCGCTGCTGCTCGCCACCAGATAATCGTGCGGGTCGATGACTCGATCGCCCCGAAAGCCCCACCGCTTCAATCAGACCGATAGCCGCTTCCCGCGCGCTCCGCTTCCCCAACCCGTCGACCATACGCGGGATCATCACGTTCTCGAGTGCTGAAAATTCCGGCAGAAGATGATGAACTTGATACACAAACCCGATCTCGGTTCGCCTGAGTGCGGTTCGTGCGTCATCGGAAAGCTTCGAACATTCTTGCCCGGCGACTGTCACTTCGCCTTTGTCAGGGTCTTCCAAAAGACCGGCGACGTGGAGAAGGGTCGATTTACCAGCGCCTGACGGCCCGACCAACGCGACAAGCTCACCCGGTTCTATCGACAGATTTACCCCCCGCAGAACATCGAGACGTTCTTCGCCTTGTCGGTATACGCGTTCGACATTCGTCAATTTGATGACCGGCTCACTCATATCGCAGGACTTCCACTGGGTCCAAGCGGCCCGCCCGCCACGCCGGATAGATGGAAGCCAGGAACGATAAAAGCAGTGCCATGCATATCACCATGATGACTTCACTCGGATCGACCTTGGCCGGAAGCTGTGAGAGGAAATAAATTTCCGCTTGAAACAGGTCGACCCCGGCGAGACTTTGAATCCACTGTCGAATGGTCTCGATATTTACAGAGAACGCGATTCCAAGCGCACTCCCCAGAATCGTGCCGATCACACCGACACTCGCTCCGGTAACGAAGAAAATCCGCAGGATCATGCCGCGTGTCGCACCCATGGTGCGGAGGATAGCGATCCCCTTCCCTTTATCGTTCACGAGCATGACTTGGCTTGAGATGATGTTGAACGCAGCGACCAGGATAATCAGGGTCAAAATCAAAAACATCACGTTGCGTTCGACCTGCAGCGCCGTAAAGAAACTGGAATTGACTTGTCGCCAGTCGCGTATCCAAACAGTTGGACCTGTTTGTTTGTAAATGGCCCGCTGAATGCCATCGATTTTCTCAGCGTTCTCCGCCGTGACTTCGATATGTGAAACGCCGTCCTTTTGCCGAAAGAAGGCGGCTGCCGCCTTGATCGGCATGAATACGAAACTCGAATCGTACTCCGACATTCCGACATCGAAGATCGCGGCGACGTGGTAGGCCTTCATCCGTGGCATCGTACCAAAAGCGGTTGTCGTGCCGCGGGGCGCGATAAATGTCAGCTTGTCGCCAACGCGAAGATGGAAACGGCGAGCCATCCGGCTGCCGATCATCACGCCGGTACCGGTGTCGAATCCATCAAGGCTACCAGCCCGAATGCCATCGAACAGGAGTGTTTTCGCGCGAATGTCTTCCGCCCGCATACCGCGGGCGATACCGCCGATCGAAACCTTATTCGCGCTTAACAACAACTGGCCCTCGACGACCGGTGATGCAGTCCGCACGCCGGGCAACGTCTTAATCTTCTTGGCAATTTCATCGTAATTGCCGAGATTTCCTCGCGGTGCCGAAATTTCCAAATGACCGTTCAACCCGAGAATGCGTCCCAGCAGTTCGGCTCGGAAACCGTTCATCACAGACATCACAATGATGAGGGTCGCGACACCAAGCATTATGCCGAGAAGCGAGAACCAAGCGACGACGGAGATGAAACCTTCCTGCCGTTTTGCCCGCAAATAGCGAAAAGCCATCAAACGTTCAAAGGCTGAAAACACCGGTGGTCTAGCCCGCGATACGCGACAACGCCGCATCGAGAGACATCTCGTCGCGCTCGCCGGTCTTTCGGTTCTTTACCTCAACCACCCCATTCTTCAGGCCACGCGGACCGACGATGAGTTGCCACGGAAGCCCGATTAAATCCATGTCGGAGAACTTCACGCCTGCGCGTTCATCGCGATCGTCATACATCACTTCGGTCTCGTTTTCCGCGAGCTTGGCATAGATATCCGCACAAGCCTTGTCACACGCTTCGTCGCCGACGCGCAGGTTTATCAATCCGACCTTGAAAGGAGCGACGGCCTCAGGCCAAACAATCCCATCGTCATCGTGACAAGCCTCGATAACACCCCCCACCAAGCGCGATACGCCCACGCCGTAAGAGCCCATTTGAACCGGGACTTCCTGTCCTTCGCTGTTGGTCACAACGGCACCAAGCGGTTTCGAATATTTGTCGCCAAAAAAGAATATATGCCCAACTTCGATCCCGCGCGCCGAGACACGTTTGTCTTCGGGCACCTCCGCTTCGAAGCGGGATGGATCATGCATCTCGTCCGTTGCGGCATAGAGGCTCGTCCAACGGTCGACATATCCTTGAATCGTCTCGGCCGATCCGAAATCGACATTCTCTCCAAGAATATCGTAGTCGAGCAATTCTTGATGACAGAACACTTCGCTCTCGCCTGTATCGGCCAGAATGATGAATTCATGGCTCATATCACCACCGATCGGGCCGGTCTCCGCGCGCATTGGAACAGCTTTCAAACCCATCCGCGCATATGTCCGTAGGTAAGCCACGAACATCTTATTGTAGGCGACCCGCCCGGCTTCCGCGTCGAGATCGAAGGAATAGGCATCCTTCATATAGAATTCCCGCCCCCGCATCACACCAAACCGCGGTCGAACCTCGTCTCGGAATTTCCATTGGATGTGGTAGAGGTTTTGCGGCAAATCCCGGTAACTCCGAACCGACGCCGCAAATATCTCAGTAATGAGTTCCTCGTTCGTCGGCCCATAAAGCATGTCGCGGTCGTGACGATCTTGAATGCGGAGCATCTCTTTGCCGTAGTCATCGTAACGGCCGGATTGACGCCACAAATCCGCCGACTGAATCGTCGGCATAAGAAGCTCCTGTGCACCACTGCGGTTCTGCTCTTCTCGGACAATTTGCTCGATCTTCTTCAAAACACGGAAGCCAAGCGGCAACCATGAATAGATACCCGCGCTCGCTTGACGCACCATACCCGCTCGCAGCATGTATCGATGCGAAACGATCTGTGCCTCTTGCGGCGTTTCCTTCAAAGTCGGAAGGAAATATTGCGACAGACGCACCGCATTGCTTGTGTCGATATTCATATTCAAATCAGACCTCGTCCCGATAGAGCCGTGCTGCGCGCAGCGCAATTGTTGGCGCCAATCTAGGAAACACACCGTTCCTTGTCCATCGGCAGTCTAGAAACTGCGATCCTTCGGATTTATCTGCCGGCCGCTTGGCACTTCTTCGCAAGCGCGGCCATAGCCTTATCGTTCAAAGGCTCGCCGTTAAAGGTGAACGAATTCTTCCCGATATCATATTTTACTTTGCCGACACTGGCGGAAGTTTCACCGAAACGGGTTGCCGCCGCCCCTTTCAACGGATTGAAGCCGATATCGAATTCGATCTTCGTCGGCAGCTTCAACTTCATGCTGTTATTCACGTCTGCGCCGACAACTTTCCGGCCACGAACGTCGACACCGGGTTTGTAGTTCACGTCAGCGCGGGCGCGGTGCTGTATCAACTTCTTACAGTCGCGGCCTGACATTTTCACTTTTGTGCTTTTAGCGAAGGCGGCGCCTGCCGGCAGTGCGACGGCAAGCGCTAATAAACTAACTGTAAGAATACGTTTCATGCCTCTATTATAGCTCGGATTAGGGTGATTTGCTATCAGCGCATTTACGGGGAGGATGTGTTTTGCAGGCATTGGCAAAATATTTCGAGCTTGAGCAGAATGGAACGACGGTCCGTCGCGAAACGCTCGCGGGGATCACGACGTTCCTCACGATGGCCTACATCGTCTTCGTAAATCCGGCGATACTGGCGGATGCAGGAATGGATCGCGACGCCGCGTTCGTTGCGACGTGCCTTGCCGCTGCGTTCGGCAGTCTGCTGATGGGAATTCTTGCCAACTATCCAATCGCTTTGGCACCCGGAATGGGGCTCAACGCCTTCTTCACCTATACAGTCGTCGCCCAGATGGGACATAGTTGGCAGACCGCTCTTGGCGTCGTCTTTTTATCAGGCATCATCTTCCTGTTGCTTAGCGTGTTTCCGGTCCGCGAATGGATCGTGAATTCGATACCCCGCGCCCTAAAGATGGCGATCTCTGCCGGTATCGGAATGTTCCTCGCGATTATCGCACTAAAGAATGCCGGAATAGTCGTCGACAGCCCTGCAACGCTCGTTCAGCTCGGCGATCTTGGACAACCGGCGGCCCTATTCGCGGCCCTCGGTTTTTTCGCCATGGTTGCCATGGACCGCCTGAAAGTACCGGGCGCAATCCTCATAGCCATATTGGGTGTCACGGTCATCGCGTCACTCTTCGGCATGAATCAATTCTCCGGCGTCGTCTCAACACCACCGAACCTGGCACCTAGCTTCCTGCAAATGGATTTAGCGACGGCATTCGAACTAAGCCTCATCTCGGTTGTCTTCGCCTTCTTGTTCGTCGATTTATTCGATACAGCCGGTACACTAATCGGCGTCGCTCACAGAGCGGGTCTGCTGGACGAAAACGGGCGCCTGCCGCGTCTTCGCGGCGCCCTCTTGGCGGATAGTCTCGCAACAGTCGCTGGGGCCGCCCTCGGAACATCAACCACAACAAGCTATATCGAGAGTACAGCGGGCATTCGTGCAGGCGGGCGGACCGGTCTCACGGCGATTGTTGTGGCGATTCTTTTCTTAGCGTGTCTTCTGTTCGCCCCGCTCGCCGGCAGCATTCCCGCATACGCGACCGCACCCGCGCTCCTATTTGTCGCCTGTATGATGGCGCGCGGCCTCGCGGAGATTAATTGGGAGGATGTGACCGACTACGTCCCCGCCGTCGTGACCGCTCTCGCAATGCCTTTGACGTTCTCGATCGCAACCGGCATCGGTATCGGCTTCATCACGTACGCAGCCGTAAAAGTCTTGAGCGGACGTTTCCAAGAAGCGAGTCCAGCAATCCTAATTCTTGCCGTCGCATTCGTTTTGAAATTCAGTTTTTTGTAGAAAATTTACAGCCAATTATCGGTGTTACAATTTTCTACAAAAGTACGTGACGACCCGGATAACATCGCCTAAACTCGCTCACGAATAAGAAAGCGCACTAGAAAACAGTGCGGCCCGAGTCTGGGGAGGGAGTTCGCAAGTCCTTGGGAGATCAATATAAATAAGATCAACAATACTCAAGTTGCGAACTAATTAATAAATTACACAGGCGAGAACTTCCGTTCTTGCCTCTTTTTTTGACCGCTCGCAATTAACCCGCGACGCGCAGAATTCTGGCTTCAACGGACAGCCTCGTATCGAGCAATGAAATGCCGGGCACCCGCTGTGATAGGCACCCGGCACTTCCCGTTAGTTAATACAATTGGCCTAACGCGCTCTCAATTCCGTTATGGAATTCTTTGCGTCGACATTCTCCAAACTGGTTCTTGCTTCGACGATCACCGGTACGTCCGCCGATAGCGCTTCTCGCATCACCGCATCGGCTTCTTCGGCCGTTTCGATCGCCAACCCCTTTGCGCCAAACGCCTGCGCTAAGATCGTGAAATCCGGATTGACCAAGTCGGTTGCATGAGGTCGCCCCGGGTAATGCGTTTCCTGATGCATGCGAATTGTGCCGTAGGCATTGTTATTCGAAATTACGATGCACAGGTTCTTAACGCCCGCGGCAACCGCGGTCGCCAATTCATAGCCGCTCATCAGCGCGCCGCCGTCACCCACCACCGCGACAATTCGACGGTCCGGATAACGAATGGCCGCCGCTACAGCGGCTGGAATGCTCATTCCCATGGCTCCGCATTCGGACCCTAAGAGGTTTTGGGATGATTTGAACGGGTATTTGTGATGCAGCCAACTCGAAAAGCTTCCTGCGTCCACTGTGATCACTGCATCATCCGGAACATGTGTTTTCATCGCATCGATGACGTGCCCGAAGTCCAGACCATCGTCCGCAGGCCGAGACGGCGAATCCGCGAAATCGGTATATCCTGCATGCGACGCCTCAATCCATGATTTACGTGCATCGCTGAGTTCCGGTGCATTTTGCGCCGCGAGGGACTCAAGGAACGCACCCGCGTCCGAGACGATTCCCAGTTCGACGTCGAAGTGTCGGCCGATGACCGAAGCTTCCGGATAGACATGCACGACTTTCTGACCGGCGACCGGAAGCCGTTCGTTCATAGTGGCCATACCGATCCCCATCTTCGTGCCGACCGCGACAATCAAATCCGCATTCAACGCGGTCTCCGCAACACCGCTCGGCGGCCGAATCCCTAATTCACCCGCATAATTCGGATGATCGTTAGGAAAAACGTCTTGATGCACGTAAGTCGGCAACACCGGAATGCCCCAAGCTTCGCTTGCCGCCAGTAGCGATCGACGTGCCTCCGCGGAATCAACCCGGCCACCAACAATCATGATCGGGCGCTCCGCAGCCTTGATCATATCGGCGACGCTCGCCGTATCGCTATCGTTGGGGCGAACCGCCGCCCCCTTTCGGCGCGTCACTGTGGCGGCGTCCGAAGTCGCCGCCAGGACATCCGTCGGCAATGCGACGACAACAGGTCCGGGTGTGCCGCTTTCGGCAATTCGAATGGCGCGCGCGACGACCTCGCCGACCCGATCGGGCTTATCGACTTCTTCTACGGATTTCGCGATATCGGAAAACGTCTTGTTGTAGTTGATTTCCTGAGTCGCGCGTTTGCCGATCTTACTCGTACTCACCTGCCCCATCAGCATGACAAGCGGGAATGATCCCTGCTCCGCCGAATGTCCGGCAATCGACGCGTTCGTCGCCCCCGGTCCGCGGCTGGCAAAAACAATCCCCGCCCGACCCGTCAATTTAGCATCCGCCAAAGCCATCCAAGCGGCTCCGCCTTCATGGCGGCAGCTCACCAAATCCAGGACCGGATCATCGTGCAACGCATCCATGACCGCGAGATAGCTCTCTCCCGGCACACAAAACGCGCGGTCAATCCCGTGCGCAACCAATGTGTCGACCAAAACCTTCGCCGCCGTTCGCATAACCGTATCCTTTTCTTGAAGTTGGGTCGTCGGGAACCGCCCCGCTATTTTTGTTCGACCCTGAAATTGATCAATCCCGCCTCTGCAACGAAATAGATGATCGTAAAGATTACCGCGGCAATCACCGTCGTGATTCCCACTTTCTGCCAAAGCCGAGGATTCTCTGGCGCGCTCGAAGCGTGTCCATCTTCCACGACATCAGGCGGTCGATTTCCCCACGGCAATACAATGAACAAAACCAGCCACCAGATGATGACATAAACGAGTGTGCCTGAAATCAAACCCATAGAGCGTCCCTCGACCTACGCCTGCTCCAACTCAATCAACGTGCCGTTGAAATCCTTCGGATGAAGAAACAGTACCGGCTTATCATGAGCGCCTATACTTGGCTCCCCGTCCCCCAGCACGCGCATTCCGTCACTTTCCAGTTTATCTCGGGCCGCATAAATATCCGCAACCTCGTAGCAGATATGATGAATGCCTCCACCTGGATTACGTTCCAGGAACTTTGCAATCGGAGATTCGTCGCCGAGCGGATGCAGCAATTCCAATTTTGTGTTCTCGAGTTCGACAAAAATCGTCGTCACGCCGTGTGAGGGAAGATCCAACGGTTCCGATACTTTTGCCCCGAGTGTATCGCGATAGCTCGCAGACGCCGCCGCTAGATCCGGGACGGCTATCGCAACGTGATTTAATTTTCCGATCATAGCCGCTTCCTTCTACACCCTAACCAAATGTATTTCAGTGTGCGGTTTTTTCCCGCACAGTGCCCGAATGCATCGCCGCACCGCGCGGCGCGACATCTCGCCCACCATACTGTCATCGCGGCGTTGATCCGGCCGGAGATCGTCTATAGCCGCAGCGACCGCAGCCATCACTTCCTGTTCGATCTCGTCTTCGTCTTCAGCGTCGTAGACCCCATTAACCGTGACGATCGGATCTTCGACCAAGCGGCCCTTTGCATCGACGACGACGGTCGCGACGGCCGTGCCGTGATAGGTCATACGGCGGCGGTCCTTGATCGCCTGACTATGCAGTGGAACCAACCGATTGCCGTCCAAGGCGAGGCGATCCGAAAAGACCTCATCGACGATCTCCGCCCGACCGGGCGCCAATCGGACCATCGAGCCGTTCAACGCCACAATCGGCTGGGGTACCTGACATTCGCGCGCCAATTTCGCATGCGCAATCATATGCCGCGCTTCACCATGCACAGGCACCGCGATCTTCGGATTGATCCATTGATACATCTGCACAAGCTCATCACGTGCCGGATGTCCTGAAACATGGACATCGTCGTCCTTGGCTGTAACGATCTCAATACCGCGCATCGTCAGTTTATTGTGCAATCGGCCAATCGCTTTTTCGTTGCCCGGAATTACGCGGCTCGAAAAGACAACAACATCGCCCTCACTCAAATCAACATCCGGATGATCGCCAGCCGCAATCCTCGGCAACGCTGCACGCGGCTCGCCTTGGCTTCCGGTACAAATCATGAGAACACGCTCTGGCGGCAGGTAACCGACGTCCTTCTCCGTGATGAAGGGTTGAATATCGGTGAGGTAGCCGTTCTCTTTTGCCAATTCATAAATGCGCCACAATGAACGACCGACCAATGCTACACTGCGGTCATGCGCCTCACCGACGCGCGCGATTGTCTCTAACCGCGCGACATTCGAAGCAAAACACGCAACAGCAACGCGTTTGTCGTACTTGCCCACCAATTCCATTAGGTTCTCGCGGACATCGCCTTCCGAGCCAGACGTCCCCGGCACGAATACATTCGTCGAATCGCAAACCATCGCGAGGACGCCTTCTTCCCCCACCTCGGCCAATCTCTGCTCATCCGTTGACCGGCCAACCAAAGGATCCGGATCCAGTTTCCAATCACCTGTATGCATGACCGTGCCCGACGGCGTCCGCAACACGACGGCATTCGGTTCGGGTATCGAATGGGTAATAGTGATCAGTTCAACTTCAAAGGGGCCGACAGAAAACTTGCCGGACAAAGGAATTACATTGATTTCAACGCGGTGGCCAAAACTGGTCTCCGCCAATTTTCGCTGTAAGACGCTCGCCGTAAAAGGCGTTGCATAAATCGGACATTCGATCTCCGGCCAAAGGTACGGCACCGCACCTAAGTGGTCCTCATGGGCATGCGTCAAGACCAATCCTGCGAGATCGCCTTTGCGTTCTGCGATAAAGCTTGGGTCCGGCGTAATGACATCGACACCGGGCGTCGTTTCGTCTCCGAAGGTTATGCCAAAATCGACCATAAGCCACTGGCCGTCGTGACCGTATAGATTCAAGTTCATCCCGATTTCGCCGGCACCTCCCAAGGGAAGAAACAGAAGCTCTTCCGAACCCGGCGCGCCGGTATCTAAATAACCCGACATCAACGGCGATTTCTCTTATGGACCTCGACCAACCCCCGCAAGGTCATGTCTGGATACACGTGATCGATGACATTCGTGGCCTCCGCAAATAGCGGCGCTAAACCGCCGGTCGCAACGACAGTCATCTTGGCTCCGAATTCGCCTCGGATCCGTTCAACCAGCCCTTCGATCATACCGATATAGCCCCAAAAAATGCCGGACTGCATCGCGGGCACGGTCGCTTTGCCGATAATACTAGTCGTCGCTCGAATATCGACGCGCGGTAATTGCGCGGCGGCCATATACAACGCATCGAGCGAGAGATTTATACCTGGGCATATGACGCCGCCGCGATAATTCCCGTCTTCGTCAACGACATCGAAGGTCGTCGCCGTCCCGAAATCAACAACGATCAGGGCGCCTTCATATCTACCGTGTACCGCAACCGTATTTACCAGACGGTCTGCACCGACTTGATCCGGGCGATCGATCAAGGCCTCGATCCCGAGATCGCAATCGTCCTCGCCGATGAACATCGGATCGCATTTGAAGTACCGCTTGCATAAGGTGGTCAGGTTGAAATTGCCCTCGGGAACGACACTACTAACGATCGCATCTGTCACGACCTCCCGGTCCAATCCTTCAAGCGCCATCAAATCGATCAGCCAAACTGCATATTCGTCAGCTGTACGGCGGGGATTCGTGCCACATCGCCAAACCCCTCGACAATCATCTCCGTCATAGACAGCGAAGACGGTGTTCGTATTCCCAGAATCGACTGCTAGCAGCATTGATCTGTCCTTAGGCGGCGGCGAAAACGTCGCCCGCCGTTACGAGCTCTCTCTCGCCGTTCGGCAACGCTAGAATGAGCGCACCGTCCATATCGAGTCCCTCGAATATGCCTTGCTTCTCTTCTGTCGGGAGTCTCACCGTAATTTCTCGTCCGATATGATGCGCACGTTTGAGCCATTCCTCTCGGGTCTCAGCTATTCCCGATTTCAACCAAGCAGAATATCGCTCGTCGAAGCAATCCAAGAAACAAGGCAGAAACGCGTCAACCGGTACCGACTGCGCCGCTGCGTCACTCAGGCAGGTTGTCGCATAATCCGCGAGATCCGGAAAGCTTGAGATGTTTGCACCGCACCCAACAATGACCCAGCTAGTCTCGCCCGTCCCGCTGCTCGAAGACTCAAGCAGAAGGCCCGCAACTTTCTTACCGTCAATCAAGACATCGTTTGGCCATTTGTTTGTAATCCTCTCAGGCGCCACGAACTGGCTTATCGCATCGCCCAACCCGAGAGCAGCGACCAAAGAGATTTGCGCAGCGCGAGATAACTCACACTGCGGCCGCAAAAGAAGCGACACATACATATTTCCGATGGGCGACGACCAATTTCTGCCCCGGCGCCCCTTTCCAGCGGTCTGCATGTCCGCCCAGACCGCCGTGCGGTCTGGCGCCCCGCTATCCGCAAGCAGCCGCGCTTCGTCGTTGGTCGACGCGACGCTTTCTCGATGATCGATTTCGAAACGTCCGTGCTTAACGGGCCTAAACCCCATGAAATCGCCGCTGCGTGGTTATCCGGCGAGCAATGCGGCTGCCGCGGCAGCGGCACTATCCAATACCGGTGCCAAGACGAAGAAGAACAGCAGCGTTACAATACTCGTAACCGTAACGACACCGCTTAGGCCACTGCCCATCGGCTGATCGAATGGCTCGGCCGCTTCGTCGAAATACATGATTTTGACGATCCGAAGATAATAGAAAGCACCCACAACGCTCGCAACAACGCCAATGATCGCAAGGACGTAGAGCTGCGCTTCGATCGCCGCCAAGAAAATGTAAAGCTTTCCGAAGAAACCCGCGAGCGGCGGAATGCCCGCCATCGAGAACATGAAGACCAACAAGGCCGCCGCCAGCATCGGGTTCGATTTACTAAGACCGGCTAGGTCGCTGATTTCCTCAACCATCTCTCCCTTACGGCGCATCGCGAGGATGCAGGCGAACGTGCCAACATTCATCGCGAGGTAGATGGTCATGTAGAGGATAACGCCTTGGATACCGGCTTCGCTACCGGAAGCGAGACCGACGAGCGCATAGCCCATATGGCCGATCGAACTGTAGGCCATCAGTCGCTTAATATTGGTTTGTGCAATCGCGGCAAAAGCGCCGAGAATCATCGAGAGTACGGAGACGAAGATGATAATTTGGCGCCATTCTTCGACCAACCCGCCAAACGGATCCATCATCACACGAACGAAGAGCGAAATCGCCGCAATCTTCGGGGCGACCGCAAAGAATGCCGTGATCGGCGTCGGTGCACCTTCATAAACATCCGGCGTCCACATATGGAACGGCACGGCGGAAATCTTGAAGGCAAGGCCGGCGATCAAGAAAACGATACCAACGATCAATCCAACGGAGGCCGTCTGATCACCGCCCAAGACTTGGACCAAGCCATCGAAGGATGTTGTGCCGGCAAAGCCATAGATCATCGAACAGCCGTAAAGCAACATGCCCGAGGACAGTGCCCCAAGGACAAAGTACTTCAGCCCCGCCTCCGACGACCGCGTCGTGTCCCGCTTAAAGGCAGCAAGCACGTAGAGCGACAGACTTTGGAGTTCCAAGCCAAGATAGAGCGCGATGAGGTCGTTCGCCGAGACCATCATCATCATACCGACCGTCGCGAACAGCATCAGAACCGGATACTCAAAGCGCCTCATATCTTCCCGCTTGAGATAGCTCTGGCTCATAATCAGTGACAGGAACGTTCCCAGTAAAATCAGTATCTTCATGAAGACGGTGAAATCGTCACTGACGAACTGCCCGTTGAAGGCCATAAGTTCCTGTCCACGCATCGGTAAAACAGCGATACCGACAACGATCAACGCTGCAAGCGACAGGTAATGCACGATCCCCATGGCCCGTTCTTCGCGCACGAAAACGCCAATCATCATGTAGGCCATTGCCGCGCACGCGAGAAGGATTTCAGGGTGGGCCGGGTAGAAGTTGGGTAGTTCAGTCATATCTTGTCCCTACTTCGACGCCGTTGTCATAGCCGTTTCCGCCGCGGCGGCCAAAGCGCCCTGATAATTTTTCACCAGGTTTGCGACAGATGCATCGATAGCTTCAAGGAATGGAGCCGGATATACCCCCATCCAAATGACGATGATCACGAGTGGCGCGAAGATCAAGATTTCTCGCTTGTTGAGGTCCGTGATCTTCATCAAGTGTTCCTTGGTCAACTCGCCGAATATCACCCGCCGATACAGATACAGCATATAGGCCGCGCCAAGGACCATGCCTGTCGCAATCAATGCGGCGACCCAGGTGCTTGCCTTAAATGCGCCAACCAACACAAGTATCTCGCCGACGAAACCGCTCGTCCCCGGAAGGCCGACGGACGCCAAGGTAAACAACAGAAAGACAAACGCATAAAACGGCATGCGATGCACCAGCCCGCCATACGTTTCAATCTCACGCGAATGAATTCGGTCGTACACCACGCCAACGCAGAGGAAGAGTGCCGCAGAGACGATACCGTGGCTCAACATCTGAATGATCGAGCCGGCGATCGCCTGCTCGTTGCCGGCGAAGATACCGACCGTGACGAACGCCATATGCGCAATGGACGAATATGCGATGAGCTTCTTCATGTCCTCTTGCGCCAAAGCGACCAGTGACGTGTAGATCACCGCGACGATACTGAGGCCGTAGACCAAGGGCGTGAAGAACTCGGAGGCTTCCGGCAACATCGACAATGAGAAGCGCAAGAACCCGTATCCACCCATCTTCAGCAAGACACCCGCCAAGATGACGGAGCCCGCCGTCGGCGCTTCGACGTGCGCATCCGGCAACCACGTGTGGACCGGCCACATCGGCACCTTCACCGCAAACGATGCGAAGAACGCCAACCACATCCAGTATTGCAGGTTCAGCGGGAAGTCGAAGGCCATGAGCGTCGGAATATCGGTCGTGCCCGCCTGGAAATACGCGACAAGAATTGCCAACAACATCAAGACAGAGCCGAGCAGTGTATACAGGAAGAACTTGAACGCTGCGTATACCCGACGCGGCCCGCCCCAAACGCCGATAATTAGGAACATCGGGATCAGGACCGCTTCGAAGAAGATATAGAACGCGACGAAATCGAGCGCACAGAACATCCCCACCATCATCGTCTCGAGGACGAGGAAGGCGACCATATATTCCTTCACTTTATCCTGGATGGCGTTCCAGCTCGCGCCAATACAGATCGGGGTAAGCAAGGTCGACAACAGCACGAAGAACATCGAGATGCCATCGACGCCCATGTGGTAGTTGATCTTGTACTCCGGCATCCACGGCGCCTTCTCCACAAACTGGAAAGCGTGTGTCGAGGTGTCGAAATTCACCCAGATAAACAAAGAGATGAAGAACGTAATGCCTGACGTCCACAGGGCGCTCCAACGCGCGTTTCGCGCGACATCCTCGGGTGAACCGCGGACCAACAAAAGAATAAGGATCGCGCCTACGAGCGGCGTGAACGTGACAATACTCAACCAAGGCATTTCACTGGCCATCGATACTTACCCCGCCGTCCCGACAGCCATATACCAGGTAATCAGCGCAACAACGCCGATCAACATGGCAAAAGCGTAGTGATATACATAGCCGCTCTGCAGCCAACTCATACGCGACGCAACACGCCGGCTGACCGCGGCAATGCCGTCCGGTCCAAAACCGTCGATGATCGCGCCGTCGCCCTTCTTCCAGAACAGTCGACCGAACCAGAACGCCGGACGAACAAAAATACGGTCGAACAGTTCGTCGAAGTACCATTTATTGAGGCTGAACTGGTAAAGCTCTTCGTGGAATGCGCGCCAACGTTCCGCCATACCCGGTTTCTGGATATACATCCGATACGCGAGCCAGATACCGCCTACGGCCATGACAAGCGGCGCCAATTTGACCCAAAGGGGCACATTTACCGCTTCGAACGGCGCGGTATGTGTTGGGAGGACTTTCAATGAGTCGCCCCAGAACTCGGCGTATCCACCGCCAACGAAGCCGTAATAACCGATCGCACCGGCAACGACAGCGCCAATCGCCAAGACGAAGAGCGGGCCGATCATGATCCAAGGCGATTCGTGGACATGCGCGAAGACCTTCTCGTCAGCTCGGGTCTCGCCATGGAAGGTCATGAAGAGTAGTCGCCAAGAGTAAAATGCCGTCATAAAGGCGCCTGCGAGCCCAAGCCAGAACGCGTAGTAACCGACCCCGCTATTCGCTGCCCAGGTGGCCTCGAGGATAATGTCCTTCGAATAGTGACCCGCAAACCCGAAGATGCCCGGTATCCCGATTCCCGCGAGGGCGAGACTACCGATCCACATAAAGGCATAAGTATAGGGAACCATCTTCCAGATGCCGCCCATCTTCCGCATATCCTGTTCGTCCGACATCGCATGGATGACGCTACCCGAACCAAGGAACAGCAAGGCTTTAAAGAAGGCGTGTGTGAAGAGATGGAACATCGCCGCGCCGTAGGCCGACACGCCCGCCGCGAAGAACATGTAACCGAGTTGCGAGCAGGTCGAATAAGCGATCACGCGCTTAATATCGTTTTGCGTGAGCCCGACCGTCGCCGCAAAGAAGGCCGTCGATGCACCCACAACCGTGACGACCATCAAGGCCGTTTCCGAAAACTCAAACATCGGCGAAAGACGACAGACCATGAAGACGCCGGCCGTCACCATCGTCGCCGCATGGATCAACGCAGAGACCGGTGTCGGACCTTCCATCGCGTCCGGCAGCCAGGTGTGCAAACCCAGTTGCGCCGATTTGCCCATCGCCCCCATGAAGAGCAACAGACAAATGACCGTCATCGCATGGAATTCATAGCCGAGGAAGACCAACTGCGCATCCGCTTTGCCGGGAACGGCGGCGAAGATCGTATCCAGCTGCACCGTCTCAAACAGAACGAATGTCGCGAAAATTCCGAGTGCAAAGCCAAAGTCGCCAACCCGGTTGACCAAAAAGGCCTTAATCGCAGCTGCGTTTGCTGATGGTCGGTTATACCAGAACCCGATCAGGAGATATGAGGCAAGTCCAACCCCTTCCCAGCCGAAGAAGAGTTGGACGAGGTTATCGGATGTCACCAACATCAGCATGAAGAAGGTAAACAGGCTGAGATACGCAAAGAAACGGGGGATCCCCGGATCATGATGCATATAGCCGATAGAATACCAGTGGACGACGGCGGAGACCGTCGTCACAACGACCAGCATGACCGCCGTCAATTGGTCCATCTTCAACGCCCAATTGAACGCGAAGTCCCCAACATTGATCCAGGTGAAGAGCTCAACCGGTCGCGGTCCCGATCCGAATATGATCTCGTAGAACATGATCCACGAGAGCACCGCCGAAATTGTAAGCAATGCCGAGGTGAGGATCGACGATCCCTTATCGCCGATAAACCGTCCGAAAAATCCGGCGATGATGGCGCCGATCAGCGGTAGAAATACAATGGCTATTTCCATGCCCAATCAGCCCTTCATCAGATTAACGTCTTCAACCGCGATCGAACCTCGATTGCGATAATAGGTGACCAGGATCGCCAAACCGATGGCGGCTTCCGCCGCGGCGACCGTCAATACAAACATCGCGAAGACCTGTCCGAGCAAGTCCTGCAAATGTGCCGAGAACGCGACCAAATTAATGTTAACGGCAAGCAGCATCAGCTCAATCGACATCAAGATAATGATGATGTTTTTCCGATTGAGGAAGACGCCAAAGAGACCGAGCGTGAAAAGAATCGCGGCAACGGTCAAGTAATGTCCAAGGCCAATCTCAAGCATTAGATCCCGCTCCCCGGCTCGACCTTGACGACTTCGACGGCATCCTCGCGCCGGCGCGCCAGCTGATCTGCAATTTTCTGTTTACGCACGCCCGGTCGCTGGCGAAGCGTCAAAACAATCGCGCCGACCATAGCCACCAAGAGGATCAATCCAGCGGCTTGGAAGAAGTAGATGTACTGGGTGTAAATCAACTGTCCAAGCGCCAGGGTATTGCTGACCTTTTCGGGCGGCGGTATCGGCGCGGCGGCCACCGCGGAAGTTTCCGGGACTGCGATCCAACTTCCCAATACCAAAATGAGTTCCGCCAAGAGGATAATCCCAATCAACGCGCCAATCGGCAGATATTGGAGAAAGCCTTCTCGGAGCTCTGAGAAGTTAATGTCGAGCATCATCACGACGAACAGGAAGAGGACGGCAACGGCACCGACATAAACGACGACCAAAATCATCGCCAGGAACTCCGCCCCCATCAGAACGAACAACCCTGCCGCGTTAAAGAACGACAGGATAAGGAACAGAACGGAATGCACAGGATTACGGGCGGAAATCACCATCACGGCCGACGCAACGGCGACGAACGCAAAGAGATAAAACGCCAATCCCTGAACAATCATTTACCTACTCTCTCCCTCTTCCACCCGTATATATCGAACTAGCGGTATGGTGCATCGAGCTCGATATTTGCCGAAATTTCGTGTTCCCAACGGTCACCGTTATCGAGCAATTTTTCTTTGTTGTAGAACAATTCCTCACGGGTCTCTGTCGCGAACTCAAAGTTCGGCCCTTCGACGATCGCATCCACCGGACACGCCTCCTGGCAGTAACCGCAATAGATGCACTTCGTCATGTCGATATCGTAACGCGTTGTCCGGCGACTGCCGTCCTCGCGAGGCTCGGCCTCGATCGTAATCGCAAGCGCCGGGCAAATGGCCTCGCACAGCTTACAAGCGATGCAACGCTCTTCTCCATTCGGATAGCGCCGCAAGACGTGCTCCCCACGGAACCGTGGCGACAGTGGTCCTTTCTCGTAAGGATAGTTGATCGTGTGCTTCGGCTTGAACATCGCGCGCAACGTCAGCGACATTCCGTGCACCAGTTCCCATAGCAGGAACGCTCTTGCGGTACGGTCAATAAATGCCATCGCCCTATACCTCTCCTATCCCGGAAATCGCAGCCATTAGGCGCCACCTGCCGGGGGTACTTGGTTTGTCGCAAGCAGATACCCCGCCGTCAAAACAACCCAGAGCAGCGACAGCGGCAAGAAAACTTTCCAGCCAAGCCGCATGAGTTGATCATAGCGATAGCGGGGGAACGTCGCGCGGACCCAAAGGAAAATGAACAGACAAGCCGCGATCTTCAACGCGAACCAGATGGGCCCTGGGATCCAATTGAATGGTGCAATATCGATTGGCGGCAACCATCCGCCCAAAAACAGCACGGCCGTCATACCGCTCATCAGGATCATATTCGCGTATTCACCAAGGAAGAACATCGCGAATGTCATCGACGAGTATTCGACGTTGTAGCCGGAGACCAGCTCCGCTTCCGCTTCCGGCAAATCGAAAGGCGCCCGGTTCGTCTCTGCCAGCGCCGAGATGATGAAGACAATGAACATCGGGAACAGAATGCCGAAGAAATGCCAGTTCCAGAAACCGTCGCCGGCTTGCGACTCAACGACTTGCGTCAGATTCAACGAACCAACGGCAAGAAGAACCGTGACGATGACGAAACCGATGGAGACTTCATAAGAGACCATTTGAGCGGCCGAGCGAAGCGCGCCATAAAATGCGTATTTCGAGTTCGACGCCCACCCCGCCATGATGATGCCGTAGACGCCAAGCGAAGAGATCGCAAAGAGATACAACACACCGACATTGATATCGGCGAGAACCCATCCGGAATCGAAAGGAATGACCGCCCAAGCGATGAGGCTCAAGATAAACGTGATCATCGGCGCCAAAACGAAAATGATCCGGTTGGAGCCTGACGGGACAATCGTCTCTTTCAGGAAGAGTTTCGCACCATCGGCGAGCGGCTGCAGCAACCCAAACGGACCGACAACGTTTGGCCCTTTGCGGTACTGCATCCAGCCAATGACTTTACGCTCAGCCAAGGTGAGATAAGCAACGCTCAAAAGGATCGGTGTTACGATCAATACGATCAGAATAACGATCCAGGCCGTTGGCCAGATATAACTATCCCAGAGTTCAGCCATCGGTTCCCGTCGCCTCCGCCGTGCCGAGGATTTCCTCGACGCATTTCGCCATCGTCTCCGATGCCCGACTGATGGGGTCAGTCATATAGAAATTGGAGATCGGAGAGCTGAAAGCTGCTGCATCGAGCGCACCCTCTGTGCCGAATTCGCCCCACGCCGCCGGCTCGACCGTATCGATCGCAAGGAATGCGCCGTTCGTCTCCTGCAGCGCGCGGCGCAATGCGTCCTGCGTATCGTAAGGAAGAGGCGTCCCAAGCTCGCCTGAGAGAGCGCGTAGGATCGCCCAGTCTTCCTTCGCCTCACCCGGCGGGAACGCTGCGCGTTTCGCGAGCTGGATACGGCCTTCGGTGTTCACGAAGATGCCGTTCTGTTCCGTGTAAGCTGCGCTTGGGAAAATTATGGACGCCTTATGGGCACCCGCATCACCGTGATGGCCTTGGTAAATGACGAACGCGTTGCCGAGTTGATCGGTATCGACCTCATCCGCGGCCAGCAAATAAACCACTGAAATATCGCCGGATTTTGCGCCATCCAAGATTTCATTCGTGGTCTTACCGCCGTCGCCCGGCAGGCAGCCAACCATCAGGCCGCCGACCCGCGACGCCGCGGTGTGAAGAACGTTGAAACCGTTCCATCCGTCCAAAACCATGCCGGTGTCGTTGGCGATCTTACGAGCCGCCGCCAAAACCGCTGCACCATCCCCGCGTGACAGGGCGCCCATGCCCAAGATCAACATCGGACGTTCCGCAGCTTTCAGCGTCTCGCAGAACGCGTGGCTACCGTCAGCCAGTTGCTGCAGCGTGTCGCCGCCTGCGCCAAGATGCTCGTACTTGTAGGTAAGATCGTTATTCGGTCCCACTACGCCAATCTTGAACCCGCCCTCTAGATAACGCTTGCGCAAACGAGAATTCAGGACAGGCGCCTCGACCCGAGGGTCTGACCCGATGATCAGGCAGGCATCCGCGTCTTCGATGCCGGCAATTGTTGTATTGAAGCGATAAGCCGCCGCGACCGAAGCATCTAACGCAGCACCGTCTTGCCGGCAATCCAGGTTCGGAGATCCGAGCCGGTCCATCAGGCCCTTCATTGCGAACATGGCCTCGACACTCGCATGATCGCCGATAATGGCGCCGGTCTTCGCACCGCCCGCTTCTTTTAGCTTATCGGCGGCCAAAGCCAGCGCATCCTGCCAACTCGCGGGTGCCAACCGGCCATCCGCACCCCGGATATACGGCTGATCCAAACGCTGACGGCTCAATCCGTCGCACGCAAAACGAGTCTTATCGGAAATCCATTCCTCGTTCACATCTTCATGCAAACGCGGCAAGACACGCAGCACCTCGTTGCCCCGTGCATCGATCCGGACGTTGCTGCCGACCGCGTCCATTACGTCGATCGATTCCGTCTTCGTCAGCTCCCAGGGACGAGCGACAAACGCATACGGCTTCGATGTCAGCGCGCCCACCGGGCATAAGTCGATCACATTGCCCGACAGCTCAGATGCGACTGCATGTTCCAAGGTCGTGATTTCCGCGTTCTCACCGCGATTGATCAAGCCCATATCTTCAACACCGGCAACTTCCGTCGAGAAACGGACGCAGCGCGTGCAATGGATACAGCGGGTCATGATCGTTTTGATCAGCGGGCCCATGTATTTGTCTTCGACGGCGCGCTTGTTCTCGCGATAACGGCTACCGGCATGACCAAAACCCATAGCTTGGTCTTGCAAGTCGCATTCGCCACCCTGGTCGCAAATCGGACAATCCAGCGGGTGGTTGATCAGGAGGAACTCCATCACGCCTTCGCGCCCTTTTCGGGCCATTTCGGAATCGGTGAAGACTTCCATATCGTCGCCTGCCGGCAGCGCACAGCTAGCGGCAGGCTTCGGCGGTCCGGGCTTCACCTCAACCAAGCACATACGGCAATTGCCGGCAATCGAGAGACGGTCGTGATAACAGAAGCGCGGGATTTCCTTTCCAGCCGCCTCGCAAGCTTGCAAGACGGTCGATCCCGGCGGTACTTCAACCTCGATTCCGTCAACCTTTAGCTTCGGCATATTCCGCTCCTACTCCGCCGCTTGCGCGCCGACGCCTTTACTCTGCAAAAGGCGATGCTCAATCTCTTCCCGGAAGTGACGCAACAATCCTTGAACAGGCCAAGCTGCAGCGTCACCGAAAGCGCAAATGGTATGGCCTTCAATCTGCTTCGTGACATCCCAGAGCATATCGATCTCTTCGACATCCGCGTCACCACGGGCCATCCGCTCGAGAACGCGCCACATCCATCCGCTGCCCTCCCGGCACGGTGTGCACTGCCCGCAGCTTTCGTGTTTGTAGAAATACGCGATGCGGGCTATGGCCTTAATGATATCGGTCGACTGATCCATCACGATGATCGCCGCCGTCCCGAGGGCCGACTGCGCCTCGGTCAATGCATCGAAGTCCATCAGCAAGGTGTCACAGACGGACTTCGGGACCAGCGGCATCGAGCTACCGCCCGGAATGACAGCTTTCAAATTGTCCCAGCCACCGCGTACACCACCAGCGTGCGTCTCGATTAACTCACGCAACGGGATCGACATCGAGTCCTCGACAACACACGGCTTCTCGACGTGGCCCGAAATGCAAAACACCTTCGTGCCGGTATTGTTTTCGCGACCAAAGCTTGAGAACCAGCTCGCGCTGCGCCGCAAGATCGTCGGGACGACTGCAATCGTCTCGACATTGTTGACCGTGGTCGGGCATCCCCAGACACCTGCAGCCGCCGGGAATGGCGGTTTGAGCCGGGGCTGACCTTTCTTGCCCTCAAGGCTCTCCAGCAAAGCCGTTTCTTCACCGCATATATAGGCGCCAGCTCCACGATGAACGTAAATGTCAAAGTCATAGCCGGAACCACAGGCATTCTTGCCTATTAATCCCGCGTCGTAGGCTTCGTCAACGGCCTCCTGAAGCGCAACCGCTTCATTGAAGAATTCGCCGCGGATATATATGTAAGCGGCATATGCACCCATCGCGAAACCGGCCAACAAGCACCCTTCCAGAAGCTTGTGCGGATCATGGCGCATGATTTCCCGATCTTTACAGGTGCCGGGCTCGCTCTCGTCCGCATTGACGACAAGATACGCAGGCCGCCCGTCGGTTTCTTTGGGCATAAAGGACCATTTGAGGCCCGCCGGGAAGCCGGCGCCACCGCGCCCTCTCAAGCCCGAACTCTTAACCTCTTCAATGATACCGTCGCGGCCCATCTCCAACAGTTTCTTTGTGTTGTCCCAGTCGCCCCGCTGACGCGCGCCGGCCAACCGGAAATCGTGGAGACCGTATAGGTTTGTGAAGATGCGATCTTTATCTTCTAGCATGCTCACTCGCCTCCAAAATCCATATCAAGCAAGGTTTGCGGTCCGCCGATAGGCGCGGAGTTTTGCCGTCCGTTCTGCGGTCCTCTCGGCGGAGCTTCGCCGTTCTTCAAGGCGTCCAAAATTTTGACAATGATGTCGCCGTCGAGATCTTCGTAATAGTCATCGTTGATCTGAACCATCGGCGCATTCGCGCAAGCGCCCAAACACTCGACTTCCATCAACGTAAACAGACCGTCTTCGGTTGTCTCTCCGTTACGGATACCCAGGTGCGATTGAATTGCATCGTGCACTTCTGTCGACCCGCGCAACCAGCACGGCGTCGTCGTGCAGCATTGAAGCAAGTATTTCCCGACCGGCTCGAGGTTGATCATGGTGAAAAAGGTTGCGACCTCCATCACACGGATTCGCGCCATATCGAGCATTTCGGCGATGGTATCAACTGCTGCCGGCGTCACGTAGTGACCATCCGTGTTTTGCCGCTGAGCCAAATCTAGCAACGCCAAAACCGCACTTTGCTGGCGCCCTTCCGGGTATTTCGCCATCGCCTTCTTGGCTTGCTCGAGATACTCGGGCGTAAATTCGAACCTTTCGCTCATGCTTGCTTTGCCTTTACCGCTAACGATCGATCTCGCCGAACACGACATCCATAGAGCCGAGTACAGCGACCGAATCCGCCAGCATGTGTCCTTTGCACATGAAATCCATTGCCGCGAGATGCGCAAATCCTGGCGCACGAATCTTGCAGCGATACGGCTTGTTGGTGCCGTCCGCAACGAGATAGACGCCGAACTCCCCTTTAGGCGCCTCGACGGCGGTGTAGGTTTCACCGGCCGGGACGTGAACGCCTTCTGTGTAAAGCTTGAAGTGATGGATCAGCGCTTCCATCGATTGCTTCATGTCGCCTCGGCGTGGCGGCGATACTTTCCCATCTTCTGAAAGCACGGGTCCGTCTGGCATCATTTCAATGCATTGCTTCATGATGCTCAGGCTTTGGCGCATTTCTTCAACGCGCACCAAATACCGGTCGTAGCAATCGCCATTCTTACCGATCGGAATATCGAAATCGATCTCGTCATAAACGTCATAGGGTTGCGCTTTCCGCAGATCTCACGCAACGCCCGAGCCACGGAGCATCGGACCCGTAAAGCCCCACGCCATCGCATCCTCTGCGGAAACAATCCCGATATCGACACAACGTTGCTTGAAAATGCGGTTTTCCGTAAGCAGCGTTTCCATATCGTCGATGAATTTCGGGAACTGATCAATCCATTCGAGTATATCGTCCGCCATCCCGGCTGGCATATCCTGGTGGACACCGCCGACCCGGTAATACGCGGCATGGAGCCGTGCCCCGCAAACGCGCTCATAGAACTCCATCAGTAGTTCGCGCTGCTCAAACGCCCAAAGCATCGGCGTCATCGCACCCACGTCCATTGCGAGCGCCGGAACGTTCAACAAATGATTCAGGATGCGTGTGATTTCATCGAACAAAACCCGGATGAATTGTCCGCGACGCGGCGGTTCAATACCCAAGAGCCTTTCCGCCGCCAACACGAAAGCGTGTTCCTGGCACATCGGCGAGACGTAATCGAGCCGATCGAAATACGGGATCGCCTGCATATAGGTCTTATACTCGATGAGCTTCTCGGTGCCTCGATGCAGCAAACCGATATGAGGATCGATCCGTTCGACGACCTCGCCGTCCATCTCCATGACCATCCGCAACACACCATGCGCAGCGGGATGCTGCGGGCCGAAATTGATCGTCATGGTTTTGATTTCGGAGTCGGCGCCAGCCATCAGCCTTGATCCTCCGTGGTTGCTTTTTCATCGCCCGGAAGCTCGCGGGTCATCGCTTCCCAAGGACTCAAGAAATCGAACGACCGGAATGCCTGCGTCAGCTTGACGGGTTCATAGACGACACGCCGTTGCTCATCGTCGTAACGAACTTCCACATAACCCGTCAGCGGGAAATCTTTACGGAACGGATGGCCGTCAAAACCGTAATCCGTCAGCAATCGTCGCAAATCCGAATGCCCCGAGAAAAAGATGCCGTACATATCCCAGCATTCACGCTCGAACCACGATGCGGATGGATAAATAGACATCACCGAAGCGACAGACGTTTCCTCATCAACGGAGAGTTTGATGCGAACCCGCTGGTTGTGACGCAGCGATAGCAAATTGTAGACGACTTCGAACCTGGCCTCGCGGTCCGGATAGTCGACACCGCATATGTCGACCAACATCTCAAAAAGGCAATTCGCGTCCGTGCGCAGAAATTTCAGGACCTTTGTAATACCGTCCGGTCGAATCTCGACGTTCAACTCGCGGTTCGCGGTCCAAAATTTGAGAACGTCGTTGGACAGCTGCGATTCGATGTAACCGCCAAGTTCTTGGAGCGACTGCGTTGCTTCATCCATCGTGACGGCCTATCGCGCGATCGTTCCGGTGCGCCGGATCTTCTTCTGCAATTGCAGGATACCGTAGACCAAAGCTTCCGCGGTCGGCGGGCAACCCGGGACATAAATGTCTACAGGAACAATACGGTCGCAACCACGAACCACCGAATACGAATAGTGATAATAACCGCCGCCATTGGCGCATGAACCCATCGAGATCACCCAACGAGGCTCGGCCATTTGGTCGTAAACTTTACGCAGCGCCGGCGCCATTTTGTTGGTCAGTGTTCCGGCAACGATCATCACGTCGGATTGGCGCGGGCTCGCGCGCACAACGACGCCGAAACGGTCCAAATCGTATCGGGGCATATAGGCGTGGATCATTTCCACGGCGCAGCAGGCCAAGCCGAAGGTCATCGGCCAAAGCGAGCCAGTTCGCGCCCAATTCACGAGTTTATCCGCTTGCGCGATAACGAAACCCTTATCCGCGAGTTCGTCCGAGACTGTCTTCAAGACAGCCGTCTGCTCAGCGCCGGGCGGCAGCGGCTGCGTTGCCGGTGTGCTTACTCCCATTCGAGCGCTCCCTTACGCCATTCGTAAATGAAACCGATCGTCAAAACGCCGAGGAATATGATCATTGACCAGAATCCGAACATACCGACGTCGCCAAACGCAACGGCCCACGGAAAGAGAAAGGCCACTTCAAGGTCGAAGATGATGAAAAGAATCGCGACGAGATAGAATCTCACGTCAAACCGACCGCGAGCATCCTCAAAGGGTTCGAAACCGCATTCATACGGCGAAAGCTTTTCGGGGTCCGGCTTTTGCGCCGCAATCACCAAACTGGCGATCAACATGGCGCATGCAATTCCAACAGCGATGCCGATGAAGATCAGTATCGGCAAGTATTCGCGTAAGAGGTCTTCCATTGCCCACCCATTTCTATTCGACCCTTCGGCCTGTCGGTCAGGAAACAATTCCCAATCAACGCGCGCGATCATACGCCGCGCCTGCCAACACGCAATATAAAGTTTGCCCACTTTAAAATCAAAGCGTTAAGCTTACCACCGTAGGATAAATATAAATCCCTAATAAATCGAAAACGCGGCGCTCAATGCGACTCGGAAACAACAACATCTGCGCTGACGAGCGAGGTCAGGCAGGCGATAAGCGGCAGCGACGTCCACGCGAATCGGAAGAACCCGTCACCGGGTCCCACGGACCGCCGTATGACATGGCCCCATTTATGTTGATTTCGCGCGCACCCATCTCCGGATCATCGCTCAAAGGCTCCCACCAACCCATGCCCGTCGCAACAACGCCGCGCGGCGTATTTTCCGTCAGCTGTGCCCGTGCCCGGCACGCCGTGGAGGTTCCGGCAGTTTGCAAAGAAACCCATTCCGCGTCGTCAATGTTATAGACTGCGGCGGTCTCCGGATGAATTTGGACAATGGGATCGGGCGATACGCGACGCGCCCACGCCTGATCGCGAAACCGGGAATGATGGTAGGTTTTTTCGCGCAGCCCCGTCAGCAATACCAATGGAAACTGGTTTTGTTCCTCTTCACTCGCAGCGTCGGCAGTCGGCGGCACATAATTCGGCAGTGGATCCAATCCCAACGAATCCAACTTTTGCGAAAAGAGTTCCACCTTGCCGCTGGTTGTTGCAAAGCCGGTTTCGTCGAAGTTGCCGAGCTTATACGGAAATTCCGCAAATCCCGTCACTCGTAACTCTTCCATCGTAATGCCACTTTCGCCGAGTAGGAATTCGTTGAACGAGCGCTGATCCGCCCACGGTAGGAAATCCGCGGTCAATGCATCGCGAGCCGCCAATTTATCCCGAAGACCAAGGGCAATGGCGAGGTCGCTTCGCGCCTCGCCGCGGGGCGATAGCACCGGATTGGTATAACCGATACAAGGACCGCCCCAAATCAGCTGTACCTCTTCCTCTTCCAAGGTGGTTGTCTTCGGCAAGACAATATCGGCATATGCAGACGTCGGATTTAGATTTTGGGTGGCGACAGCGACGAAATCGAGCGATTTAAGCGCTTCGATTGTCCGAGCAGCATCCGGATAGGTGACGACAATATTTACGCCACTGATATACATTCCGCGCACTGGATAAGGTTGTCCCGTCAGAACGGCATTTATGACCGACGGATTATGACATGCGGTCTGCCACCCCTCGGGCCCTGACCATAGCGGAAACTGTGCTGCACCAATCGTTTCCCGCTCAACTTCGATCGGAAGGCGAAACTGCGGGTCATGTATCAAATCGAGATAAGTTCGAAACCCTTTCGGTTTCTTTGTCAGCCTGTTGCCGCCGCACCGATCGAGATTGCCGCTGATCGCAACCAAACAATCGAAGGCCCTGAATGTCTGAACGCCGGCACTAAAGGCATCAATACCGTGACCGGGTACGAAGACGGATGGCCCTTCACTGTAAAACTCTGCCGCGGCAACAATATCCGCCGCCGGAACGCCCGTCAGTCGGGCAGCGACGTCAGGTGGAAATTGATCGATTCGGTCCTTGTAGGCGTCGAATCCATGGCACCATTGCGCGACGAACGCCGAATCGTACTTGCCCCATTTCACCAAAAGATGCGCCATCGACAATGCCAGTGCCGCATCCGTCCCGGGTCTTGGGCGCAGCCATATGTCCGCGAGATCGCTGGCCGGCCCTTTGACCGGATCGATCACGACTATTCGCCCTCCGCGCTTCTTGAGCGCCTTTAGGGCCCGCCATTGCGTGGGGTCCGCTGCATATGGATTGCGTCCCACAAGCATCGCGCATCTCGTATTGTCGATATCTTCCCCGTTTTTCATGGGGATGCCTGTGAGCTTCTCGCTCAATGCCTGACAGCCGCCACATAGATCCTGATTGATCATCCAATTCGGCGAACCGATCGATCGCATCAACAATGCCATGACGGCGCCACGGCTGAAGGCGGCACCACTGACCGCGCCGGCGATTGACATCGGCCCATATTCGGTACGAATGGCCGCGATACGGTCGGCTATCTCGTCGAGAGCGTCGTCCCAGGAAATACGCTCCCATTCCCCGCTGCCGCGCGCGTCCACCCTTCGCATTGGATAGAGGAGCCGATTTTCATTGTCGGTCCATTCGCGTACAGCCCGAATGCCTTTCACGCAAAACGCCCCTTTCGATCCCGGATGATCTGGATTTGGGCCGATTTTAGTGACCTGCCCGTCCCGCATGGTGATCAATGAGCCGCAATAAGTATTGCACTCCCAACACTGACTTGGATGTACGGACTCCGACATAGCCAACCTCAATCTCTTTCCGCTTACCCAATAAAGTAGATGATTTTCAACCGGCGGGAACCAATTGTTATTTGATACGAGATTCTTGTCAGACGGATACCCAACAAGAAGGAAGCTCTCCCATGGATTTGACGAAACTCTCCGCGCTGGAAATCGCCACTGCCATCAAAGCCGGCGAGACAACAAGTCAGGCCGTCACACGCGCCCTTCTCGAACGCATCGAAGACCGTGAACCCGATGTCGACGCCTGGGAATATCTCGATCCAGACGCGGCCATATCCGCCGCCAAGAAACTCGACTATAATCCATCGGACGGGTTAATCCATGGTGTGCCTGTCGGTGTCAAAGACATCATCGATACGAAAGGCATTCCGACCACACACGGCTCCCCCATACACAAAGAAAACCGCCCATGTGTCGATGCCCCCTGTGTGTCCTTGGTTCGGGGCGCCGGCGGCTTGATAATGGGAAAAACGGTAACCTCCGAATTTGCCGCACAGCGGCCCGGAAAGACCAAAAACCCTCACAATCCTGCGCACTCGCCAGCCGGCTCATCCAGCGGCTCTGCCGCGGCCGTGACCGACTATATGGTCCCCGTCGCATTTGGCACGCAAACCGGCGGATCTATCGTGCGGCCCGGCGCATTCTGTGGCTGTATCGGATACAAACCGACCTATGGCGATTACAACCCGCTTGGCGTGCATGACAACACGAGGAGCGTCGACACGCTGGGAATGATGAGCCGGACGATGGCAGACCAAGCGCTGATGCGCGCCGTACTCACGCATATGCCCTATCGCGCTATTCAAACGGCGGATATCACGAAACTTCGCATCGGCGTTTGCCGCACCCCGAATTGGGAGCTGGCTGATCAAGCGACCCAAGAATTCCTCCTACAGGCGGCGGGCGACTTGGAAGCCAAAGGCGCAAGCATTGCCGATTTCGATCTACCGGACGGGTTTCACGAAGCAATCGAAGGATTCGATGCGGTTTCCGGCTACGAAATTTCGCGCACGCTTGCGTATGAATGGTTTAATTTTCCGGATCTACTGAGCGACAATATGCGCACCAATCGGATACCAAACGGTCTCAAGGTCTCGCCAAGCGAGTATCAAGCGGGACTAGCGACCTTGGGTGCCTATCGCAGACGCTTTGCCGCATCGCTCGAAGGCTGGGATGTCCTCATCACACCAAGTGCGCCTGCGGAAGCGCCTGCCGACTTGACGACCATCGGCGAGCCGCCATTCAACCGAATCTGGACCGGCCTCTATGGGCCTGCCATCAATCTACCGCTCTATACAGGACCGAATGGACTGCCGATCGGCCTACAAGTCGTCGGACATATGGGACAGGACGACCGTTTCCTCGATGCGTCCGACGCCATTTACAAGGCACTAAGCTAACCTTGGCCGCGTCCGCGAACTCTCGGCGAAATATCTGCTTCAGGCGTTCGCCACACGTTGTTCGCTCGCACCCGGACCACCGTCTTCCACAACAAGCGGGGCAGTCAGCTTCACACCGGGCATGAGATAGCCGTTCGGTCGTCCCGAATCGGTTTTATCCATAAATTCGTAGTACGGATCGGCAAGCGGCGGCCCCGCTTCCGTCGCGAGCCAAAGACGCATGAGGTGCCGCCGGCGTTCCGGCTCAGGATAATCCTCATAAGCCGTCCGCGAATGCATAATGTAATGATTGTTGAGTAATTGAATATCGCCGGGCTCGAAATCCATGTTGAGATAGAGCGACGGATCCGTGGCGATGCGTTCGATAAGCGAAAATGCCTCGCGCTGTGCGTCCGTAAGGCGCGGGACATCATCGAATCGCTGTGCTTTCTCAATGGTACTCCGAACGTAGTTCGTGGTGAGACGACCGTCGCGGAAATTGAACACCGGGAGGCGGTACCAGGGCTCCCGTCCCTCAGGTATTTCACCGCGCCGGTCGCGATAGAGCGTTTCTGAAAGCACTTTCACGAGATCCGGCCGCAGCTCTAACATTTCGTTGAAGACGGTACCGGACGAGACGATGCTGCTGAGCCCGCCGGACTTTGCTTTGCGCAGACACATCAGCCCGACAAGGTCGGTTGGGTCTGTGTGAAAATTCAGTTTATTGGCGCTTTGATAACCTCTGGCGGTCGGCAACGACGGATCAAAGCCAAGATTGCAGACGTGACCCAGTGCGTGGCCGGCGGCATTCTGTGAGACCGCTTCGCCCAAATGGGAGCCGATACCGAAATAAGCGATGGCCGCTTCACGGATATCATAGCGTTCGACCGGCACCCCCCGGATCATCTTGAATCCGAGGCCGTCTTGCAGATCGCCTTCAATCCCCTTGAGGACATCGGCGAGGCCAAAAAGCGGGAACTGTTCGCGCGTAATATCGAGGACGTCCATATCGCGCGCGGCAATGCGCGCAACCGCGTCATCTAGAGCGGCGATATCGTCAGCGCTTAACCTGTAAGTCCAGTCATCTTCGCGTTCTGCCAGGTCCGGCCCGCGCCAAACCCGTGCCCCCAATACCGGCCTGAGATCAGCCTGTTCCATCGGATCTCTCTCTGTTGAAAGACATTTCACATAGTAAGAGAGATATCACACAAAATCCCCTTCACCAGATCATTCCAGTAAGGGCATAGCGCTTTACGGGCGCCAATTTTCGACAAATCAATTTTCAGAGAAAGAATGGCGGGAGTGACGGGACTCGAACCCGCGGCCTCCGGCGTGACAGGCCGGCACTCTAACCAGCTGAGCTACACCCCCAAGCCAAGGCGTGCGGTTTACTGCACGCCCGGAACACTGTCAAGCAACCTCAGTAACCACGTCCTCGACGGTCGAACGTTTCGCGGCGGTTGCGACCTTCGAAAGAGCCTTGCTTCAACCGACTGTCAGGACCGCGCGTAACAAAATCAGAGGCACTTCTGCGATTCTTCTCGATCTTATTTTCAACCCATTGTGGGGCGTCTTTCCGCCGCCGCGACTCCGCGTCCGGCGACGCCATTTCCCATTGCGGGTCTTTCTTTTTCTTTTCGGGTTTCATCGCCGCGAGCTTCTGACGTTGAGTGGCTTTTTCCCAAATCAACTTCATCCAACGAGGCGCGCGCGCAGAAGGTTCCGAAAACTCAAGCTCGACACCCCCTTGGGCGATGACTTCTTTGGTTTTCGCCATGTCCAGCTTGCCATTCGTCGTGATGTCGCCGGCATCGGCCGCGACGAGCAACTTCGGGACTTCCATCTTCTCAAAACTCGCACCAAACGTCCGGAAGCCAATCTTGTTCTCGATCTTCATGGCTTCTTCGAGCCCTGCCTGATCACCGAGATCATGGAATTTCATCATGAAACAATCGCGCTCGAACGAGCCGCGACCGCGCGCAGAACCGATATTCTCGTTGAATTCCGCCTTGCAGGTTTCCCGCAGACTTTCCGCGAGTCGGCCTTCCTTACCGCCGATCAATTTGTACATCGGATCCAAATTGATGATGAAAACGAGATCACCCTTACCGCCCCATTGCTGAGAAAACACGCCGGCACCGTCTACGGTTTCGCGCTCCGTCTCTTTGGATCGCCTGCACCTCGGCTTTCAGTTCCGCCAGGATATCTGCGTGGGTTTCTTCTTTTTCACCTTCGCCTTGGAAAGCGCCCGTCAGACGGCCAAACATACCTTTACCAGCCATCTTCATCCCCCTGTCTTTAATTGCCCGTCGTCGTTAGAGCGACACCGATTCGTTTGTTAATTTGATCCGATGCCACCTGTGACGGGACAAGCGTGACTCGCGAAGCTGTCCACAACCTTGCAAGTCGCTCGTTTTGTTCCGGTTGACCGACAAATTTTCATACGGCGTTTGTCGAGCCAGCCTTGTAGTTGGTGGGCGATGAGAGACTCGAACTCCCGACCTTCCGGGTGTAAACCGGACGCTCTAAACCAACTGAGCTAATCGCCCTATCGAAAGACATAGAAGAATCTAAACTGATTTCTTCATCAATCTCTCAAATGCAACCGGCCATTCGCAATAACGAATGGCCGGCCACAAACTTCTAACGGCGAAAGGCGCGTTAATTAACCGCGTCTTTCAGTCCCTTGCCCGCCTTAAACTTCGGCTGCTTCGAGGCCGCGATTTGAATCGTTTCGCCGGTCCGCGGGTTACGACCGACGGAAGCCGCGCGGTTCGCAACACTGAACGTACCAAAACCGACGAGACGAACGTCGCCGCCCGATTTGAGTTCATCGGTAATGCAGTCAAATACAGAATCGACAGCTTTGGTCGCATCGGTCTTAGAGAGACCGGAACTGCCGGCTACTTTAGCTACAAGATCGTTTTTATTCACTGTGGGAATCCCCCTTCAGAATTCGGGAAAGAGGTTATGCAGGACGGGAATTTCATCCGAAAACCGAGCGAAGTCTATAAGCATTCCTGGACTTCCGTCAACGCCAGAACCGCAGAAATCCGCGCTTTTTTTTTGAATAACGCGGATTTCTCTTTCGGTTCACCCCCTTAGGGGCCATCGAATCGGGGTCGATTAGTGGGTCGTCATCGCTCCGAGGTCGCCATCAGCCTCTTTTGACGCCACCGAGTCGACCGAGTCTTCCGGATTCCACTCGATTGGCGTCATCAATTCGGCCAATGCGTGCTCCAAGACTTCCTCGACGACAGAGACAGGAACAATCTCCAAATTCCGCTTAATGTTGTTCGGAATATCGGCGAGGTCTTTCACATTGTCCTTCGGAATTATAACTTTCTTGAGCCCGCCACGAAGAGCTGCGAGCATTTTTTCCTTCAAGCCGCCGATCGGTAAGACGCGACCTCGCAAAGTCACTTCGCCCGTCATCGCGACATCCTTACGGACGGGGATACCCGTGAGCACCGAAACAATAGACGTTACCATTGCGACACCCGCGGACGGACCGTCCTTTGGCGTGGCGCCTTCCGGAACGTGCACGTGGATATCGATCGTCTCGAAGGTCGTCGGCTTGATGCCGAATTCAGGCGCTCGACTTTTCACATAGGTCTCGGCAGCCTGTACCGATTCCTGCATCACATCGCCGAGTTTTCCTGTCTTTTGGATCTTGCCTTTACCGGGCGTCTTCGCGGATTCGATCGTTAACAACTCGCCGCCGACTTCCGTCCACGCAAGTCCTGTAACAGCGCCGACGATATTCTCTTCTTCGGCCTCGCCGAAGCGGAACTTGCGGATACCGCCGTACTTCTCGAGATTCCGGCTCGTAATACGGATCGTATCAACGCCCTCTTCCATGAGGATTTCCTTAATCGATTTCCGTGCCACGTTGGCAATCTCGCGTTCGAGATTCCGAACGCCAGCCTCCCGCGTATAATAGCGAATCAGGTCGCGAAGTGCGCCGTCGGAAATCGACCATTCGTCGTCTTTCAGGCCATTCTCCTTGAGCTGCTTCGGCAGCAGGTGACGTTTCGCGATCTCGACCTTTTCGTCTTCCGTATACCCAGGGATGCGAATGATTTCCATCCGGTCCAGCAACGGTGCCGGCATCCGCAAGGTATTCGCAGTCGTCACGAACATGACGTCGGAGAGATCGTAATCGACCTCGAGATAGTGATCGGCAAACGTATTGTTTTGCTCGGGATCGAGAACTTCCAACAGCGCGGACGATGGATCGCCCCGCCAATCGGCGCCCAGCTTGTCGATCTCATCCAGCAAGAAGAGCGGGTTTGACGACTTCGCTTTCTTCATGCCTTGAATGACCTTGCCCGGCATTGAGCCGATATAGGTCCGGCGATGCCCGCGCACTTCAGCTTCATCTCGTACGCCGCCGAGCGACATCCGCACAAAATTCCGTCCCGTCGCGCGCGCAATCGATTTGCCGAGCGATGTCTTACCGACACCCGGCGGTCCAACCAGGCAAAGGATCGGACCCTTCACCTTACGCATGCGTTGTTGGACAGCCAAATACTCAAGTATGCGGTCTTTAACCTTCTCAAGACCATAATGGTCCTCATCCAGAACCGCCTGCGCGGCCCGCAAATCCTTACGGACACGCGTCCGCTTCTTCCACGGAATGGAAAGCAGCCAGTCCAGGTAATTTCGCACGACCGTCGATTCCGCCGACATCGGGCTCATGGACTTGAGCTTCTTCAGCTCCGCATTCGCCTTCTCACGCGCTTCTTTGGTCAGCTTAGTCTCTTTGATGCGATCTTCGATTTCAGCCGTCTCGTCGCGGCCGTCTTCCGTGTCTCCAAGCTCTTTCTGAATGGCCTTCAATTGCTCATTCAAATAATACTCGCGCTGCGTCTTCTCCATTTGGCGTTTGACGCGGCTGCGGATGCGTTTCTCCACCTGCATCACGCTGATCTCGCCTTCCATATGCGAGTAGACGCGTTCCAGGCGCTCAATCACACCTTCGGTTTCGAGAAGTTCCTGCTTGTCGGAAATCTTTAGCGAAAGGTGCTGCGCGACCGTATCGGCTAGTTTCCCGGCATCGTCGATCTGATTGACCGAAATGAGGACTTCCGACGGCACTTTTTTATTCAGCTTGATGTACTGCTCGAACTCAGCGACCACCGCGCGCGTCAGCGCTTCAACTTCCTCTGGCTCAGCATCGTTGTCGACAATCGACTCGGCTTCAGCTTCGAAAAAAACTTCCTTATCGGTGAACCGCTTAATCTTCGCGCGCCGGTTTCCTTCGACCAGGACCTTTACGGTACCGTCCGGCAGTTTCAACAATTGCAGAACGGTGGCGATCGTACCCATGCGGAAAATGTCGTCGGTGCCGGGATCGTCCTGAGCCGCATTTTTTTGCGTCACAAGCAGGATTTGCTTGTCATCGTTCATGACGTCTTCCAACGCACGAACAGATTTATCGCGGCCGACAAAAAGCGGCACGATCATATGGGGAAACACGACAATGTCCCGAAGCGGTAGGACGGGGAAAATTTGGTCGCCGGTCGACTCAAGCATTAGGCACCATCTTCTTCGATTAATTAGGTCGGCCGCTTAAGACGGCCGATGACGAAAGTTCTACTTGGGCTCCGACACGCAGACCTTCAAGGGGTTGTCGTGCCGTATCCGATCAAGCGCTCGATTCGAGGTCCTCGCGACGGTCCGCATAGATATACAGCGGCTCGGCACGTCCTTCGACGACTTCTCGATTAATGACAATCTCTTCTGCGCTCTCGAGCCCAGGCAATTCATACATTGGATCGAGCAGAATGCCCTCCATAATCGAGCGGAGCCCTCGCGCCCCGGTCTTGCGCGCGATCGCTTTCTGCGCAATTGCACGCAAAGCGTCTTCGGAGAACTCAAGCTGCACGCTCTCCATATCAAAGAGCCGTTGATATTGCTTGATCAACGCATTGCGCGGCTTGGTGAGAATTTCGACGAGCGCATCCTCATCGAGGTCCGTCAACGTCGCCAAAACCGGAAGACGTCCGACGAATTCGGGGATAAGGCCAAACTTCAGCAAATCCTCAGGTTCGACATCGATCAGAATATCACCGATTTCATGGTCGTCCGGTCCGCGTACATCGGCGCCAAATCCGATGGCAGAGCCTTTAAACCGCGACGAAATGATTTTCTCCAATCCGGAAAATGCCCCGCCGCAAATGAAGAGAATGTTGGTCGTATCGACCTGCAAGAACTCTTGTTGCGGATGCTTGCGCCCGCCTTGCGGCGGAACGCTGGCGACAGTGCCTTCCATGATTTTCAGCAACGCCTGCTGAACGCCTTCGCCCGACACATCTCTGGTAATGGAGGGGTTGTCGGATTTACGGCTAATCTTGTCGACTTCGTCAATGTAGACGATGCCGCGCTGTGCCCGTTCGACGTTGTAGTCGGCCGATTGCAGCAACTTCAAAATGATGTTTTCGACGTCTTCACCAACATATCCAGCTTCGGTCAGCGTGGTGGCATCCGCCATGGTGAATGGCACATCGAGAATCCGCGCCAGGGTTTGCGCCAACAAGGTTTTGCCACAGCCGGTCGGACCGATCAGCAGAATGTTCGACTTCGCGAGTTCCACATCACTATTCTTCCCGCCGTGGCTCAGGCGTTTGTAGTGATTGTGTACCGCGACCGAAAGCACCCGTTTCGCATGCGCTTGGCCGATGACATAGTCATCGAGAACTTGGCGAATTTCCTTCGGCGTTGGAACCCCGTCGCTCGACTTCGAGACCGTCGCCTTATGATCTTCCTTGATGATGTCCATGCACAATTCAACGCATTCATCGCAGATGAATACGGTCGGGCCGGCGATCAGCTTGCGGACCTCGTGCTGGCTCTTGCCGCAAAACGAGCAATAGAGCGTATTTTTAGAGTCGCCGTTGCTGGACTTCGTCATAAGGTGGTTATCCGTTCGTTGCCGTCTTAGGCAGGTATGTTAGCCAAACAAACTCTAGGTGAACAATCACAAAAATGATGGCACACGAATAGTTAACGGAGACTTAAACGCAATTGTCCCGAAGCCTTATTCTGTGCCGAGTCGCTCGTTCCCTAAACATTAAGGAAATTCGAGCAAGCGTTATGCCACTAGCGCAAACGAGCGCTTTTCGTCGTGGAATTTAACTCTCGGAGCCCGAATCGCCTGAATCGCCGCCGTCGGTAACCGCCGCCTCTTCTTCGTCAGCGCGGGCCGTTTCGACCTTATCGATAAGACCGAAATCCTTCGCATCTTCCGCCGACATAAAGTTGTCGCGCTCAACCGCCGCTTCGATCGTTTCGTAATCCTGGCCGGTGTGCTTCATGTAAATTTCGTTCAGGCGCTTACGCAGATTCAAAATTTCGCGCGCGTGGATCTCAATATCGCTCGCCTGACCTTGGAAGCCCCCGGACGGTTGATGCAGCATAATACGACTGTTCGGCAGACAATACCGTTTGCCCGCCGCACCGGCTGCCAAAAGCAATGAGCCCATCGACGCCGCCTGGCCCAGACAAACCGTCGACACGTCCGGCTTGATGTATTGCATTGTGTCGTAGATCGACAGTCCCGAGGTCACGACACCTCCCGGCGAATTGATGTAAAAGGCAATATCCTTGTTCGGGTTTTCCGACTCCAGAAACAGCAACTGTGCTGAAATCACACTCGCAACCGCATCATTCACCGGCCCCGTTAAGAAGATAATCCGCTCTTTAAGCAGCCGGGAGTAAATATCGTAAGAACGCTCGCCCCGATTGGTCTGCTCGACCACAATCGGGATAAGCGCATTCATCTGGATGTCGTCATAAAATGTCATCGCGGTCTATCCGATCCTTTCGACCGAGCCGTTCGGCTCAGCTCTCTTCCTTCGCGTCATCCTTGGCTTTCGCCTTGGCCTTCGCCGCCGGTTTCTTCTTTGTCGTCTTCTTCTTGGCCGGCTTCTTATCAGCCTCGGCTTTCGCCTCTTCGGCCGGTGCGTCCGGGTCCGCCATCAATTCTTCCGGTGTAACCGATCGCTCGGAAACTTCCGCCATTTCCAATATGAAATCGACGACCTTGTCCTCGAAAATCGGTGCCCGAAGGCCGGCCATCGCTTGCTGGTTTTGTTGGAAATATTCCATCACCTGGCGTTCCTGACCGGGATACTTGCGAACCTCCTGCAACATCGCTTGGTTCACTTCCTCGGACGTCACGTCGATATTGTTAATGCGACCGATTTCCGCAAGGAGTAACCCAAGCCGTACACGGCGAACTGCAATTTTGCCGTATTCTTCTTTCAGCTCGTCTTCGGATTTTTCCTTGTCGTCGTCCTCAAGGCGGTCGTCTCGGCGCGCTTCCTCGAACTGCTCCCAAATCGCCTCGCTCTCCGTCTCCACCATTCCCGGCGGCACTTCGAACTCATGGGACTCGTCCAATTGATCGAGCAATTCGCGCTTCAAACGGTTTCGCGAAAACATATTGTAGTTTTGTTCGAGCTGCTGGCGCGTCCCGTCCTTCAACTGATCCAAACTCTCCAAACCAAGCGATTTGGCCAGTTCATCATCGATTGGCGTGTCGACGCGTTCGCGAATTTCCTTAATATCAACCTCGAAAACGGCATCCTTGCCCTTCAAGTTCTCAGCCGGGTAGTCCTCAGGGAACGGCACATTAACCGTCACATGCTCTTCCGGTTTCGCTCCGACCAATTGATCTTCGAAACCTGGAATAAAACGGTTCGAACCCAGCGTCAGCTGAAAGTCTTCTGCCTTTCCGCCTTCAAACTCTTCGCCATCGACGGATCCGACGAAATCGATCACGACGATATCGTCCTTGCGGGCCTTCCGGGCGCGTTTGATCGGTTCTGAACGAACGATCTCGGACGCGATATTGGACATCGATTTTTCGATTTCCTCATCGCTGATATCGCAGGTGAGCTTTTCGAGCTTTATGGATTTGAAATCGATCGGTGTGATCTCCGGCATGATTTCGACCGCCATTGTGTACTCGAGGTCTTCGCCATCCTCGAATTTCGTGACGTCGATTTTCGGTTGCGTCGCCGGTGTCAGACTCTCGTCTTCGATCGCCTTTGAGGACGATTCCACAACCGCATCCTGGATCACATCGCCAAGGACAGCCTGGCCGTAGCGCTGGCGAAGAATCTTCGTCGGCACCTTACCTTGGCGGAAGCCTGGAATATTAACTTGTTGCCCGATTTCCGCGAGTTTCGCGAGAATGCGGTCTTCAATGTCGCCGGCCGGAATCGTAATTGCGAATTCGCGGCTCAAGCCTTCATTCTTTGTCTCTGTAACCTGCATGAACAGTACCGATCGACGTCTAGTTTTGACCTATAACAAATGCGCCCAGCTTGTTTGAGCTTGGTGCGGGCGGAGGGACTCGAACCCCCACGGATTTCTCCACGTGGACCTAAACCACGCGCGTCTACCAATTCCGCCACGCCCGCGGAATTCGGTCTTCATCCGGGCGCATCGAGCGGC
>PAZH01000004.1 GCA_002716125.1 Rhodospirillaceae bacterium
CATGTCGCCGAAGTCGAAATCGATCCGGAAACCGGTGTGGTCGCGTTAGCGCGCTACACCGCGGTCGACGACTACGGCACCATGATCAATCCGTTTCTGGTCTCGGGGCAGGTGCATGGCGCCATCGCCCAGGGCGCCGGTCAGGCGTTATTGGAGCATGCCGCCTATGATTCGGAAAGCGGGCAGCTCATCGCCGGCTCCTTCATGGATTACTGCATGCCCCGCGCCGACGACCTGCCATCCTTCGACCTCTCGTTCCAAGGCATTCCGTGCACAACGAACCCGCTCGGCGTGAAGGGCAGCGGCGAGGCCGGCGCGATCGCCGGATTTCCAGCCGTCGCCAACGCCGTGCTCGACGCGCTTCGGCCCTACGGCGTGGATCGGCTCGACGGACCGGCCACGCCGGAAACCGTGTGGCGCCTCATACATAAGAATTCAGGAGCGGCAGAATGACGGCGACATACGACCCGACCGCACAGTTCGATATCGATGTCTCGGAAGAAATCTACCGCAGCGGACCGGACGGCGATTGGCCGGTGCGCCTGTACCGCCCCCAAGGCGACGGTCCTTTCCCGGTCTTGCTCGATGTGCACGGCGGGGCCTGGAGTAACGGCAGCTATCTGAACAACGAGGATGTCGACCGCGCCTTGGCGGCTTCCGGCATACTGGTCGCCGCCATCGAGTTCCGCCAGGCACCCGAACATGTCTACCCCGCGCAAGTCGCCGACGTGAACTACGGCACGCGTTGGCTGAAGGCACGGGCGGCCGATTTGGGCGGCGACCCCGCCACCCTCGGCGCGCTTGGCACATCCAGCGGCGGCCACTCGCTCATGCTGAGCGTGCTCAAACCGAGCGATCCCCGCTATGCCGCCGAGACCTTGGCCGCCGACCCTTCGGCCGACGCGACGGTCCGCTATGCCATCAACGGCTGGCCGGTGCTGGATTCGCATGCCCGCTATCTCTATGCGCGCGACGCCGGTGTCGAACGTTTAATGAAGTCGTCCGAGAATTACTTCGGTGACGAAGATACGATGCGCGAAGGCAACCCGCAGCTTGTCCTGGAACGCGGCGAACAGACGGCGCTGCCGCCCGCCCTGATCCTCCAAGGCACGAAAGACGATAACGTCCCGTTGGCGATATCCGAACGGTTCGTTGCGACTTATGAATCCCTCGGCGGGTCCATCGAACGCGTGTTGTTCTCCGATATGCCGCATGCCTTCACACGCGAACCGGGGCCGGAAACCGACCGGGCAATCCAGTTGATGAAATCCTTCATCGCCGAACAACTCAAAGACCGGTAAGGGGGCGAGATGCAATACGATTATATTATCGTCGGCGGCGGTTCGGCGGGTGCCGTCTTGGCGAACCGCCTGTCGGCCCGCAGCGCCAACAAGGTTCTGGTCTGCGAAGCGGGGCAAGACACGCCGCACGGCAAGGTGCCGCCGGAAATCCTCAACAGCTACCCGGGCAAAGCCTATCTCGATCAGCGATTTCATTGGACCGAGCTGAAGGTCACGACCCAGGTCGTCTCGCACAACAACCCGGAGGAAGACCGTCCGCCGCTCCGCAAGTACGAGCAGGCGCGTGTGCTCGGCGGGGGCTCCTCCATCAACGGGCAACTCGCCAATCGGGGCGCGCCGACCGACTTCGACGAGTGGGCGGAACGCGGCGCCAAAGGTTGGAATTGGGACGCCGTCCTGCCGTATTTCAAGAAGGTCGAGCGGGATATGGATTTCGACGGCCCCTATCACGGCAACGAAGGCCGTATTCCCGTCCGGCGCATTTTCCCGGATCTATGGAACGGTTATTCGAAAGCGGCCGCCGAAGCGCTCACCAACGCGGGCTACGAATATCTCCCAGATCAGAACGGCGAATTCAAAGAAGGTTATTTCCCGATCACCAGTTCCAACGCCTATGAGCGTCGGGTCTCCGCTGCGATCGGATACCTCGACCCCGGCACCCGGCTGCGCGAGAACCTCACGATCTCGACCCATACGCAAGTCACCGAACTCTTATTCGAAGGCCCAAAATGTGTCGGCGTCAAAGCCCTCGTCGAAGGCAAGGAAACCGAGTTCCGCGGCAACGAAGTGATACTGTCGTCGGGCGCGATCCACTCGCCGGCCCACCTGTTGCGCGCCGGGATCGGCCCCGCCATGCATCTCAACGATCTTGGCATTCCCGTCCGCGCCAATAGCGCAGGGGTCGGGCAACGCTTGATGGATCATCCCTCCATCGCGGTGGCCGCCTTCATTCATCCGGATGGCCGGATCAACGATTATACCGGCCGACATGCGCTCGTGGGCATGCGGTATTCCTCCGGCATCGAAGGGGCGCCGATGGGTGACATGTTCGCGCTCCCCATCGCAAAATCTTCTTGGCACGCGGTCGGCGAACAGATCGGTTCCTGGATAATCTTTGTCAATAAGACCTATTCGGAAACGGGACAGGTGCGCTTGGCGACGACCCATTGGCGAGACGAGCCAACGGTCGAGTTCAACCTCCTGTCCGACAAACGCGACCTCGACCGGCTGACCCAAGGCTTCCGGAAGGTTGCGAAGCTTTACGAAGACCCGGCAATGCAGGCCGTCACCAGCAACGTCTTTCCGGCGAGTTATAGCGACAAGGTCCGTCAGGTCGGCCTTGTGAACAAAAAGAACGAATTCCTCACGAACGTCATGGCGAAACTGCTCGACGGCCCGTCCGGACTGCGCGCGATGCTGATCCAAAAATTCATCATGGAGGGCTATACGCTCGAGCAGATGATGACCGACGACGACGCCATCGAGGAATTCGTGCGCAAAGCTGCGGTCGGGGTCTGGCACGCCTCCTGTACCTGCCGGATGGGAACGGACGACGACCCGATGGCGGTGACCGACAACACCGGCCGCGTGCGCGGCGTCGACGGATTGCGGGTGGTCGACGCGTCGATTTTTCCGGTTGTCCCTTGCGCAAACACGAACTTCCCGACATTGATGACGGCCGAGAAGATTTCGGACGCCATCTTGTCCGGCCAATAACGCTTCAGACGGATACACATCATGGACGAACAACGCGCCTTCGACGGCATCAAGGTTCTAGATTTCACACAAGGCATCGCGGGCCCCCACAGCACGATGCTGCTGGCGCAACACGGCGCGGACGTGATCAAGATCGATCCGCTCGACGGCGATTGGGGCCGTTCGATGGGCGCCCTCTACGGCGACCATTGCGCACATTCCATCGCATTCAACCGGGGCAAGCGCTCCATCGCCCTCGACATGAAACAACCGGAAGCGCTTGAAGTCACACAGAAGATGGCGGCGGAATGCGACGTCGTCGTCGAAGCTTTTCGACCCGGCGTGATGGCCAAGTTCGGCCTCTCCTATGACGACGTGAAGAAGGTCAATCCGAACGTCATCTACCTCTCGGTCACCGGCTTTGGCCAAGAAGGTCCGAACAATGGACTGCCGGTCACCGACGCTATCATCCAAGCTTATTCCGGGTTCATGACCATCAATCGGGACAGCCAGGGCCTGCCCAATCGGGTGAACATGATTCCGATCGACGTCACCACCGGCCTCTATGCGTTCCAAGGTCTCTCCACCGCCTTGATGCGGAAGTTCCGCTACGGCACCGGCTGTTATATCGACAACAGTTTGATGCAGTCCGCCGCCGCGTTCCAGGCCGCCAAGATCGCCGAGTTTTATTTGGAAGACGGCGAGGTCGCCCCGCTCTACGCGCCGGTCGGCACCATGAAGACCGCCGACGGCTTCATGAACGTCACCGCGATGCGCGACCACCACTACGAAGCGCTTTGCGATATCCTGGGTCTGCCGGAACTGAAGACCGACCCGCTCTACGATTCGCGCGAAAAGCGGATCGAGAACGAAAAGACCTTGATGGTGCTGATCCGCGCCGAGTTCGAGAAACAGCCGTCGGCCCATTGGGCGAAGCTCCTCACGGACGCCGGCGTCATGAACTCGATTGTCCAGGGCTATGGCGACTTTATGAACCACGAGCACACCAAGGCCGTCGGTGCCGTCGCCTATGTGGAACATGACGGTGCAGGCACTTTCCCGATGCCGCAAATCCCCGGCCTGCCGCGAATCGAGGGTCCGTCCGCCATGACCCATGCGCCGCATATCGGTGAACACTCGGCGATCATTCTGAAAGAATGGGGCTACAGCGACGACGCCATTGCCGAGATGTTGTCGAAAAAGGTCACCGCCGTGCCCGAAGCACAAGCTGCCGCGGCGGAGTAGTCGAGAGACGCTCAGCTCCAAACCCCGGGTTCCCGCTTCGCGGGCCCCGGAATGACATGCCCAATAAAAATGTCATTCCGGACGCGATCGCGATCCGGAATTTTAGCCTGAGCGTTACTTACGGCGACGCAGCGTCTGCTAGAAAATCCCGCATCAACCCGTTGAACCGTTCGACATGTTCGAGCGAGGCGAGGTGCTGTGCCGGTTCCAGCCAGTGCAGGGGTGCGCCGAGCATTTCGGCCATCTTCTTGGAGGTTTCAGTCGGCGCGCCGGGATCGTCCGGCGTGGCGATCACCAGGGACGGCACTTCGATTTCGGGCAAACGCGGCATCGTGTCGAGGCCGCACATCGCGGCGCTGGCGGCGTCGAAGCTTGCCGGTGAGAACCGCCCGATCATCTCTTCCATATAAACATAGCCCGGGCTGCGCGACGCCGCGGCCGCTGCTGTCAGCCAGCGGGCCATCAGCGCGGCATGTACCGCCGCCATGCCGTCGCGCTGAACGAGGGCGGCACGATCGCGCCAAGCCTGCCGTTGATCGGCGCTATACTCGGACGTCGTATTGACCAAGGCGAGCGAAGCGACGCGGCCCGGATGATCAAGCGCGACCGTCTGCGCGATCATCCCGCCCATCGATACGCCGCAGATATGCACATGTTCGATGTCCAGCGCATCCAACAAGCCGACAATATCCCCCGCCATCATCTCAAGCGAGTACGGCCCCGGCGGCTTTCCGCTCTCGCCATGGCCACGGGCATCGTGGCGCAAAACGCGGAACCCCTCGAACGCCGGCAAGTGCGGGTCCCAATATCGGTGATCGCTGGCAAAGCAGTGATTGAGACAGACGACCGGCGCGTCCGCCGGCCCGCTTATCGCATAATTCAACGTGATCCCATCGATTTCGATCCGGCTGCTTGCCATCCGAGGGCCTCTACCCACCATTAATTCCCACAACTCATCTAGTGTGGACCGGCCCGTAATGCCATCAGACATCAATCGCCGTTTTCATTTGGCCGTCCGTCCGACCAACCTGCCGGGCGATGCGCACTTTCGCATCGAAACCGCGCCGATCCCCAAACCCGATACCGGCGAAGTTCTGGTCCGCGTGCTGATTGCCGCCTTGTCGCCGTGGCAGGGGCAACGCCTCAAGGACTTCGAGAACTACACCGCGCCGTTCGAGATCGGCGAATTGATCGACTGCGATGTATTGGGTCAGGTGGTTGAAAGCAAAACGGGCGAACGTCAGCCAGGCGACCTCGTCACCGGACGGCTTGGGTGGCAGGAATACGCCATCGCCAAACCGGAAAACCTTTTGCCCGCGACGCGAGACTTCGACGAGACCTTGTGGCTAACCGCGCTCAGCTCGCCGGGCCTGACCGCGTATTGTGCGATGGAGATGTTCGGCCGCCCGATGCCGGGTCAAACCCTCGTTGTGACGTCCGCCGCCGGCTCGGTCGGCAGTTATGCGGTCCAGCTCGGCAAACTTGCGGGTATGAAAGTCGTCGGCATCGCGGGCGGACCGGAAAAATGCGCTGTCGTCACGGGACAACTGGGCGCGGACGCCTGTCTCGACCATCGCGTGCCGGACCTGGCCTCGCGCCTTCGCGAGACTTGCCCGGAAGGTGTACATCTTTTCTTCGACACGGTCGGCGGATGGATCGGCGATGCCGTTTTCGAGGGATTGGCGAAGTTCGCGAAAGTGTTGATCGTCGGCCGGACGATCTCCAACAACAGCGAGCGTCCGGATCTCGACCCGGTCAACATGCGGATGCTTTGGGCCCGGGAAGCCAGCATTCAATGTTTCTCGCGTTACTCGTACCCCGAGAATTGGGCGCGTGCGCGCGAGCACATGATGACGCTTTGCCGCGACGGCAAGATCAAGGCGATCGACAATCTGATCGACGGATTCGAGCGGACACCCTCCGCCCTCCATGACATGCTCGCGGGCAAATACACCGGCAAAGTGATGGTGCGCTACGCGGAGGCACAATAATGGATTTCGAGAAAGTCAAAGCGGCGGGAATCGAGTTCGCCTATCGCTGGGACGGCAATCCGGACGGAACGGTCGTTATGATGGCGCACGCGATGGGCACCAGCCATCGGATTTGGGACTGGCAAGTGCCGGCCCTCGAAGACCGCTACCGGTTGCTGCGCTACGACTGGCGGGGGCACGGCGATAGCGGTGCGCCGCCCGGCCCGTATACGCTGTCGCAATTCGTCTCGGATGCGGTTGCGGTGATGGATGCGCTCGATCTGCGCACGGTACATTGGGTCGGTATTTCAACGGGCGGAATGATTGGCCAAGGCCTCGGAATCCATCATCCCGAACGCATCGCCTCGCTCACGCTCTGCAACACGACCTCGCAATCGACCGCGTGGTATCGCGAATGGGTGAAAGAGCGCCAAGCCGTCGTAAGAGAAGGTGGTATGGCGCCCGTCTGGGAGATGACGGACAAGCTTTGGTTCACGGACGCCTACGCCGACGCCGCCAATGCGGACTATCATGCGATCCGGGACGTCTTCGTCAAAACCCCGGTGCCGGGCTATCTCGGCGGCACGTCCGCCGTCGCCGATCTGGCCTATCTGCCGGACCTACCGCGAATCACGGTACCGACGCGGATAATTGCGGCGGGCGACGATCCGGTGACGCCAATCATTCGATCGGAAGAAATCCGCGACGCCATCCCCGGCGCAGAACTCACTGTCATCGACGGACAGCGGCACTTCTCGAATGTGGAAGTGCCGGACGAATTTAACCCCGTTCTTCGGGACGGTCTGGACGACATGTTGGAGGAGATCGAGCGATGACGTTATCCGCACACCCCACCGTCTCTGGAACCACGTATATGGCGGTCTCCGGCCATCCGGCGGCCTCCCTGGCCGGCTCGCAAATTTTGGAAGCCGGCGGCAATGCAGTCGACGCCGGTGTCGCCATCGGTCTTTGTATCAACGTGCTGGAAAGCGAGATGACCGGGTTTGCCGGCGTCGCCCCCGCGATGTTGCGCATGACCGCCGACGGTGAGGTGCGGAACTTCGTTGGCGTCGGTCCCTGGCCGAAAAATTTAGACGCCTCCTATTTTCGCGAGAATCACGACGGCCTTGTCCCGTCCGGCATCCTCGACACCGTGGTGCCGGCCGCACCGGATATCTGGCTCACCGCCCTGCAGAAGTTCGGAACCCTCAGCTTCGGTGAGGTTGCCGAAGCCGCCATACGTTTGGCGCGCGACGGGTTCCCAATGCACCCATTCATGATCGAAGCGATGCAATCGCACTTCGACGATTTCAAAGAATTGCCGGGGACGGCGGAAATCTACTCGCCGGGCGGGGCGTTGCCGAAACCCGGGGACCTCTTTGTGCAGGCGGATCTCGGGCGCACGCTCCAGTTCCTTGTGGACGAGGAGCAGGCCGCAAGCCGTGACGGGCGTGATGCGGGCATCGATGCGGCGCGGCGGGCCTTTTATGAAGGCGATATTGCTGCGGCCATCGTCAAGCAACAGGAAGAGCAAGGCGGGTTCATGACTCGCGACGACCTCGCGTCTTTCCGGGCGGAAATCGAAAAACCGACCCGTGCACGCTTTGGCGACTACGAACTCTATGGCTGCGGACCGTGGTGCCAGGGACCGATGATCATCGGCGCCGCGCAAATCCTGAGCAACATGGATCTCGCCCGCATGGGCCATAACAGCGCGGAGGCCATTCACGCGGTGGCCGAAGCCTTGAAACTTTCCGCTGCCGACCGCGAAGCATACTTCGGCGATCCGGCGCAGATGGAGGTGCCGCTCGACACATTGCTCGATCCCGCCTACAGCCGGAGCCGGCGCGATCTGATCCAGGACGACCGCGCCCATCCAGGCTTACCCGATCCCGGCCGCGTCGATGGATTCGATATTCCGGCCTGGCAACCGGACCCGTCGTCCGGCCCGCAACAGAGCCCGGCCAACCCGTTGGAGACGTCATATTTCTGCGTCATCGACAAGGACGGCAATCTGTTCTCCGCGACGCCAAGCGATCCGACGATCAGCGGCGACGTGGTGCCCGGCCTCGGCATCACGACGTCGCGCTGGGGCACGCGCGCGCATACCGGCGCGCATCACCCGGCCCGCGTCGGTCCCGGCTGGCGACCCCGCATGTCGGCCAACCCGATGCTGGCGATGAAACCGGGCGAGGCCATGATTCCGATCGGCTCGCCCGGCAGCGAGGTTCTTGGTCAAGCGCAGCTTCAGGTCATGCTCAACATGCTGGTCTTCGGGATGAGCCCGCAGGCCGCCGTCGAAGCGCCGCGCTTCGCGAGCTATAGCTGGCCCGCCTCCGCACTGCCGCATACCTTTCACCCGGCGCGTCTTAACCTCGAGGAAGACATCGGCGCGGATGTCGGCGCGACGCTCTCGGACCGGGGTCACGATATCGCGTGGTGGCCAAAGCGGGTTTGGCGGGCGGGATCCGTCTGCACGATTTGGCTGGATCAAAAGAGCGGCATCCTACAAGGTGGCGCCGACCCACGACGCAACGCCTGCGCCATCGGCCGTTAGAACACGGCGACACTCAAGAGGATCAAGATGTATTACGACAGTGTTGAGAACAAACACGGCTTGAAACACGACCCCTTCAAGGCCCTGGTGGCGCCTCGGCCGATCGGCTGGGTCTCGACCGTCGACAACGACGGGGTGCTGAATTTGGCCCCTTACAGTTTCTTCAACGCCGTCAGCGATCGCCCACACTACGTCATGTTCGTCTCGGCGAAACGCAAGGACAGTCTGCGCAACATCGAAGCGAACGGCGAGTTCACCTGCTCGATCTCAACGATGGATACGCGGGACGGTATGAACATCTCCTCCGCACCGGTCGAGGCCTTGGCAGACGAATTCGCGCTCGCCGATCTCGAGACCGCACCATCGCATTTCGTGAAGCCGCCGCGTGTCGCGCGCGCGCCCGCATCCTTGGAATGCAAGCACTGGAAAACCATCGAACTGCCGGACGTCAGCGGTGACGACGGTCATTTCATCGTCATCGGCCAGGTGATCGGCATTTATATCGACGACGCGGTCATCAAGGACGGCATCGTCGACACCGCGTCTTTCCGGCCGCTCGCACGGATGGGGTATATGGATTACGCCGTGGTGACGCCGGAGACCGCCTTCTCGCTCGGCCGTCCGCAAGTCCAGGAAGACGGCTCCGTCAAAATTCCCGAAGGCGAATGGGACGGCGTCTACCGTTAGGACTCATCGAAGGCCGTCCTTGCCTTCGGCGTCCTTCGCTTCCAAACCGCCGACGCGCGGCAGCGGGCGCCCCGAATCGGTAATGGCGACAGCCACCAAGATTTCATCCGGCCGCGGCGCATCGTTGACCCAGACCTCCATGCCGTCGAAATGGCTGCGGACATAGGCCGCATCCTTGTGACCGAGCGGTATGTCGAGGGTCTGACCCGGCCCACCGCGCTTCTTCGACGACGGTACCAAGGCGGCGCCCTTTTCGACCGCCGTCCGCAGCGGCGCGCCTAATTTCGGATGCAGAATGGCGGCGGCATGTTCCAATTCGCCATCGGTGCCGACCAAGGCCGCCTTGCCGTAACTCTCGACCGCCGCGGGCGATATCCCGAGCGCTGCGACCGCGCGGTCGCCCAAGAGGCCGCCGAGCTCCGCGCCGAGCTCCATCAAATCGCCGAGGTCCGCGACGAAGCGGCCGGCGAAGGGGTTTTCGATGACCGCGATGGCGGCGGCGCGGCGGGTCGGCGGATCGATGTCTTGCCCCATCTCGCGATGGATTTCATCGGTCACGGTGACGAGTTTTCGAATAACGGCACGGCTCATGTCGCGTCCTCCAGAATCATCGCGGCGGCTTTTTCGCCGATCATGATGGCCGGCGCATTGGTATTGCCGGTCGTCAGGGTCGGCATGATCGACGCGTCTGCCACACGCAGGCCCGCAAGCCCGTGCACACGGAGCCGGGAATCGACGACGGCGGCGGCGTCCTCACCCATCTTACAGGTGCCGACCGGGTGGTGAATCGTGCCGCCCTGCTGCTGCATGAAATGTTTGATCTCATCCCGGGTCTGGACATCCGGCCCCGGGGCGTACTCGCCGAGACTGACCTCTTGGAACGCCGGCGTCGCGAAGATACGGCGGCTGATCTCAATACCGGCAACGATGACATTGATGTCGTTGTCGTCCGTGAGATACGCGGGACTGATAACGGGATCGGCAAAAGGGTCGCTGCTGCCGGCCATCACATGGCCGCGGCTCTCGGCCCGGACCGGGATGGCGGTGAGCTGCACGCCCGGTTCTTTCTCAAGCGCACCCTGGCCGGTATCGATCGGCGTCGCCGGCGTGAAAGACAACTGCAGGTCCGGACTCGAAAGCCCGTCGCGGCTGCGACAAAACACGATGGCGCTGGTGACACCAAAAGTCAGCGCCCCGTTGCCGAACAGCACATATTTCGCGACCTCCGGTATCACACGCGGAAACCGCGAGAGCTGATTCATCGTGATTTCATTTTCCCGCACGCGATGTTTCATGCGGGCCCCCCAGTGGTCCGCCAGATTGCCGCCCACACCCGGCAGATTGTGACGGACCTCAAGACCGATTTCTTTCAAATGCGCGGCCGGACCGATGCCGGAGATTTGGAGAAGATGTGGCGAGTTATACGCGCCGCCGCACAGGATCACCTCCTTTGCGGCGCGAATTTCCTTCATCTGTCCGCCCTGGCGATAGGTCACGCCGACGCATTTCCGCCCGTCGAACATGAGCGTGCCGGCTTGCGCATCGGTCACGATCCGTAAATTCGGGTTGCCGCGAACGGCGCGCAGGTAGGTCTGCGCGGTTGAGCCCCGAAACCGCCCGCGCCGCGTCATTTGCGAATACCCAACACCTTCCTGTTGGGCGCCATTGTAATCCGGCGTGAAGGGAAACCCCGCTTGCTGTGCCGCTTCGAGGAAGCGGTGGGTCAACGGCAGGACGGTCCGATAATCCTCGACCGCAAGCGGCCCATCCCCGCCGCGGTATTCGGGGTCGCCGCCCTGCTTGTAGGATTCGGACTTTTGGAAATACGGCAAGACGTCCTGATAGGACCAGCCACGGCACCCCATCTGCGCCCATCCGTCGAAATCGGCGGCATTGCCGCGCACATAAAGCATGCCGTTGATCGAAGAGGATCCGCCCAGCACTTTGCCGCGCGGCAGGCGAACTCGACGCCCGCCGGTGCTCTCGACGGGTTCGGTATGGAAGTTCCAATTGACCTTGTCGCGGTACAAGAGCGGCCGCAGTGCGGCGGGCACATGAATGCGTATGTCGCGGTCTTTCGGGCCCGCCTCCAACAAGGCAACTTTCGCGCCGCCCTCAACCAGCCGGCAGGCCACCGCGCACCCGGCCGACCCCGCACCGACGACCACGTAGTCCATATCCGTCATAACCAAACCGCCGCGCGTTTCTCGACGAAGGCCCGCCCGCCTTCCTTGCGATCGTCGGAATTCATCACCCGGTTTTGGACGATCTCGGTAATCTGATCGAGCGCCGTGTAATCGAGATTGCCGCCACGCACCATCAGCTCCTTCATACCCTGAACGGCGGCCGGGCTCAGAGCGGCGAGACGCTGTGCCGCTTTCTCGGCTTCCACCATCAAATTTTCGGCAGGCACGATTTTATTGATCAATCCGACTTCGTGCGCGCGTTTGGCATCGACCCGCTCAGCCAACAGCAGCAATTCCGATGCGATCGCCCAAGGCATCAGACGCGGAAACCAGGCCGCCGGAATGGTCGCGATGCCCCATTGCGGCTCCGGCAACCAGAAGGATGTGTCCGGCGCGGCAATTCGGATATCAGCATCGAGCGCAATCCACATGCCGTAGCCGACGACATGCGAGTGCAGCGCGCTGACAATCGGTTTGTAGACGCGATTGGCGCGGGTGATATCCGGGAAGTCGCCGGTATAGCGGTATTGATCGGGGGCGCCGCCGGAAAGATCCGCACCCGCACTGAAACACCGGCCATTGCCGGACAGGATCGCAACACGCATCTCCGGGTCCTGCTGGAAATCGTCCCAAACTTCGCCGAGCTCGCGATGCATGTCGGCGTTCATGGCGTTCAGTTTGTCCGGCCGGTTCAACGTCACATAGGCGATATGATCGCGTTTCTCATATTTGATTGTTGTCAGGTTCACGATGTGGGTCCTTCCGTGTTTTCCGCTGGTCGATATCTACCAATCGTTGCCCGGGTTGAAGCTCGCATCTTCGGCCAGCACGCCTTGTCCAGGCACATGATTCACCTCGAGGCGGATGCCGTCCGGGTCTTCAAACAGGACGTAATAGTATCCGGGCGCCCAGTGGCCCTCCGACGCGGGCGTGACGATATGCGCGTCCATCTCGCGCAGCAGCGCGTCAACTTTGTCGACGTCTTCGCGCGAACGCGCACGCAGGCAAATATGATGCAATCCGACGCGCCCTTGCTCGAAACGCTCGCCCGCGAATTCCGGTTTGCAGGGCTGAATGCCCACCGCGGTGCGGGCACCGACGAAATAGGTCAAGCCTTCATTGTCGAATACGGTCTCGAGCCCCATGGCCGGCATCAAGCGCGCATAGAAGGCCTTCGCCTTGTCGTATTGCGACACGGTTAAGATGACATGCGCCATGCCGTTGATATCGATCATGAATCCTCCGCGAAGATGGTTCGACTTCGAAGAAGGATATAGATCGGCGCATCGCCGCGTCGCCGTCGCGCTTACGTTGGATGATCGCAGGGCGACCTAGAGATTGAGGTCGTAATCTTCCTCACGCTCCGGATTCTCAAGATTCATACGGCCGTCGTAGAGCGGTGCCTCGCCGGTCGTCGGACCTTGATACTGCAAGAAGAGGATCGTGCAGCCGGTCTCGGTGCTCAGTTCGTACTCGCGGTGCGGGTCGGCATGATAGACGATATGCCCCGCCCGCAGGGTTTGGTCGCCGTATTTAAATTCGCCCTCGATCACGTACCAGACCTGCGCGAAGTCGTGGCGATGCGTCACGAACCCCTCACCCGCTTCGTAGCGCAGCACTCCGGCATTAGGCTGCGTCGGATCGTCGGGGCTCGGATGAAAAGGAAACTTACAGAGGGACCCGAAGCGGTTCATCTCCCAGTCCATATCGTCGAGATGCTGTATTTGCGGTAGGGCGTCTTCCTGAGCACGTGCCATCTTTGGGTCCTCCCGAATATTTAACGTATATTGGCCAAACTATAACACGGACGGCCCGCCGTGTCGGCGCGTATCCGTTGACCCCGTCTCATGAAAGCGTCACGATCCAGGCATGAAGCTTGGTCCCTTATCGTATAGGGCTGCAATGCCAAAACTGTTTATTTTCGCGCTCATCGCTATCTGTACAGTCGCGAATGCTCAGGCCGATAGCCGCGGGCTGACCGTCCAGTTGAAGGCCAGCGAGGCAAGAGACGCGACGGTCCTGGAAGAGGTGGAACTCTATTCCAAATCCTACGCACTGGTTATCGGCAACGATAGTTACGGGGCGGGGTGGGCGCGCTTGGCGCAAGCGCGAAACGACGCCCACAAAGTCGCGAATGCCCTTCGTGCACGCGGGTTTGAGGTGACCCTAAAACTCGACCTTACATCCCGTGAAATGGAACAGAGCTTCAAAGACTTCTTCTTGGATAAAGGGGAAGACCCCGACGCCCGCTTGTTCATCTGGTATGCAGGACATGGCCACACAGAGGACGGCGAAGGTTATTTGGTGCCGGTGGATGGCGCCGCACCGCAAAACCGGCGCAAATTCCTAACCACCGCCCTCTCGATGCGGGATTTCGGAAAGTTCGTGCGCTACGCTGAATCGAAGCACGTCTTTACGATTTTCGATTCCTGTTTCGCCGGTACCATCTTTAATGTCGCTCGTTCGAACGACACGCCCCCGCAAATCACACGCATTACCGCGCAACCCGTGCGTCAGTTCCTGACGTCAGGTGACGCTGGGCAAACCGTCGCCGATAACGGCTCCTTCGCCGACCTCTTTATCGAAGCGCTCGAGGGCAAGCGCCGGGCCGACCCGAATGCCGACGGCTATCTCACGGCGAGCGAACTCGGCGTCTTCCTCGATACCAAGATGTCGAACCTGACCAACAACCGGCAGACGCCGCGCTACGGCAAACTTCAGGATCAGAAGTACGACAAGGGGGACTTTGTCTTCCAACTGGCGACCGCCAGTCCGACACGCACCGCACAACCGACGGCCCAGCCGGATAAGGAGACCGTATTTTGGCAGTCCATTCGAAACAGTCAAAATCAAGCGGACTTTCAAGCCTATTTGGATTAGTACCCAAACGGCGCCTTCACCGCCCTGGCGAGAAACCGGCTTGCGAGCTTGACCCCACCACGGACGCAGGCGGCACTGCCTGTACCGGGCGAAAGTTTTGCCGATAAAGTCTATAAAGCGCTGAGACGGGCGGAACCTGCATGGCTGAAAGTTGCGACGTCAGACGCGGTAGAACGCGACATCGTTGGTCAAATGGAGGTCGTTCGGTTCCATGCAAATCGTTTCGAACAACTGGCGCAACGCTTCGATGAAGCGCTCGCCCAGGTCGAAACGGGCGCGGTCGGCGGTGCAAATGTCCAGCTTAAGGACGGTACGGTCTTCGGCATTCTGCATGAATTGTCTCGCCTCGACGTCCGGTTTGGGGCAGGACGCTGCTATCAACTCGGACCCACCACGATCGACTATAGGATAAAGCGCGGGCGACACAATCTCGACGGGCTGGTGGAAGAAACCTTCCATGCCTTTCGCAATATGTGCGGCCGGGCGGAATCGCTGATCAGCGACGTTCGTTACCGCGTTGATGCCGCGGGTCTAAGCCGGGACAAGAAAGTCGCCTCGCTGGGCGCACCAGTGCGGTTTATCGCGGTCACACCTCTCAAGGAAACCCGGGTCGCACGGACGAAAAGCAATATCCGACAGGAACCGAGCCCGCGCGCGAAACTGGTGGGGAAATTGGCAACGGGTCAAAGCATTGCCGTCACGGGGCGTACCACAGTCGCCGGAAAAGAGTGGCTGCGGGTGACCCTGGCGGCGGGAAAATCTGGCTTTGTACTCGGCTCTCTGCTGCAGGAGCACCGCCCGGCTGGTCAACGAAAAGTGGCCGTCACCACACTGGCCCCGCCGAAGCGTGCGATGAGCGAGCAACGCATTTTGCTCCGTAAGGATCTGGGGGTTCGCAGTGCCAAGGAGCTAGATGGCGCGTCCGCTTGCCTGCTTGGCGATCTGGAATCAGACAGTCGGTTGGCGGCCTATTTCAAGTCAAACAATATGAAATTCGCGCGCTTAACGTTCGACAGCCGCTCGAACGCCATGATCGCTTTTAGCGCTTGGCGCTGCGATATTGTTTCCGGCCCAGTCGATTGGCTCGCGCGCGAAATGCAGAAGATAGCGCGGCCCTCGGATTACATCCTCCTGCCGGAGAATATTCGTTAGCTTTGACTTTTTGACGCCTATTCGATCTTCCAGGCATCGCCCTTCGCGTCGGCGCGGATGACATCGACACCGCTGGGATCGATGGTCTGGCCGAACAGCTCCGCGTTGTTCGAATGACCGAGTTGCTGCAGCGACATTGCCGCCTGCAAGGCGGTCCACATCCCTTGGGCGTCTTGCGCCTGGTTGACGGATTGCTTGGCCAGCCGCAGGCCGACGGTCGGCCGGGTCGAGATGCGTTCCGCAAGCGACATCGTAAAATCTTCGAGCTCCTCGCGCGGCACAACGTGATTGACCATGCCAAGGGACCGCGCTTCGCGGGCCGACATGATGCCGCCGGTGAACAACAGCTCCTTCGCCTTCCGCGCGCCCAGCTCCCAAGGATGGCCGAAATACTCGACGCCGTTCACGCCGAACGCGACGACCGGGTCGGAGAAGGTGGCGTCCTCGCTGGCGACGATGAGATCGCAGACCCAAATCAGCATCAAGCCGCCGGCGATGGTTTTGCCGTGGACTTGCGCAATGGTCGGTTTCGGAATGTTGCGCCAGCGCCAGCAGATTCCGAAATAGATCTCTTCCTCGCGCGCTTGGCGTCCCTCCACACCCGGTTGTTCGAAGCCCCCCCAGGGCGAGATCGTGTCGTAGTCCGAGACCGGCGTCTTGTCGGCCAGATCGTGTCCCGAACAGAAATGCGGACCGTCCGCCGCCAACACGATCACCTTTACCGCCGTGTCCCGGGACGCCCGGTCGAACGCATCGTTCAACTCGTACGTCATCTGCTTACTCTGCGCGTTGCGTTGAGCCTCGCGCGCCAGAACGATCCTCGCGACGGCGTCCGTCGGCATTTCGTAGCGGATGGTCTCGTAGCTCATTCTATCTCTCCTGATTCGGGATAAGGTTCAGGCGGTTCTGTAACCGTCGACGCGCATGCTTCGTGGTCTTGCGCAATGCGAATTGATCCGGCTGTCTCGTGGCACGTTCGGCACCGAAGATCGGCATGATCAATGATCTTAGATCGGGTCGGAGACGCAAACAGGCGAAAACAACCGTTTTATCACCGACAATTCGCGGGATTGCCCGGGTCCGGATCGCGCCGCAACACCGCTGCGCTTTTGATGCGGCAGCGACGGTGTTAAGTTTCGTCCACGCTCGCCTGAGCGTATTGGGTCGCGATACTGGGGGTTTGCGCCGATGAAGGGACTATTGCGATGCGCCGCATTCTGCGCAATCGGCGTGGCGGTCGGAAGCGCATCGCCCGCGTTCGCCAAATCCCCCCTAAATATCAGTATCGGCTTTACGGGAACCGATCGCGCACGCATCAATCTTGTCGATGGCACGCTTTCGGATAAGCGCCCCGGCTGGTTTGTCGAGCTTGCCGTTCGCGTTGGCCGCGAATGCGGCCACTCCGTTAGCTTTCACCAAAAGCCCTGGAAACGCATCCTGAACGAAGTCGCTGCGGGAAGGCTCTGGGCCGCCACCAATAGCAGCTACAAGGTCGAACGAACGGCATTCGGAGAGTTTCCGACCGTCGACGGACAGCCCGACAAGAGTCGAGCGTTTTCCAAGTACGAATACATCGCGATCGTGCGGAAAGGTGAGAACACCGAAATTGTCCGAAAGGGAATTGTATCCGGACGCAAATACATTGTGGAACGAGGCGCTTCGATCATATCCGTCCTCAAAAAGGGCGGTGCGAATATCCATGAGATGTCCGACTACGACAAAATGCTCAGACTGCTGACAAAAGGCAGAGCCGATGCAATGGCGGTTATCGCGTGCGCGCTGGACGATTCACTTGAACGATTCCCCGATTTCCGGGACAAGATCGAGCGATCGCAGGTACCGCTTCTTGAGCGTGTCGGTTACATCATGTTTTCAAAGCAATTGTACCAAAAGCATTCAGCGCTCATTGAATGCTTTTGGACCGAAAGCGCGCCTCTCATGCAATCGACCTGGTTCCAGGACGTCAAACGGTCCTACGCTGACAAATAGGTCGAATTTTTGGGTGTCGGCAATAGGCCGGCGGGATGAGTCTCCGCGACACGGCCTTTATAAATTGGCGCTGACAGCCTTGATCTGACGACGAAGCCATCGATGCGCCGGATCCTCCGTGAACCGCTCATGCCAAATCTGCGAGACCGTGAAAGATGGCGTCTGCAGTTCGCGCGGCAGCTCCATTAGCATTAAGTCCCGGGTCATCACTTGCTGCGCCAATCGCTCCGGCACCGTGATAATGAGATCGGTGGGTGCGATTACGGCACTGATTGTCAAAAAATGCGTCACTCTGAGTGAAACCGTCCGCACAAGACCATGTTCTTTCAATACGGTGTCGATCCGCCCGCCGCCTCTACCCGTGATGCTCAACAAGGCATGCGATGCCGCCGCATAGCTCTCGAGGCTCATGCCGACAGCGGACAATGGATGCCCTTTGCGCATCAAACAGATTTGCCGGTCCGTGAGGAGCGCTTGCGCCGCGACGTTATATAAGACGGGACCATCGTCCACGACGCCGAACCCAAGCGAAACTTTACCTTCGCACATCTCGGCAATGCCCTGTTCCGAGAGGCTTTCCATCTCAATCTGAACGTGGGGCGCCAAGCTGAAAACCTGACCGAGGACCCGCGGCATGATCATTTGGGCCAGGTAATCAGGCGCCATGATGCGAAATCGATCCTGCGCCGTCGACGGGTCGAACGTTTGCGGTGTGAACACGGTCGACACCTTGGCCAAAGCATCTCGGACAGGCTGGCGCAGCGCCTCTCCGCGCGGCGTCAACACCATGCCTCGTCCGGCGCGAATAAGAAGCGGGTCCTTCAAAGCGTGCTGCAAGCGATTGAGGGCACGGCTCATTGCCGGTTGCGAAAGATGAACGACATGGGCCGCCTTGCTCACACTTTCGGTTTCCAACAACGCGTCCAACGCCTTGAGCAGATTTAGGTCAAAGTTATTAATATTCGTGTTGTGCATGTTTTACATATAAATCATGCATTAGAGTAATTCAAACTTCTCCCCTATGTGTAAGCCAACAAGTTCACACACGAAGGAGAGATCAAAATGTTCGTCATTTCTGGCGTTAGCGGAAACACAGGGTCCGTTGTTGCACAAACCCTCATCGACCAAGGACAGCCGGTCCGGGTCATCGTTCGTTCCAAGGAAAAGGGCACCCCTTGGAAAGCCAAGGGTGCCGACGTCGCCGTGGCCGACATCTCAGATTTGGATGCGATGACGAAAGCGCTAGACGGGGCCAGCGGCGCCTACTTTCTTCTGCCACCCGATCTCGCCGACACGGATTTCATTGGAGAGAGCATCAAACGCGCAGAAGCGATTGTTGCCGCCGCCACGGCGGCGCGGCTGCCCCACGCGGTAATTCTCTCCTCCGTCGGCGCTCAGCACGAAGACCGTGTCGGTCCGATCGCGACCATCGGCCACCTGGAAAGATTGTTTGTAAAAGCGGCCCTTCCGCTCACCGCCGTTCGGCCCGGCTACTTCCTGGAGAATATCCAGGATGTTCTGCCCGCTGTCCTTCACGAAGGGATTTATCCCAGCATGATCCTCCCGCTCGACCGTAAGATCGATATGGTTGCGACGGTGGACATCGGCTTGACGGTCGCCGACGCGCTGATCAATCCGCCGTCGGTCCCGCATCGGGTGGTCGAACTACGCGGCGCGGCGCAATATTCCGCCCAAGATATCGCGGCGGCCCTCTCGAAGTCTCTCGGCCGTGAGATCGCCCCGATCGAAGTGCCGCCAGTCGCTTGGGTGGATCAGCTGAAACAAAGCGGCTTGTCCCAGCAGTCCGCTGAAAGCATCGCGGAAATGCATCAAAACATAAACAACGGGCGCATCGACTTCCTCGACGCGTCGTCGCGGAAAGGTCACATCGACCTCACGCGCTTTGTCGAAACATTGAATCTGGCAGCGAACGGGTCGTGAGCCGCCCCAACCGCGTCGCGGCCAAACCGACCGGCCGTTCAATCTCATCGAGTACGGGAACAAGTGGCGGAGGGAGTGTCCGCCAATTATTCAATTATTATGGTTCAATACAATCCATATATTATTGATAAACAACATTATTATGCCTAACATACGCCATCGTCGCCCTATATAATCCAAGTTGATTGGGGGACGAATTGGGGGATTGTCTATCCACCCCACTGTTACTAAAAGGTTGCTTTGATGGCTATCCATAAGCTCTCTCCTCGTAAAGTGGAGACGGCCCTCCCCGGAAAGTACGAAGATGGCGGTGGCCTTAGACTCGTAGTTTCGAAATCCCGTTCAAAGAAGTGGGTGCTGCGATTCACTTGTAACGGTAAGCGCCGGGAGATGGGTCTCGGCAGCGTGCAGAGTGTTAGTTTGGCTGAAGCAAGGGCCAAGGCGGCGAAATACAGGAGTATGGCATCCGATGGCGTCGATCCTATAGCCGCCCGTCGCATTGAGCCGGGGCGGGTTCCTGATTTTACAACCTGCGCCGCCCGTTACATTCGTGCACAGCGACATGGGTGGAGGAGCTCAAAACACGCAAGACAATGGGTCAGTACATTGAAAACTTACGCACGCCCCGTAATTGGCCCTATGAGCGTGGACGCCATCGCGACAGAAGACATAGTAAAAATATTATCGCCGATTTGGACCGCCAAAACGGAAACCGCCAAACGGTTGCAAGGGCGTATTGAAAACGTGCTGGACTTCGCCGCAGCACATAATCTTCGTGACCCACTAAATCCAGCTCGATGGCGTGGGCATTTAGACAAATTACTACCACGGCCTTCACGGGTGAGTACCGTCACTCATCATCCAGCTATGCCATATACTGATCTTCCGGCGTTTATGGAGGAGTTGCGCCAGAACGACAGTATATCGTCCTTAGCGCTGCAATTTCTCATTCTAACCGCAACTCGCACCAGTGAAGTGCTATTAGCCGAGTGGATTGAAATTAACCAAGCTACGAAGGTTTGGACGATTCCTGCAAACAGGATGAAGACGCAAAAAGAGCACAGGGTTCCTCTAACCGATGCAACGATAACAATACTCGGCATGCTTCCGCGAATCGATCATAACCCCTTTGTGTTTCCTGGTAGCCGCGCAGGACGGCCTTTGTCCAATATGGCAATGCTGCAACTGATGCGGGGCATGGGATTTGGGGTAAACGGTTCCCGAGGGCCATTTGTCCCTCACGGTTTTCGCTCAAGCTTCCGCGACTGGTCAGGGGAGGTATCGAGTTTTCCTCGTGAAGTTGCTGAAATGGCGCTTGCTCATGTCGTGGATAACAAAGTCGAAGCCGCGTATCGTAGGGGAGACTTATTTGAGAAACGCACCAGGATGATGGAAGGATGGGCGTCATTCCTCGCTGCGAATATTCAAGATCAAACACTCGTTCAGCTTTTATCCGCAGACGCTCAATCTCCGGCGTAAAGCGACAAAACTTTCGAGTTCTGCGAACATCTGCGTCCGAAGGCTATAGCTGCCGATCTTTATATCAGAATTGCTGGGAATCTCAGCTAACGCCCATGGCCGCTCTTAGCCAAAAGCGGGCGAGCTTAAACTTCGCACTAAAGCCCCATTTGATCGAACGCGAGGTTGGCTGGTTATATCGTTCGGCGAACACTCAGGTTCTTTGCCAAGTTTCGGTCAGCGCAACGTTCATTAAACAAACCGGTATGTCGCCATAAACTACACTCCCAAGTGCCGGTAACGCCGCTTCTTCTAAGAGTTCGTACGTCGCAAACTGGTAGAGGAAGTCTCGTAGTTTAAAGGTCGTAGCAGCAGGCTCACAGCCAATCTCCAGGGGCTCGGCCAATGGCGACGGCTGTGGGATGCGAAAGCGTTCCTAAGCGCTACCAACCTGCACGATCAATGATTTTTTGCGCTTCTGGTGCTAATTCGGCCACGCGCGAAATCGGCATTTTGTCCTCATTGAATGTTCCCCAAGAAGCCAATTCCTTTGGCATATCGACGGCCAAATTAACGGGGTACTCGTAGTTTATTGACCCGTATAAATCTTGTGCCTCTTTAGACGTCAGGAACTCTAAAAAGCGGATCGCTTCGGCTTTGTTTTTCGAATGCTTGGCGACACCACCACCTGAAATGTTGACGTGGGCGCCGCGGTCTTCTTGATTGGGAAAGATAAGATTTACAGCGGCCGCCCAGTCGCGCTGCTCCGGCTTCTTCGAGTGCTTTAGCTTTCCGAAATAGTAGTTGTTGATGATCGCGATGTCGCAGACCCCTTCGAAAATTGCTTTGACTTGCGCCCGATCGTTTCCTTGTGGCCGTCTCGCCAAGTTTTTGACGACGCCCATCGCCCAATTTTGCGCTACATCGGCACCATTCGTATGGATCATGGAGGCCACGAGCGCGCGGTTATAAACATGGCTGCCCGGACGCGAACAAATACGCCCCTGCCATTTCGCATCGGCCAGATCCTCGTAACGTTTAATGGAGGCCGCGTCCTCAGCCTTTTTTGAAATGGCGATGACACGAGCCCGCTTTGAGAAGGCGAACCATCGATTATCAGCGGCGCGCAAATGGGGCGGTATGTTCTCAGCCAGAATTTTTGATTCAACGGTCGCCAATAGTTTTTTGTCCGCGTAGACATGAAGTCGGGCGATATCGACCGTCAGGATCACATCTGCCGGACTGCGCGCCCCTTCTGCCTGCAGGCGTTGCGCCAAACCTTTCGATGCATAGACGATATTGATCTTGGTTCCCGTCTTCGCCTTATAAGCCTCAATGAATGGTTTGATCAGAAAGGGTTGGCGGTGCGAATAGATGTTCAGCTCCGCCGCAGCAGCAGATGCCCCCAATACGCCGAGACAAATTATAAATGCTGCGCCGCCCATGAGATTGCGACGAAGAGTGTTGCGCTTAAAAAAGACAGGCATTGGACGTCTTTCCTTTGTGATGGGCCGGCCAAGGCAGCGAACTGCCTCCGTCACCGGTGTGAAATATATGGATGAGAGGCTATGTGTCGTTGCTAGATGATCGCGGACGCCGAATCTCTCCGGCGGTCCATCCTTTGCCAGACGGAGACTGCCCCCGAGCCAATCCCAAATCGCTAGTACCGCTCCAAAGTTGGAGTTTCCCTCGTGCGCTTCGATGGAATGGTGGATTTGGTGTTGTGCGGGTGAGATCAACAGATGCTCGACGATACGTCCGTAGCTGATCCACACATGGCTATGACGCAGATTGGCGCCCGTGACGTTGAACAGGAACAAGAACGCGTTGGCGCCCAGTAACGTTACCAGTTCCGCCCGATCGCCGAAGAAAAAGAAGAACACGGCAATCGCCGCCGCTTGGACGAAAATTGCGCGAAGCGCGAAGATGACACCCTCGACGGGATGCGTTCGATACACCGTGAAGGGCGTTAGTGTCTCCGCCGTATGGTGGACGCGGTGAAAGCACCAGAGTATCGGAATGCGATGCAACGCGCGGTGGACGATATATTTCGCCGCATCGTCGATAACGAAAAGGGTGAGAGTGAAGAGCGACGCAATGACCCAACCGGGAGCCGCGGGCCACAAGATCGGACGGCCGTCGAACCAAATATGCATCGACTCGAACAGGATCGTTGCAATCGCCAGCTTGCCGACCAGTCGCGGCATCACGCCCAGCATGACTGCCTGGTTAAGGACGACAATCATGTAATCCGCCCTCGCGGAATTTGACCACCAGACCCGCCGCGAGAAGAGGGTCGAGAGCGTCGCGCGAAATGGTGCCCTGCTCAAAACGAATGAGAGCCCGACAGCCACCACCACGGACGCAAGCAGGTAACCCACAAAAACCCGCTTCTGCGGGTTCAAAAAGGGGTCTACCAGTTTTTCGAAATACTCGACGAGTACCGCTTCCATGGCCCCTCTAAAAGAGACCGGTGCGGGGTGGCCAAAGATTCACCCCGCACCGGTGTAGTTCGCGTTTTGAAAGAGTCGTACTAGTCGTTCTCGGCACTGTCTCCACTGCCGAGCTTCTTCGTCAGCTCGGCAATATCGCCGGAGATCGCATTGTTCCGCGCTTTCACGCCGAACTTATCGACCATCAGTTTTTGCACCTTCGCCATGTGCAACATGTATTCGCCCCAGGAGCCGCCCTGATCGCGCACGTAGTTGCCCTTGCTATCGATATCGACGACCTGGCTCAGGTTCGGCATCAACGGACCGTAACCGATAAGACGGTTCAGCTTGGTCGCCGTCTCGCCGAGATTGTCTTTACCTGTCTGCAGCGCCAAGGCGAAGCCTTTGAGCTCGCCCCAATGCTTGATGTATTTCTTCATCTGCTTCGAGGTGTCGCCCTTGGCGTCCATGATCGTTTTCAGCTTGCCCATGTCCTTGTAGACGGAGCCGGCATATTTGTAGGTCGCTTCGGCGAGGACCTTCTGCCAATTCGATCCGATCGTCGCGGCGTGGCTCTTCAGCGAGGCGCGTTGTGCATCGGTCAGCTTCTTGCCCTTCGCGCTATCGATCAGTTTACGCCCGTCGAGGAACGCCTTGGTGATCGTATGCAGGTAGTTGGTGCCGTTGCTCTTTCCGTAGACGGACGCATCGAAGCCGGCCGCGTAATAGGCCGGACCGAAGGTCATCTCGGTCTTCAGGTCGACCTTACCGTCCTTATTGTAGTCGGCGTATGCGAGCGCATCTTCCGGCTTCTTGGATTTGCTGCCCTGCTTCGCGATCTCGTAGACGTTGCGCGGCGTCAGCTTGAGCGTATGGGCCGGCGTGCCGAAATAACCGAACGCCTCGTCCCAGGAATGCTCCTTACCCGTATAGGGCGCGCCCTTCTTGTAGGGCTTATTGTTCGGCTTGTTATCGGCGCCGAGCTTCTCGTCGAGATAGTTATCGACAGCCTGATTGTAGGAAACCGCCCCCATGATGAACTTCGAGATCAGTTGGCCGTAGTTATAGCCGTTTGCCATATCGAGGCCCTTGTTGGCGGACGACGCCTTGTCGATCCAAAACTCGACCAGCTCCGGCCCCGTCATGTTGTTCGGCATGCCGGTAATCGTGCCTTTATAGGTCTTGCCGACGAGGTTCTTACCCTTAGAGATGGAATCGACGTCGGTTTGCTTGACGGCAAACGGGCCTTTGGTGCCCGGTGCGATGATAGACCGGCCTTTGTCCTTCATTTTATAGTAGGACAGCATCTTCGCCTTGAGATCTGCGTTCGGCTTACCGTTGCCCTTCATCGACAGTTTCTTCAGCGAGTCATGCAGAACATGGCGCGCAATCTGCCCCGTATAGGCGACGGACGTCGTCTTTTTGCCGGCATATCCGCTCACTGTGACCGGAAATCCCGAATAAACCATATCGTCGGCTATCGCGGTTCCAGATAGCAAAACGATCGTCAGGGCCGCAGCCCCGGAAGCGTGTAACTTAAGCATAGGTGTTCCTTTGATAAAACCCACTTGCAAACGATTCTTATTTTCGTGCGCAACAATAACGCCGAATTCATATCGCGCAAGCAAATTATGGAATAATTATTATAGTTATTCGCAATGATGCGTTTGATTAAATTTGATTCGACGAACCTATGCGATTATTTGTCGGGCTGCCGCGTTTGATCAGAGGAAGACCCGGATTCTTTCGTGGGAGGTTTCTTGTGGATTTTTTGACCCAGAAAGACCAACGCGGCCCATACATCCGCGCCTTTGAGCCCACGCCATAACATCATCGTCAGTCAGCTCCCGCCAAAACGGCAGCGCCAAAACGCGGCTCTGGCACCATCGTAAGAGGCTTACGTGCCTCCTTGATGAATTCCGCAATATCGCATTCACACTTGCCACAATTGGGCTCACAACCGTTATGTGCGTGGACTTCAGTCCAATCGGTTGCGCCCGCTTCGACAGCTGCTTTCACTTCGCTGTCTTTAATTGCATTGCAAATGCAAACGTACATAGGTCCGGAAAACTCCGCTTGCTGATATTGCGAATGACTATCAATGCCGAAATCGCCTGTCTAGATAAATATGCAAATCATTTGCAAAGGCAACCGATAAAATGAAAACGCGCAATTCTGATTGTTCGAGATGAAAATTTAGCAGTTTTTCAAAGGACTGTTTCTCAAGCGACACGGCTCCGGCGGACATCCGATGAACCCGAAAAAGAGGAGTTGCGAATGAAAATCACAGGCGCTATCATTCCGAATTAATAATTATTATTAATAGCTTATTGGAATTTCTACCAAGTTAGCACTATCCACAACCGCGCCTATCTGTTAGTCTGTCTTATCATCATCGACGATGGACACAGGAGATAAGTATGAAGGGCGACGCAGCGGTCATCGACCAACTGAACGCGATCCTCAAGAACGAACTGACGGCCATCAATCAGTATTTTCTTCATGCGCGCATGTTGAAAAATTGGGGACTCAACCGGCTCGCGGACAAAGTTTACGAAGAATCGATTGGCGAGATGAAGCATGCGGACAAGCTTATCGAACGCGTTTTGATGCTAGATGGCCTCCCAAACCTTCAGGACCTCGGGAAACTACGGATCGGAGAGAACGTCCCGGAAATGCTCGATGCCGATATGGGCAGTGAACAAAATAACCAAGGATGCCTCAAAGACGCGATCGCCATCTGCGAGGAGAAGCGGGATTACGTTTCGCGCGAGATCTTGGAAGAGATTCTCGACGATACGGAAGAACATATCGACTGGATCGAAACGCAGCAGACACGTATCGAGCTAACCGGTCTGCCGAATTATCTCCAAGAGCATATGTACGAGGGCGACGACTCCTAGCGTGCGACCACGCTCAAACTCGCACCCAAATTGTCCGGTCTGCCACCTTCCGGTCGCAGCGGCCGAATTTCGACTTCGCCGCGGTGCGGTCGGTCAGGTAAATAAATCTCGCGTTCGGCAAGCGCATTTGCGATGCGCCCCGCCCCCTCGAGCATGTTTGCGGTGCCGTTACGCGTAACCATCCACTCCGCAATCCGCCGGGATAGTTTGTGTTCTCGACGTTGGCACGCCCCAATTAACGTAATAAACGAGATCTCATCTGCGCCTACGAAACCGCAACATGGCGGGTGTAATCGTGCGGGACGGCGGGCGTAAGTTCCAATACCGAGAATGATACTCTGGAGCCCGCTCAAGATCGATTGCGTGGTGCGCGAGCCCATACATTCAGCCAAATCCGACCAGGCTAAATTCCATTGAGCTTCGTTGTTTGTGCGCATGCCGACAATCCATCGGCGGTATGTGCAGATCAGAAGTTGCTCTGGCGCGCTCAGATCTTCCATTTTCTCAATTGCATGGCCGTGCCCTGCTTCGTCATCGATTCCGCCCATCATGATCTCTTTTTTAATTTTCGGTTTTAAATTTGCCGGCCCCTCAAGTTAGGAGGGGCCGCACACCCAAAGACGAGAGGTGTTGAAGTCAAAAGGTGTGCGGCCCCGGGAGAGAGCTATTTGACGCGTTAGTTTCAATTAAGTGGCACAGCCAGATTATTGATAACGCAAATCATTCTCAAAATATGGACCATAAACTCTGCAATTGCAACTCATTCTCAGAAATATTTTTCAGAAATTTCTCAGCCCACCGGCGGGCCAAATAACATCTTATATCAATTGCTTATCCAAACTTTATTTGGCGAACGACAGACAAGCTGTTTAATTGAATAAGACGTTATCCATCATCCGAATCGATTGGAACGCCATATAATTCCAACCGATGATCGACCAGCCGTAAACCATGTTTCTCGGCAATGCTGCGCTGAAGTGCTTCAATCTCATCATTGGTGAACTCGATGACTTCGCGCGTTTTTACATTTATGAGATGGTCATGATGGTCGTCGGAAGCCTCCTCGTACCGCGACCGGCCATCTCCGAAATCATGTTTCTCCAGAATTCCCGCTTCTTCGAACAAACGGACCGTCCGATAGACCGTAGCCACCGATACACTGGAATCAATTTCGATCGCGCGCTTATGAACTTCCTCGACATCCGGATGGTCATCGGAATCAGATAGGACGCGCGCGATGACACGTCGTTGAGCGGTCATCTTCATGCGTCTCTCGCCGCAGAGTTTCTCTATTCGAGATATCATTGCTGGTCTCCCAATATGCCCCCGCGTCCGTTTCCGATCCTACTAGAAATCTTCAATGTCCGAAAGCCGAAGTCAGTGATCATTAGTATTCTCTTTGTGCAAATTCAGAAAAGTGATTGTCCCAAGCGTAACCACTCTTTCGAATAACTTTCATGTCATAGGCGAACCGCTCGCGACTTGCGCGCCGAAATTTCCCATCGCTTCCTGCAATCAGGAAGCTGCCCGGCTCATCGGCCGGCGACACACTGGAAGAATCAGGTGCAGCAACACTGCCGACCAATTCCGCAGTAGAGACGTCCCAGACAACCGTTAAACCGCCCCGCGGACAGGTGACGGCCACATATCGACCCGTCCCGTCAAAACGGATGCTGCCGGTATAATGGCGCATCGCAGTCTCGATGGTCTCGGGTGCTCTCAGAAACTGCAAAAGTCCATCCGGTGAGACGAAGGCCGCAAGCGGCCAATTGCGCGTTCGGCCTCCTTCATTTTGCATCGCCAGGGCAACCACGTTCTGGTGGTTAATATCGAGATGCCGTATGAAGAGCTGGCGGTTCACCTCTTTGAAGCGAATCTGATTCGTCAAAACACCGGTCTCGATCTTCAATATCGAAAAGTTCGGCCGCATTTCCGCAAGGTTAAGTTTCGCTCGCCCATAGTCCGGATGTGTTCGAATCCCGCCATTGGCAACTGCTAAATGTTTGCCGTCCCGCATGAGACGAATCTCATGCGGCCCTATGCCCCCACTGTCGAACTCGCCGATCCGGCGATAGTTATCATTCGCATCGTATACACCGATAATCCCTTTGGCGTTATCGTAGTCGTTTTCGCTCGCGAACAAGAGCGCGCCGTCCTCAGAAAAACACCCATGACCGTAAAAATGCCGCTGCTTATTGGAATGAATGGTCCGTCCAATATTCAAATCCCAGCCTCCCAGCACCATCGCGTACGTTCCGGGACGGCGGGCGAATACCACAAATTCCGGTTGGTTGGGGCGCAAGGCAAACCCATGCCCGCGCGCAGGTAACTCGGCCGACGCGAGAACGCCGCCATCCTTATCCAAGAGCGCCGCGATGAAGTTCTCGTCTGGCGCTCGCGCGGAACCCAGAAATCGTGCCCTGCCCTCTGTGTGACCAAGCGCCCATCTCGGAACAGTCAATGCGACAAGGGTGCCGCCGGCACCCACTAGAACTTCGCGTCTATTCAGCGTCATTCAGTCACCGTCGAGTGAATTAAAGCCGACCACGAGCCCGAGCGTTTGCGCGATCGGTCCTGATGTCATGCGTACAAGTTGCTCGATCTCCCCATGCAGGTGGTCGAGTTTCACCCAAATGGCCTCTTCGCTAATCGATTTGTGCAGAGGCGCTGGAAGCTCCGCAAGAATGTGCCCGACACGTCGCAATCGCTCGCCGACTTCATCCGCAAGTGCATTCGCATGAACCGCACGCAATTGCGCTTCCAATCCAGCTTCCCTGGAATAAATTTTCTGAAGCGTTTCCAGATTGATTCGAATGTTTCTCTTCGACCTTCCACTTCGCCAATTTTCTAGTCTATTTGTTCGAATTTTAGCGAGAGATTTACCTAGAGGCCGGCGCAGCTTTAAGCGGGCGATACGCTCAAGACTGCCGCCAAATAAACCCAGGACGTCGTTAGCCGCGTCGCGATGTTTACGGTAGAGCGGATTGTGAGGTCTCGGTTCTAGAATTGTTTGTTTAAACCCTTCGGGTCCGCGCCATTCCAGAATTATGTCGCCAACCATGCCAAGTTGGAATCCCGCAATCGCGGTAGCGATACGACATCTATACGGATCGACCTGACGGCTTACCGAAAGCGTGGATGGATCGAAGATAAATCGCTCAAAAGCGGCAAGGCTGTGAATCGCAACGCTCCGCTTCGCTATTTTCTTTGCATCCGTAAGGTCCGGCGGGCGGCTCCGAAAAACCTTGCGTAAATAGCGCTCTGTGCTGCCGACCCGCCCCGGCCAAAAATGGATTCTCGAGAACCGGCCTTTGCGCACCAATGGACCGATCGTAAATATCTGAGCTACCTGCCAAGCGTCCATTACACGGTGAAATGCTTCGTCAACGCGCCGTCGGTTCTCCTCCGTCTGAGAAGTGCAAAATTTAGACGCTGCCGGCGCCAATCGTTTTATACTTTCCGACAGCGCCTCTAGAGAGGGAAATGCGAGACCAACCACGACCGATTTCGCCAAACGCGCATAACTTTCCTCAGCGAATGATGACGTGCCGAGAAAAACAACAAAACAGATTGCGAGGAGAACTCTCTTCATGGTCCGCACTTTATAAAGAGTTCAAGAAGGCCAATAGGTAATTCCGATCTTCAGCGGGCATCTTGGCAAAGGTGTCGCGCGATTTCTTCGCCTCTCCGCCATGCCAAAGAATTGCTTCGGTTAGATTACGTGCCCGTCCATCATGCAGAAATTGCGTATGTCCGTTGACGGTTTTCGTCAGGCCAATCCCCCAAAGCGGTGGGGTGCGCCATTCCCTGCCCGTCGCACGGCCTTCAGGACGGTGATCCGCCAACCCCTCCCCCATATCGTGAAGGAGCAGGTCGGTGTAAGGCCAAATGAGTTGGCCCGCCAAGGCTTCGGTTTCGTAGTCGCGCCGGGTGGCAAATTTGGGTGTATGACAACTGATGCAGCCGCTGGCGTAAAACAACTCCTTGCCGCGCAACACTTGGGGCGAGTCGACATTCCGCCGCTCCGGCACCGCCAATGTCCGTGTGTAGAACAGTATCAAATCCATGATTTGAGCGGTGGCTTCGAGCTTCTCCGGATTTCCTTCTGTCCCGTGAGGGGCCGATCGGCATTTAGTTTGTTTGGTTGTGCAATCGCCCCAAGGTTCCGGACGGATCGGATTTGAAATACCGATATCGCCCGACATGGCGCCGGCGTTCTGCTCAGCTAGGCTCGGTTGGCCCGCCTTCCAGCCGAACCGGCCCAGCACTAACTGGTCCTCGACTGAACTCCATACTCTATTCGCTTTCCCGGAAATTCCGTCGCCGTCGCTATCCTCTGGATCAGCCTTGGCAAGTATGTCTTTCTCCGCAATCGCTTCCAGTAGCCCCAACCCAATCATTGGGGGAGCGACCCGCGGACTCAGCATGGCGTCGCGGTGCAACGGGCCATGTGCAAGGTCATCGATTTGGTAGGTCGGCTTGCGCAAACTGACCTTGTACCCGCCGGGTAAATCGATCGCCTCTTCTTCATAGGTAACCGTAATTCGGCCTTCAGCTGCAAAACCAGGAACCGCGAGATCTTGAAGTTGGCCTCCATATGTCGGCTCCGCAATAACACTTTTCCTGCCGCTTGTAATCAGGTGTCTTTGCGCTTCGTTGCTCGGCGGAATAGACAAGCGCAAAAGCATGGAAATGGCATTGTCCTCGGCATTTGCCGGAGGGTGTCCGCGGCCGTCTTTTAAGTGACAACGCTGGCAAGCACGGGCGTTGAAAACAGGGCCGAGTCCATCGGAACTCTTCGTCGATGCGGGAGCCGTGACCCAAAGCCTCCGGAAAAGACCATTGCCGACAAAAAAAGGCGATCGATCTTCAAAGGACAAATTTGACGCAGGTTGAGAAAAGGCGTCTCGATCGAACCGTTTCCGATTTGTCGTGGTTCCTCCAGAAAGCGATTCCCATTTCTCCGACTGCTCGAATGACGAAGTCGGCGCCAAAATGGCCGCCCGACGATGCGGGCTCATCGCGATCGTCGCCAGTGCGGCAATTACAAGCAGCGGGATTATGATCGCCGCTGAACGCATTCTTAGTGAATGCTGGGTAAGGGTGAAATAGGCGCACTCGAATGTTCGCCGCCGACCGAAAACCATTGTCGCGCTCGAATGTGGAGACCGTTTTCCCTGAGCAGCATAGCAAATTCTTGAAATTCGCGCCCAGCAACATCGACCATCACGGGCTGAAACCAATCGGACAATATTAGGCGAGCATTCTCGTCTTCGCCGGTTTGGAACTCGGCGATGATTCCAAGAACGGTGTGCTCATGACCGGTGATGCCTTTGCAGCAAGTGCAATGAAATCCGATATCCCGGGTCGCACAAGTGGAAAGACGAGTCATGACGCGATCGAGCATCAAATACCCCTCTTCCATATTCGCCGCGCGGAAGCCATTTCTTAGGTTCAGATGTAAAGTGGGGCCGAAGTGTTGGCTCTTGACCCATAGACGGGCGGCCCAAAGAACGAATTGTTCGCTGAGAGGCAGGTCTACATGTTCTGTCTTCGAAGGACTATCGCCCGCTTCCGGCGCATGATGCATTTCACGATTTCCGAGTGAGATAATTGTACAGAGAAAACGCGGGCCACTGGGTTGGCCGGTGGGAGTTGATCCGCGCCAGCGGCCCGCGCTTCGTTCGCCGTCTTAGGAGGGTCTACTGAAAGACGGCTTTCGGGTTATCCAAACTATCCGACCCTTCAAAAGCGACGGATTTCAGACCAAGCGCCGATACGGCTTTCTCGATGGTCTTGGTTTGGGCAACTAAGGCATCGATAGCGCGCTGCACGCGGGCGTTACCTTGTTCATTGCCCTCACCTAGCATCTGGTCGTAAGCCTCGCCGTCTTCCGCTGCCTGCACCAAAGCGGTCATCGCAGCCATCGTGCCATCTAGCTTGGCGACCATTTCAGTGTGGAGCTTTGGCGATTTCGCCTTGAGTAGATCAGCAAGCGAGGCCCCTTGTACGACACGTCCGTCAGTTCGGTTATAGCGGCCGAAATAGACGTTTCGAATTCCCTTAGCGTCGTAGTAGTGGGAATTATGTGTATTGTCGCTGAAGCAGTCGTGCTCTTCTTCCGGGTCGTGCAACAAAAGACCGAGCTTCATGCGCTCGCCCGCCAGCTCGCCATAAGAGAGGCTGCCCATTCCGGTGACAATTGCGATGAGGCCGTTTTCGCCTGCACCGACGACCGCTTTTCGCGCATCCCCTCCCGGCGCCCAGGCCTTCACGATATCACGCAAGTCGTCGATCAAGAGGTCCGTCGCCGCCAAGAGATAAGCGACACGCCGATCGCAATTTCCGCCCGTACAATTATTGGCGTCGAAATCGGTATGGGGACGATTGCCGGCCCCCGGTCCTGTTCCGTTTAGATCCTGTCCCCAAAGAAGGAACTCGATCGCATGGTATCCGGTCGCTACGTTCGCTTCGACCTCTTCTGCTTCATGCAGAGTATCGGCTAAGAGGCGCTTGCTGATTTGAGTGGCGTCGACGGGCTTCCCAGCAACCGTCAGCTTGGCGTTGGCGACGACATTGGCGGCGTATAGCCGGTTCTCCTCGGAGGTTTCGCCATAGGCGCCGCGGTCAACGTAGTCGATCAAACCTTCGTCGAGCGGCCAGGCATTTACCTTACCCTCCCAATCGTCGACTGCTTTGTTACCGAAGCGATAGACCTCGGTTTGTTGATAGGGTACCCGCGCCGCAAGCCATGCGCCGCGGGCAGCCGCCAATGTCTCGACACTTGGCCCGGCCACCAATGCCGCAATGGCATCACGGAGTGTTTGCGCCGTACTGAGCGAATCTTCATACCCGGCATGCGCAATATCGGCATAGTTTTTTAGAACGGCGTTCACGTCAGCAGAAACGGGCGCCGACACAGTCAGACACAATGCCGCAACGCCGAGCCCGACCATTGGGCGCTTAAACATTTTCACAATCATTTTCTCTGTTCCCTTTTCTTCCGATGCCGCTTCTAAAATTCGACGGCAAGCTGGAGGGTTGCAGTATGGCTGTCTTCTCCGGTCCCGCCATCGCCGGTCCCATAGTCTTCGTCATGAAGGTATTCGGCAGCAAGCGACGCACCCGCGACCACCTCCATGGAAACAGTGCCGCCGAACCGGGTTTCCGGTTGGCCAAGGGCCAGGGCTTCATCCGTCCCTTGATAGGTGAGCGCAAAGGTAACATCCCGTTTCAGAATCTGAGCGGTGTAGTTTGCCTCCAAATACCAGGCCTCCGGCTGCGCGCCATTGCCGTTAAAGGCAAGCTGTCCCGAGTTAAACGCTTCCGTCGCCGTCGTATAACCGCCGATCAGTGCGAAGTTATTGAAGGACACCGAAGCGTGCGCGGCGACGCCGCCAATATATCGGCTTAACGCCCCTGCATTACCGCCAAGTGTATCCGTAATCGTATCGGAATCACTTATGCTATTGATGTAACCGATCCCAAGATTATAGCCGGCGCCGGCCGCCTCGCCTTCGTATCCGGCGAACAATCCGAATTGATCGACCTTGTTGCCCCCGCCTGCGCGTTGCGTATCGCCATTGTAAACGTAGCCCTGGGCGGTGAACCCGACCATGTTGACGCCGACAAGCACATTCGCCTCTTTCGTCTCGCCCAACGTATAGGACAAAGGATCGGTCACCATGCCGGTTTCATCGCTCGAGAAGGGCACCGCATATTGGCCTGCTTGCAAGAAAAGCGGCGTGAATTTGTCGTTCGCGATCGTCACCCACGCCTCGTCTAAGTTCACGTTGGTGCTGCCGTCCTCAATATTGAGCTGAACATGTGTACTCACCCAATTGGTTGGTTGCGCGTCCAGGAAAAATTCGACTTTCGCAAGTGTGAGGTCCGTACTGTCCGCCCCGGCGAATGAGCTTGTGCTCGACGCCTCGACCTCAAGCACGCCGCCAATTTGGATTTTACTCAAAAATCCTTCGTCAGGCGCCTTGGATTTCGCTGCCTCGGCGGCGGCAATTGCCTTATCGGATTGAGTCTGCGTCTTCGTCAGCATTTGTTGCAGTTCTTCGATCTGACGCTGTTGTTTCTGGATCAGTTTGAGCAATTGCTCCGGTGACGGAGAACCGCTATCCGCGTATGCCTGGCTCGCGCCAAAGGTAATAAAAGCCGCGAGCGCAAATACGCTTCCCTTCATTTGAAGTTTCCCAGACATCTCTCGTTCTCCTTTTCTCCGCAACCGGAGTTGACAGCGTATTTGAGATTGAGAACCATTCGCAATAAAGCATTTTGTTGTTTTATTTGCAAGTGACAATGCGTCGCACTCGCATTTCTATTCCGAAATAGCCGCCGCTGTAGCGCTACATCAAAGCTGAAAAGTTACGCGGCCTTCGCCACGAAATGCCCTGGAGCGACTTCCTCGTGCGTTACAATTTCCGGAACATAATTCAAATCCTTCGTCGCGCTCGGAATTTCATCCGGCTCCAGAGATCGTTCCGTCCTCCGCAGCCTTGGATCCGCGACAGGTACAGCCGATAGAAGCTTTTTCGTATAAGGGTGGGTTGGATTCTCGAAGATATCTTTTCGCGACCCGATCTCGACAATTTGCCCCAAATACATCACTGCGACGCGATGGCTGATCCGCTCGACGGTCGCCATGTCGTGGCTGATAAACAGGAACGAAAGATTCAGTTCTTCCTGTAGATCCATAAGTAGATTGATGACCTGCGCTTTGATTGTGACGTCCAATGCGGACACCGCTTCGTCGCAAATAATCAATTTCGGGTTCAATGCGAGCGCGCGCGCAATCGAGATTCGTTGGCGCTGCCCGCCGCTGAATTCATGAGGATACCTTTTCCCGAATTCCGGCGGCAGATTCACTTTCTGCAAGAGGTCGACGATTCGACTATCGATTTCCGACGGTTCGATAAGCTTGTGGACGCGGATCGGCTCGGCAAGCGTATCCGAGATCGACATCCTCGGATTTAGGGAAGAATACGGATCTTGGAAGATCATTTGGACGCTCTGCGAAAATTTGCGGCGCTCATCTTGCGACAAATTCGTTATCGGTTTGCCTTCGAAATTGATCTCTCCGCTGGTCGCCTTTTCTAGGCCGATAATCGTGCGCCCGGTCGTTGTTTTTCCGCATCCGCTCTCTCCGACCAGACTCAATGTCTCGCCCGGCCGTATTCCGAATGTGACGTTTTCAACCGCGTGGACGCGGGCGATTGGTCGCGCGATAATTCCATCCGTAATCGAGAAATAGGTAGTCAGGTTTTTTACGTCCAAGAGATATTCTTGATCCTGGGCTTCAGTCATATTCTTAAGTCCTTTTTATCCTCACTCGACACTTTGGTCGTGCGAAACTACTCCGCCGCGAGCGGGAATTTCTCCGGCTCGGTTTTACCCGCCATACTTCCTATACGCGGTACGGCGTTGATCAATTTTTTCGTATAGTCGTGCTCCGGCTCGTGGAAAATTTTATCGACGGGCCCTTGCTCGACAATCTTTCCGTTGAACATCACCACGACTCGGTCCGCCATTTCGGCAATGACCGCCATATCGTGCGTGATGAACATCACGGACATCCCGAACTCCAACTGAAGGTCTTTAATGAGGTCCAGGATTTGAGCTTGAATGGTGACGTCGAGTGCCGTTGTCGGCTCGTCCGCAATCAGCAACGACGGCTGACAGCAAAGCGCCATCGCGATCATTGCCCGCTGCCGCATGCCACCTGAAAGATGGTGGGGATACTGGTCGAGTTTCTTCTCGGGATCGGGAATGCGCACACGACGCAACAGTTCCAAGACCCTATTCTCCGCCTGTTCCAAGTTCATGTTTTGATGTTGCAACAGCGGCTCTGTCAGCTGTGTCCTAATCGAAAGAACCGGGTTCAGGCAGGTCATTGGTTCTTGAAATATCATCGCCACTTCGCGTCCGCGAAGCGACTGCATAAGCGGGTCGTCAGCCTCGGTAATATCGATTTTACCGAGCTCCTCGCTGTGCAGAAAAATACGTCCTTCGGGCATATAAGCACCGGCCATGTCGTTCAGACGCAATAGGGACATGGCGCTGACCGATTTGCCCGATCCGGACTCCCCGACCACGCCGACGGTCTCTCCCTTATTAATATGAAAGGTCACGCCGCGAACCGCCTCGACGGGCTTTCCGATGGTTGGGAAATTGACATGCAGATTATCGAATTCGACGAGAACGTCGTCCGTCATCAAACTTCTCCTTAGTGGATCATTGCGGACACTGGTTCCGCATATTCAGGTGGTGTCGTGCTCGTGGATGATTCCGAACGCCGGCGAACTCTGCGAAGCGTCATGGACTGGAAATAATCCCGGACCCAGTCTGCTGAAACGATCGATACGCCCGCAGACCTCAACGTGTCCCCGATCGCTTGCAGCGCCTCACGCGCTTGAGATTGCTCGGACGCCGGAAACCACCAAGCAATGATTTCAGCCGTCGTTATCGTCTTTCCCGCGAGCTGCTCCGAGATGGCGTAGAGCAATTGAACTTCGAATAGCCGCAGTTCTTGTTCGACTATGACGCCAACATTGACGGCGTAGGGATCCGTTCGCCAAAGAAATGCAACCAATGCCGCGATCTGCTCCCGCACAGTCCGGGGCAATACGCGGCAAGGAACTGTTTCTGGATAATCGCGCCATCTGCGAATTGCAGATATCACGGCCCGTTCTGTCGGCTCCAAGCGGTCGAGCGTAATCGTATCGTCGTACATGGGAACGCTTCTCATCACGATCTCAAATTCGATTTCAGGCGGATTGTGCTTTTGCGCTGTTTATCGCGTTCAGCATGGTGGCCGCGTCGCTCACTTCGAACGGATCGCCCGGTGTCGCGAAATCTTCGACAAAAATTTTTTCGATAACGCCGTCCCGCACCAACATGGAGTAACGCCAAGACCGAAGGCCAAACCCTAAATCTCTCTTGTCAACGAGCAGACCCATCCCTTTCGAAAATGCGCCGTTCCCGTCGGGAATCATAAGCACCTCGTCTTCGACGCGTTGGTCTTTAGCCCAGGCGTTCATAACAAAAGAGTCATTTACCGAGAGGCAATAAATCTCATCAACGCCCGCGGCCTTTAGCTGCCCAGCGAGGGCCATGTACCCGGGCAAATGGGTGCTGGAACACGTCGGTGTAAACGCCCCAGGCAATGCGAAAACGACAACCGTTTTCCCCGCGAAGATTTCGGCGGTTGAAATATCTAGCCAATCGTCGTTATGGCGCGTTTTGAAAACCGCGTCCGGAACTCTATCACCGGCGCTGAGATGGTTTTGTTCACTCATCATTTTTTCCTTACATCAGTGGAGGCGGCTGTTAGGCGAACGACCTATGCCTACAGAGTTTTGCGGTTTCGTTGCCGATTTTGGTGCCCGAATGAGAGAAAAGCCGCCGGTTGCGAGGTGTGATGCAAACTCCGAAAACGCAGACCCCGCGATCCGCGTTCCGGCAAGCGGCAACCACGTCCCCAGAAATGCCTCCGCTTGCTGTGTGTCCTTTGCCTGATAAGCAGCGATAATGCGGATGAAGTCACATTCGTCGCGCGAGAGGCATTCATTGTCGGGGCTGAAGAACATCACTTCTCGGTCGGTGCCGATTGATAGAATGCACATTCCCTTATCCAGCGCTCTACCGGCTTCCGGCAATCCGATCACCTGAAAAGCTTCACCTAGGATTTGGAAAAGGCTTGGTGATTGGCAGCTCGCTCTCATCCACATGCGAATGGCCCAAATCACGAATTGTTCTGAAAACGACAAATCGTGGAAATGCGTACCCACATGCTCGGAGCGGGATGGGTTAATGGCGGACATGTGCACCATTCCCCTTTTGTAGTGAGTTTGGCCCCGGCACATTCCTCCGCTGCCCGCGGGTGGTTTTAGCAGTTTGCGTTAGGGTCTGTGCCGAGGCCAAGTAAACGCCCGAACGATCGACGGGGTCGGTAGGTGAGCGATTTTCCATCGATGAGAGGTGTTCGGACGAATTCAGAAAAGTCATCTTAATATATGCAATTGCGAGTCAGTTGCATTTGCATATATCACATCCGAATAATTCGGCAAGCTAAAATTCATACACTTGCCGATCCGGCTCTCGATAAATGAGTTATAGACCGCAAAGAATGACGCTGAACTTTAGCAGCGCACTGTTATTAAATGCATCTCTCGTCCGAAAGCATTCGGACTCCTTACCTATGCACCAGAATACAAGAATGACCGCTATTGGCTAAAAGCCGTCGTCAATGCATCTGTGCTCTTACACAGCCATTCTTTCTCTCTTTAGCAGGTAATGGAGATAGAAATGATGTTTCGACGGAGATCTAGGCACACTCAAAATCGCTGAACAGACCGATGTCTGATAGCGACCGCAGAGGGGTTAAGCTCTGGTCATTTCTTAGATTAGACAAATCAAATTCGTGCGCTGAAGTTTAGTGTCCGGCTAATTTGCAGTGCGCCGAGCGATCTCTGCCAATATCTCATCCAAAGGAATCTTGTGAAGATCGCCTATAGAAGGACCAATTTCGTCGATAGCCTCTAGCTGCTCGTCCAGTGATAACTGGCCATACGAGTTGTAAGTCGTCATGGCGTGATCGTGTCCGATGTTCTGGCTGATCGCCTTGAACTCTCGCTGCGAGCAGTTCTTTAAAGCCCATTTGCAGATCGTCTTGCGGATCAAGTGCGGATTGAAATAGGGCAGACCAATAGCCTCAAACGCATCTCTGAAGACGTCGCGGACAGGCGCAGCATTCGCCCAGTGTTCACGATCGAGCCCCTGTGCCTCGAAAGAGAGGGTCGCTGGATTTACTGCGACCCGGGTCTTTGGGAATAGCGGATCATTCGGAGCCATCCCAAGCGACCTTATTGTGAATGTGATCCAATCGAGAACAATATCTTCCGCTCTCGGCATAATCGGTCGCATGAAGCGTGTAACAATACCCTTACGCCGTTTGGTTCGAACATGCTTGGGATCTTGCCAAACCGTGCGCTGTACCGCATCGACATCTTTAATCTTCAGGGATACAAGCGCGTCATCGCGTATTCCTGTCACGATCATAAAGGCAAAAACGGCACAGTTACGTTTTTCGATCTCCGTTCCAGTGGGCATTGCATCAAGAGCCCTCTCCAATTCATCGAGCGTCGGAGGGGTTTTTTCCCTAGAAGCTCGCGCCGCTCGGTTCGCATTGTCCGACAACCGCAAATACGGAACGGCACGCCCATCGACCTTACGGACATACTGGGGATGAATTGCCAACCACTCAAAAAACTCTCGTAAATTGTTCAGAGTGCTGCGGACCGTTGACAGGCTTAGCAGGTCGCCTTTGCGATTGTGCTGTTTCTCCAGCCATGCCTTGAACGATTTGGCCTGTTCGGCGTCAAACGTCACGAAATCTGCGTGATCGGTGAAGTCCTCAAAGAGGTTTATGTTATTCCAAACCGCTTGAACGGTCTTTGGGTCTCGGTACTTTCCGTGTATCAGAGCCTCTTCATATTGCTTCTTTACCAGCTCATTCTTGGGGTTGTATTCAGGCATTCCAGAGTCCCTCTTCAAGTATGACATTCACGCGGTGACAGGCTCCCTCCACTATGTTCCTTTGTGGATGCGTTATGGTCTGGATGAAATGGGTGTGTTGCCGACCAGATTTTACTACTGACCACCTTGTTCACGCGCGTGCCACATTCGGAACAAAGACCTCTGATCCGGACAGTCTTGTTTGGCAGTACTTGGAAGCTGAGACTCACTAGTTCCGGCTCTCGCGGCCTCCTGCACTTGCAGCAGAATATCGCGTTAGTTCGACTAGGCTTCTTATTGCGACGGTTCCGAGTGGTCAGAAACGCCACCAATTCACTGCTGTGAACGAAGTACTTTCTGGAATGTGGCACTCGCTGAAGGCCCTCATTCCTTATCCAGCGGAAGACGGTATCCGAGGTTATACCGTATAGGTCCGCGACTTCAGCGACCGTATAGGTATAGTCGCGTCTAATCGAGTTTACTGGGTATCTATGCTTTCGGGACACTTCATTGCGCCCCCCGAGAAGCGATCAACAGTCTGATATCCTCGACGCGCCAGGCCGTGATCTTGGGGCCAAGCTTAACCGGCTTTGGATAAAGATCCGCTTTGACTCCTGCCCACCAGGTCGACTTGCTGACGGGAAATACCTTTAGGACTGTCGGTAGCCGAACAAAGCCTGTTTCAGGAAGTGCTTGGTTGTTCATTAGGGTTCACCCTTGTTCAATTAAAACCAAGGGCAACCTATGGAGTGCTGGTGGTCAGCAGGACGAACTCGGTTAACGACAAACCGAATTCGTCTTAATCGTCTGGAATTTGTCTTGGCAGATGCTCGGCAGCTTCCTTGAGCCACTTGCGAACCGTATCAGCATTCAATGAGATACCGTGGCTAACAAGGTCATTGGTAATGTCTGTTGCAGTTGGCGATCGAGATTCAGCAGGCACAAAACCGTAACCACCTATCGCCATGCCAAGGACCAGCTTCATTAAGCTCTCCCGCTCCTTGGTATGCAGCGGCTTGGGCTCACTCCTATTACTTTCGAAATGAGCAATTCGCTTTCTCAGGGTATCAATGAGTTGTTCGGTAGTTTCAGCGTAGGCTTTATGATTCTCTAATATCGTTTCGTATTCCTGTTGCCAATCCACGTGCTTGCCGCTTCTAGCTTCAACCTTTGCAATCAACTCATCAGGCAGGGATATGTCATTCTCATGCGCCCATTTAACAAAGATTGTCGGTAATACGGGATCGAAGAGCTGTTTCCACACAATCGCTCGGCGGGCCAATTCCATCGTTCTTTGGTATTCGTGCACAAAGGGAGATTCCGTGGAACTAATATTCGCCAAACTTTCTAGACCCACTCTTTCGGGTGCCTTGCCAAATGATAACGCAATTGCCTCATCCAAGCTCCAATGCGCCATTTTCGACCAGTAGTCGAGATCTGCCTCTGCGCTAGGTGCATGGAAGAAGCGAGCCTGATCATCTTCTAAATGTTGCTTCTCAAGTTCTTCGCGATGAAGCACCTCCAACTCTGAGAATGGCATCTTGTCCAGAAATGCCCGATACTCACTTACCTCACGGGCAATCTCTTCGTTCCGTCTCTTCGCTTCGGGCGATAACGGTTTCGAAACCGGTTTTTCTGCAGGCTCCTTTCCTATCGCTGGACGGACAATTCGCCTATTACTGGCCCAAGCAATACGCATCGCTTTCAGATGCGGGAATTTTCGTTCCATGAGAAAGGTTTTTTTGGGATCGGGCGCTTTCGGCACAGTCGGCATACCATCCAAACTAACAGATTTGCGTTCTGTGTTGAAGCGGATGGTATCGGACAAGGTTACAACGTTTTGCCTAATTTTCTCCGAACGAGGGCCGCAAAATGAATGAATAGATTTCGCGATCGGGGGACTGATTGGGGGACCTTTTTTTCAATATAATTTTTATATTATTGATATATCTTCATTATTTTTAGTAATTTGGCGGAGGGAGTGGGATTCGAACCCACGTTAGGGGATTACCCTAAACACGCTTTCCAAGCGTGCGCCTTAAGCCACTCGGCCATCCCTCCGGGAACCGCCCACGGGCGAATGCGCGATACTTAGCCGACCGTCCCGCCGAGGGCAAGCGGGCGGTCGCGTGGTTTTGAGGGGTGCAGGCGGCGGCGCGGAAATGTTAGTCTCTCCGCCGAGGGGCTAAACGGTGAAAGCGCGTTTCGATAAATGATCGCAATGAGACATCTCGGCCGATTTATCCTGCTCCTCGCCTTTGCTGTTCTGACAGTCGGTGTTTGGGTCTGGCTCGCCGGTCACGATGTCACCAAGAGTGCGGGCAAGGTTTGGTACCAATTGGCGCCGGAATCGCTCAATCTCAGCCAAGCGATCGTCCAGCGCCATCTCTTGCCGGAAATCTGGGAACAGGTCGCCGTCCCACTGTTGCTGCGGCCGTTCTGGGAATCGGTGATCCTGCTGTTCATCCTCTTGCTGATCTTGGGCGCGGCCGCGGGATTTTTCAGCCGGCGCCGCGTCGCACACCCGAAAGAGCGCAGCTAGAATCCTGCCGCCGCCCGCACCGCATCCGCCGACTGCCCATCCTCTCGCTGCGATTGGATCGTCACCGCCTTGTCGCGTTTCGCGAAGCGCTTGCCGTCTGCGTCGACCAGCAAGCGGTGATGCGCATAGTCGGGCGCCGGCAAACCGAGCAGCGCCTGCAGCTGCCGATGGACATGGGTCGCCTCCAGCAAATCTTCGCCGCGCGTCACGCAGGTAATCCCTTGCCGGGCGTCGTCGACGGTCACCGCGATATGATAGCTCGTCCCGATATCCTTGCGCGCCAAGACCACATCGCCGAGCACGTTCGGGTCCACATCCACCTGCCCGCGGGCGCGATCGGCGAAGATCAGCGGGCCGGTCATTTCGGCCGCGGCCGCTGCGTTCAGGCGGAACGCATGGGCCTCGCCGGCCGCGATCCGCGCTTGGCGTTCGCCCGCGGACAGATGCCGGCAGGTCCCCGGATATAGCGGCCCTTCGCGGCCGTGCGGCGCCCCGCCCGCGCGTTCGATCTCGCGTTGAATATCGCGGCGCGTGCAGAAACAGGGATAGACCACGTCCAACGTCTGCAAGCGGTCGAGCGCCGCGGCGTAATCGGCCATATGATCGGATTGCCGCCGCACCGGCGTCTCCCATTCGAGGCCGAGCCAGGCCAGATCTTCGTAGATGCCGGCTTCGAATTCGGGCCGGCAGCGCGTGCGGTCGATATCCTCGATCCGCAGCAGGAAGCGGCCGCCGACGTCGCGTGCACTTTCGGACGCGTGAAGGGCGCTGTAGGCATGGCCGAGATGCAGGCGCCCGGTTGGGCTCGGCGCAAATCGGGTCACCGTCTGTTTCGGATCCGCGCGGCTCATACCTCTGGCCCTATAGGGCGCCTTGGGTTAAGTCAAACCGCATGACCCCGGAATTCATCCGCGACGCCCTGGACGAAGTCGCCACCCGCGACGCCGATCTTGCCGCAGCACTCCAGGAAGTCGGCTATCCCGAGCCGCGCAACCGGGCACCCGGTTTCGGTACGCTCATCAACATCATTATCGGCCAGCAGGTCTCGACTCACGCCGCGGCGGCGATCCGCGCGCGACTGGAGGCAGCGCTCGACCCGTTGACGCCAGAGGCCTTCCTCGCCGCCGAGGATCAAACGATCCGCGATGTGGGCTTCAGCGCGCGCAAAGTCGAATACGGGCGTGGATTGGCGCAAGCCATCGTCGACGGCACCCTCGAGACCGAGCGGCTCGCCGGCCTCGATGACAACGAAGTCGCGAAGACACTGACCGGCATCCGCGGCCTCGGTCAGTGGAGCGCCGACATCTACATGCTGTTTGCCTTGGACCGGGCCGACGCCTGGCCGCTCGGCGATCTGGCGATACAAGTCGCCGTCCAGAAACTAAAACGCATGCGTAAACGGCCCGACCCGAAACGCATGACCAGCGTCGCAAAACGATGGCGGCCCTATCGCGGGGTGGTCGCCTTGTTCCTTTGGCATTATTACAAAGGGGCGCCTTAGCGAAGCGGTCCAACGAAGAGAAGGAAGACACATGTCCGAGACCCCCATGCTTGACGGTCCCCGATACGGCCCCGTCGCCGGCGGCGCGGCACAGCAATTGATGATCCTTCTGCACGGTGTCGGCGCCGACGGAAAGGATTTGATCGAACTGGCGCCGCACTTGGGACAGATCTTTCCCAACGCGGCCTTCGTCGCGCCGAACGCGCCGAACCGCTACGACCAAGGCCTTTCAGGCTATCAATGGATTTCCAGCGGCATCCGCGTCGAAGCCGAAGCGGTCGAAGCGGTAAAGGCCGCAGCGGACATATTGAACGCGTTCATCGATGAAGAGCTGCGCAGCACCGGGCTTGGGCCTCAAAATCTGGCGCTGATCGGTTTCAGCCAGGGCACCATGATGAGCCTCTACACCGCACCGCGGCGCGATCATCCGATCGCCGGCATCCTGGGCTATTCGGGGCGCATCGTCGGCGCCAATCTGATGGCGGCGGAGACCAAAAGCCGTCCGCCCGTCTTCCTGGCGCATGGCGAAATGGATCCGGTGCTGCCGATCGAATGCCTGGACGCGGCGCAACAGACCCTAGAGGAATGCGATTTCTCGGTGCAGACCCTGCGTTGCCCGAACCTCGGGCACAGCATCGACGAGAACGGGCTCGTCCAGGGGACGAATTTTCTGCGAACCATTTTCGGCGTTTGAGCCATGGCGCTGCAGAACCGAGTGACACCGTTCGGCACCATCGAGGCGGATTCGGCGCGCGGCGATTTCATGGGCAATCGCGGTATTCTGCACGGCGACACAAAAGAACTCGGCCGGCGGCGCTGGGCACACGACAATTGGATCATCTGCCTCACCATGTTTCGCGGCCGTCAACGCAACGTGATGACGCCGCACCGCTACACGGAACTCTTCTTTCTGGACGAAGCAGTCGCCATCGCCGCCGGACATCGCCCGTGCTACGAATGCCGACGCCAGGATTATCACGCGTGGTGCGCCGCCTGGCAGACGGCGCTGAACCTGCCCGAGCCGCCGCGCGCCAAAACCATGGATCGGACCTTGCACAAGGACCGCATCGACCGCGCCATCCGAGGCCAGCGCCGTTGGCGGGCGGCCCTCGACGATCTGCCGGACGGCGCATTTGTCCAAATGAACGGCACGCCGCATCTGGTGCAAGACCAGCGTCTGCTGCCCTGGCGTCACGCGGGCTACGGCGCGGCGGTCGACCGGCCGCGCGGCATCGATGTCGAGGTATTGACCCCGAAACTCTCCGTCGCGACCCTGCGCGCCGGGTTCAAGCCGCGTCTGCATGCGACCGCGACCGACCCCAAGATATGACATTCTGATGAAATTTTCCCCGAGTCGCACCCAACATCTTGTGTCTCCCGCCCAATTCAGTTATCTGAATAACGTCCACTGTGAATCACGGAACGAACGGGGGAAAAACAGGTGGTTTGGGGTTCGAAGGAAAATCCGGCCCTGGTCTTGAATGCGGACTTCCGCCCGCTGAGCTACTTCCCTTTGTCCCTATTGTCCTGGCAAGAAGCCGTCAAAGCGGTCGTGACCGACCGGGTCAACGTGATCTCCGAGTATGAGCAATCGGTTCGCTCGCCGTCGTTCGAGCTGCGCCTGCCAAGCGTCATTTCGCTCAAGGAATACGTCCCGCAAACGCGCAAGCCGGCCTTCACCCGGTTCAATGTTTTCTTGCGCGACCGATTCGCCTGCCAGTACTGCGGTATCGCCTTGCCGTCCCATGAATTGACCTTCGACCATGTCATCCCTCGCTCGAAAGGGGGACAGACGACATGGGAGAATGTGGTGACCGCCTGTGCGCCGTGCAATTTGAAGAAGGGCGGGCAGATGCCGAACAGCCCCGCCACCACGCCCAAACGCAAGCCGGTCCAGCCGACGGTCTGGCAAATGCAGGAGAACGGCCGCATGTTCCCGCCGAACTTCCTGCACGAGAGTTGGCGCGATTTTCTCTATTGGGACGCCGAGCTGGAAGCGGACTAGAACCGCGTCGAAAGCCAGATGGCGGCCCGCGACCCTGCCTTTACCAAAGCCGAAAGAACCGGATAGCCCGCCGCTTGCTCGGCCTCATGGTCGAGCGCCGTATCGCGATGCGCGAGCTCGTCGGCCCGGAACTTCTCGATCACGCCCTTCAAGTCGGCTTCATCGTCACCGAGACGCTCGGCTTGCTCGCGATAGTGCGCGTCGATCACTTCTTCGACCGCAACCGTGCATGCCATCGCCGCACGCGGCCCTATCCGCGCGGTCCACGCGCCGAGCGCGTAACCGGCGACATGCCAAAGCGGCGAGAGCGCGGTCGGGCGGACACCACGGTCGGCGATCAACGCGTTGAAGGTCGCGAGATGTTCTTGCTCCTGCGCCGCCATTTCCTGCACCGCGTCGCGGGCCGGGCCCGGCGGGAGAACGGCCAGCTGGCCTTCGTAAATCCGAACGGCACCGAACTCGCCCGCATGATCGACACGGATCATCGCGTCGACCGGCGGTGTCGGGTCGCCCGGCAGATAAGCCGGGCCGGGCCGCTTGTCAGGGCCGCTCATAGCGCGGCCCGCCCATGTCGCCACGTGAGGTACAAGCCCCCGAAGCCGGCCGCCATTGAAATCAGGGCATTGTAGCCCGCCATCGAAATACCGAGGAACGACCAGGCCACCTCGTCGCAGCGGACAACCGGCGTGCTCATGATCTGTTTCTTTAACGCCTCGACGGTCGTCGGTATGTCGGAGACACCGCCGCAAGATGCCAAGCCCTGCCACCAATGTTGTTCCACGCCGACGTGAAAGACCGCGATACCAGCCCCCACAAGAAGCGACATCGACGCGAGCCCGATGACCGCCATCTGCAGCTTTGCATGCCCCCGCAACGCCATGGCCAGAACCGCCAGGCCAAGGGCAACCCACCACGGCCAGCGCTGATAAAGGCAAAGCGCGCAAGGCCGCAATCCGCCGAGGTGCTGCGACGCATAGACCGCACTCAGCACAACAGCGCCCAACGCCGCTTTCGCCGCGGCAAGACGCGTCATATCGAGTCGTCCGGCAATGTCGCTGACAATGCTCATCGGCTGCATTTAACTACGCTTGGCCCGGTTATAATAGTTTGATCAGCGCAAATCCGCCGAACAGCAAAACCACGAAAACGATGCTCAAGATCTCAAGCCGTTTCTCAATGAATTCTCGAATCGGCTCACCGAACTTCCAAAGCAAAGCCGCTTCAATGCCGAAACGCCCGCCGCGGCTCAGCAACGACGCCACCACGAAAACAATGAGATCGAGGGAGAAGACGCCGCTGGCGATCGTGATCACCTTATAGGGAAACGGCGTCAGGCCCGCCATCGCCACGATCCAGGCACCGTATTCGGCATAGGTCCCGCGGAACTCTTCGAATTTGCCGGCATAGCCGTAAAACTCGACGATCCGAGCCCCGATGGTGTCGTAGAAGAAATAGCCGATCGCGTAGCCGGCCAACCCGCCCAAGACAGAGGAAATGGTGCAAACAACCGCGATGCGGAGCGCCGCTCCCCGGTCCGATAACACCATCGGCACGATCATCACGTCCGGCGGAATCGGAAAGATCGAGCTCTCTGCGAAGGAGACGAGGGCCAGCCACCAAATGGCTTGCGGGTGCGCGGCAAGGCCGATCACCCGGTCATATAACTTTCGAATCATGGAAACTCAGCTGTCTTTCGGCGCCCCGAAGGATTCTTGCGGCACACCGCGATTGAGGGACAGGTGCGTATGCACGCCCATCCACGGTGCATCGACATTGTCGCGGCGCAGCCCAACTGTCGCCCGGCCCGGCCGCGGATAGGACTCGCCGTTCTCATGAAAGCCGGTGGAATCCCAGACCAGCACTGCAATCGCAAACAGTCGGTCGGGCGAGACCCGGATCTGAAGGGTCTCCGTCATGAAACGGAAATCCTTGATCGTTCCCCAGATACTCTTCCACTGCTTCTCGATCACCACCTCGCGTCCTTCGACCGTATCCATCCAAGTCCCAAATGCGAGAAGATCCTCGTCGAACATTGGGCGCGCGGAATCGAAATCGACATTCGCGACATAGCCGCTCCAGGTATCGAACCAAGCCTTAATGGATGCATGATCGGAATCGTTGCTCACGGCTTTCTCCATATTCGTTTGTTGTTCCGCTGTACTATAGGGGTAAGCCGATTTTGGGAAGGTGCAACTTCGCTATCCGAGAGCCGCCGAAAAACCGGGCATGTGCAGGATGCCCTGACGCAACGTCGCGAAACGGCCGTCGCCCGCATCGATCAATAGAGGATTGGGCCGATCCGCCAAGGTTTGAGCGACGCGGGCCCAGTCGGCATCGTTGAGAAGACGCGCGGCCTCCGGGAAAAAATTCTCTTCCTCCAACTTGATGTGCAGGCGGTAGCTGTCGAGGAATGTGCCGAATACGTCGAGGACGAGATCCCGCGCCAAGGTCTCGTCGCGCATGATCCGCTCCACCGTCCCGTGCGCGCCTTGCGTCTGACGGCCAAGCTTGGCATGCGCGCCCGAAAGATCCGCGATCTCGTCGGCGAGGTTTGGCCGACGGTCGATCATCACCGCATAGATGGCATCCTCCTTCGGGTGATGACATGCTTCGGGATAATCTAGGCAGTAATCCATGATCTCCTGCACCAGATGAAAGTCGGCCACTTCGCCATTACCGAACGCATCGATCTCGTGCTCCAGCAAGTCGAGAATCCGGCTCATATTGGCATGTTCCTGGTTCAACTGTTCGATAATCGCGGACATCGCGCCCTCCGGAGGCTCAGCTGCACATTCGGCAATTTAGTGGGGCGCGGCCGGCCGCGGCATTGACCTGAGTCAAAAACGGCCCGTCCTGGTCAACACGGCACCGCGCAATATGTTGTTTCTCAACGTCGGACGACGGATTGCTGGAATGTCCTTACCGCTTGAAAACATTAAGGTTCTAGACCTTACACGCGCCGCTGCCGGGCCGTTTTGCACGATGATCCTGGGCGATCTGGGCGCGGATGTGGTGAAGGTCGAGCCGACGCCGAAAGGCGACATGACGCGGCTCTGGGGCCCCTACGATCATGGCATCGGGGTCTACTACCTCAGCATCAACCGCAACAAGCGGTGTCTCGGGGTGGACTTTCGCAACGAGGCCGGCCTGAAGACCTTGCGTCTGATGGCAGCGGAAGCGGATGTTGTGGTCGAGAACTTCAAGCCGGGCACGGCGGAGGCGATGGGCCTTGGTTATGACGCCGTCAAGGCAAGCAACCCCAAGGTCATCTACGGCAGTATCTCGGGCCTGGGGCGAACCGGACCTTATGGCACGTGGCCGGGTCTCGATCAGATTGCGCAAGGCATGTCGGGCATGATGAGCCTGACGGGACAGCCCGGCGGCGAGCCGACACGCTACGGCGTGCCGATCGGCGATTTCACCGCCGGCATGTGGTGCGCGCTCGCCATCACGGCGGCCGTGGCGCAACGCCACGTAACCGGCGAAGGTCAACGTGTGGAAACATCGCTGCTCGGCGCGTTGGTCGGCTTGCTCAGCGTCCAGGGCCAGCGCTATCTCAGCGGCGGCGATGTACCGGGTCAGGCCGGCAACGATCATCCGACGATCTATCCGTATGGTATCTTTGAAGCCAAAGACGGCCCGCTCAACGTAGCGACGGCGCGCGAGGAACACTGGCAGCGACTCTGCGCCGTCATGGAATTGGAAGACCTCCTCGACGACCCGGACTACGCCACCAACGACACGCGGATGCAGAACAAGGACAAACTCCGCGATGTCCTGAACGCACGGTTCCGCACGCGAGATGCGATCGATTGGACGAAGGATTTGATGGAAGGCGGCGTGCCGTCCGGCCCGATCTATTCCCTCGATAAGGTCTTCAACGATCCGCAAGTCATCGACCAGGGCATGGTCGAGCAGATTCAACATCCGACCATCGGGGCCTTGGACCTGCTCGCCAATCCGATGAAGATGGACGCCATGGAAGGCAAATCTGTGCGCCTGCCGCCGCCGCTCGTCGGCGAACACAACGAGCAGGTCTTAAAAGACTACGGCTTCACCGGCGAAGAAATCGCGGCCTTGGCCAACTCGAAGGCCATTGGCGCCGAGGCGGGAGAAAACACATGACTCTTTACAGAGGCGGCTGCCATTGCGGCGCCGTAACCGTCGAATTGGAGACCGCAACCGACCCATCTGCCATCGATGTCCGCGAATGCCAGTGTTCGTTCTGCCGCGCGCACGGCGCCGAGTCAGCGAGCGATCCCAACGGACGCATCCGTTATATCGAACGCGCACCGGGCGATATGGTCCGCTATCAATTCGGCACCAAGACATGCGATTTTCTGATTTGCCGCCATTGCGGCGTCTATGTCGGCGCGGTGATGGAAGGTTATTCGACGACGCAGATCAAGCATTTCGAAGACCGGGCGCTCTTTACCAAGACGGCACGCCATCCCGACTACGATGACGAGCCGCTGGAAGACCGCCTCGCCCGTCGGCGGCGTAACTGGACGCCCCTCGCCGCGGATTGAGAGAGGAACAGCATGACCGCACCTGATTTATCCTACGTGGCCCTCGTCGTCGACGAGCCGGAGACAAGCGCCGCCATTTTCGAGAAAGACTTCGGGCTGCCGCGCGAAGACTTTTCCTGCGGCGACAGAAATGTGCCGGCGATTTCCGTCGGCCGCTCGGCCTTGGCCTTCTTCCGCGCGGACGATCCTCTCCTTGGCGCCGACGCCCGTAAAGGCGTGCACCACCTTGCCATCGGATCGGACGATCCGGCGGCGGCGGCGGCAGCGTCCGGGATCGCAACGGTGAACGGGGTGAGCGATGGCCTCGGCGGCCGGCCGCAAATCGAATTGTCGCGCGACGCCACCTGCGGGGTGCGCACACGTCTCACGCCGACCCTCGGATTGGCACCCGCGTCCTCCGACCTCGTCGAGCGGATCGATCACCTGGGCGTCGCATCAGCGGACAACCAAGCCGCCAAGAATGTTTTCATCGAGAAGCTCGGCTGCGTTTACGAGAGTCAGCAGACCGACAGCGAGGTCGAAACGATCTCAGAAAATTTCACGTCGGACACCTACAATTACATCTTCCATACTCGGCCCTCGCAGCTGATCGGCAGCATGCGCGTCACGTTTATTACGGTGGGCGATACGGAATTTGAATTCATCCAGGATCTCACCTCCGATGTGCAAGCGGACGAGGCGCGCCACGATGCCGCCGGCACGACGCGCGGCGACCGCAGCGCGATCGCCCGCTACATTGCCGGCCGTGGCGCCGGGCTGCACCATATCGCCTTCAAGACGCCGAACACGATTGAGGACAGTCTCGCCCGGATCAAAGCGGCGGGCCACCGAACCATCGATACCGTCGGCCGTCCCGGCTCGCGCCGTGCGCAGATCGGGTTTATGCACCCGACCATGATCGGCGGCGTCCTCATGCATTTCGTCCAGCGGGAGGAAATCTGATGCGGCCTTCATCCTTCGACAAGCTCAGGATGAGGTCCTTGGGTTTACCCAAAAAAACACACCTCATGCTGAGCCCGTCGAAGCATGACCGCGCCATCGATCTGCGCAATCAAATGTGCTCGGAGAAGATGCATGCCCGGACATGAAATCACCTATCGCGCGCTCTCCCTTCGACAGTCTCAGGGTGAGGTTTTTGTATGTAACAATAAGAGTCGCCTCATGCTGAGCCTGTCGAAGCATGACCGCGCCATCGATCTGCGCAACCCAATGTGTTCGGAGAATACGCATGCCCGGATATGAAATGAATTATCTCGCGCTGGCCGCGCGCGACGTGGAGGCAGCGTGCCGATTCCTCGGCGACTCCCTCGGCTTGGCGCGGCGCGACGTACCGCTCGAAGGGCGCAACATTCCTTTCTTCGGCGTTGGAAAATCGGCGGTGGCACTCTTCGAGCCGGACGATCCCTACCTGGAAGAACCCCGTTTTGCGGGTGTCCATCACATGGCGCTCGAGACGGACGACCCTGCCGCAACCGCGGCCAAGCACGGCCTGACCGTCACAGACGAAGGCGTCGGACCGGACGGCAAGAAGTTCGTTACCGTCGAACCGAAGGGGACCGTCGGTATCCGGACGCGGTTTATCGAGCCGCTGGAGATTCCGAGCGTCGACAGCCTTGCTTACAAGATCGACCACCTTGGTATCGCCACCGACGACAACGATGCCACCGTTCGGGTCTTCACGGACAATCTCGGCTGCCCCATCGACAGCACGCAGACGGATGTCGAAATCCGCCATGTGACGGAAAGTTTTATCTCCGACAAATACGGCGCGATCTATCATTCGCGCCCGCCGGAGATTTTGGGTGGGCTCCGCGACGTCTTCATCAATATCGGCGATTGCGAACTCGAACTTCTAATGGACTACGATCCGGACCTGACACCGAAGGATCAGCTCGGCGAGGAGAAGGGCAACACCAAGGGCGACCAAAGCGCCATCGCCAAGTTCGTCGCGCGGCGCGGCCCAGGCCTCGCGCATGTCGCTTTCGCCACGCGCGACATCGACGCCATCCTGCCGAAGCTCGCGGACGACGGTTGGCGGATGATCGACCTTGAAGGCCGTCCCGGCGGCCGCGGCTCCCTCATCGGCTTTGTGCACCCCTCAAACTTCGGCGGCGGCCTTCTGATGCACTTCGTCGAGCCACAAGTCGACGGCGGCTTCGCGGCTAAAGACTTTGGCTAAGATTCTCAAGCAAGAGCGCCGCGGCAACGCGCTCGTTCTCATCATCGACCGGCCGGAGGCAGGTAACTCGCTCAGCGGCGAAGTCTCCCAGGCTTTTCTCGACGTCCTGGACGAGATCGAAGGCGACCACAGCCTGCGCGCCGTCATCGTTACCGGGGCCGGGGAACGGTTCTTTTGCACCGGCGGCGACGTCAAACGCTATGCGGCGCTGCAGACCAAGGACGAGCTCCGTGAGATCATGCGCCTCGCGCGCACGATGTTCCGCCGCTTCGAGGCGTTGCACGTCCCGGTCATCGCGGCGGTCAACGGTCTCGCCATCGGCGGGGGCACGGAAATCCTGCTTGCGACCGACCTTCGCGTTGCCGCCCCCCATGCGGAGATCAGCATGCCGCAGGTCCGCCTCGGCATCATCACCGGATGGGAAGGCTACGAACGCCTTGTCCGCGACATCGGGTTCAGCCGCGCCATGCAGGTGGTGACGACCGGTGAGCGCTTCAGCGCCGAAGAAGCCTATCGCCTGGGTCTCATCAACAAGATCGCGGCCGACAAGGATGTGGTCGGCGCCGCGATGCAATTTGTCGAAAGTTTCGACAAAGCCGCCCCTCTAGCCCTCGGGCGCGCCAAACGCGTCATCCACAAGGCCGCCAGCGGCCCGCCCGAAGAAGCCCACGACCTCGCCGCCGATACCTTCGTCGACCTCTGGTTCACCGAAGACCACCGGGAAGCGGAAAAGGCCTTTGCCGAGAAACGGACGCCGGTGTTCCGCGGAAAATAGGGCCCGGTACGGCTCAATATCGACATTTTGTCTTCTGCGTGTTGCAAGCACATGCCGTTCTTTGACAGGTGAATCGCGTTTCATTTTTCCGAAATTTACCGGGAACACGCCGCATCGCGCCACGCAACGGTATTATATTACCGCAATCGCCCGGTGCATGGGGTTGATCCTCGAAAAAATATATGCCGCGCGCGACCGGACATCTCTGTCAGGATAGATCTCGGTCTCAACATTTCGTTATTCCCGCGAAGGCGGGAAACCAGGCAACGACGCCACGCCTCACTAGATTCCCGCTTTCGCGGGAATGACGAGGACGTCACAGCGAAAAAGCTCAGGCTAGAATTCCGGATCGCCCCTTGGACGCCTAGGACGATGAGTGGGGAAACAGGTCGCCTCATCCTTCGACAAGCTCAGGATGGGGCGGCTTTCGATGAAACGAGGCTAAGAGACCTCATCCTGAGCCTGTCGAAGGATGAGGTGCCTTCTGCTGAAACGGGGCTTAAAGACCGCGTGCTGAGCTTGTCGAAGGATGAGGTCACGCCTCGAACCGCATGGAAATCGGCTCACCAAGTGCCCGCACCTTGAGCTTTTCGAAAGGCGAAGGGCGAAGCGATGGCCCGGCCCTAGTCGTCGCCGCCCGAAACGTAGCCGTAGTCGCGCGCGGCGGCGTCCTTGGTGATCAGGCCGTTCTCGATATCGCGCGACAGCGCGGCCGGATCGCGGTCCTTCGGGTCGCCGAAACCGGCACCGCCCGGGGTGTGGAAACGGGCGATTTTGCCGGCCGGGATGGTCTGGGTGCCCTTGCCGCGGAGCTTCTCGCCGCTGGTAAAGCCGAGCGAGCCCGCCTCGCCGTTCAAGCCGCCGTTGCGCCCGCGGGCTGGGAAGTCGATCCGGTCGTAGGCCGCCAACAATTCGAAATCGGCGCCAATGGCCGATTCGATTTCCAACACCTGGCCGAGCCCGCCGCGATGCGCACCGGCGCCGCCCGAATCGGGACGGAATTCCTTGCGGTGGAATACGATGGGGGCGACCGTTTCGTTGATCTCGACCGGGGTGCCGCGCACGCCGCTCGGGTACGCTGTCGCCGACAAGCCGTCCTTGACGGGCCGGGCGCCGGTGCCGCCGTTGGTCACGGCGGTGATGGTGAAGAGCTTGCTATCGTTCGCCGCGCGGTCCGTGGCGCCGCGCATGGTGATGTTCCACAGGCACGACGCCCCTTCCGCCGGCACGCGCTCAGGTGCCGCTTGCGCCAGGCAGCCGAAAGCGACGTCCGGCAGCATCTGGCCGATGACGTGGCGCGAGCAAACCGGCGATGGATAGGGCGCGTTCAAGATCGTGCCGCCCGGGGCCGAAATCTCGAAAGGCGCCAAGGAGCCCGCATTGTTCGGAATGTCGCCCGAGACGATGCAAGAGAGACCGAAGCAGGTATAGGCCGTGGTGTAGGCCATCGGTACATTGATGCCTTTCAGCGATTTCGGCGAGGAGCCGTCGTAGTCGACCGTGATCTTGTTGTCATGGATCGTCAGGGTCGCCACCAGGTCGATGGCCTCGCCGATCCCGTCGATGGTCATGGTGTTCTTATAAGCGCCGTTCGGCAGCTTCGCGATGTTGTCGCGCACCGCCTTCTCCGAGGTATCGCAGATGTAGTCGCCGAGCGCTTCCAGATCGTCGAGATCGAATTCGTCCATCATCTCGACCAGCCGCTGGCAGCCGATGTCGTTGCAGGCGGCCAGCGAATAGACGTCCCCCTCGGATTCGACCGGCTGGCGGGTGTTTTGGCGGATCATCGCCATCAGGGTCTCGTTCATCACACCGCGGTCGGCGAGCTTCAGCATCGGGATATAGATGCCCTCCATATGCACGTCGGTGGCGTCCGTGCCCGTCCCGAGACCGCCGATATCGGTCAAGTGGCTGGTGCAGGAGAACAACGCCACCGCCTTGCCGTTGCGGAAGCAGGGCGTGGTGATGACGAAATCGTTGAGATGGCCCGTCCCCATCCAGGGATCATTGGTGATGAAGGCATCGCCTTCGTTCATCGTCTCGATCGGGAAGTGGTCGAGAAAATGCTTCACCGATTCGGCCATCGAGTTGACATGGCCGGGCGTGCCGGTCACCGCCTGGGCGTACATCCGCCCGTCGAGCCCGAAGACGCCGGCGGAGAGGTCGCCACACTCGCGCACGATCGGGCTGAACGCCGTGTGCATCAGAGTCTGCGCTTGTTCTTCGACGACCGAGATCAAGCGGTTCCACATGATCTGCAGTCGGATGGTGTCAATACCGGTGGCGCTCATCAATCGCTCTCCCCGTTGCGTTCGATAACAATATAGCCGTTTGCGGCGATACGTGCCGAAAAACCGTTCGGCACATAGGTCGAGGTCTGGTCCTCGACGACAATACCCGGCCCGTCGAACCCCGCGCCGGGTGCCATATCGGTCCGGCGAAACAAGGGCACGTCGCGCATCTTGCCCGCCTTCGCCCCGAAGACGCCGCGTTGGCCGGCCGGCGTTGCCGCGCTCGCGGCCGGGGCCGCGCCGAGCGGGGCTGGCGGCGGGGTCGCCACCGAAAGGCTCAGCGCCCAAGTCAGCACTTCGGTCTCCGCGTTCGGCAAGGTGCGGCGGAAATGACGTTCGTACTCCGTGTCGAACGCCTTTTGCACCGCCTGCCAGTCGTTGTCCGTGAAGTCGCCATTCGGCAGCTCGATGGTGATCTCGTGGCCCTGCCCGACATAGCGCATGAAAGCGACACGGCGCTCGACGACATCGGCATCCGGCTCCGCCGCCCGGATCACCGCCAAAGCTTCGTCCCGCATTTCCTGTATCAGCCCGTTGACGATCGCGGGGTCGAAAGCGGTGAGCCGCATATTGCGGCTGCGCACAACTTCATAGGCGATCGGCGCTTCCAGGAAGCCGACCGCACTGCCGACACCGGCGTCGGTCGGCACGATGATGCGATCGATTCCGAGCTTCTCGGCGAGGCGGCCCGCATGCAACGGCGCGGCACCGCCGAAGGCGATCAGACTGTGTTCGTTGGCGGCCTTGCCCTGTTCGACCGCATGCACCCGCGCCGCGTTGGACATCGTCTCATCGACCATCTCCGTGATGCCGTAGGCGGCCGTCAACACGTCCGGCACACCGAGGGGCGACCCGACATCCCGCATGATGGTCGCCTCGGATTTCTCGGGATAAAGCGCCACCTTGCCGCCCGCAAAACTCGCGGGATCGATCTTGCCGAGCGCCACGTCGGCGTCGGTGATCGTCGGGCGGTCTCCGCCCCGGCCATAGGCGGCGGGACCCGGATCCGCGCCCGCGCTATCCGGTCCGATGGTGATGCGGCCGAGCGAATCGAGCCGCGCGATCGAACCGCCGCCGGCGCCGATCTCCACCATCTCGATGACCGGGATGCGGAGCGGCAAGCCGCTGCCCTTCGTAAACCGCGCGGCGCGGTCGACTTCGAATTCGCGCGCGGTCTGCGGGCGGTAGTCGCCGATCAGGCAAATCTTCGCCGTGGTGCCGCCCATATCGAACGAGATGACTTTGTCGAGGCCCATCTCCTCCGCGACCTTGGTCGCCAGGATGGCCCCGCCGGCAGGGCCGGATTCGACAAGCCGGATCGGAAACTGCATGGCGTTCTCAAGCGTCGTCAGCCCGCCGCCCGACGTCATCAGCAAAACCGGGCAATCGACACCCATCGTGCCAAGCCGGTCGCGCAGCCGGGCCAAGTAGCTCGCCATCAGCGGACGGACATAGGCGTTGGCGCTCGTCGTCGTAAACCGTTCGTACTCTCGGATTTCGGGGCAGACTTCGGAGGAAATGCTGAACGACATATCCGGCAGTCGGGCCGCCAGGAGATCGCGGGTGCGGCGTTCGTGATCGGGATTGGCATAGGCGTGCATATAACCGATGGCCACGCTTTCGATCTCCGCAGCCTCGAGTTCCGGGACGAGCGCTTCGACCATGCCCTCGTCGAGCGGCTTCAAGACCTGGCCCGTCAGATCGACGCGCTCCGCCACGGGCAAGCGCAGTTTCCGCGGCACCAGCGGGGCCGGCTTCTCGATCATGATGTCGTATTGGTCGTAGCGGCTCTCGTAGCCAATCTCGAGGACGTCGCGAAACCCTTCCGTCGTCACAAACGCGGTCTTGGCGCCCTTGCGTTCGAGGATCGCATTCGTCGCCAGGGTCGTGCCGTGCAGCACCAGCGACAAAGCGCTTGCATTCAGGCCGGCCTCGGCCAACGCCGCCTCGACGCCGTTGATGACGCCTTCTTCTGGGGCGGCAGGCGTGGTCAACACCTTCGCCGTCGTGCGACGTCCCTCAGCTTCCAAAACGATATCCGTGAACGTACCGCCGATATCGACCGAGAGCCGCGCCGCCGCGCGCCTTTCCGACATGCTTTATCCTCCGGGAAGAAGTTCGAATTTTCTAGGCGTTGATATACAGGCTGACGGAAATCCCGCAAGAGCCGTTGACCAAGCGGCGATCCTGCCTATGATGCGCGGCAGTGCCCCTGTGGCGGAACTGGTAGACGCGCTGGATTCAAAATCCAGTTCCCGTGAGGGAGTGCGAGTTCGATTCTCGCTGGGGGCACCATTCTTTTTCCCGCACAATCGGAATCTCTGCGAAGCAACCCATATCAATCTCAAACGATTGTCGGGAGCTAAACACATGACCGCCGCCGCCGCATTGATACACGAAGTCAACGCTTTCAATCTGTCCGCCGCCTCGGAAAACAAGATCCACGACGACACCGTCGCACAGAAATTCGGCTTCCAAGGCGGCTTGGTCCCGGGCGTCGAAGTCTACGCCTATATGAGCAATCTGCCGGCGCGGCAATTCGGGGCCGAGTGGTTGTCCGGCGGCACCGCCGAATGCCGATTTCTGAAACCGGTCTACGATGGCCGCCAAGCGGTGGCCTCCGGCGTCTTGGAAGACGACGGCAGTTTAACGCTGAAGGTCGAATCCGAAGGCGTGCTCTGCGGCTCGGGCACCGCAAGCGCCAGTGACAAGATTTCGGCACCGGACGTCGCCGACTATGCGACCGCCCCCCTGCCCGATTACGACGGACGCCCCGATGCCGCCCCCGAGGCGCTGGTCGAAGGGCAGATCATGGGCACCTTTGTCCAGGAGATGGAGGCGGGCGCGTTAACGCAGTATCTCGCAGATGTCCGGGAAGACCTCGACCTTTACGCCGCCAACGAAATCGTCCACCCCGGTTGGTTGCTGAGGCTCGGCAACCGGGCGCTTTCGATGAACGTCAAACTCGGCCCCTGGATCCATGTCGGCAGCAAGATCACCAATTTCGCGGTGGCGCGTTACGGCGACACACTCGAGTCCCGGGCCCGCGTGGCCAAGCAATACGAACACAAGGGACATCGGTTCGTAGAACTGGACGTGCTGTTGGTGGCGAATGGAGAGACTGCCATCGCCCAGATCGACCACACGGCCATCTATCGCCCGCGTCAGGTCGCGGAAGCGACTTAAAGCTTTCTCAGCCAGAGGCTGGATTCGATCGCACCCACGACCAGCGGGATTTCGCCCGCCACGGATCGATCAATCTCATCCGCCAAATGGCGAACGGCATGCGCGGACGCGAATTCGATCTGCCAAGCGCGCGACTCCACCAATGCGGCGACGGCAACTTGTTCGTTGTACTGTCGATGTGTCCAGTGGGCAGGATATCCACCGGGCAGAAAAATATCGTGAAAGTGGACACGGCAGCCGCGCACGAGCAACGGTAAGATTTCGTCGAAGAGGAAGGCGACATCGCTGCCGGGATGCCACTTGTGACTGGAATCGACGAATAGGATATCGCCCGCCACCAGTTCGGGGACGACGGAAGAGCCCGCCGATTGTATCGGCGCGCAAATCAGCTCGACCCCCGATAGCCCGTTCAGCGTCGCGCGCGGTTCCGGATCGAACGACGTAATCCGTGTGTTCAGCCCGCCATCGCGAACGGCTCGAGCCAGAAACCGGGTCGAATGACCCGCTCCGATTTCGACGATGCGCGCCGGCCGCACCCGGCGAACCGTTACATACGCGGCAAGCGCATCCAGCCGTGGAAACCAGTCTTGCTTCCAACGTGGTTCCGGCGGGGTGTCCGGGCTGATCGAGAGCAGGCTGTCACGGAAATCGTTCGCTGCCGCGAGAAAGTCGCCGCATTGAGGCAATGCGGCATCGAACAATGGTCGCAGTTTCGGGTCGGCGTGCGGCAGGTCGCTCACGGCGAGAGAATCATGCCCTCTTTTGCAACGACGGTGCCCGGCAGCACCTTTGCCGCCTCTTCGCCAATCGCGTCCATCTTATCGTCATCGTGGGTCGGATCGTGATGGAAGATCACCAGCTTCTTGGCACCGGCGGCCTCGACAAGGCGGACGCCTTCTTCCCACGTCGAATGCCCGAAGCCTTTGAAGTTTTCATAGGTGCCGTCAGTATACATGGAATCGTACACAACAAGATCGGCACCCTGGAGCAATTCCAATATATTCAGATCGCGCCCGAATTCGGGGTGTTCCGTATCCGTAATATAGCAGATTGACTTGCCTTCGTATTCGATCCGATAGCCGGTCGCTTGGTTCGGATGGTTCAGTTTCGCTGTACGGACCATCACGCCTGGATGCGGTTCCAAGACGTCGCCCACCGTAAAGTCTTTATAATCGACATCGGCCTGAAAAATTTCGGGCGGTACCGGAAACAGCGGCGCCATCATCATTTCGGTCAACACTTGTTTGAGCGTATATTCCGGCTGCAGATGGCCCGCCCACATGGTGATCTTGTTGCCCGGAATAAACAGCGGCACGAAAAACGGCAGGCCGCAGATGTGGTCGAAATGCGTGTGCGTAATGTAGATGTTCGTGTTGACCGGTAATTCCGGCAGCAGCTTATACCCCAAATCCCGAATACCCGTGCCGGCATCCAATATGATGAGATGTTCGCCACAACGCACTTCGAGACAGGAGGTGTTGCCGCCGTAGCGGACCGTTTTCGGGCCAGGAACCGCAACGCTTCCCCGCACGCCCCAAAACTGCACGCTAAACTGGTTGCCGTCGCTCATTCAGTGCGTCGTCCCGCGATCCGTAATGCCCCACCCGATTCGAAAGTACCGATTGTAAAGCAAACCTCAAGAGAGGTCTGCAACCTTCTCAAGGAACCAAGCGGTAGCCACCAGGCTCCGTCACAAGAATTTCGGCGTTCGAGGGGTTGAGTTCGATTTTTTGGCGCAGGCGGTAAACATGCGTCTCCAAGGTGTGGGTCGTAACCCCCGCATTGTAGCCCCACACTTCACCGAGGAGCGTATCGCGTCCGACGACTTTGTCGCCAGCCCGATAGAGAAATTTCAAGATCGACGTTTCTTTTTCCGTCAATCGAACCTTTTTCTTAGTCGCGTCCTCAATCAACATCTTTGCACTCGGTTTAAAAGTGTAAGGTCCAATCGAGAAGACCGCGTCCTCGCTCTGTTCGTGCAGCCGCAATTGCGCACGAATCCGCGCCAACAACACGCCGAGCCGGAAAGGCTTCATAACATAGTCGTTGGCGCCCGCATCGAGACCCAAGATCGTATCCGCGTCCGTATCGGAGGCGGTTAGCATGAGAATCGGGGATTTCACACCATTGCGCCGCATCAATCGGCAAGCTTCCCGCCCATCCATATCGGGCAACCCAACATCGAGTAGGATGACGTCGAAATATTCGGTCTCTAGCAGATTGAGACCATCTTTCGCCGTGCCTACCCCGGTCGGCTCGAATTCTTCATGCAGCTGCAGTTGCTCCGCCAAAGAATCGCGAAGCGCATCGTCGTCATCGACCAATAGAATTTTCTTGCCCATAGCGCCGGTCCATCTGTCGTTTGACCGTAAGAAGCACAAACGCAACGAATTGCCAATTAAAGACATGCTAACATTCTCGTGTCATGATTTGCCGAGAACGGAAAATGATTCCGGACCGCGCGCCGCGCAGAATACCGGCCGCAAGTTACTCCACTGATATTAAACGATAATTTATTGGCATTCATATTGCTTCTATTCTTCGCGAGGAGGAATTAGATCGTCATGTCAGCGGAACATATTGCAGCCGCGGGCGCGGCCGGTGTCCCGAAATCGGTGACGCGGCAACCGCACCCCTTTTATGAGGGCGAGTTTCTGGAAACCGTTCGCGCCGTCTCCAATGCGCTTCCGGTTCCGACGGCGACAGCGCCTGCCACCGCCTCTCCAATTGGCTCAGATAAGCTTGTCGGCCGAGCCGAACCCGATCGATCCGCGCTTCAGGCCACCGCCGACGACCAGGCGAAACGAATTCCCCATCCATTCTACGAAGGCGAGTTTTTAGACCCCGAAGAAGGCAAACGGACGTTTGCCGATGGGGGCCCCGGCCTTGCAGATCTCATCGACGTGATCAATCCGCTACAGCATATCCCCGTGGTCTCATCAATTTACAGAGCGATCACAGGTGATGAGATTTCACCTGCCGCGCGACTGGCCGGCGGCGCTCTTTTCGGCGGACCGATTGGATTAGCGGGTGCTTACGTGAGCGGGGTCGTCGAAGATGCAGCTGACACGTCGATCGGCGAAATCGTCGTCGCTGCGTTCACCGGAGACGATAACGACGTTCAAACCGAACAATTGGCCGCCATCGCGCCGGCCGCCGGCGGCGCGCCGGTAAGCGCGCAACGCACAACGGAGAATGTTCCAGAACCACCTTCGCCCATTCCGCCTACGATAGCATCGTCGGTCGCGCCGGAGGGGCCGCCGACGCCAAGCGTCGATGCCGCAACGGCCGCCACCCTGCCCTTACAGGCCGCCTTCCCGCAAAATCAACCATCGCCGCTATCGTTCGCGCGCAGCTTGCTTGAATCTCCCACCTCTGCCTATGCCACACCGAGCGCCGCTTCCACAAAATCCGTGATCGCGGCGGATGAACAATCAAGGCAGAACGAAGACTTACCTGACGCTGTTGCGGCCGTTCTCGCCGCCCGGAGCCAGGTGCCGCGCGGCGGCAACATTCCAGCCCTCGGCACCAGCCGAATGTCACCTTCGACTTTCGAGGCCGTTTCCACCGCCGCATTGCCTGACCTGCCGAAGACCGCGCCCAAGACAGCGGGCACGGACGGCGCGGAACCAGTGTTTAGACGAAATACGGGCGCGGAGCCGGTGGTACCCGGAAAGCGGGGGGCGCCGCCGCCGCGCAACAATTCCGATATCAGCACGAGTCCGCGCCGAAGTGCGGCCGCCGCGAGCAATGTCCCCAACAGCATGGTACCGAAGGCCATGATGTCCGCGCTCGACAAGTATGAAACGATGCTTCAACAGCGCCGCACCGCAGATGACGACTTGACGATGTAGGCAGCGGGCCGCTCAAATTGCGCCCATCATGCAACTGATCGTCTACGAAGGCGGCTTATTGGTCCGCGAGAACCGTACTTTTCGATGCGCAATAGGCCGCAGCGGTATTACCAGCGACAAGAGAGAAGGCGACGGAGCGACGCCCATCGGGGAATTTTCTCTGCGTGAGATTTTTTTCCGTCCGGATCGCCTTAAGTCCCCGCAATCCATCTTGCCGATCACCGCAATCGGCCCGGATGACGGCTGGAGCGACGACCCGGCCGACCCCGATTATAACCGCCGCGTCGCCATCCCGCATGCGTTCCGACATGAAACGCTTTGGCGCAGCGATTCGTTGTACGATATCGTCGTGCCCCTCGGATACAACGACGATCCGCCGGTTTCCGGCCTCGGCAGTGCCATATTTTTACATGTCGCCTCGGATCAGTATGCCGTGACAGAAGGATGTGTGGCGCTCGCGCGGAACGACTTGCTCGAGATTCTAAAGGACTGCGATCACACGTCTGTCCTTATCGTCAAACCGTCTGCGTCCGCGGTCCAAAGATAGCCGAGCCGACACGGACGATCGTCGCGCCGAATTCAATTGCCAATGGGTAATCCGCGCTCATACCCATGCTTAAGCCGGTCAGGCCGTTTCGGGCGGCGATATCCGCCAGCAACGCGAAATGCGGCGATGCTTCTTCGTTTTGCGGCGGAATACACATCAGCCCCGCGATATCCAGCTGATAGTCGTCGCGGCACGCCTTAACGAAATCATCCGCTTCTCTCGGGGAAATGCCCGCTTTTTGCGGTTCTTCCCCCGTATTGATTTGAATATAGCAAGGAAGGCGCCGGTCTGCCTTTTCCATCTCTTTCGCGAGGGATTGCGCCAGTTTGGGGCGATCTAGGGTTTGTATAACATCGAAAAGTGCGACGGCGTTTCGAGTTTTGTTGGTCTGTAGCGGGCCGATGAGATGCAGTTCGATATCCGCATGGCCCGCTTTGAGGTCCGGCCATTTACCTTCCGCTTCTTGAACCCGGTTTTCGCCAAATATCTTCTGCCCTAAGGCAATCACCGGTTCGATAGCGTCTGCCGGAAAAGTCTTCGAGACGGCGCAGAGAGCCGTCGCATTGGCCGCACGTCCCGCCTCTTGAGCCGCATTCGCAATTATCTCGCAAACATTGCGATGGCGCATTTCTACATCGTTGTCGGAGCTCATACTTCTCATCCTTCCGGTAGGCGGGTCCGCAGCCAGGGACCGATTGAAGAAACCGCTGGAAATCTCACGCTATTTTCCGCATATAGGCCATGATGTACCGAGAATTAATCCGTTTCACCTCTCTTTTCGCAACGACCGCATTGCTCGCCGGTTGTTTCGGATTCGGCGATGACGACGATCCGGTCACCCAGACGGGCTCGGTTAAGCGTGTCGAGAGTCAGTCAGACAGCGGACCGGATAAGGGCCTTTTAAATACATGGTTGGGCCTGAACGACCAGTCGGATGGGAGTGCCGGCGGCAACGCGACCGGTATCAGCGTCAACGGATATCTTTGGCGCGCTGCCCTCGATACCATTTCTTTTATGCCATTGGCGCAAGCGGATCCCTTTGGCGGCACCATTTTAACGGATTGGTATCGCCCGCCGGAGACGCGCGGCGAACGGTTCAAGGTCAACGTTTATATCTTGGACAGCGATCTCCGTGCGGATGGTCTGCGTGTCTCCGTGTTTCGGCAACGTTTAGACCCGAGCGGCGTCTGGCTTGACGCGCGGGTCAGCAAGGAGACAGGCACCAATTTGGAGAACGCCATCTTGAAACGGGCGCGCCAGATGCGGGTGAGGTTGCAGTAACCGCATTATCTGCGGACGGCAGCCGATTAGGTTTGATATAATTTGCTTTGAGGAAGCCGGGTTGCGGTATGGATCGTTACAATTTTAAAGAATCTGAGCCAAAATGGCAGGAACGCTGGCAGGAAGCCGGGTGTTTCGAGGCCGAGGCCGACCCGGATCGCGAAAAATACTACGTCTTGGAGATGTTTCCGTACCCGTCGGGTCGGATACATATGGGACATGTAAGATGCTACACGATCGGCGATGTCGTCGCGCGATATAAACGCGCGCAAGGCTTCAACGTGCTGCATCCTATGGGTTGGGATGCATTTGGCCTGCCGGCGGAGAACGCTGCCTTCGACAACAACGTTCATCCCGCAGTTTGGACCCGCGAGAATATTGCCGCCATGCGGGAACAATTGAAGTCTATGGGCTTGTCCTACGATTGGCGCCGCGAGTTAGCAACGTGCGAGCCGGAATACTATCGCCACGAACAAAAGATGTTTTTGGATTTCCTCGAGGCCGGCCTCGCCTATAAACGGGATTCCTGGGTCAATTGGGATCCGGTCGAGAATACGGTCCTCGCGAACGAGCAAGTCATCGATGGTCGCGGTTGGCGATCGGATGCCTTGGTCGAACGGCGCAAAGTACCGCAGTGGTTCTTGCGCATTACGGCTTACGCAGACGACTTGTTGGAAACGCTCGAGACCATGGACCGGTGGCCGGATCAGGTCTTGTTGATGCAAAAGAATTGGATCAACCGGTCCGAAGGCGCGCGGATCGCGTTCGAACTTTCCGGTCGCGACGATCGTCTTGAAGTCTTTACGACCCGGCCCGATACCCTATTTGGGGCAAGCTTTTGCGCGGTCGCCGCAAATCACCCATTGGCCCTAGAACTCGCGGAGAGCGATCCGGCCGTGCAGGCGTTTATTGAAGAATGCAACCGGATGGGGACGAGCGAGGCGGCCATCGAAACCGCCGAAAAAGTGGGTTTCCGGACGAATATAACCGCGAAACACCCCTTCCGGGACGGACATGACTTGCCCGTATATGTCGCCAATTTCGTGTTGATGGAGTATGGCAGCGGGGCAATCTTTGGCTGCCCGGCTCACGATCAACGTGATTTGGATTTTGCCCGGAAGTACGAGCTCGATGTCATACCGGTCGTTACACCCGAAGGTGTTTCGGCGGGCGATATGAATATCGAGAATGAAGCCTTCGTTGACGATGGTTTGATCATCAATTCGGCGTTTTTGGATGGGTTGAATGTCGAGGACGGCAAGAAAAAGGCGATCGAGAAACTGATCGAGTTGGGGCAAGGCGAGTCTCAAACCACCTATCGATTGCGCGATTGGGGCGTCTCCCGCCAGCGTTACTGGGGTTGCCCCGTTCCGGTGATCCATTGCGAAAAATGTGGGACGGTTCCCGTGCCGGAAGAAGATCTGCCGGTGACGTTGCCAGACGATGTCGAATTTGAAGAGGCGGGCAATCCGCTCGACCGCCACCCGACCTGGAAACATGTCGATTGTCCGGTTTGTAGCGGCCCTGCGGTACGCGAGACCGATACATTCGATACTTTTTTCGAATCTTCATGGTATTTCGCCCAGTTTGCCGCAAAAGACCAAGGGCAGCTTTTTTCGAAGGATGAAGCCGATTATTGGTTGGCCGTCGACCAATATATCGGCGGGATCGAACACGCCATTCTTCACCTTCTTTATTCACGGTTTTTCACGCGAGCCTTGCGGGATTGCGGTTATTTAAACGTGAAAGAACCGTTTGCTGGGTTGTTGACCCAGGGCATGGTTTGTCACGAGACATACCGGGAAGCAGATAGCGCGAGCGCGGGCTGGCTGTTTCCCGAGGAAGTTTCCAAAACCGCAGATGGGGATCTGATCAAAACCGCAACGGGCGCGAAGGTTTCGGTCGGCCGGTCCGAAAAAATGAGCAAGTCGCGGAAGAACGTCGTCGATCCGGAAGCCATTATTGATTCTTACGGGGCCGATACGGCGCGTTTGTTCATGCTGTCCGACAGCCCGGCAGCGCGGGACCTGGAGTGGACAGAAGCGGGTATCGATGGTGCGTGGCGTTACACCAATAGATTGTGGCGACTTCTTGCGGAACCGGAGTTTTCATTCGGAGCTGTCGGTATGGCGGCGCCGGATTCTGTCTCGCCGGAGGCCGAAGAAGTTCTGCGGAAGACCCATCGGACGATCGCGGATGTCAGCGCGGATCTGGACGCCTTTCGATTTAACCGGGCCGTAGCGCGCATTCGTGAATTGACCAATGAGGTTTCGGCATTGGCCGGCGACGAGCCATCGAACATCTGGGTGCGGCGGCAGGGTTTCGAAGCCATCGTTCAACTCATCGGACCCGTCATGCCGCATCTGGCCGAAGAGTTATGGGTCTTGCTGGGACATGAGACCTTGCTCGCGGAAGCAGCCTGGCCGACAGCCGAGGCGCAGTACTTGGTGGAAGACACGGTGACCATTGCCGTGCAGGTAAACGGAAAGCTGCGCGGCACCATCGAGATGTCGCCCAGTACCAGCAAGGATGAAGCGGAGGCCATGGCGCTCGCGCTGGAGAATGTTCAACGTGCGACCGAAGGTGCGGCGCCCCGCAAAGTCATTGTCGTGCCGAACAAGGTGATCAATGTCGTCGTTTAAAATCATACTGACCTTGGCCGTCATGGCGACGTTGGCCGGATGCGGTTTTCGGCCGCTATACGGCGGCAGCGAGAACGGGGCGATCAACAGCCAGCTCGGCGCCATTCAGATCGCGACGATCGAAGATCGCGTGGGCCAGAAAATTCATAATTTGCTGCTCGATCGGCTCAATCCACGCGGCCGGGCGCAGAGCCCGCTCTACACGTTGAGTTTGACCGCACAGATCAGCAAAGCGGAAATCGGGCTAAAATTCACAGAGGTCGCAACCCGCGCGAAACTTACGCTTTCTGCCAATTATTTCCTTACGGATAACCAGTCTGGCGCCATTCTGACGGAAGGGACCGTACGGTCCGTTAACAGTTATAATATACCCGATTCTGAATTTGCCCGCGTTGCCGCCGAGAACGACGCGACCGATCGAGCGGCGCGGGAAATAAGCGACGAGGTTAGGACCCGACTGAGTCTCCTCTTTTCGAAACAAGGTCAATAAAGCCACCGTGAAAGTCGCCGCAAATAGGGCCGACGGTTTTGTGCGCTCTCCGCCAGCTGAATTGCGCGTCGCGCTCGTTTATGGGCCGGACGAAGGGTTGGTTCGTGAGCGGGCGACATGCCTTGGCGAGACCGTTGTACCGGATTTAGCGGATCCGTTTCTTGTCACTGAACTGAGCGGCGGCGATTTGACCGCCGATCCGGCACGTTTGACAGACGAAGTCGCCGCCATTTCGTTGACCGGCGGCCGTCGGCTTATTCGCATCCGAGACGTCGGCGATGCAGCCGCGCCAATCTTGAAATCCGTCCTCGAGAACGGAACGGGCGACACCATGACCGTGCTCCAAGCCGGCCAGTTGGGCCCGCGCTCAGCGCTGCGAAAGCTCGCGGAAAGCCACGCGGCCGCTGCCGCCATTCCGTGCTATGTCGACGATGACGCGAGCCTCGAACGCGTCATCCGCGAAACACTTGCAAGTCATGACGTCTCGATCAGCGCCGAGGCGAGCGGTTGGCTGGTGGGTCGGCTCGGGTCCGATCGCGCGGTCTCGCGCGGGGAGGCTGAGAAGTTGGCCCTCTTTGCCGGGCCCGGCGGCCAGCTGGATCTCGAAGCAACCATGGCGTGTATTGGCGATAGCGCTTCCGAGTCCCTCGACGATCTAATTTACGCCGCGGCCGATGGTGATTCGAACGCGGTCGATCTTGGGATCATGCGATGCTTCCAAGCCGGCTCGAGCGCCGTCGGAATTCTGCGCGCCATGACGAACCACCTATTGCGGCTCGAAGCGGCCGGTGTCCGCATTCAAAGCGGTGAAGACGCGGGCGCGGTCTTAAAGTCACTGCGCCCACCGATTTTTTTCAAACTGGAGCGGCGGTTCCGCGGACAGCTCTCGATTTGGCGGGGACAGGCGCTCGCACGTGCCTTGCAGCTTACGCTCGATGCGGAATTGAATTGCAAGCGCACAGGTATTCCCGAGGACCCGGTTTGCGGGCGCGCGCTATTGCAAATTGCGAGCTTAGCCCGGCAACAAAGACGCTCCGCCTAGTTCAGCCGATATCGCCGGGCGCCATAAGTTTTTGCAAGACGTCGTCGAGCTGCTCAAGAGTTTGATACTGTAGCTTAAGCGTCCCGGCCTCGCCCCGTTCATCAATCTCGACTTTCAGGCCAAGATGATTCCCTAAATCCCGCTCGAGGGCGGCGGTATTCGGGTCTTTCTCCGCCGCCGGCGGCCGCCCGCGCCGGGCTTCGCAGTCGCTATCGCGTTCGCGGCGGATCATAGCTTCCGTCTGGCGCACGTTGAGCGCTTTTTTGATCACCGCCGACGCCGCTGCCTCGGGATCGGCGGCGCCGAGCAACGCACGCGCATGGCCCGCGCTTAAGCTGCCATCCTGTACTTTCGTGCGAACGTCATCCGGCAACGCCAGCAATCGCAGTGTGTTTGCAACATGACTGCGGCTCTTTCCGATATCGCGCGCAAGATCCTCTTGGGTGCGCCCAAACTGGTCCATGAGGCGCCGATATCCCTCCGCTTCTTCGATTGCGGTCAGGTCTTCGCGCTGTAAGTTCTCGATCAGCGCGATCTCAAGCGCTTCGCGGTCGTCTAATTGCTTGACGATAATCGGCACTTCGTGGAGACTGGCCGCTTGCGCGGCGCGCCAGCGGCGTTCGCCGGCAATGATCTCGTAAGTGTCTGGCGCGACATCATTAGCGCGCACGAGGATTGGCTCTAGAACGCCCTTTTCCCGGATCGAGTCGACGAGGGACTGCAAGGCATCCGGATCAAAATGCCGGCGCGGCTGAAACTCGCTGCTGTGCAGATATTCGACCGGCACTACGCGATCGTCCCGTTGCCGATTGTCGGACACGGAAACCGGCGCGCCCTCATCGCCGAACAACGCGGACAGACCGCGGCCCAAATGTTTGCGTTTTCCTTGTTCCGACATCAGGCCCTGTGCTCCCGTTCGCGTTTTAGAATTTCACCCGCCAAGTGGATGTAGGCCTTGCTGCCGGCGCACCGCCAATCATAAAGCAAAACCGGCTTGCCGTAGGACGGCGCTTCGGAAATCCGCACATTCCGCGGAATCACCGTTTCATAAACCTTGTCGCCGAAATGCTCGCGCACGTCCGACGCCACCATATCGGACAGGTTGTTGCGGCGATCGAACATCGTGAGGACGACCCCTTGAATTTCCAAGCTTGGATTGAGGTTTTGGCGAATACGCTCAATCGTCCGCACCAAATGGCTCAATCCCTCCAAGGCGTAAAACTCGCATTGCAGCGGCACGAGAACCGAATCGGCGGCGCATAGTGCGTTCAACGTCAACAACCCCAACGCCGGCGGACAATCGATCAAGACATAATCATACGTGTCGCCAATGCTTTTCAGCGATTCCGAAAGCCGATACTCTCGATTATCCGCCTCCAACAATTCCAACTCCGCACCGGCCAAATGCATCGACGCCGGAATGAGATCCAAGCCGGGGACGATCGTGCGAACGATCGCATCCGTTGCCGTCATTTCGGCGGCCAAGAGATCGTAAACCGTTGGTTTCTCGCTATCTTTATCGATATCGAGACCGGTACTTGCATTCCCTTGCGCATCGATATCGACCAGCAAGACACGCATCTCATTCGCCGCCAACGCGGTCGCCAAATTGACGGCCGTCGTGGTTTTGCCGACACCGCCCTTCTGATTTGCGATAGCGATAATGCGCGGCCGGCTCGTCGGTTGAGTCATGAGGACAGTCTCTGGCTCAATCATTTGGGGCATGGACACGGGCAACTGACTCCAACTGCAGAATAACACCATCGTGCTGCGTAAGGCTCGGATGGGTTTCGAATTGCATATTCCAACTATTTTTTATATCGGTCAATTCGTTTTTAAAATCTTTTCCTTTAAAGAAGAAACAAATTGTATTCGTTTTAATATATCGTTCTGTTAATTCTAAAAGCCGCGTCAGCGGCGCCACTGCCCGCGCCGTCACCACATCTGCCGGCTCACAGAGGGCCGATTCCGCGCGCGCCTCTATGATTTTCACCGGCGTCTCTGTAATGCGTGCCGCTTCCCGAAGGAAAACGCATTTCTTCGCATCCGACTCAATCATTTGGATGTTCGGAACCCCCAGAATGCCCAAGACCATACCCGGCAAACCGGCGCCCGTGCCGATATCAAGCACTCGCGCCCGCCGATCCGGCAAAAACCGCACGAGTTGACCGCAATCCAATACATGGCGACGCCAGACATCGTCGACTGTGCCCGGCCCGATCAAATTTATGGAACGCTGCCATTTTAGAAGCAGATCGACGAACTTTGTGAGCCGCGACAATGTTTCACGTGAAACATCGAGCGCCGCCCCCACATCTTCCGGGCCCAATAAGCTATCCGGTAAGTTCGGCTGATCCGCGCTTAACATACCGCAGAATAGCTACAATTGCCGCTGGGGTCACCCCAGAAATGCGCGACGCCGCCCCTAAGGTCTCGGGCTGTATCCGTTTCAGTTTCTCGCATACTTCCGTCGACAGGCCGCCGATCGCGCCATAATTCAACGCCGCCGGCAGAGCCAGGCCCTCATCCTTTTTAAAGGCCGAAATGTCAGCGTCCTGTCGCGTGAGATACCCGGCATAAAGCGAATCGATCTCAAGCTGTTCGCGTATGGGAACCGCCAGCCCGGACAACGTCGGCCAAACGTCGACAAGTGCCGAAAAGGACACATTCGGCATGGCCATCAGATCAAGCGCGGAGCGCGCCACGCCGTTGCGGCTGACCGCGATGCCATGCTTGGCAAGTTGGTTCGGGCTTGCCCGCAATGCCGCCGCCATTTGGCGGGCGTCGGCGAGCTGCCGCTCCTTTTGCGCCCAAAAACGCGTCCGTTCCGCACCGACACAGCCGGCATCGATCCCCATCTGCGTCAACCGCTGATCCGCATTGTCCGCCCGCAAGCGCAGCCGATACTCGGCGCGCGACGTGAACATGCGATACGGCTCCGACGTCCCTTTCGTAATGAGGTCGTCGATCAAGACACCGATATAAGCATCCGACCGATCAAAGACGATCGGCGCACCGCCAGCACTTGCGCGCGCAGCGTTGATGCCGGCCATAAGACCCTGCGCGGCCGCCTCTTCATATCCCGTCGTGCCATTGATTTGGCCCGCAAGATAAAGGCCCGGTATCCGTTTGGTCTCCAATGACGACCGCAATTCGCGTGGATCGACGTAATCGTATTCGATCGCATAGCCTGGCCGCACCATCGTTACCCGCTCTAAGCCGGGGATCGTATCGAGCAGGGCCCGCTGCACATCTTCCGGCAACGAGGTCGAGATGCCGTTCGGATATACGGTATCGTCGTCCAAACCCTCCGGCTCCAGGAAGATCTGATGGCTTTGGCGTTCGGCAAATCGGACGACCTTGTCTTCGATCGACGGACAGTATCGGGGACCGGTCGACTCGATCTGACCGGAATACATCGGCGAACGCTTGAGATTCTGCCGGATAATCTCATGGCCGGCAGCCGTCGTATGCGTGATATGACAGGGAATTTGCGGCGTCACAATACGATCGGACAGATAGGAAAACGGCACCGGCGGATCGTCGCCCTCCTGCTCTTCCAACCCATCCCAATCAATGGTGCGGCAATCCAATCGCGGCGGCGTTCCCGTCTTCAAGCGGTCGAGCAAAAACCCAGCCCGCTCTAACGTCCGCGATAAGCCGTAGGCCGCCTCATCGCCGACCCGGCCCGCCGGTATCTTCTTCTCGCCGATATGGATAAGGCCGCGCAGAAACGTGCCAGTGGTCAGGATGACCCGACCCGCTTTCAGACGGACACCATCCGCAAGAACGATCCCTTCGACACGCCCTTCGCGGTCGAGGATAAGATCATCCACCTCGCCCGCCAAAAGAGACAGATTTGCCTCCGCGCGTAAGGTCGCTTGCATCGCCTGGCGATACAGTTTCCGATCCGCCTGCGCGCGCGGCCCCCGGACCGCAGGGCCTTTCGAGCGATTGAGCATCCGAAACTGGATGCCGGCGGCATCGATCACCCGTCCCATGACGCCGTCCAAGGCATCAATCTCGCGCACCAAATGCCCCTTAGCCAAGCCGCCGATCGCAGGATTGCAGGACATTTCGCCAATGGTTTCAAGCTTGTGCGTCACCAGCAAAACCGCTGCGCCAACCCGGGCAGCCGCCGCGGCGGCCTCGGAGCCGGCATGCCCGCCCCCGATGACGATGACATCCCACGTTTTGTTACTGGCTTCGATCATGGCCGGAATGTAGGGACAAGGTCTCGCGCTGGCAAGCGTTCCCCGATCTGAAATTGTTTCACGTGAAACATTACTTTCCGATGCAGAAATCGCGAAACACGATATCGAGCAGATCTTCGACATCAAACCGCCCGGTAATGCGCCCCAACGCCCGCATCCCGAGACGTAAATCCTCCGCCATCAATTCCGGCAGCGTCGCGTCGAGGGCCCGCCGAAGGGCGTCCCGACAATCCCCCAACGCCTCCCGATGCCGCGCGCGCGTAATGACCGGCGCATCGCCCACATCGCACAGGATCTTCGCCGACGCCGTTAAACCCTCTACAAACGCATCGACCCCATCGCCTTGTTTGACCGACAGCCGATACACACCCTGGTCGCCCGCCGGAAAAGGCGCCGACGCCGTTCCCCGATCCGACTTATTCAAAACCGTTATGGTTTGCGAGGCGGTATAGGCATCATCCGCTTCCCATAGCTCGCCGGAACCGTCAAAAACAACAATCCGCAAATCCGCTTCTAAGGCGCGCTGACGGGCGCGCCGCACGCCTTCCGCCTCGACCGCCTCATCCGCCGCCCTTATGCCCGCCGTGTCGGAAAGCGTGGCCGCAATACCCCCCAGATCCATACGAACTTCAATCACATCGCGGGTGGTGCCCGCCGTTTCCGATACAATCGCGGCATCGCGCCCGGCAAGCATATTCAGCAGGCTCGATTTTCCGGCGTTCGGCGGACCGACAATGGCAATGTCCAGTCCCGCCCTAAGCCGCTCACCATTCCGATTATCATCTATATGTTGTGATAGTTCGCGCTCGAGCGCCGATATCTCGTGGGTCATCGCGTCAAACGCATCTTCCGGCAATTCCTCATCCGGAAAGTCGATCACGGCCTCGGCATGTGCCAGCGCCCGCATGAGGCGCGTCCGCCAGGCCTCGTAAACAGCGCCCAACGCTCCGGACGCCTGGTGAAGGGCCTGGCGACGCTGCCCTTCAGTTTCTGCGTTGATCAGATCCGCCAAGCCTTCCGCGCCCGTAAGATCCATCTTGTCGTTCATAAAGCTTCGGCGCGTAAATTCACCTGGTTCCGCCATGCGGGTGCCCGGTAGCTCGCCGATCGCGCCAAGGACCGCCGTCACGACGGCCACGCCGCCATGAATATGCAATTCGACGACGTCCTCGCCGGTGAAACTCCCCGGTCCCGGAAACCACAGCGCAAGCCCACGGTCGAGCGCGTCACCGGTGTCGGCTTTCCAAAGCGTCGTCAGATGGGCCTGCCGCGGCGGCGGTAACGCTTCGCCCGTCAACCCGCGAAGAACGGTCCCGGCGTTCGGGCCCGATATTCGAATAACCGCAATGCCGGCACGCCCAGCCGCCGTCGATAGCGCAAAAATCGTGTCGGTCATAACACTGTCCGGCGGCCTACTCCGAATCCTTCGTGTTCTGACCCGTAAACTGCGACCAGAACTGTTTCTGCATCTCCTCGAAACCTCCGCCCATTCCGGACATCCAGGTTTTCATCAGTGCTTCCGGATCCGTCGCAGCCAGGCTCTCACGCATTTTTGCCCCGAGGCCTTCCATCATTTCTTCTTGCAAACCGGTCACATCGGGCAATCCCAGAAACCGGCGCGCTTCTTCCGGCGTACATTCAATATTCATGGTAATTTTCATGACCGTTTCCTCGAAATAAGGGTTGTACCCTGGGTCTAACAGGGCAAGGTATAGAAGCCCGCAATTCACCGCAACGCCGCCACAGGAGCCACTCGATGCCCGAGAATGAATTACAGCACGAGACCAGCCCCTACTTGCTCCAGCATAAGGACAATCCGGTCCATTGGATGGCGTGGGGCGACGCTGCTTTTGCCCGCGCTAAGGCGGAAAATAAGCCCATTCTGCTGTCGGTTGGTTATGCCGCATGCCATTGGTGCCATGTGATGGCGCACGAGAGTTTCGAAGACGATGAAATCTCCGCCGTCATGAACGACCTGGTGATCAATATCAAGGTCGACCGGGAGGAGCGCCCGGACATCGACACGATTTACCAATCTGCGCTTGCCATGATCGGGGAACAGGGCGGCTGGCCCTTAACCATGTTTTTGACCCCGGATGGCGAGCCCTTTTGGGGCGGTACGTATTTTCCACCAACACCGCGTTACGGCCGGCCCGGATTTCCCGACGTAGTGAAAGCGGTCGCCGAAACATTCAAGGCAGACCCCGATCGCGTTCAGAAAAATGTCGAGGCGCTGCGCGAAGGTTTGGCGCAAAATTCCACCCCGATGCCGGGCGAAGAAATATCGCCGGAGATCATCCAACAGGTCGCCCAACGCCTTACGAACGAAATCGACATGTTTCGCGGCGGCATCAAAGGTGCGCCTAAATTTCCGCAAACCGGTATTTTTGAACAAATCTGGCGGGCCTGGCTGCGAACCGACGAGCGCCTGTACCACAACGCCGTTGTCACCAGTTTAAATAATATTTGCCAGGGCGGAATCTACGACCACCTCGGCGGCGGCTTCGCACGATATTCCGTCGACGAAATGTGGTTGGCGCCCCATTTCGAGAAAATGCTCTACGACAATGCAGAGCTGATCCATCTCCTGACACTTGTCTATCAGGAAACAAAATCTCCCCTTTACGCGCAGCGCATCGATGAAACCGTCGCGTGGCTCGAGCGCGAGATGATCGAAGAAGGCGGTGGCTTCGCCAGCAGCCTCGATGCCGACAGCGAGGGCGAGGAAGGCAAGTTTTACGTCTGGAACGAAGCTGAAGTCGACGCGTTACTTGGTGAAAAATCATCTGATTTCAAGCGCGTATACAATGTCGATGCGGATGGGAACTGGGAGGGTAAGACCATTCTCAACCGGTTGCACTCCATGGAGCTTCTCGACGACGCAACCGAGGCTGAAATGGCAGCCGGCCGTAAGATTTTGTTGGATGCGCGGGCACACCGTATTCGGCCCGGCAAAGACACAAAGGTCCTGGCGGATTGGAACGGCTTGATGATCGCCGCCTTAGCCTTTGCCAGCCATGTTTTCGATCGCCCGAAATGGCGTGAATTGGCCCAGCAAGCATACGATTTCGTCGGCACGGCCATGCGCCCCAACGGTCGTCTGCTGCACAGCTGGTGCGCCGGTGAAGCGCGACATCCAGCAACCTTGGACGATCACGCAAATCTCGCCCGTGCCGCCCTCGCCCTCTATGAATGTACGGGCGAAGATCGATATCGGCAGGATGCGGAATCCTTCGTAGACGAGATCGAACAACATTATAAAGACGAAAACGGCGCTTACTTCTTTGCGGCCAACGATACGCCCAACCTGATCACTCGCACCAAAACCGTCAGCGACAACGCCACGCCGTCTGGCAATGGCACCCTCGTTGGCGTCCTAGCGCGCCTCTATTATCTAACCGGGGCGGAGCGATATCGCGCGTTGGCGGACAACATCGTACGTACGTTCGCCGGCGAGCCCACACGGAATTTCTTCCCCCTCTCGACATTGATCAATTCAAGCGAATTGCTTCGACGCGGGCAGCAAATTGTCATTATCGGGGACCGCGACGATGCGGAGACCCAATCGCTGGTCGATTGTGTCCACATCCGTTCTTTGCCGGACCGAATATTAAACATCGTCGCCACACTGGATGATCTACCCGCAGGGCATCCGGCAGAAGGTAAAGAAAAACTGGAGGCGCGCGCCACCGCCTATGTTTGCGAAGGCCCGGTCTGCAGTTTGCCGGTCAACACCGCGGCTGATTTGACTGCCCTTCTCGACGGGGCTCCCTAAATGACAACAAAAACGCTCGATAGCCCGTTTGGCCCGGTCTCCTTCGCCGTTGAGGACGGCTTTTTGTACCGCGTCCGGTTTCAAGCAGACACAAATTCGACCGAGAACGACGACCCCCTTGCGGAAGAGGTTGCACGCCAGCTCGACGCCTATTTCGCCGGGCGCTTGTTCAATTTCGATTTACCGCTGGTGCCGCCGCACAGCGAATTCCAAGCCGGTATTCGCCAGTCCATGATCGATATTCCTTTCGGCGAAATGCGAACCTACGGCGAATTGGCCAAAGATTTGGGCAGCGCCTCCCAAGCCGTCGGACAGGCTTGCGGCGCGAACCCCATTCCGATCATCGTCCCCTGTCACCGGGTTGTTGCCGCCGGCGGAAAGCTTGGCGGATTCTCCGGCGGCGACGGCGCGCCGACCAAGCGAAAACTGCTGAATCACGAAGCCGTATACGCCCCGTGACAATCAAGATTCCGCTGCCATAATGCGACCGCTGAAAATCGCAGCCGTCATTGGAACCAATTCTCTTCTCAACATAACAGGGAGCGCTTAATGCCCCGCGCAATTCAGATCAAAAAACAGGGCGCCGCCGGCGTCATGAAATGGGTCGAGGTCCCCGTCGGGAAACCGAAACGCGGCCAGATTCTCATCAACCAAAGCCACGTCGGGCTTAACTATATCGACGTCTATCATCGCAGCGGCTTGTATCCGCTCGAGATGCCGCACGGCATCGGCATGGAAGCAGCTGGCACCGTCGAAGCGGTGGGTGCGGGCGTTAAGGGGATCCGGGTCGGCGATCGTGTCGCTTATGCCGCGGGCCCTCCCGGTTCCTACGCGGAGGCCCGCATCATGCCGGCCGACCGCGTCGTGAAACTGCCGGACTGGATCAGCAACGAGCAAGCCGCCGCGATGATGCTTCAGGGCATGACCACGGAGTATCTCATCCGCCGGACCTATAAAGTTAAAAAGGGCGACACGGTGTTGTTTCATGCCGCCGCGGGTGGCGTTGGGCTGATCGCCTGCCAATGGCTGAAGCAATTGGGCGCAACCGTGATCGGAACCGTCGGCAGTCCCGCCAAAGCGAAACTCGCAAAAGCACATGGCTGCGATCACGTGATCAATTACAATAAGCAGGATTTCGTAAAACGGGTGAAAAGTATCACCAAGGGCGCCGGCGTTCCTGTGGTCTACGATTCCGTCGGCAAATCGACCTATAATGGTTCGCTGGATTGCCTAAGCCCGCTCGGCACGTTTGTTTCGTTCGGCAATGCATCGGGACCGATTCCCCCCGTCGACGGCGCCATGCTGTCGCAAAAGGGTTCGTTGTTCTTTACACGTCCGACATTGATGACCTACACCGCGGACAGCAAGGACCTGCAAGCCTCGGCCCGCGCGCTCTTCGCCGCTGTGAAGAAAGGCGTGAAGATTGAGGTCAATCAGCGTTACGCCATGAAGAACGCCGTTCAAGCACACCGCGATCTCGAAGCGCGTAAGACCACCGGCTCAACGGTATTCGAAGTCTAGACGTCTGAAATTAAATAAATAAATCGAAGAATTGGCCCCGCCGTTTAGTGCGGGGCCATTTTTTTGCGCCGAGAATCGGGCAACCCGTTCCGCAATCGATTCAATTAGCGGTCAATTGATTCCTCTATCGAATCGATCATCACCTCAACCGCCGAATTTCGGATACAAACGCAGTTAGATCGTCTGCGCTATCTAAATTCCAACGTTCCCGATGGGACCGTTATTGGTTCATCGCGTCGAAGAAGTCATTGTTATTCTTGCTGTCTTTCAATTTCTCGAGCAAGAACTCCATTGCATCCGTCGTGCCCATCGGCGTCAAGATACGGCGCAGGACCCACATCTTCGACAATGTCCCGGCATCGACCAGCAGCTCTTCCTTCCGCGTTCCGGATTTCTGAATATCGATGGCCGGGAACGTGCGCTTGTCGGAAAGTTTACGATCGAGCACGATTTCCGAATTACCCGTGCCCTTGAACTCTTCGAAGATGACTTCGTCCATCCGGCTGCCGGTATCGATCAAAGCCGTCGCGATGATCGTCATCGAACCTCCTTCCTCGATATTTCGCGCCGCACCGAAGAATCGCTTCGGGCGTTGCAGCGCATTCGCATCGACACCGCCGGTCAACACCTTGCCCGAACTCGGCACAACCGTGTTATAGGCGCGCGCCAATCGCGTGATCGAATCCAACAGAATGACGACGTCGTGCTTATGCTCGACGAGTCGCTTCGCTTTCTCAATCCCCATTTCCGCCACTTGGACGTGGCGAACAGCCGGCTCGTCGAATGTCGAACTGACGACCTCGCCATTGACCGAACGCGCCATGTCGGTGACTTCTTCCGGACGTTCATCGATCAACAAAACGATGAGATAGACTTCCGGATGATTGGTCGTGATCGCATGCGCGATGTTTTGCATGATCACAGTCTTACCGGTCCGCGGCTGGGCAACGATCAGTCCGCGTTGGCCTTTACCGAGCGGCGCCACCAATTCGATGACACGGCAGGTATTGTCACGCGTCTTGCCCTTGCCGTCGTCTTCCACTTCCAGAGTGATATGCTCTTCCGGATAAAGCGGCGTCAGGTTATCAAAGTTGATTCGATGGCGGACACTATCGGGTTCATCGAAATTGATCTTGTTCACTTTCAGAAGGGCAAAGTACCGCTCGCCTTCCCTCGGTGCGCGAATTTCGCCTTCCACAGTATCCCCTGTCCGGAACCCAAAGCGTCTTACCTGGCTTGGACTGACATAGATATCGTCCGGGCCCGGTAGGTAATTCGCTTCCGGCGATCGGAGAAATCCGAAACCGTCTTGCAAAACTTCAAGAACGCCATCGCCGACAATCGGCACCTCGTCGTCCGCGAGCTGCTTTAGGATCGAGAACATCATGTCTTGCTTGCGCAGACTGCTCGCGTTCTCGACTTCGAGCTCCTCGGCGAAAGCCAGCAGCTCTGCCGGAGATTTTTTCTTCAAGTCTTGTAGGTGAATTTCTTTTACGGTCATTTTGCTATCGCTTGGGAGATCGGATTTTGAGGTCGGCCTAGTGGCTGAGGTGGACCGCTAATCGGTTAAGCGGTCGATCCGAATGTGGAGAGGGATTTCGGCAGCCACGGACTATCAGGCTACCGCTGTATCTACGGCCATAAACTTCGCCAGTCGTCAAGCGAAATATAGTCACGGGTCGTCAAGCCGCAAGAGAATTTTCAATGACAGTTAAAAGGGTTTAACGATCACGAGGATTACAATCGCGATCATCAGGAGCGTTGGTACCTCGTTGGCGATCCTATAAAACCGCGCGGACCGCGTGTTTTGATCCGATGCGAATTCCTTGCGCCACTTTGCCATCGCCATGTGGCTTGCCGACAAAAGAACGATCAAGGTCAACTTGATGTGAAACCAAATTTCCGAATGCGCGTCCGTTAAGACGACGAGCCAAATGCCGAATACCCACGACGCGATCATTGCCGGCGTCATGATCGCACGCAGCAGACGGCGCTCCATTGTCTTGAGCGTTTCCGAGAGCTCTGAGCCCGGCGCCGCATCGACGTGATAGACAAACAACCGTGGCAAATAGAGCAACCCCGCCATCCACGAGATAATGGAAATTATATGGAGCGCCAAAACCCAAGCATACATGTGCGGGGTTCCTATTCGATTATGCCAACGGGCACTGCCCGCAAGTCTGTGGACAAAGCCGCGTGTGACCCGGTCCGTAGACTCCTGCAGAACTCTCGTTCAAACCTATGACTGTCTCTGCCAAACCAGCGATAAACGCCGCGTCGCAATCGACCGTGCCAACACGTGTGTATTTCGGGACGCCGGCTTCCTCCGCCAATTCACGATACTCGATATCGAGTTCCACCAAGGTTTCGGAGTGCTCCGACACGAAGGCGATGGGAACGACGATCAACGACGTCCCCTCTTTTCCAGCATGCGTAATCTCATCTTCGGTGTAAGGCTTAATCCACTCTAACGGACCGACCCGGCTTTGATAGCTTACGCGCCAATCCAGATCTGCAACGTCGAGCTTCTCGATTACCGCCGCAGCCGTCTGTTCGACCGCCCATTGATAGGGGTCTCCCTTATCGACAACTTTTTGCGGCAGCCCATGGGCTGAAAACAAAACTCGGTATGGCGTTTCCGCGGCCATCTCAGCCATCGCGTTTTGCAATCGCGTGGCAACCGCCTCCACAAACCCCGTATCTCGCGGATAGCAGCACACCGAAACCGTTTCTTGATTCAATCCAATTTTATCTGCTGAGCGATGCCATTCTTCGAAGGAAGATCCGGTTGTCGTCGTCGAAAATTGCGGATAAAGCGGCAAGAGGACGATTTTATCGGGGCCCCATGCTTTCACTTGTTCAGCCGTTTCAAGCGACATCGGATGCCAGTATCGCATCGAAATGAAACACTTAACCTGATGATCCGGCCATGTTTCCGCGAGATATCGCTCCAGCGCCACTGCTTGCGCTTCGGTGTTCGGCAGCAGCGGTGATCCACCGCCCAATTCCTTGTAAATTTCCTGCGCGATCGGCGCCCGGCGACGTGAAATCAAACGCGCAATCAACCACCGAATAGGCTGTGGCGCCCCGATAATCGCTTTGTCGTTAAAGAGGTTAAACAGAAAGGGTTCAACTGATTCCGCTTTATCCGGACCCCCTAAATTAAAAAGTATAATCGCAATTTTATGCATTTACTTAGGTATTATATCTAATTTACGCGGTCTTGTTCCGAATGCAATCAACCAATCGCGAGACCGTATCGGGACTGGTTTGTTTGTCGACACCATGTCCAAGATTGAAAATATGCGGCCGATTTACGCAAGCGCCCACGATTCGATCGACCGCCGCGTCCATCGCGTCGCCACCCGTTAACAGATATACGGGATCAAGATTGCCTTGGATTGGCATTCCGGCCGGTAAATTCGCATCGGCCCAAGATAGCGACACGGTGGTATCCAAAGAAACGGCCGATACTCCGGTTTCGGCCGCAAACGGCACGTACATCGCTCCTGCTCCTCTCGGGAAGCCGATGATCGGCAAATCAGGCCAACGCGCACGGAGCGCGCTTACAATGCGTTTTATCGGCTCTAGAACCCATGTCCGGAACTCTTCCTCGGGCAAAACCCCTGCATGGCTCTCAAAAATCTGCAACGCTTCGGCACCGGCTTCAGCCTGCGCCGATAAATGCGCGATGGTCGCCTCCACCAATAAATCCATCAACTGGCCGAACAGTTCCGGGTCCCGATAACAGAACGACTTGATATTGTGAAAATCGCGGCTCGTCCGGCCTTCGATCATATAGCACGCCACGGTCCAAGGGGCGCCCGCAAACCCAATCAAAGCGGTATCAGGTCCAAGGCGCTGGCGAAGCGTGGCAACCGTTTCGTAGACCGGTGCCAATTTCGCCAATACCCCATCGATCGACAGCCTCGATACAGCCTCCGCATCTCGGACCGGCTCAAGAACGGGTCCCGTCCCTTCGACAAACGAGACGTCCTGTCCAAGACCGTCCGGGACAACGAGTATGTCGGAGAACAGAATTGCCGCATCGAACCCATATCGCTCGATCGGCTGAATCGTCACTTCAACTGCAAAATCCGGCGTATAACACAAGTCGAGAAACCCACCGGCCTTCGCCCGTAGCTCACGATACTCCGGTAAATACCGCCCGGCTTGGCGCATCAGCCAAATCGGCGGCGGATCACGGCGTTCACCGTTCAGAACTTCTAGAAACGCTTTGGCCATCGGACTCCGGTCATGTTCGGACTGTGGGTTATCGGGCACGGACTGAATACAAACAATAAAGAGTCAATAAAAGGTAGTTGTAGTGGTTATGCGGTGATTAACGGGGAATATCATAAATATTGATCGATGAATGAGAGAGACGGTGATCAATCCAGGATCCTGTTATTAAAATCAGTAGAATTCCACTAATAGTCTGAAAACACTCGGTGAAATTCTTTTAAACAGCCTTGAACAAATCGCGGATGCGTCGATTTTCGATCGGCCGTACTTCAATTTTATCTCAAAGTTATCCGCATGTTCGAAAATCGCCTGAAACATTCGCAATTTGGGAATTCTTTCGCTAAATTCGAGTTCGTCTGTGGGTAACTTTCATTTGTTCACATTGTCTTAGGAAGGGTTGTGAAGGAATTTCACTTACACCTGGTTTCCGACGCGACGGGCGAGACCGTTCATAGCGTTGCTCGCGCGTGTTTTGTCCAGTTCGAAGGTATCGAGCCGATCGAACACCATTGGCCTTTGGTGCGGACGAAAGGACAGATCGAGAAAATCTTAGGGAAAATCGAAGAAAATCCGGGTGTCGTTCTTTTCACGATCGTGAAAGAGGAATTACGAACCGCACTTGAGATCGGTTGTGGGCGTCTGCATGTCCCCTGTATCTCCGTTTTGGATCCCGTCATTCACGCGCTCACAGCTTTTCTCGGTCTGGAGAGCAGCGGCCAATCGGGTCGGCAGCATACGTTGGATGCTAATTATTTCGATCGTATCGATGCAATGACCTACACGCTTAATCATGACGATGGTCAGTCGACACATGATCTCGGCGATGCGGATATCGTTTTGGTCGGTGTATCGCGTACTTCCAAGACACCAACTTGTATCTACCTTGCAAACCGTGGCCTGAAGGCGGCAAACGTGCCGGTGGTCCCGAATATTCAGCTTCCAGAAGTTTTTGAGACGTTGGATGGACGGAGCGATCCGCTCATCGTCGGTCTGACCACAGACCCGAAACGGCTTGTCCAGGTACGTCGTAATCGTCTCCGCTTGTTGGATCACAACGACGATACGGATTATGTAGACCCTGAAATTGTTCGCGACGAAGTGGCGACGGCTCGCCGCTTGTTTAGTGATCGCGAATGGCCGGTGATTGATGTGACGCGTCGCTCCATAGAAGAAACAGCCGCGACAATTTTGCAAATTCTCGAACGCCAAAGGCAATCCGATGCCTAGCGGGCATACAAGTGCCGTTATTCTCGCCTCCGGCAGTCGGTCCCGTGCCGCCATGTTGTCCGCCAGCGGCCTCGACATTCAAATTCAACCGGCAGATCTAGATGAAACATCCGTCAAGGATGCTTGTCGCGACCAAGGTAAAAGTGTTGATTTTGTCGCTGCCCGGCTGGCCCGCGAAAAAGCAGCGGCCATTTCAGCGACAAACGAAGACGTTTATGTGATCGGTGCCGATCAAATGTTGGATTGTGATGGGCAATGGTTCGATAAACCGCCGAATCTCGAGGCGGCGGCAGAATCTCTTATAAAACTAAGGGGCCGGTCACATGATTTAGTGACCAGTGCCAGTATCGTTCGCAACGGCGAAGAAGTTTGGCGTCTGACGGATCGTGCGACGCTTCACATGCGCGATTTTTCAGATCGTTTTCTCGACCAATATCTATCCGATGTTGGCGAACTCGCTTTGACATCGGTCGGGGCCTATCAGCTGGAAGGGCGCGGTGCGCAGCTGTTCGAACGGATCGAAGGCGACTATTTTACGATTCTCGGTTTACCCCTGTTGCCATTATTGTCGTACCTTCGAGAGCAGGAATTGATTCCCTCGTGAACTTGTCTGGAAAAGCAAAGCTTGCCGGTGTCATGGGGTGGCCCATCTCGCACTCACGCTCGCCCTTACTGCATGGGTATTGGCTGCGTGAATTAAACATCGATGGCGCTTACCTTCCTTTTGCCGTCGATCCCGAAAATATCGAAGCCGCCCTGCGCGCATTGCCGATCCTCGGTATATCCGGCGTTAATCTGACCGTGCCGCACAAAGAGTTGGCGATGTCGATATGTGATCATATCGATCCGATCGGCAGACGGATCGGTGCGGTAAACACAATTGTCGTGAATGATGACGGAACGCTCTCCGGCACAAATACGGATGCTTTTGGATTTCTTGAGAACCTAAGAGCCGAGAGCGCGTGGCGTGCGAGCGACGGCCCAGCACTGGTATTAGGTGCCGGCGGTGCGGCGCGGGCGATCGTCGCCGCGCTTATCGACGACGGTATTGGCGAGGTTCGCCTCGCCAATCGGACTTTATCGCGCGCCGAAGCACTTGCGGCTGAATTCGGTCGTGCCGTCACGACAGTTCCGTGGGATCAGATTAATGCGGCCATGGATGGAACGGCGCTTCTGGTGAATACGTCGACCCTTGGCATGACGGGTCAGCCGGATCTGGAACTCGACCTTCAGGATCTCCCGGACACGGCTGTCGTAAACGATATCGTCTATTCGCCCTTAGAGACGACACTGCTGCGCAAGGCCAAGACGCGCGGCAATTCCGTTGTCGATGGACTCGGCATGTTGCTACATCAGGCCCGGCCCGGGTTTACGGCCTGGTTCGGTAAAGAGCCGACGGTTTCGGACGGATTAAGGGCGCATATTCTTGCGGATCTTTCAGCATGATCGTCCTTGGTTTAACGGGATCGATCGGTATGGGGAAAAGCACTGCCGCCGAAATGTTGCGCCGCCTCGGTGTTCCTGTGAGTGATGCCGATGCCATCGTGCATGAATTGATCGGGCCCGGCGGGCGCGCCGTATCGGCCGTGGAGGACAGTTTTCCGGGGGTGACGACAGCGGGCGCCGTCGACCGAGCCGCTCTTGGGGCCAAAGTTTTTGGCGATCCAGATGCGCTAAAGACGTTAGAGCAAATTTTGCATCCGCTGGTCGAAGCGGAGCGGGATCGTTTTCTCAAGCAATGCCGTCGATACCGCAAGCGGGTCGTGGCTTTGGATATTCCGCTATTATATGAAGTCGAGGCGGACAAATTATGCGATGCAACGATTGTCGTATCCGCGAGTTCCATTTTGCAGGAGACGCGGGTACTCGCGCGCCCCGGCATGACGAAAGAAAAGCTCGAAAATATAAGAAAACAGCAGATGAGCGATCTCGAGAAACGTCGACGCGCGACCTTTATCGTTCCGACGGGCAATGGAAGACGCTCCACCTTGCAAGCGCTCGCGCGGATCGTCAGACTATCAAGAGACGGGCTATTACCAGCGCCCGCTAGGCGGTAGATCATGCGTGAGATTGTCCTCGATACCGAAACCACAGGACTGGATCCGAAATCCGGCGATCGCCTGGTCGAAATCGGTTGCGTTGAGCTTGATAACCATTTGCCGACCGGCCGAACCTATCACCAATACGTTAATCCCGAGCGCGACATGCCGGACGAAGCGTTTCGCGTGCATGGACTGTCGGAAGCGTTCCTTGCGAAACATCCGGTGTTCGCGGATATCGCCGACGCGTTTCTCGAGTTTATTGGCGATGCGGATCTCGTCATCCATAACGCCAGTTTTGACTTGGGATTCATTAACGCCGAATTGCAACGGCTCGGCCGCGCATCGGTTGAAAACCGTCGGGCGATTGACACCGTGCAAATAGCGCGCGGAAAGTATCCAGGCGCACAAGCCAGTCTCGATGCGCTTTGCCGGCGATTCGAAATCGACCTATCCGCACGTGCGAAGCACGGTGCCTTGCTGGATGCCGAATTGTTGGCCGATGTCTATCTCGAGTTGGTTGGCGGCCGGCAGCCCGGTTTCGAATTGGCGTCGCAGCGGCGGCGGTCTGCAAGCCAAACGGTGGAGACACGAGAAAAACCGGCCCGGCCCGCCCGGCCGCACGCACCGAGCGAAGCCGAAAGCACCGCACACCAGGCATTCTTAGAGAAAATTAAAGATCCAATTTGGCGAGAATAATCCGTCTCGCGCGGTGCTCTACTCCGCCGTCTCCGTGCTTCGGCGATACATATCCACGAAGTCCACATTCGAAATCATAAGAGGCGGGAAACCGCCATCGCGCGTTACATTCGAGATGATTGCTCGTGCGAACGGAAACAGCATTCGCGGCACTTCAATCAAAATGAGCGGCTGTTTGTGTTCCTCCGGGATATCACCGACTTCGGCAATCGCGCCATAATCGAGCTCGGTGATAAACAGCACCGTTTCGCCCGCTTTGGCTTGCGCTTCGACGTGCAGATTGACTTCGAATAGATTTTCCCCGATCTGATCCGCCGTCACATTGACTTCGATTGCGATATCGGGTGCGCCGTCCGGCGGCTGCAGAAACAACGCGGGCGCGCCGGGGTTCTCGAAAGATAAATCTTTCACATACTGATGCGTGATGTTGAGCGGAACAATTCCTTCTTCCATTGCCCCTGCTTGTTGATCTTCCGACATGCGCTTGAAGCTCCTATGTGTGAGGCCCGCCAGCTAGCATGGAAATTCCATGGGGACAACAGCGCCGCCACCCGGATGTGTATCGAACGGGTCAAATTCGACCAATTGCGCATTATCGACTGTGTGACCCGTCAAACCGCGAATAAAACCCCAGTGGCTGACCACGAGGGTTTTCTGCCAGTCTTCGGATTGCGACTGCGTATGACGAAAGTGAATGCAGCGTTGATCGAGTTGTTCTTCGCTCTCAATCGGCGTCGGCCACCACTGCTCGTCGATGTGATCGAGGTGCAAGTTCGGCCATTGATTTCGTAATTCGGCTCCAGGTGTGCCGATATCACACGCGAAAGCCGCGCGTTCGCCGATACGCGGGTCGACATGTACCGCCACGCGAAGACTCTCGGCGACGATCGATGCGGTTTGCAGTGCACGCGTATAAGGGCTTGTGAGAATTCGTTCTATCGGCCTGCTCGCGAGATACCTCACCGCGTCCGCCACCTGTTTTCGGCCGGCATCCGTAAGCTTTGGGTCTCGAATGCCGGGGTCGACGCGGGTTTTCTTATAAACCACGTTGAATTCCGATTCGCCGTGTCGCATCAATATCATGCTATTCTTTCCTCTCGTCGCGGCCGGGTGTGTTTCGCGCATCCGTGTCTGGATCCTCGCGCACTTCCGTAAACTCCGCATCGATGACCTGGTTGTTAGGCCCGCTATATGGCGTGCCGCTATGGTGACCGTTTGAGACATGGACAGCCCCGCGGGACATGAGAAGGTTCGCCAATCCGGATCCGATGGCTTGGCGAATACCCGGAATAAATAAGGCGAAACCGACGCCGTCCGTCAGAAAGCCAGGGGTAAGCAACAACGCTCCGGCGACAAGCAAGCATAAGCCGGTAAAGACTTCACCGATTGGCATTTCGCCACGGTTCAAACTTTCTTGGACGCGGTGCAACGCTCGCAATCCTTGGTAACGCAGCAGTGTCGTGCCCAAAATCGCGGTCAAAATCACCAGGCCCAATGTCGGCCATAACCCAAAACGCTCGCCCGCCTGAATGAAGATCGCAATTTCAGCAATGGGGACAGCAATGAAAAGAATGAGGAGGAGGACTGGCATACTTGCTCTTTAGCGATGGAACGCCTATCTAACAGGGGTTCTGGCACGCCACGAAAAGTACCGATTCGTGGGATATTGTTAGGTCGTTCCTAACGTAAGGCCGGAAGACAGCCTTCGCAACGGGCGACGCCGCCCGGAAGGCATGGAAAGGGCGTAGAATGAGCGGCGGTTTAGGTTTTATTGATATAATTCTCTTCGCGATGCTGGCCGCGTTTCTCATCTATCGGCTCGGCAGCGTCTTAGGCAAGCGAACCGGGCATGAACAAGAGCGGCCTGATTTGTTCGGGGCCGGTATGAGCCGCGAAGCCAATCAAGAAGACAATGTCATTTCGCTTCCGGATCGCGGAGTCGAACCCGACATCGAGCCCACGCAACCAATGTCACCTTTAGACGAGGGCGTGGCTGCGATTCGTTCGGCCGATCGGAATTTCGATCCGGGCGAATTCGCACAAGGCGCAAATTCGGCGTTCGAAATGATCGTCGAGGGTTTTGCGCGCGGCGACACGGAGACTTTGCGCAACTTATTGAGTGATGATGTCTACGCGAACTTCGCGACGGCCATTCAAGAACGCGAAGCTGCGAACCAAACACATGAGACAACGATCGTTGGTGTCGATGTCGCTGAAATCATCGAAGCGGAGTTGGACGGCCGAACCGCGCTGGTCACGATGAAATATGTTAGCGAACAAGTGAACGTAACACGGGACGAGGACGGTTCCGTCGCCGAAGGCGATCCCAGTGCTGTTGTGCGAATTACCGATATCTGGACCTTCGCACGCGATGTGAACTCTTCGGACCCGAACTGGACATTGGTCGCGACCCGAAGCCCGAACTGATCGTTTCGCATATGAATTCACAAAGGATGGCCGCGGTGAATATTCTCCGGGGGGCGGCTGTCTGTGGTGCCATTCTGCTGGCGGGCGCATGTGCACAAACCGCGACCGACGCGTCGATAAAGACGCAACAGTCGCACCGTTTGATTGCCAAAACTTTCTTGGATCTTCCGGCGTGGTCCCGCGATCAGCATGGCGAAGCTCTGCATGCATTTCTGAAATCCTGCCCTGTTCTTGTCTCACGTGCTGCGCCCGTCATACGTGATGTTTTCGAAACGCCGCCGGATTGGCGAAGGGTTTGTGCCGAGGCGGCACAGACGGACCCGGACGATCAGGTCGCGTCCCGGCTCTTTTTCGAAACATGGTTCCGGCCATATTTGGTGACAGTGCGATCGGCGCAGGATGGCCTCTTCACCGGATATTTCGAGGCGGAGCTGCGGGGCGCGCGCACCCAAGACGACACGTTCAAATATCCGCTCTATGGCATCCCAAGCGATTTGATTTCCGTCGACCTTGGTCGTTTCGACGGCCGATTGCGGGGCCGTTCGGTGATTGGGCGAGTCGAGGGCGGGCGCATGCTGCCGTATTATCGACGCGCGGACATTCAACAAGGTTCAATCGGACGCCGGGCGAAAGTACTTGCCTGGGTCGACGATCGGATCGACGCGTTTCTCCTCCATGTCCAAGGGTCTGGTCGTATCCTGTTGCCGGATGGCGACGTTTTGCGGATTGGATATGCCGGCAATAATGGCCATGGGTACGTATCGATCGGCCGTGCCCTGATCAAGAAGGGCGAGTTGTCGGCGGGACAAGCGGGTTGGACGCAGATTCGGCGTTGGATCGAAACGAACCCACAGAAGGCCGACGCCCTATTAGCGGAAAATCCTCGATATATTTTCTTTCGTGAAATTCCGGGCGATGGTCCGATCGGCGCGCAGGGTGTCGCGCTGACGCCGCGGCGAAGTCTCGCTGTGGACCGCCGATACATCCCGCTTGGGGCACCGCTTTGGCTCGACACGGTTTGGCCGGGCGGCGGCAAGCGACCGTTGCGGCGGCTCATGGTGGCGCAAGATACGGGCAATGCGATCAAGGGACCGATCCGGGGCGACTTCTTTTGGGGTTATGGGCAGGACGCGCTGGCGGAAGCCGGTCGCATGAAAAGTCGCGGAAACTATTATCTGCTTCTGCCCAAATCGACCGAGCCGCCGAGTTCGTGAACCGTTGCCTTTCCGGGGCGCGGCGATCATTCTAGCCAAAATTCGTAAACCAAAGGTGGGTTAATGGCCGGTTCGGAAAATGCGCAGCCTCAAGTCGGGCTTTTCGTGACCTGTTTGGTCGATCTCATGCGGCCGTCAGTGGGCTTTGCCGCGGTCAAGCTTCTGGAAGATGCCGGTTGCCACGTGGCCGTGCCGGCAGCGCAAACGTGTTGCGGGCAACCGGCTTATAACTCTGGCGACAAGGCCGACGCGAAAGCCATTGCGCGCCAAACCATCGACGCTTTTGAAGGCTACGACTATGTGGTCGCGCCCTCCGGATCATGTGCGGGCATGTTGACGAAACATTACCCCGAACTTTTCGAAGGTGATGAAGAGATGTCGGGGCGGGCGCGCGACTTGGCGCTCCGAACGTTTGAGCTGGTTTCATTTCTCACCGATGTTCGGGGCGTCACATCGGTCGACGCGGCATTCTCCGGCCCGGTGACGTACCACGATTCCTGCTCGAGTCTGCGGGAGATGCGCGTGCACGACCAACCGCGCAAGCTGCTCAACTCGATTGACGATGTCGAAATCCGTGAGCTTACCTTCAACGAAGCGTGTTGTGGTTTCGGCGGAACGTTTTGCGTCAAATATCCTGATATCTCCAACAAGATGGTTGGCGATAAATGCGCCGATATCATGGCGACAGGGGCGGACACGCTGCTCGCCGGCGACATGGGTTGTTTGTTGAACATTGCCGGAAAATTAAAACGGGAAGGATCGCCCGTCGAAGTTCGCCACGTCGCGGAAGTCCTGGCCGGAATGACAGATACGCCTTCGATCGGGGAGGGGAAGTAAGCGATGCAGGACGTCAAGACCGGTACCTTTATCGCCAATGCGCGTGTTGCCCTGCAGGACGAGAACTTGCAGGTCGCGCTGACCAAAATGAAAACCGGCTTTGTCGACCGCCGTTCGGAAGCGCGCGCGAGGCTTCCGGAGTTCGACCAGATCCGCGATCAGGCCCGAGACATCAAAAATCACACGCTCGCGCATCTCGACTTTTATCTCGAACGTTTCGAGCGGAAGGTTACCGAGCAGGGCGGGCATGTGCATTGGTGTTCGACGCCCGAGGACGCCCGGCAAACGATCCTTGATATTTGCCGCCGTCTCGACGCGAAGACCGTGACCAAAGGCAAGACGATGATCGCGGAAGAAATCGGGTTGAACGATTTCTTCGAGGAGAACGGCATCGAGCCGATCGAAACGGACCTTGGCGAATACATTATCCAGCTGCGAAAAGAACCGCCGAGCCACATCATCGCGCCGGCCGTTCATGTCCTGAAACATGAAGTCGCGGAAGCTTTTGTCGAGAAACATGTGGAACGCGATCCGGAACGCTCGTTGGAAGAACCGCGCGAATTGCTCGACGAAGCGCGAGATGAGTTGCGGCAGAAGTTCCTCGATGCCGACGTTGGCGTCACGGGCGCGAACTTTCTGATCGCGGAGACAGGCACCTCGGTCATCGTCACCAACGAAGGCAACGGCGATCTCACGCAGACGATTCCGAAGGCGCATATCGTGCTCGCGAGTTTGGAGAAGGTCGTTCCGACCCTTGAAGATGCTTCCACGATTCAACGCGTTCTGGCTCGTTCCGCCACGGGGCAGGAAGCGTCCGTCTATACCACATTCTCGACGGGCCCGCGCCGTCCAGACGACCCGGACGGGCCGGGTGAGTATCACGTGGTGCTGCTCGACAACGAGCGGAGTAAAATGATCGGCACCGAGTTCCAGGAAATGCTGCGGTGTATTCGCTGCGGTGCCTGCCTCAACCACTGCCCGGTTTACAATTCGGTCGGCGGCCATGCGTATGGCTGGGTCTATCCGGGGCCGATGGGTTCTGTCCTGACGCCGTCGCTCATCGGTGTTGAAGAAGCCGGCCATTTACCCAATGCCTCCAGTTTCTGCGGCCGCTGTGAAGAAGTGTGTCCAATGCGGATTCCGCTGCCGAAGATGATGCGTCATTTGCGTGAGCGCGAGTTCGATCGCGGCCTCGGATCCCAATCGGTGCGAACGGGCATTCGCATGTGGGCTTTCTATGTGAAGCGGCCGGGGCTGTACCGGGCGCTTGCCAATTTGAAATTCAGCATTCTTGGATTTCTCGGTCGCGGCAAAGGCCGTTTCCGCTGGCTGCCAGGCGCTGGCGGTTGGACGAAGTATCGCGACTTCCCGGCACCGCAGCCGGGCGGCACCTTCCAAGCCCAGTGGTACGAGCGAGGCGGTGCGCGGAGCCCGAAACCATGAGCGGGCGCGAGAGCATACTCGGTAAAATTCGCGAAGGCTTGGGCCGCGGCGAATTGGGCGAATCCGAGACGTCGGCGCTGGAAGAACGGATCGCTGCGCGAGGCCGCAGCGTGCGCCCGTCGCGTGTCGATCTCGACGCGGATGGATTGACGGATTTGTTCGTCGACTATGTGAAAGCGGTCGACACGACGGTCGATCGCGTCGCCTCGATGGACGAGGTTCCCGATAAGGTGGCGGCATATCTGGCGCAAGAAAACCTTCCGGCGGACCTGCGTCTGGCACCTGATCCGTCGCTTGAAGGTATACCCTGGGAAAAGCGGCCGACCTTGACGATCAGCAAAGGCGCCTCCGACGGTACGCACGAAGTGGGTCTGACCGGCGCATTCGCCGGCGTGGCGGAGACCGGTACCTTGATCATGCGCTCCGGCCCCGATCACCCGACGACTCTCAACTTCCTGCCCGACACCCACATTGTCGTCATTCGGAAAAGCCAGGTCGTCGGCACCTACGAAGATGCCTGGGATCAACTGCGCGAAGGTGACATGCCGCGCACCGTCAACTTGATTACCGGTGCATCGCGGACCGGCGATATCGAACAGACGATATTCATGGGTGCGCACGGACCGCGCCGGATGCATATCGTCCTGGTCGAGGATGACTAGTTATGGCCGGCAAGAAAGAGACCGACGACAGCGATCTCTTCCGTGCCGTCATGCAGGATGTAAAACCGCTAAAGCGGCGGACGCCCCGAGCGGCGGCATCCCCGGGGTCCGCTGAAAAAGAAACGGCACCGAAACCGGCGACCGGTAAGAAGAAACAAGTCCGCCGCGCGGTTGCGGTTGCGCCACCGCCCCCTCCGAAACCGAAGCAGTCCGCCTTGCAACACGGCGATATTGCGGGTCTGGACCGGCGTACCGGCCAGCGGTTCAAGCGGGGTCAGCTTCCGGTCGAAGCGCGGCTTGATCTGCACGGGATGACGCAGACCGAGGCCCATCGCGCGCTCAGCGCGTTCCTGTCGGGCCAACACGCGGCGGGACGGCGTTGCGTCATCGTCGTCACGGGAAAGGGTGTCGGTAAAGAAGGCGGCGGCGTCTTGCGGAACGCGGTGCCGCGCTGGCTGAACGAAGCGCCCAACCGCGATAAAGTGCTCGCGTTTGAATATGCGCGCCAACGGGACGGTGGGGCCGGGGCCCTCTATGTCCTGCTCAAACGAAAACGCGTCGGTTAGTCGCCGGTCATGACACCGCTTGGCGTCAGGCTCCGGGAGTTGCGGCGGAAGAAGGGTGTGACCTTGTCCGAGATGGCGACTGCCCTTGACGTCACGCCCGCCTATCTTTCCGCGCTTGAGCATGGCAAACGCGGCCAGTTGACGACGCCGCGCCTCCATCAAATCTGCGCCTATTTCGATATCATCTGGGACGAAGCGGACGACCTCCGCCGCTTGGCCGACCTCTCCCGCCCGAAAGTCACCATCGACACGGCCGGTCTCTCACCCGAGGCGACCGAACTGGCGAACCGGCTTGCGGAGAAGATTGGGGAGTTGGATGAGAACGAAATCGAGGCGCTGCTCGCGCAGCTGACACCTACAAAATAAACTTGCTGAGGTCCGTATCCTTGGCGAGGTCGGCGACCTGGGTACGGACGTAATCGGCGTCGATCGTGACCGTTTCGTCCTTGCGGTCGGTGGCCGTGAACGAGACTTCATCCAACAGTTTTTCCATTACGGTGTGGAGCCGCCGCGCCCCGATGTTCTCGACGTGCGAGTTCACCTCGGCGGCGAGACGCGCCAACTCGTCGATGGCCTCTTCCGCGAACTCAAGCGTCACGCCTTCGGTTCCCATGAGTGCGGAGTACTGTTTGATGAGGCTGTTCTCCGGCTCCCGGAGGATGCGTCCGAAATCTTCCTCGGTGAGCGCCTGCAACTCGACCCGGATGGGGAGCCGGCCTTGCAGCTCCGGCAGGAGGTCTGAGGGCTTCGCCAAATGGAACGCGCCGGATGCGATAAAGAGGATATGATCGGTTTTCACGGCACCGTGCTTGGTTGAAACGGTCGTTCCTTCGATCAAGGGCAGCAAGTCGCGCTGCACACCCTCGCGGCTGACATCCGCGCCGTGGCGCTCCGACTTGGCGCAAATCTTATCGAGCTCGTCGAGGAAGACGATCCCGTTTTGCTCCACGACGTCGATGGCCTCGCGGACGATCTTGTCTTCGTCCACGAGTTTGTCGCCCTCTTCCTCAAGCAAAACGTCGTAAGATTCCGCGACCGACATGCGCCGCGGCTTGGTGCGGCCGCCGAAAGCTTTGCCAAGCATATCGTTGAGATTGATCATGCCCATCTGCGCGCCCGGGGCCCCAGGTATGTCGAAAGTTGGCAGGCCCATCGAACCGGTGTCCTGCACTTCAAGTTCAATCTCTTTATCGTCCAGCTCGCCGTTGCGAAGCTTTTGGCGAAAACTGTTGCGCGTCGATTCGCCGGCGTTCTCGCCGACCAAGGCGTCGAGCACACGTTCTTCAGCCATGATCTCCGCTTTCGCTTCGACGTCCTTGCGGTGCTGCTCGCGGATCATGTGGATGGCGGCTTCGACCAGATCGCGGACGATCTGTTCGACGTCGCGGCCGACATAGCCGACCTCGGTGAACTTCGTCGCCTCGACTTTGATAAAGGGCGCTTTGTCCAATTTCGCGAGGCGGCGCGCGATTTCCGTTTTACCGACACCCGTCGGGCCGATCATTAGGATGTTCTTCGGCAGGACCTCTTCGCGCAGTTCTTCCGGCAGTTGCTGGCGGCGCCAACGGTTGCGTAACGCAACGGCAACGGCGCGTTTGGCGTCGTTCTGTCCGACGATGTGGCGATCGAGTTCGGAGACGATCTCGCGGGGGCTGAAACTGGTCATACGGTCTCCAGGACGACGGATTCGTTGGTGTAGACGCAAATATCGGCGGCGATTTGCATGGCTTTGCGGGCAATGGCCTCGGCATCCATGTCTTCTCGGTCCATCAGCGCGCGGGCCGCCGCCAGCGCATAATTGCCGCCGGACCCGATGCCGATCAGGCCGTCTTCCGGCTCCAGCACGTCACCCGTACCCGACAGGATCAGCGAGACCGACGGGTCCGCCACGGCCATCATGGCTTCAAGACGGCGCAAGTATCGGTCGGTCCGCCAATCTTTGGCGAGTTCGACACAAGCGCGCGTGAGCTGCGATGGATACTGTTCGAGTTTGGATTCGAGGCGTTCGAACAAGGTGAACGCATCGGCGGTCGCGCCGGCAAAGCCGACAACCACCTTGCCGTCGGCGATGCGCCGCACTTTGGTCGCGTTTGATTTGATAACGGTTTGGCCGAGGCTGACTTGCCCGTCGCCCGCGACGACGACCTTGCCGTCTTTGCGAACGGAGAGGATTGTCGTCCCGTGCCAGGATTGGGGCTCGCTCATGGATGCGTCCGAAGCAGTTGATCGTCGCCCCCATGTGGCGTGGAAACCCCGCCGGGTCAAGGGCGGGGTGTTGCCACATGTATATTTCGGACTCTAGTCGAGCTCCATTCCATCCATGCCGGAGTTCTTACGGCATTGCGCGATCATCTCGCGAATCTTGGGGCCGAGGGCGGCCGGATCGTCCATCTGATCGATCTCTGCGCCGCGGCGCCAACCTTCGCAGACCGCAACCATGCCGGCACCGGCCTGGATCACGCGGCCCGAGATGTCTTGCGCTTCCTCGCTCGCCAAATAGACGATGGTCGGCGAGACCCAGCTCGGATCGCGGACTTGCTTATCTTCTTCGCTGTATTCCCGCAGATTGTCGGTCATCCGCGTGTACGCGCTCGGCGAAATCGCGTTCACCGTCACACCGATCTGGGCAAGTTCCCGCGCCGCGATGATCGTGAAGGCGGCAATGCCGGCTTTGGCGGCGCCGTAGTTTGTCTGCCCGATATTGCCGTAAATGCCGGACGTCGAGCTCGTGTTGATGATCCGGCCCATCACCGGCTTGCCGTCGTCGTTTTGTTTCGACATGGCACGCCAGTACGATGCGGCATGGCGGGACGGCGCGAACGTGCCCTTGAGATGGACTTGAATAACCGCATCCCATTCTTCCTCGGTCATGTTGACCAGCATCCGGTCGCGCAGGATGCCGGCGTTGTTGACGAGAATATCGAGCTTGCCGAACGTGTTGATGGCCGTGTCGACCATGTTTTTGGCGCCGTCGAAATTGCTGACGTCGTCGCCGTTGACGATGGCTTCGCCACCGGCCGCTTTAATCTCATCGACCACTTGCTGCGCTGGAGATTCGTCCGCTCCCTTGCCGTCGACGCCGGCACCGAGATCGTTCACGACAACCTTTGCACCTGCGTTTGCCAATTGAAGCGCATGTTGCCGGCCGACGCCCCGCGCCGCTCCGGTGACGATCGCAACGCGACCTTCGCATAGACCCGCCATTTTCTTTCCTTTCTGCTAAGCACGACTTCTCGAAGAACCTAGGGCGCGATGGCGAGAGGGCGAGGAATTAGGAGACGCGAGAAATTCAGGCCATGGGTGGCGTCTCTGAAGACTTCCTGCTACAAGACGCCCCGCCAACGAATTGGGAGATAGCGCCATGCGCCAAGCGAGTGTTGAGCGCAATACGAAAGAGACGCAGATATCGGCTGAGATCGCCCTCGACGGGTCCGGAACGTATGACGTTTCGACCGGTATCGGGTTTCTCGACCATATGCTCGAGCAGCTCTCCCGCCACAGTTTGATGGATTTGAAAGTGCGGGCGCAGGGCGATCTGCACATCGACTTTCACCACACGACCGAAGATACCGGCTATGTGGTGGGCGAAGCGTTGAGTAAGGCGTTGGGCGACCGCGCCGGAATCGTGCGCTATGGGTCCGCGTTAATTCCCATGGACGAAACCCTCACGCGGGTGGCGCTCGATTCCTCCAATCGGCCTTATCTGGTGTGGAAGGTGGATTTTTCGCGCCCTAAATTGGGGGAGATGGATACCGAACTCTTCCAGGAATGGTTCAAGGCTTTCGCGCAGTCCGCCGGTTTGACCCTGCATGTCGAAACCCTGTATGGCGAGAACAACCACCACATTGTCGAATCGTGTTTCAAGGGGCTGGCGCGCGCGCTGAAAGAGGCGATCGCAATCGATCCGCGCAAGGCCGATGCCGTGCCGTCCACCAAAGGCGTCCTCGGCGGCTCGCTATAAGATGTCAGTTGCAATTGTCGATTACGGTTCGGGCAATCTGCGCTCGGCGGCAAAAGGGTTTGAAAAATTTTCATCCGCGCCTGTCGTCGTGACGGCGGATCCGACCGAGGTGGTGCGCGCCGACCGAATCGTCTTGCCGGGACAGGGCGCGTTTGCGGATTGCTTTGCCGGCCTTTCGGCGCTCGACGGTATGATCGATGTCTTACGGGAAGCGGTGCTCGAGCGCGCGGTGCCGTTCTTCGGTATTTGTGTTGGGATGCAATTGATGGCCACTGCGGGCTTGGAACACGGCCGCCATGATGGTCTTGATTGGATTGGCGGCGAGGTGGTCCCGATGAACTTGTCCGATAGTTCGTTAAAAATTCCTCATATGGGATGGAATGAGTTGAAAGTGGCGGCCTCGCATCCTGTGTTGGACGGTGTGCAGACCGGCGATCACGTGTATTTCGTTCATAGTTATCATTTCGCGGTAGCGGAGAGCGCAGCTCTGCTGGCGAGTGTCGATTATGGGGGCGATCAGACCGCGATCGTGGGTCGCGACAATATGATCGGCACGCAATTCCACCCGGAAAAAAGCCAAGCGACGGGCCTCCGGATGATTGAAAACTTTCTGAATTGGAGGCCGTAATCGATGGCTGACAAATCGGTAGAAGTCTTGGACGATATCTCACCGCGCGATCTCAACGATCTTTGCGATGCAGCGGAAAGTGCGATCACCGAAGGCGGCGGTTTCGGCTGGATTGACGTGCCGCCGCGGCAAACGCTGGAGACCTACTGGCGAGGCGTCATGCTGGTGCCGGAGCGGACGCTGTTTGTCGGCCGACTGGATAGTGTGATCGCCGGTTCCGCGCAGCTGGTCCGGCCGACCAAGAACAATGAAGCGCAATCGCATGCGGCGGCACTGACGACCAATTTCGTGGCGCCCTGGGCACGCGGATACGGCATTGGTCACGCCTTGATCCAAGCGGTTGTCGATCGGGCGCGGGCGGACGGTTTCGCCATCCTCAATCTTGATGTGCGCGCGACCCAGGATATCGCAATCGCGCGTTACGACTCGCTGGGATTCGTGCGTTGGGCCGAAAATCCGCACTATGCGCGCGTCGGGGACGAGTGGGTGACCGGCTACTATTACTACAAGGTCCTCAACGAGGAGAGCGGCTGTTGATCCTTTACCCGGCCATCGACCTAAAGGACGGTCAATGCGTGCGCCTGCGTCTTGGCGACATGGATCAGTCGACGGTCTTTAATGACGACCCGGCGGCACAGGCCCGTGATTTCGCGGCGGCCGGCTGCGAATGGTTGCATCTGGTCGATTTAAATGGCGCGTTTGAAGGCAAGCCAGTGAACGCGTCGGCGGTCGAAGCAATCCTGGGCGCGACGGATATTCCCGTTCAATTGGGCGGCGGCATTCGCGATATGGCGACCATCGATGCGTGGCTCGAGCGGGGGATTCGCCGGGTGATACTCGGCACTGTGGCGGTAAAAGATCCGGATTTGGTTCGCGCCGCCTGCGATAAATGGCCGGGTCGTGTCGCCGTCGGCATTGACGCCAAGGGCGGCAAAGTCGCGATCGAAGGATGGGCTGAAGTCTCGGAATTGACGGCGGAAGCGCTCGCCGCGGAATTTGAAGGCGCCGGCGTTTCGGCCATCATTCATACCGACGTGGACCGCGACGGTGTGCTTGCTGGTCCCAATATCGAAGCGACGGCCCGGCTCGCCGCATCGACGGCCATTCCGGTGATCGCGAGCGGTGGCGTCTCGTCACTCGACGATCTCATGGCGATCCAAGCGAACGGCACGATCGAGGGTGCCATCAGTGGCCGCGCGCTCTACGATGGGCGAATCAATCTCGAAGAAGCGCTTTCGTCGCTTCGCGAACGGACTTCTTAACATGCTGAAAACAAGGATAATTCCCTGTTTGGACGTGCACGCGGGCCGTGTCGTGAAAGGTGTGAATTTCGTCGACCTTCGCGATGCGGGCGACCCCGTGGAGCAGGCCCGTGTCTACGATAAGGCGGGCGCCGACGAGTTGACCTTCCTCGATATCACGGCGTCGCACGAAGATCGCGATACGATCTACGACGTGGTCGCACGAACGGCGGAAGAGGTCTTCATGCCTCTGACTGTCGGTGGGGGCGTGCGCACGGTCGACGATATTCGAAAGTTGCTGCTGGCCGGTGCGGATAAGGTTTCGATCAATACGGCGGCCGTTCATCGCCCGGAATTTGTCGCGGAAGCGGCCGCACGATTCGGCAGCCAATGCATTGTGGTCGCCATCGATGCGAAATCGACAGGCCCCGGCAAATGGGAAGTGTTTACTCATGGCGGGCGGAACGAAACGGGGATCGATGTCATCGAATGGGCGCAACGGATGGCCGCCGATGCCGGTGAGCTCCTATTGACGTCAATGGATCGCGACGGGACGAAAAGCGGCTTCGACACGGCATTGACCCGCGCCGTCTCCGACGCTGTGCCGGTGCCCGTGATCGCGAGCGGCGGCGTCGGGACGTTACAGCATTTGGTCGATGGGGTGGTCGATGGCCACGCGTCGGCGGTGCTCGCTGCCTCGATTTTTCATTTCGGCGAATTTACCATTGGCGAAGCGAAAGCACATATGGCCGCCGAAGGAGTGGCGGTTCGGCCCTGACAGGCCGGGCGATTTCTGCTAGGGCTTGCCTACTATGACGGGAACGGATCAAAGCGCAGAGATTCTCGACCGGCTTTTCGATGTGATCGAAAGCCGTCGCGGCGGCGATCCCGATTCCTCGTACACGGCGAAGCTTTTGGCGGGCGGGACGGAGAAGATCGCGCAGAAAGTCGGTGAGGAAGCGGTCGAGGCCGTGATTGAAGCCGTGCGCGGCGGCGATGGAAAACTTGCCGAGGAAAGTGCGGACCTCCTGTATCACTTGTTGGTCCTTTGGGCGGACAAAGGTGTACGACCCGAAGAAGTCTGGGGCGTTCTCGCCGGCCGGTTCGGGCTTTCCGGCATCGATGAGAAGAATTCGAGGGAAAAGGATTAAGGCGATGGCTTACGACAACGAGAATATTTTCGCCAAGATTCTGCGAGGCGAAATTTCCTGCGATAAGGTTTATGAGAACGACCACGCGCTCGCGTTCAAGGACATCAATCCGCAGGCGCCGGTCCATATTCTCGTCATCCCGAAGGGGCCTTACGTCTCCTATGCCGATTTCGGACAGCAAGCGAGCGACGCGGAGTTGGCCGGGTTCATGCGTGCGGTCGGCGAAGTGGCAAAGCAACTTGGCGTCACCGAGCGTGGCAGCCGCATCCTCTCGAACCAGGGCGAAGACGGCCACCAAGAGGTGCCCCACTTCCATGTCCACCTCTTCGGTGGCAAGGACCTGGGCCGGATGATCAAACCGATCGATAAATAAACGCTAGCCGTCCCGCTCTTTACGCAGGGCGGTGACTTCTTCACGCAGCGCCTTTATTTCAGCCAGAATCTCGACCCGTTCTTCGTGGCCGTGTTCTTCGGCTTCGTGCACTTCTTGCATGGAGTTGACGACGACGGCGATGAAGAGGTTGAGGACCGCGAAGGTGGTGACCAGGATGAAGGGGATGAAGAAGGCCCAGGCAAAGGGGAAGGTTTCCATCACCGGGCGGACGATACCCATCGACCAGGATTCGAGTGTCATGATCTGGAAGAGCGAATAGAGCGAGTCCCCGACATCGCCGAACCAGTCTGGGAATTCCCGGCCGAAGAAGTTCGTTGCCATGACGCCAAAGACATAAAAGACCAGGATCATCAGCAACATGATGGACCCCATGCCGGGAATGGCTTTGAGGAAAGCCTGCACCACGACACGCATCTTCGGCACGCTCGAGATCAATCGGAAGGCGCGCAAAATTCGGAGTGCGCGCAGCACGGCCATTCCCTCGCCGGTCGGCAGCAAGGCGATGGAAACGATGACGAAGTCGAAGACGTTCCAAGGATCGAGGAAATAGCGATGACGATAGGCGAATAGCTTTATCACGATCTCGGTGACGAAGATGGCGAGCGCTGCCTTGTCGAGCGCGATCAGCAAGCTGCCGTATGTCTCCATGATCGCGGGCGACGTCTCGAGGCCGAGAACGGCGGCATTGAGGAAGATCACGACAAGAATAAATCGCTGGAACCCGGAGGATTCAACGAAGCCTTGCGCACGTTCGGTCACGGTGTTCCGGGAAACCTTCTCGGACATCAAGTCGCCCTCTGCCGGTTCGGGATGAGACTGACCGGCAGATTGGTCATCGTGCGGGCGCGGTCAAGGGGAATTCCACATTTTGGCTCAAGATTCGGCGATGCATTCCGCCGCCCGCAACCCGGTTATCACCGCTTTCGAAAGTCCGCCGAGATAAGCGGCGTTGGGCCCGCCTTCGATTCCGCCGGTGGCGGAGCCGGCGGCATACAGGCCGGCAATCGGTGCGCCCGCCGTATCGAGCGCGCGGCTCTGGGCGTCAATCGTGAGGCCGCCCATTGTATAGGTGATACCGGCGCAGAGTTCGATGGCGTGGAACGGCGGCGTTTTGATCGGATGCGCCGGCACAACATCGGTGGTGCGGATCGGGTCGAGGCCCGCGAGGGCGCCGCCCTCGAGCGCGTTGTTGAATGCCGCGACTGTCATCGCAAGTGCCTCGCCCGGCACGTTGATTTGCGCGGCGAGCGCTTCGAGGCTGTCCGCTTCGTAGACCGTACCGCCTTCATTCACGAAGGCGGGATTCATGCAGGGTGGATAGCGATTGTCGGCGGCAAGGCCATTCCATACGGCGTCGTCGAAAACGACGCTTATCGTTAAAGGGTCGTCCAACTTAGCGATCTCGTTCGCGAGATAGATGCCGCCGCGCCCTTCGTCGAACAAGCGATTGCCGGCCCCATCGACCAAAATGGACGCGCGTGCGATCGCATCGATAGTCGGATAGGGCCAGAGCTTTTCGTTGTCGAACGTCTCGCGGCCCAACAAGTGGCCGTAGAATCGGTCGGTGCCCACAAGCTGCGCGCCGAGGGCTTCAGCCATTCGGAGACCGTCACCGCAGCCGGTACCGGCCCCCCGGGTGAAGAGGGCGTCGGGCCGTGGGCTGATGAAGCGGCGCACCAACTCGGGGTCCCCTTGGAAGCCGCCGTCGCAGATCACGACCGCACGGCCGCGGAATTCGACGTCTTGGCCGCCGCGCGTTGCGCGTAGACCAACGACCTTGCCGGCTTCTTGGAGGAGCGCTGTGCCGCGCACGCCGCGCTCCAGCGTGCCGCCGCCCGCCTCCATTTTGGCGGTTAGATTCCGCAGCAGCATATCCGGGCCGCGTCCCTGCCAATCGAGGCCCGGGCGCCGCGGACGCGGGGGTGCCAGCACCCAGCGCATCAGTTCTATCGCGCCGCCCTTGATGAATTTGGCACCATTGCCGCGAAGCCAATCGAGGGCCTTTTCGGCATCCGCCGCCATGATGGCCGCCAAGCCGCCGCTGCCGACCCCATCCGTCAGGTGGTCGATCTTCGCCAAGATATCGGCCTCGGGGGCGCGCATCTCCTTCTCGGCGACGTGCACGATACCGCCGGAAAATCGCGCGTTACACGGATAATCCGCCGGCTCCCCCTTCTCCAATACGATCGGCTTGAGGTCGAGTTCGGTGCAGCGCACCGCGGTCGACAGGCCGGCGATGCCGCCGCCGACAATGATCACATCGTAGGTCACGTCCACTAAGCTCCAGTCCCCCAGGTGACTATTGAGTTAGCATTGATGTCAGGCGTGGCCAGCTATCGGCTCGGCGCGATCCGGCGATACGATAGGGCTTCCGCGATGTGGAGGCGGCGCACACTGTCTTGGCCGTCAAGGTCCGCCAAGGTGCGGGCGACGCGCAGGATACGGTGGTAGCCGCGGGCCGAAAGCTTCATACGATCGGCGGCCTGGGTGAGAAGGGTTCGGCCTTCGTTGTCGGGGGCGGCGGTTTCTTCCAGCAAGGTGCCGTCGGCTTCGGCATTTACGCGGATGTCCTGGTCGGCGAACCGAAGGCATTGTATCTCGCGTGCGGCCGCGACCCGGGCCGCAATCTCTGCACTGCCTTCGGCCGGCGGCGGGAGGGAGAGCTCGGCGGCGCGTACGGGCGGGACGTCCAAGTGCAGATCGATTCGGTCGAATAACGGTCCGGAAATTTTGGCCTGATAGTCGAGGCCGCAACGCGGTGCGCGCGAACATGCGAGTGCGGGATCCTCGAGATGCCCGCAGCGGCAGGGGTTCATCGCCGCGATAAACTGGAAACGGGCCGGATAATCTACGTGGCTGTTCGCGCGCGCGATGACGGCCCGACCGGTTTCCATCGGTTGACGAAGGGCCTCGAGCGCCGGGCGATTGAATTCCGGGAGCTCATCGAGAAAAAGCACACCATTGTGTGCGAGGGATATCTCGCCGGGCTGGACTCGGACCCCACCGCCCACCAATGCCGGTAGGGATGCGGAATGATGCGGATCGCGGAAAGGCCGCCGCCGGGTCATCTGGCCGCTGTCGAGCAAGCCCGCAACGCTGTGGATCATGCTGACCTCTAGGGCTTCTTCCGGCGCCATCGGTGGCAGCAGGCCCGCCATGCGCTGCGCCAGCATCGATTTGCCGGCGCCGGGTGGGCCGACCATCAGCACGTTGTGGCCGCCGGCGGCGGCAACCTCCAACGCCCGTTTTGCGGTTTCCTGTCCCTTGATGTCCCTGAGATCGAGATAGGGCGACGTGTCGGCGATGGCGCCCGGTTGGGGTGGGGAGAGCACCTGGTTGCCTTTGAAATGATTGATCAGTGCGACGAGATCGGGAGGTGCCAAAATCGGGATCGCGCCGGCCCATGCCGCTTCACCGCCGGTTACCGCCGGACAAATCAAACCGCGTTCGGCGGCATTGGCGCCGATTGCCGCTGGCAACACGCCCGCGACGGGGGAGAGTGTTCCGTCGAGCGCCAATTCGCCAAGCATGGCGTATTCGTCCAATTCGTCCTGTTGAAGAACACCCATTGAGATGAGGAGGCCGACCGCGATCGGCAGATCGTAGTGGCTCCCCTCTTTGAGAACGTCGGCGGGCGACAGGTTAACCACGATGCGTCGCGGCGGCAGTGCCAGTCCGATGGAGCCGAGCGCGGCGCGGACACGCTCCCGGCTTTCCCCGACGGCCTTGTCGGGTAAGCCGACAACCGTGAAGGCCGGCATTCCGTTTGTCATTTGGATTTGCACGTCGATCTAAAGCGTATCGATGCCCTGAAACGCGACGGTTTTCGTGCATGCGACTGCCATTGCCCACCCCGGTCGATTGCGTTCTCGGGAGGCTATGGAGAGGTTTGGTGCAGATTCTCGCCGATGCCGGACGTCGTGAATTGAGGCTTCGCAAATGTATGGGTTTTTGGTATAATCCTTGCGTCAAGAATTGACGGTTTTAGATACGGGTAAGAATTACCATGGTCCTTCCACTCGGAAGCAGCGGCTCCGGCGGCTTCGCCAGTGCGTTCAGCACTGTCGGCCTGGAGCTGTTTTCATTGCTACCGAATGCGGCAGCGGCGCGCGGTCTCAGTATCGCGGCGGCAGCGCAGGATCGCACGAGTTTTGAGCCGATTCGCCAGGACCGAGACATCGAAGTGGCCGCGCGGCAGGCCGAACAGCAAGCGAAAGATTTAGGCCGAATTAAAACCAAATTGGATACGGTCGACCGGCTTGTGGAACGTGCCCGCGACAAGCTCGATGAAATTCGACTGCTTTTGGTCGATATGCGTAAGGCGGTCGAACTTTCCCAATTGTCGACCGCAACGGATGAAGAAAAGCGCACCCAAGCAAACGTCTTCGACCAAAAGCTCGGTGAGATTAACATCAAGGTCCGAAACTTCGGAACCCTCGGTAACAACCTACTCGGCAGTCAGTTTCGGGATGTTTTCTCTGCGGACACAGTCTCTTTCCCGGTTCGGCCCAATAGTCTGCAGGAAGACAGCATTACCGGCCTTTTTGCCGGGAGCGATTTTACGATCACCGAAACCAGCACGGGCGATATCTTTGTGCCGGATATCTTTGGGGCGAAGGTCGAAGCCCTTCCGGTCGATATCAATGCCGATGCCAACAACGGCATTCTGCTGCTCGACGATGATACGGTTACATTGGATAACAGTACGGGTGCGGTATCGATCACGCGAAACGGCGAAGGCTCTCCGGTCTTGGAAGGGACGCTCGAGCGTAAAGGGCTCGAAGTCTTGTTTTCGCCGTTCTACGAGAACTTCTTGAACGACACGGCGCTCCAGAATGCGTTGGAGGATGTTGATTCGGCGACAGGTACCATCCGCTTCATCACGGGCATTTTCGACGGGTTTGTGGGGCGGGTCGGTGCCCGGCGGGATCAGATCGCCAATCTCATCAAAGAAAACGAGAAGTTCGCCCAGCGCGTCGAAACGGAGAATCTGCGAGACCTCCTGCAAAGACAAGCGGAGCAGGACCGAAACACGCTCTTATTCTCGGGTGCCCTGAATTCGACAATCGGGTTCTCGGACAGTGGCGTCCTCACGACCGCGATCAACAACTTGGTCGACGTCCAGGTTTAAAGCCGCAACCCCATCCCGGGCTCAATCCGCTTCTTGGTTGCTGTCCCGCCGCTGTTCGATCGCATCCCAGACTTCCGCCTCTAGAGAAACACCGTCGAACCGGTTGATTTCTTGTATACCCGTCGGCGACGTGACGTTTATTTCCGTCACGTAACCGCCGATGACGTCGATCCCGACGAAGATCAGTCCTTTTTCACTGAGGATCGGACCGATGGAATCGCAAATTTCTCTTTCGCGGCTGGTCAGTTCGGTCTTCTGGGGCTCCGCACCGACGTGCATATTCGCTCGCGCCTCACCTGGAGGCGGCACGCGCAGGACGCCGCCGACCGGTTTGCCGTCGACAAGGATGATCCGTTTATCGCCTTCGCGGACAGCCGGCATGTATTGTTGGACGATAATGGGCTCGCGGTAGAATTCCGTGAAGAGCTCCAGCAGTGAATTCAGATTTTCGTCCTCGGGCGTGATGTGAAAAACGCCGGCACCGCCATTGCCGAAAAGCGGTTTAACGATGATGTCTTTATAGTCCCGCCGGAATGCGAGGATATCGTCGCGGCTGCAGGTAATCAGAGTCGGCGGCATCAACTCCGAAAAATGCGTTACAAAGAGTTTTTCCGGCGCGTTCCGGACTTCCGCCGGATCGTTCACCACCAAAGTCTGCGGATGTACATGTTCCAACAGATGGGTGGCCGTAATATAGCTCATATCGAAAGGCGGATCCTGACGCATCAAGATGACGTCGAGCGTTTCAAGATCGAGCAACTCCGGCGCGCCAAGCGTATAGTGATTTCCTTTTTCGCGCCTTACTTCCAACGGCTGCGCGCGTGCATAGAGGCGGTTTTGGCGAAAGACGAGCGCTTCCGGCAGATAGTGGAACATCGCATGGCGCCTCGCCTGAGCTTCCATCGCGAGCATGAAAGTACTATCCGCATCGATGTCGATCGATTCGATGGGGTCCATTTGGATGGCGACGGCGAGGCTCATGTGGATTACCAATACTGTTTTGTTTTACCTTCCGATCCGGCGACCGGGTGACGGCATTAAACTATATGACCGGGGTTCGACCAATCCCTAGTTCATACGCCGCCGCAATGCTTGCAGAAGTGCGGCGGTCTCTTGCCGGCGCGGGTCGTGGGTTTCGAGCTTAACTGACGATTCCAGCGCATGGATAGCGGTGGAAAGATTGCCAAGCTGCACATTCAGCATCCCGAGATCACGCCAAAGTTCGCTCTGGCCTGGCGCGAACAAGAGCATGGATTCCACAATTTCGACGGCCCGTTCGAAGCGCTGCATTTGGACCAGACGAAGCCTTATGTTGCTTTGAAGGCGGAGGAGAACGGCACGATCGGGCACGGGTGCATACATTTCCGCATTCAATTCCGCGTCTTGCCCAGCGACGAGCTTCAGCAGTTCGCGCAGTTCATGCGGGCTGCGCGAGACGCCTTCGTGGAATGGATCGAGGATCGCGCGCTCTCCGTTTCGTTCCAACGCGATGAGAAAATGCCCGGGGAAATTCAAACCGTGAGCGCGCCATCCCTGCGTTCTCGCCGTGTGCATATACAGAATGCCGAGTGCGACCGGCAGACCCTTTCGTCTCTCGATAACATTCATCAAGTCGGCATTTTGTAAGTCGTCGTATGTCTGATCATCGCCGCGATAGCCGTTGGAGACGACCATGACGTTTGCGAGTGCTTTGGCGTCGTCCGCCAAAGACGCACTCTGTGATGTGACGACGGCTTCTGACAATTCGGTCCCGAGCTGTACCAAATGCGCTTCAAAGGGGTCGAGGTCTGGTTGCGCCCGATTGAGCGCGGCGAGATGCAGCGCCGCGCGGGCGATATCGAAGTCGTGTTCCGGCCCGTCGCCGACCTCACGCAAAAACACTTCGGAGTCCGATTTACCCTTCATTAGGACGCGGGCTTTGCTTTGTCTTGCGGGACATTAACCTTTGTCCGTCGCGCTGGGTCGTTCTTCAAAACGGCGTGGCTAGTCACCCGGCGCACATAACTGACGTCGCGCGCATGATCGAGGACGCGGTCCAATTCTTTCTGATCTTGTGCGATACCCATGATGAAGACATGGCCGTTAACCGTGTCGATGGAATAGTTGATCGCCTTGACTTGGCTGTCGACCGTAAGCTTCACCGTAAGTTGCGTCGTCACCCAGCCGTCCCGTGCAAAATCGATCAGGCCGCTACGGTCACGAATTTCGATCTGATTGATAACTTCCCGAACACCCTCCACTTGCCAGGCCACGCGAACGGCATCAACGCGGTGTTGTGGTTTTGCGACGTTACCGGACAGCAGAACCCGGCCTTCGTGTACTTGGCTGGATACGTCGAGAAAAATATCGGGGTCGATTTCGAGCCAGTGTGAGTTGATCGTCGCTTGTATAAACTTGTCGGAGACGGCGGCGCTCAACCCCCGTTCCTCCATTGAGGCCGTGCCGGCGGCCGCGCCGGCTCCGACCAGAACGCCGCACCCGGAAAGTGAGAATGCAGCGAAGATTGCAACAGAGAAGAGGCAAAAGAATTTTCTCATTTTTCCGGCAAATTCAGATCGAAGGTGACTTCAGGATAAGGTGATTCGCCGGGCCCGGCTAGAATTTCAAATGCGGATTGCGATGGTCTAGTCATCGGCACGCCAGGCATCTTCGATATGCCGCGGCCATTGCCAAGGCTGGACGATGACGAGATCAAATCGAACGGCATAGTTTTCGAATCCGGACCGATTTCCAACCAGCCACGTCGCCGCCTGCACGAGCCGCCTCTTTTGCCTGTCGGATACGATGCCTTCCATATCAAGCAATTGTCGGGCTTTGACTTCCACGATCACCAGAACGAGACCGCGCCGAGCGACAATGTCGATCTCACCGGCTGGTGTCAAAAGGCGTCGTTCGAGGATCACGTAGCCTTTGAGGCGCAATAGCCAAGCGGTCAGAGTTTCAGCGCGTCGACCCCAGCGTTCCGCGGCTTGCTTTTGAGGACCTTTCATCCGGCGATTTCCATTTGGTGCGCCACCGGTTTACTTGCTTGGTCGTCGTCGTTAGGCTTCGCGATCAAATCGAGCAGGATGGGCAAACGTTTCATCGGACGCAGGAGAAATAAAATTTCCGTCACGCCCAAATCATTCAAAATTTTCGGAAGTTTGCTTGGCATTCTGATGTTGGTTGCCTGTCAATCAGCAACATTGGTAAAGGCTCCGGAAAGCAAGACACAAAACGATGTTCCCGTCCATCGATTGCCGACAATGGACCCCGAAGGTCCGGCGTTTAAAGCAAAAGAGCAATCGGAAACGGTTAAGAAAGCGACAGTGGAATCATCCCCGGCGCCCGCTGTGCAAACGAACACGGAAGTCGCGGCGCTACCGGCCGTCGAAGCGGCACCGGCCGCGCCGTCGCCGGGCCTAGCGCAGCCACGACGCCTTGAGAATGCGAAATACAAAATCGGCATTCTGCTGCCTCTGAGTGGACGCCGTGAATTGCTGGGCCGCGAACTTTTGGATGCGGCGCAAATAGCAGTGTTCGACCTCGCCGATAAAGATTTCGTCATTTATCCGTTCGATACGAAAGGCACGGAAGCCGGGGCCGCTGCCGCGGCACAAGAAGCGGTGCGCACCGGCGTCGATCTCATTCTCGGGCCGCTCCTGGCGAGTTCCGTCCGGACCGTGCGTCCCGTAGCGGCGAGCGCGGGTGTTTCCGTTGTCGCTTTTTCGAACTCGCATGAAGTCGCGGGCGATGGGGTTTTCATTTTGGGTTTCGTGCCTCAGCAACAAGTGGACGCCATCGTCGATTATGCGGTTGAAGAAGGGCTTTATCGTTATGCGGTACTGGCGCCGAATGACGCGTATGGCCGTGCCGTGGTTGCCGCATTTAAAGGGGCGATTGCCGAACGCGAGGCGGAAATCGTTCGGCTGGAATACTACGACCCGGCTGCGACCGATTTTAGCCGTCCGGCAAAAGCGATCGCGGACTACGATCGCCGGCATAAGGCGCTGTTAGAGCAGCGCGCGGAGTTGGAAGCGCGAGACGATGAAGTTTCAAAACAAACGCTGAAGCGACTCGAGAAGTTGGATACGCTTGGCGACGTCGACTTTGACGCTGTTCTGTTGCCGGGCCGCGGCCAGCAACTGAAAGCCATCGCCTCGCTCTTGTCGTTCTACGATGTCGATCAGCCGGCCGTAAGGCTGCTCGGCCTGAGTAACTGGGCGCAAACCGCAAACATTGAAGCGGAGCCATCGCTAAGCTTGAGTTGGTATGCTGCCCCGCCGCGCGATGAGCGGGAGAATTTCTTCCGGCGATATCGAGAATTCTACGGTCGTCCGCCCGCCGCAATTGCATCGCTCGCTTACGACGCAACGGCGCTGGCGATCGTGTTGGCTCAAAGCAAGAGTGGTGTCGCATTTTCGCCGGACCGTCTCGTTCAACCCTATGGTTTCTTGGGCGTCGATGGTCTGTTCCGGCTGCGGCCGGAAGGTGTGGCCGAGCGGGTTTTTGAAATCCGGGAGATTACGCGCAACGGGTTCCGGATCAAACGGCCGGCGCTGACCGCATTCCCTCAAGCTGGCGGCTAAGAAAAAAGCGCTATGTTAGCAGGCCATCAACAATCGAGTTAAGCCGCGAGCGGCCGGCGGCGGTCGTTCGCAAGACGCCTTGATCGTTTTCGATTAAGTCGAGTTCCAGATACGTTTGGAACGTCTCGATGTTCAGGCATTCCTCAAGTGGTTTCCCGGCCTCCGAGAGAAAGCGTTCGTGCGGAATACCATCGCGGGTCCGCAGTCCCATCAAGACAAGTTCTGCGAGGCGCTCGTCCCGGTCCAAGGCTTCCGCGTGCCGTGTTCCATGGCCTTCTTGTTCGACCATTTGCAGCCATCTTTCCGGCAATTTGCGTCGCTTGACCGCAAACTTTCCGCCCTCTTTCTCCAGGCGGGCATGTGCGCCGGGCCCAATTCCGGCGTAATTCCCGTACTGCCAATAGAGCAGATTGTGCCGGCATTCGGCGCCTGGGGCGGCGTGGTTCGAAATTTCGTACGCCGGCAGGCCTGCATCCGAAAGGCGTGCTTGCGTTGCTTCGAACATTTCGGCGGCTTCATCGTCGTCCAGTGGCGCTAAGCGGCCCTGGCGCCACAAACCGTAGAAAGGCGTGCCGCGCTCGATGGTGAGTTGATAGAGCGACAAATGCGAACCGGCGAGTGCTAGGGCACGGTCCAGTTCTTGGTGCCATGCGGATAACGTCTGTCCCGGTCGCGCATAAATGAGGTCGAAACTATATCGGCCAAAATGCGCGGCTGCGATCTCAATCGCATCGATGGCTTCTTTCGCGCTGTGGCCCCGGCCCAGAAAAGAGAGGACCTGGTCGTCAAAAGCTTGCACACCCAGGGACACGCGATTGACACCTGCCTCCTGCAAGGCCGAGAAGCGGGCGCTCTCGACGGACGTTGGATTGGCTTCGGCGGTGATTTCAACGTCTTCTGCAAGGCCCCAACAGCGATCGATTTGCTCAATGATCGCGGCAACGGTTTCAGGCGGCATAAGGGAGGGTGTGCCGCCGCCGAAGAAAATGCTGGTGACCTGACCGCCGTCCCAATCGTTCGCCGTGTGGTCGATTTCGCTCAGCATCGCCCGACGCCATCGATCCTGGTCGACCCGGTCGCGAACATGACTGTTGAAATCGCAATAAGGGCATTTAGACAGACAGAACGGCCAATGAACGTAAATGCCGAACGGCGCCATCGTCTTGCTCACGCGAAACAAGCGGCCACAAGTTTCCGGAATGCGTCCGCGCGATGGCTAATTTCGTGTTTCTCTGTCTGGTTCATCTCGCCGAAGGTTTCGGTCCGGTTGTCTGGCAGAAACATCGGATCGTAACCGAAGCCGAGGTCGCCGCGTGGCGGCCACACAAGCGAACCGGCGATAAGGCCTTCGAAGGTTTCGGTGTGGCCGTCCGGCCATGCAAGGGCTAAGGCGCAAATAAACTGAGCACTTCGATCGCTGCCTTCCGGTAACTTTTCCTCGACCTTGCGCATGGCCATGTCGAAGTCTTTCTCCGGTCCGCCCCAACGCGCGGAATAAATTCCGGGTTCACCGCCCAAGGCATCCACCGCCAGGCCCGAATCGTCCGACAAAGCCGGCAGCTGTGATGCTTGGGCAGCCGCTTCCGCTTTGAGAATGGCGTTGGCGACGAAAGTCGTGCCGGTCTCTTCGGGCTCGTCCAAAGTCAATTCGATGGCGGACTTTACCTCGACGCCGAAGGGCTTCAGGAGATCGTCGATCTCGCGCACTTTGCCGGGATTGTGGCTGGCGATAATGAGTTGCTTGTCGGTGAAGCGTCGGGCCATGGGACTATTGTAAACCAAGTGCGGATTTTTGTGCTTTGACCAGCTGAGCGATGCCATCCGTTGCGAGCGTCAGTAGCGCGTCGAACTGCTCACGCAAAAAGGGGTCGCCCTCGGCTGTGCCTTGTACTTCCACGATACCGCCACTGCCAGTTAGCACAAAATTGGCGTCCGCTTGCGCGGTCGAGTCCTCCGCATAATCCAGATCGAGAACCGCCTCGCCATTCCAAAGACCGCAGGAGATCGCCGCGACCTCATCCGTAAGGGGAATCGTCTCGACGGCTCCGATGCGCTGCAGGTGTTGGAACGCGAGATGGAGTGCGACGAAACCGCCGGTGATGGCCGCCGTCCGCGTGCCGCCATCTGCCTGTAAGACATCGCAATCGATTCGGACTTGGCGCTCGCCGAATCCTTCCATGTCGGTAACGGCCCGCAAGCTGCGTCCGATGAGACGCTGGATTTCTTGCGTACGGCCCGTCGAAAGCGTTCGTTTTCGATCGTTCCGAGTATTGGTGGCGCGGGGCAACATGCCGTACTCAGCCGTCACCCAGCCGCGACCACTATTGCGCATGAAAGGCGGCACCGAATCTTCGACACTGGCCGTGCAGAGCACATGCGTATCGCCAAACTTGGCGAGGCAGGACCCTTCCGCATATTTCGAGAAATCAGTCTCTAAAACGATATTGCGCAATTGATCGGTGTTTCTGCCGGACGGGCGCATAAGCGTACCTTTTTCGTAATTTTGCCCGCAAGCTAACGGCTCCGAAGAGCGAGGTCCAGCGGTGCTCTCATTGACGCTCACCAGGACGCTTACTACATTCTCCGCACCATGATCTCTGAGATGAACGAACGTTCGCGCGAAATTATGCGGCTCATTGTTGAGGCGTATACCGAGACCGGCTCCGCCGTCGGCTCTCGCACGTTGTCGCGCCGTCTCGATCTGCCATTGTCGCCGGCGACGATTCGCAACGTCATGGCCGATTTGGAAGATCTCGGCCTGCTCTATTCGCCACATACCTCGGCGGGCCGTCTGCCGACGGACGCCGGACTTCGAATGTTCGTCGACGGTTTACTTGAAATCGGGAACCTCACGGAAGAGGAGCGCGCGCACATTGAAAGCCAATGTGCGGCGACGGGCCGAAGCCCGCAGAAAGTGCTCGAAGAAGCCTCTGATATGCTGTCCGGCCTGTCGTCATGCGCCGGCCTTGTGATGGCGCCGACGCAGGAAGAATCGCTGCGGCATATCGAGTTCGTTTCGCTGGCGCCGGGCCGCGCCCTTGTCGTTTTGGTCAGCGAAAGCGGTATGGTCGAGAACCGGGTCATCGATGTGCCGCTCGATATGCCGACGTCGAAAATGGTCGAAGCGAGCAATTTCTTAAGTTCCAAGTTGGTGGGCCGAAGCCTGGCGGAAGCGCGCCGCGAAATCGACGGAGAGATAGCTGAACATCGCGCGACGTTGGATTCGCTCACCCAGAAAGTCGTTGAAGCCGGATTGGCCACTTGGTCCGAAGGGGGCAACGACGGTGGTGTCCTGATTGTCCGTGGACAGGCGAAGCTGCTAGACGATGTGACGGCGTTGGGTGATCTAGAGCGTATTCGCGGTCTCTTTCAGGCTTTGGAGACAAAAGAATCGTTGTTGCGGCTTTTGGAAGTTACGGAAGCTGGCGAAGGGGTTCAGATTTTCATCGGTGCGGAGAACGATTTGTTTGCGCTTTCCGGTTGTTCGATGATTATCGCGCCTTACCAAAACCATCAGGAACAAATTGTCGGTGCCATTGGCGTGATCGGCCCGACGCGCATGAATTACGCACGAATAATTCCAATGGTCGACTATACGGCCAAGCTTGTCGGGCGAGTGCTCGGCTAGAAAGAAAGCGAAGAGATGATCGATACGAGTGAAGACCGCGACACCGAGAAACCAGAAATGGAAGAGCCGGTCGAGGAAGTGCAGATTTCCGAGGAAGCGCAGCAGATCGCAGAAGATGCGGACAGCGATGCCGTCGAGGAATCCCCGGCAGAGGAAGCAACGCCCGAAGCATCGGCGGCCCCCTCCGCAGAAGAACAAGCGGCCGAAATGAAAGACCGCTTGCTGCGTGCTTTGGCCGATGTCGAGAACACGCGCCGCCGCGCGGCACGCGATCTTGAGGATGCCCGCAAATATGCCGCCAGCGGGTTCGCGAAAGACCTGCTCAATGTATCCGATAATTTGCGACGTGCTTTGGATGCCGTGGCCGATGATGCGCGGGAGGGTGACGAGACCGTTAAGAATCTCGTTCAAGGCATCGAGATGGTCGAGAAGGAACTTCTGAGTGCGTTTGAGCGCCAGGGCATCAAGAAAGTCGATCCTCTGGGTGAGCCTTTCGACCATAACTTCCACCAGGCGATGTACGAAAAACCGGATACGGAGTATGCCAACGGTACCGTCGCCGAGGTGCTGCAACCAGGCTATGTGATGCACGATAGGCTATTGCGTCCGGCGATGGTCGCAGTTGCGAAGGGCGATGCTGCGGGCACGCCGCCTGACGACGTGGATTCGGTCGACACGACAGCCTGAGAACCGGCGCATTACAAGCGTTCGGCTTCCGGGTCGTGTGCTGCAAAATTTCGCTTCGCTTTATCTGAGTCCGACACGGCATAGCAGTAGCTACAACCGTGCGGACAGGTGTCGTAAGCGCCAATGTCGCGGGAGGCGTGACAAAGGCAATCCGGACGATTGCCGCGCTGTTTCGCGGTAATCGGCGCGCCGGCGATGTCGGAAAGTCGCGCCGCGTCGATACAGGCGGCAAGGGGCGTTTCAGTGCTTGCCAGCGCTTTTTGACTGCAAACCGTCAGTCGCATTTGATGCGTATTTGCGACGGCGCCGAGTTGTTGGATCAGCGCGCGCTTGGCGTCGGCGTCCGGATCTTCCCAGCGAAATTCTCCTTTTAACGCCGCCCGGTCGAGGTTTCGGCGTGTTTTTCGGTATATTTGTGCAAACGAGACTGTTACCTCATCGACCGTACCGGCGAGCTTGGCGGCGAGTTGGGTAAAGTTCGCAAGATGCCATGCGGGCGGCGTGTGGTCAGTGAAGACGACCGGGTCGTATCGCCAAACGACGGCGCGGGCGCCGAATTCTGTGGCAATCGCTTTCATGTTCGAAACGGCTTGGTCGTCCGCGATGACGCTTTGCTCGAGAGCCCTGGGATAGCCCGTCACCGTGTATTGGACGTAGAATGGCGCGTGCAATCCGATTTTCGGTAAATGCCGCATAAACGGCATGGCATTCCGCGTCCAGAAAACGAAACCGTCGACATCTGCCGCGCGAAGCGAAACTTCATAGGTTTTTTGGTTCCATGGGTTAACCGAACAGCACGCGCCGACGGCCAAACGCCGCATGAACCAATCGCCGTAGAAGGCGGGAATGTCAGTGCGATAACTTGCAGAAACGATCATTTGATTGCTCGTTTAGTATTGCAAACTGGGCGCCGGCGAATTATTTCGCCCGCCGACGGTTCTTGTAGTCTCTTCAACCCGTTCTTATATAGCCGAAAGTTGCGCATGATTCGTCATGCGGCGTGTTGACGGAGATTATAGGCCGGGGCCGATTTTCGGGCCGGTCGATCTCGCCGAGCGATTTGAAAAAAAAGGTTTAGCAAATGAGCAAAGTAATCGGTATCGATTTGGGTACGACAAATTCCTGCGTCGCCGTGATGGAAGGGGCGCAACCCAAAGTGATCGAAAGCGCGGAAGGCTTTCGCACAACCCCCTCGATGGTCGCCTTTACGGAATCGGATGAACGTCTTGTCGGACATTCCGCAAAACGTCAGGCCGTCACCAATCCGGAAAATACGTTTTTCGCGATCAAGCGTCTGATCGGCCGGCGCTTCGGCGACGACGAGACCAAGAAAGATATGGATTTGGTGCCTTACAGCATCATCGAAGGTGAAAATGGCGACGCCTGGGTCGAGTGCCGCGGAAATAAGTACGCGCCGAGCCAGATCAGTGCGTTCATCTTGCAAAAAATGAAAGAGGACGCGGAAGCTTATCTCGGCGAAAAGGTCGAGCAAGCCGTGATCACGGTGCCGGCCTATTTCAACGACTCGCAACGACAGGCGACGAAGGACGCCGGTAAGATTGCCGGTCTTGACGTGCTGCGTATCATTAACGAGCCGACAGCGGCCGCGCTCGCCTACGGGCTTGAGAAAAAAGGCGCGGGTGTAATTGCCGTCTATGACCTTGGCGGCGGCACTTTTGATATTTCGGTGTTGGAAATTGGTGACGGTGTCTTCGAAGTGAAGTCCACGAACGGCGATACGTTCTTGGGCGGCGAAGATTTCGATCAGTACATCATCGATTATCTGGCTGACGAATTTAAGAAAGAAAACGGTATCGATCTTCGTGAGGACAAGCTCGCGCTGCAGCGCCTCAAGGAAGCCGGCGAAAAAGCCAAGATCGAGTTGTCGAGCGCGGTGGAAACGGATGTGACCCTGCCGTTCGTAACGGCGGATCAGTCCGGACCGAAGCACCTCAATATGAAATTGACTCGTGCGAAGCTTGAGGCGTTGGTCGATGAATTGGTGCAGCGGACCATTGCACCGTGCAAGAAGGCATTGTCGGACGCCGGATTGAAAGCCAGCGAGATCGATGAAGTCATCCTGGTCGGCGGTATGACCCGGATGCCCAAGATTATCGAAACGGTGAAGCAGTTCTTCGGGAAAGAGCCGCACCGCGGTGTGAATCCCGACGAGGTGGTCGCCATGGGCGCGGCCATTCAGGCCGGCGTTCTGCAGGGCGATGTAAAAGACGTTCTGTTGCTCGACGTGACACCGTTGTCGCTTGGCATCGAGACTTTGGGCGGCGTCTTTACGCGCCTGATCGATCGCAATACGACAATTCCGACACGCAAGAGCCAGACCTTCTCGACGGCGGAAGACAACCAAACGGCGGTGACCATTCGGGTCTTCCAAGGCGAACGCGAGATGGCTGCGGACAACAAGGTGCTCGGGCAGTTCGATCTGGTGGGAATTCCACCCTCGCCGCGCGGTATGCCGCAAATCGAAGTGACGTTTGACATTGATGCGAACGGCATCGTGAACGTCTCGGCGAAGGATAAAGCAACCGGCCAGGAACAACAGATTCGCATTCAAGCCTCCGGCGGGCTGAGTGATGCGGATATCGATCAAATGGTGCAGGACGCCGAAGAGCATGCGGCCGACGACCAAAAACGCAAGGAACTGGTCGAAGCCCGCAACACCGCAGACAGTCTTGTGTACTCCACTGAGAAGTCGTTGGAAGAATACGGCGATAAAATCAGCGAGGACGAGAAATCTGCGATCCAGGCCGATGTCGACGCATTGAAGGAAGCGCTGCAAGGTGAAGATGCAGCGGATATTACCGCCAAGACGGAAGCTTTGAGCCAGTCGAGCATGAAGCTCGGCGAAGCGATGTATAAGGCCAGCCAAGAAAATGCTGGGGGCGCAGCACCCGATATGGACATGGGTGGTGATGCTTCGAATGCTTCTGGCGAAGCCGCAAGTGACGACGGCGTCGTTGATGCGGACTTTGAAGAAGTCGAAGAAGACAATAAGGACAAGTAGCAGGCGCTGTTCGGGATAGGGTCCGAAGGACCCTGTCCCGGCGTAGCATGGCGCCTTAGCGCGCGCCGCTTGGTCGGGGGTGGCCGATGGCAAAAGCTGATTATTATGAATCCTTAGGGGTCGGACGCGACGCGAGTGCGGATGACCTGAAGAGTGCGTACCGCAAGGCGGCGATGAAGTATCATCCCGATCGAAACCCCGACAACGCCGAAGCGGAAGCCAAATTCAAAGAAATCAATGAAGCCTATGAAGTCCTAAAGGACGATCAAAAACGGGCAGCCTACGATCGCTTCGGGCACGCGGCATTCGAAAACGGGGGTGCGGGCGGACCTGGCGGCGGGCCCGGCGGGTTTGATTTCGCATCGGGTTTTGCGGACATCTTCGACGAGATGTTCGGTGACTTTGGCGGCGCGCGGCGCGGTGGCAGCCGGCGGTCTTCCTCGCGCGGCGACGATTTGCGTTACAATCTCGAGATTTCGCTGGAAGACGCCTTTGGCGGTCGACAGGTCGAAATCCACGTACCTTCGACGGAATCATGCAAGTCCTGCGAGGGCACGGGCGCAAGGGGCGGCGCGCAACCGGTCACCTGCCCGACATGTCAGGGCCTGGGTAAGGTGCGTGCGCAACAGGGTTTCTTCACGATCGAGCGCACCTGCGCGACATGTCATGGACAAGGGCAGATCATTGAAGACCCTTGTCCGGCCTGTGCGGGCTCCGGGCGCACGCGGAAAGAAAAGAAACTCTCGGTGAATGTACCCCCCGGCGTCGACGACGGTACCCGCATCCGTCTGGCCGGCGAAGGCGAAGCAGGCCTGCGTGGCGGGCCCCCTGGCGATCTCTATATTTTTCTGACGATCGCTGAACACGTCTTCTTCCAGCGCGATGGCGCAGATATCTATTGTCGGGTACCGATCCCGATGACCATCGCTTCTCTGGGGGGCGCAATTGAAGTGCCGGCGATCGACGGCTCCCGCGCGAAGGTCAATATTCCGGAAGGCACACAATCGGGCCAACAGTTCCGGCTGCGCGGCAAGGGCATGTCCGTTCTGCAGTCCAAAATCCGTGGCGATATGTATATCGACGCGCAGGTCGAGACACCGGTCAAATTGACCAAGCGGCAAAAAGAGTTGCTGCGTGAGTTCGACAACGCCGGCGGCGATGAGGTTCACAGCCCTCGTTCCGAAGGGTTCTTCGACAAGGTCAAGGACTTCTGGGAAGACCTGACCGAGTAGTGCCGCGCGACACGCCGCATTTACAAATTCCGTTCCGCCGCTAATTATCCTCCTCGAACCGAACCAAGGGAGGACGGGCGATGAGTGGCGATCTCAAAATCGGTATTCTAGGCGGTGCCGGCCGGATGGGGCAGATGAATATCCGTCAAATCTCGATGACGGACGGCTGCGTTCTGGCGGGTGCGACCGGCCGACCGGGCAGCGATGTGGTTGGCCAGGATGCCGGTACATTGGCGGGCGTCGGATCGCTTGGAGTCGCCATCACGGATGATACAGCTGCGATGATCGCGGGAACGGATGTCGTGGTTGATTTTACATTACCCGATGTCGCAGTTGAGGCCGCCCAATTGGCGGCGCAAGCGGGTGCGGCCATCATCGCGGGTACAACCGGTCTCTCGCCGGCGCAGGAAGCCGAATATGAAAAGGCGGCGCGGCATGTGCCGGTTGTGCGCGCCGCGAATACCAGTGTCGGCGTGACTCTACTGATCGCGCTCGCGGAACAAGCTGCGAATTTGCTGGGCGTCGAATACGATATTGAAGTTTTGGAGATGCATCACCGGCACAAGATCGACGCGCCCTCCGGCACGGCGCTGGCGCTTGGTGAAGGCCTCGCCCGCGGGCGGGGCGTAAATCTTGAGGATGTGAAACAAGCGGTCCGGGATGGCCACACCGGCGAACGCAAAGCGGGTGATATCGGGTTCGCCACGCTGCGAGGCGGCGATGTCGCAGGAGAGCACGAAGTTATCTTTGCAGCCGAGGGTGAGCGCGTCCTTCTCGGTCACAAAGCGTCAAGCCGGCAAGTCTTTGCGGCTGGTGCAATTCGGGCGGCTCTGTGGACAAAGGGCCAATCGCCGGGCCTCTACAACATGCGGCATGTATTGGGTTTTGAAGACTGACGCGGCGACCAACTAGCTCGATGTAAACGGCAGCGAACTTTGCCGGAGATACAAGGCGTCCTTCAAGGCGTTGGCGAGTTCCAACCGTTCTTCTGGCGTCAGGAACTTCCCGATTATTAAGCGGCGGCCGCGGCTCGTCACGGTCAATTGGCTGTCGTGTTCGGGCGGGTTGTCCATATCGACGCGCAGCCAGGTCGGCTCCAACTCCCAGGCGTCGAATGCGCCAGCCGGCGAGTATTTCCGCACTTCAAATGTTCGTTCGTTCAGGCGAACTCGCTCATAGGCGCGCCCGGCGCGATAATTGAGGCGGAACATGACATACAAGAGCAATAGTTCGGCACCGCAAAATCCGATAACCGGCCAAGCGCCCAGCAATGCGAAGACAATACCGACGGAGAGCATCATGAATGCAATTGTTGCCATGAGGAGCTTGAAGCCGAACGGGCTCAAGCTTCGGTGCGGGTGGAGGATGGCGTCGAAGAAGATGCGATGTGCCGCACTGTCGACGTTGGCTTTCGTGTCATTCATATGAACATCATATGCTGTCTGAAATTCCGTTGTCTACCGTTGAATCCGACGGTCTCGCCGCTTGGCCTCAATCCCGCCAGAAGTTAGTCTCTCCTCATGAAAAAAGCGGATATCGAAGAGTTTTACAGCCGCCTGCAGGAACAAATGCCGGAGCCCAAGGGTGAGCTTCACTATGTGAACCCGTATACGCTTTTGGTGGCGGTCGTTTTATCGGCACAAGCAACGGATGTCGGCGTAAACAAGGCCACAGGGCCGTTGTTCAAAGTTGCGGATACGCCGGAAAAAATGGTCGCGCTCGGCGAGGCGAAGGTTCGCCACTACGTCAAGACCATCGGTTTGTTTAACGCGAAAGCTAAAAACGTCATCGCCTTGAGCAAACTCTTGATTGGAGAACACGGCAGCGAAGTGCCGCGGGATCGAGAGGCGCTCGAGAAGCTGCCGGGCGTGGGCCGCAAGACCGCGAACGTCGTCCTCAATATTGCATTTGGTGAACCGACCATTGCGGTCGATACGCATATCTTTCGCATCGGCAATCGCACAGGGCTGGCCCCAGGTAAAACGCCGCTCGCGGTGGAGAAGAAACTCGAGAAGAAGACGCCGCCTCATTACAAGCTGCACGCGCATCATTGGCTCATCTTGCATGGGCGTTACGTGTGCAAGGCGCGCAAGCCTGATTGTCCGGCCTGCGTTGTAAGCGAGCTGTGCCGCTTTAAGGGGAAAACGCTCTAGTGCCTTAGCCCTGCTCCCGCGTTAAATGCGTCTGCAGCATTCGGCGATAACAATCCTGCCTGGAGAGTTGAGCTGTGCCTCGCCCGCGGAGCTCAACATAATCGACCGATAGCGTTCCCTTATCGCGGTAAAGGAAGACGTCGAGGATGCAGGACTCCGCTGGATACTGCCAAACCTCCGCCTTTCCGTCCCGGCGAACGAAGCCAGGAGAGCCGAGCTTGTCCGCAAGGCCGCGCGATTCAAGACCGATAAGTTGTTGAGGGTTGGCATCCGGCGGGATGGACGCGAGCGAATCATTTCTGCCGGATTTGGACGGCACAGACGCGGTTTCATTCCGTGAAGGCGCTGCTTTTAACGCGACTTCTTCAATGCCTGCCTTCTGTGCGGGTTCATTCGCGGGATTCTCTTGCGTCACCCAATCCGGCAGGCTCGTATCGCAACCCGCAACTGCAAGGACGGCGCAAACCGCCAACGCGTGCCGATTATTCGGCCACATTAGGCGTTTTATCGTCGTCTTTCTTGGTATCTTCAACCGCTGCGGTACCGGCAACTTTCACGTCGCCGGAGAGTTCACCGCCGCGTTCAATTTCGATTTCGGCATATGCAACGGTGCCCGTCACCTGACCGGTCTTCCGAATTATCAGTCTCTCTCGCGCGATGAGTTCACCTTCGAATCGGCCTTTTATCTCGGCAATCGCGATATCGACCTTACCTTTGAAATAGCCGCTTTCGGCGATTTCTATTCGATGGCTCTCGTTTAGCGTCGCTTCGACTTGGCCTTCGACCACAAGGGTGTCGCACGCCGTAATTTCGCCCGAGAGGCAAATTTCGCGGCCGACGATAAGACGTCTGCCGTCGCCCGGTGTGCCGGGCAGCCGCTCCGGGCGTGCCGGTCCTGGAATATTGAACACCCGTTTTCCTAGATCGTTCGGGAATTGCGGGGGCGACTTCGAATCTTCGGCCATACCTGCTCCTCAGGACATCGTTACCGTCGTTTCGCCTAGATTACACCAACTGGCCCAGCTGCGTAGCGAAAAGTGAAATGCCTTGCTAGGCGGTACCTGCCGGTTCGGGCAGAACCTCTTGGCGGCCCGGTAAACTATGAAAGACGTGGACCATAAATGCGGTCGCGATTACGGGCGTCAACAGATTGACGATGGGAATGGTTAGGAGAAAAGTGATGATGATCCCAGCGAAAAGCACCCGGCCTTTGTTGATTTTCCGCATATGCGATGCGGCGGGCGGCTCCATGCGCCGTAGTGCCACGAGTTCGAAATACTCACGACTCACGAGATATCCGTTCAGCATGTAGTACAGGACGAGATTAAGCGGCGGCACAAACAACAAGATGAGATAGAGCGGCAGACAAAGCAGATTGAGCCCGATCACCACCAAAGCGAATCGCCCGGTTGATCCGATAACTTCTGAGATCGGCTGTGGTCGGGCGGCCGGCTCATTGGGATAATGTTTCGTCTCGACGGCGGCGACAACGTCTTCAAGAAAAAATCCAACGATCAAGGTCGCGACAACCGGGAATAAGATTGTCAGTACCAAGAGGACACCGAGGCCGATCATGAAATCAACGACAACGAGAATTAAGCTCAGGAGCCATTCCCAGAGTCCCCAGCCTTTTAATAAATTCTCGAGCGCATTGTCGGCGTAGGAGTCGTGAACCCACCAAGCCAAGCTTGAAAGTAGAATAAACACGAAGGCGGCCCCGCCAATACCGAACAGGACGACCCGCCGGAGCGCAGGATCGCTGATTTGTGAGACTGCTTTCGAAAGGTGGCCGTACATCGATTTACTCCCGAGGGCGAACCCCGCACATGTAGCGACGGCGAGCCATTGACGCAAGACGCTCGCCTTGCCGGGCGTCCGCCGACGGTTATACTCCGTCCAATTCGCCCAACCGGGCAAAATGGCGGTCTAGCGCGAGGGTATGCAAATGTCGGAATACGACTTGGTCGGAATCGGTAACGCGATGGTCGATGTACTGGCGACAGTCGACGACGCTTTCTTGGAAGAACAAACGCTCGACAAGGGTGCGATGACGCTCGTTGACACCGACCGAGCCAGTGAGATTTACGCAAAAATGCCGCCGGCGCAGGAAGTCTCCGGCGGGTCGTGCGGTAATACGATGGCGGGCTTTGCTTCTTTGGGCGGAAAAGGTGTCTTCATCGGCAAAGTCCGCGACGATCAGCTAGGTAACGTGTTTCGCCATGATATGCAGTCGATCGGGGTCGATTTTTTCACGCCGGCCACGACGGAGGGTCCGCAGACGGGGTCTTGCCTTGTACTGATTACGCCGGATGCGCAGCGCACGATGTGCACGAATCTCGGTGCTGCATCGAACCTGACGCCGAAGGATATCGATAAGGACATCATCCAGGCCGCAAAGGTCGTTTATATGGAAGGTTACTTGTTTGACCCGCCCGATGCGCAAGACGCTTTTGTCGAAGCGGCCGATCTTTCGCACGATGCTGGCCGAAAGGTTTCGATCACCCTGTCCGACCCGTTTTGTGTCGATCGGCACCGCCACGCTTTTCAAATGCTGGTCGCAGACCACACGGATATCCTTTTCGGCAACGAAGAAGAGATCAAATCGCTCTATCAGGTCGACGACTTCGATGCGGCGCTCCAGCATGTGCGAGGCCATTGTGAGATCGCCTGTCTGACACGCAGTTCGAAGGGCTCCGTAATTCTGTCGGGTGACGAAGTCCACATCATCGATCCGCTGCCTCTCGATCCGGTCGTCGACACGACAGGCGCTGGCGACCAATTCGCGGCAGGATTTCTCTACGGCTATACCCAAGGCATGGATCTTCGGAAATGCGGTGAGATCGCGACCCTGACCGCCACCGAAGTCATCAGCCATGTCGGCGCCCGCCCCGAAGCGAACTTGAAGGAGCTTGTTGAGCGCGAGCTCGGATAGGCCCGCGATGACGAACCTTGGGGCCCGGCTTGCCGTTTGGTGGCAGGCGGCGGCCGTTTATCGCGACAAGCGGGTTCTGGCGATTACCTTCCTCGGCATTTCGAGTGGCTTTCCACTCGGCATATTGGGCGATCCGCTGACCGCTTGGTTGCAGGAAAGCGGACTTTCGAAAACCTCTATCGGGCTTTTTGCGCTTGTGGGCTTGCCGTATGCCTTCAAGTTTCTCTGGGCGCCGGCGTTCGACCGGTTTCGTATTCCCGTAATCACAGCCGCGCTGGGTCGACGTCGCGGTTGGATTATCGTCTCTCAAATCGCCTTGCTTATCTGCGTGCTGAGCTTGGGGTTTGTCGATTTGCCCGACGACATCTTCCTTGCTGCAATCGTGACGCTCGGCGTCGCCTTCACATCCGCAAGCCAAGACATCGTCATCGATGCCTACCGGGTTGAAATACTAGAAGAACGTCAACTGGGTGCTGGGGCAGCGACCGTCGTTTTCGGTTATCGCTTGGGACAAGTCGGCGCGGGCGCGATGGGCTTGATCATTGCTTCGTCCTATGGATGGACGGTCGCGTTTGCGCTAATGGCGGCGATTGCCATGATCGGCATTTTAACGGTCTTGTTAAATCCGGAGCCGAAGAGTGAGACGTCACCGCGGATAGAAGAAACGATGCTGGCTGGGCTGAAGACCTCGGTGGTTGCGCCGCTTGCTGATTTTTTCTCTCGGCCCGGTTGGCTCTTGATCCTCGGCGTCATCGTTTTCTACAAACTGGGCGATGCCGTCCTATCGGTGATGCAAACCCCGTTCTTTTTGGAACTCGAATTCACCAAACCTGAGATCGCGGGTATCAAGAAGGGGGTCGGCTTCGCGGCCATCATAGCAGGCGGATTTATTGGCGGGGCAATGGTTGCGGGCCTCGGCATTCTAAAAAGTCTGTTCATCTGCGGCATCCTACAGGCGCTTTCGAACCTGGTCTTCGTATATCAAGCCTTGGCTGGACATGATCTCACCGCGCTCACGATAACGGTTGCAGCGGAGAATATCGCGACTGGAATGGGATCGACGGCATTCGTCGCTTATCTCTCGAGCCTATGTAACCAAGCCTATACGGCGACCCAGTATGCTCTGCTGACATCCGTGATGGGCGGCGCTCGGACGTTTCTCTCTGCTTCAGCGGGATGGTTTGCGGATCAAATGGATTGGGTTTCTTTCTTTGTGCTTACGACGGTTGCAGCGTTGCCGGGTTTGTTGCTCATATGGCTATTGATGCGGCGCTATCCGGCGCACGGGCAGAAACTGCGGGAGACCGAACATGCACCGAATGCGGGTCATTGAAGAAGACATCACGACGCTGGCGCTCGATGCAATTGTGAATGCGGCGAACGAATCGCTGTTGGGCGGCGGCGGTGTTGATGGGGCTATCCATCGCGCAGCGGGACCCGAACTACTGGCCGAGTGCCGCACGCTCGACGGATGCCCGACGGGAGATGCGAAGATCACCGCCGGATATGCGCTGCCGGCGAAGCATGTGATCCATACGGTCGGACCCATATGGCAAGGCGGCGACGCGGACGAAGATGCGCGGCTCGCAAGCTGTTACCGGCGTTGTCTTGAAGTCGCGTTGGAGCACGACGTTGCCAGCCTAGCGTTCCCGGCGATTTCGACGGGCGTCTATCGGTTTCCCATACCGCGGGCATGTGCGATTGCAGTGCAGACCGTCGCTCATTTTATCCAAAACGAGGACCGAATTTCGGAGGTCGTCTTTTGCTACTTCGGCACTGAGGTCTCCGCCGCGGTCCGCGCGGAACTGGCCGCCTTACAAAACTAGACCCCTGGTAAATTCGTTTGAGTCTCCGCGACGATGGCGTCGTGGGCGGCAAAAGCGGCGATGTTGACGAGATCGTTGACGGACGCGCCGAGCGGTACGATTTGGATCGGTTTTGAGAGGCCGACCAAAACCGGGCCGATCACGGTGCCGCCGCCGACTGCGGCCATAAGGTTGGAGCTGATGCTGGCGCTGTGCAGCGCCGGCATGACCAACACATTGGCTGGGCCGGTCAGGCGGCAGAACGGGAAAACGTCCTTCATGAGATCGTAATCCAACGCGACGCCGGCTTGCATATCGCCATCGAATTCGAAATCCACTTTGCGCTCTTCCAAGATCGCAACGGCGTCGCGGATTCGTTCCATATGCGGGCGCATCGGTTGACCGAAATTGGAAAAGGAGAGCAGCGCGACGCGTGGATCGTGGCCGAATTTTCGGGCGAATTGCGCTGCTTCTTCTGCGATATCCGCGAGTTCTTCGGCGTTCGGGACTTCGTGAATACGGGTATCCGCGATCAGGAACGAGTGGTCGCGCCCGGCAACCAGCGAAACGCCCATCAAGCGCTGGTCGGGTTTCGGATCGACGACACGGCTAATTTCGTTGAATGCGACGCTAAAGACCCGGGTGACGCCCGTCAGCATTGCGTCGGCGTCGCCATTTGCCACCATGCAGGCGCCAAAGACGTTTCTGTCTTGATTGACCAAGCGCTGGCAATCGCGGGCCAAGAACCCGTCGCGTTGCAGACGATTGTACAGAAAGTCGGTATAGGTTTGGTTCTTGTCGCTGAGGCGCGCGTTGTGAATTTCAAGTTCCGCCCCGTCCAGGCCGAGTTCGGCCATGGTTTGGCGGACGCGATCTTCCCGTCCAATCAGGATCGGCTCGCCATAGCCGGCGTTTCTGAACTGCACGGCGGCGCGGATGACCCGGTCATCCTCTCCTTCCGCAAAAACCACCCGGCGCGGGTTCGAGCGCACCTGGTCGAGAATCATTTGCAGCGAACTCGAGGTCGGATCCAGGCGGGCGGAGAGCTCCCTTTTATACGCATCCATGTCTTCGACGGGCCGCTGCGCGACCCCGGTATCCATGGCGGCTTGCGCGACCGCCGCGGGAACGGCGGCGATCAACCGCGGATCGAAAGGAACCGGGATGATGTAGTCATTGCCGTATTGAAGTTGCTGTCCGCCATACGCGGCGGCGACTTCTTCTGGCACATCTTGTCGGGCCAATTCCGCGAGGGCTTCCGCCGCGGCGATTTTCATCTCGTCGTTAATGCGCGAAGCGCGGACATCGAGGGCGCCTCTAAAGATATAGGGGAAGCCCAGGACATTGTTCACTTGGTTCGGATAGTCGGAGCGGCCGGTCGCAACGATCGCGTCATCGCGAACTTCCTTCACGTCCTCCGGCGTAATCTCCGGATCGGGATTTGCCATGGCAAAAATGATCGGCTTATCCGCCATCGATTTCACCATATCTTGCGAGACGACGTCTTTGGTCGACAGGCCGATAAACACATCGGCGCCAACGAGCGCTTCCGTCAGGTCGCGGGCGTCGGTCTCGACGGCGTGGGCGGATTTCCACTGGTTCATACCGTCTTCCCGGCCACGATAAATGACGCCGCGGCTGTCGCACATGATGACATTCTCATTCGGAACGCCCATGCTCTTAATCAACTCGACGCATGCGATGGCCGATGCGCCCGCACCGTTCACCACCAATTTAACGTCGCCGTAATCCCTGTCTGTCAGGTGCAGGGCATTGATGAATCCCGCCGCGGTGATAATGGCCGTTCCGTGTTGGTCGTCATGAAAAACCGGAACCTCGAGTTCCTCTTTCAAGCGCTCCTCGATCAAGAAACATTCGGGTGCCTTGATATCTTCGAGGTTGATCCCGCCATAATTGTTGCCGATGAGTTTGACGCAATTGACGAATTCGTCGACATCCTCGGTGGCGACCTCGATGTCGATTCCGTCGACATCCGCGAAGCGTTTGAAAAGAACGGATTTCCCTTCCATCACAGGTTTCGACGCGAGTGCGCCGATATTGCCAAGACCGAGCACCGCCGTGCCGTTGGAGATCACCGCGACGAAGTTACCTTTCGCGGTGTAATCGTATGCGGTTGCCGGATCGGCTTCGATCTCGAGGCAGGGATAGGCCACGCCCGGCGAATAAGCGAGCGCCAGATCGCGCTGCGTGGTCAATGCTTTGGTCGCATTGACCTCGATCTTGCCATGCCGGCGGCCGCCAACATGAAATTGCAGTGCGTCTTCGCGAAGCGTGGACTGGTCGGCCATCTGTTATTCTTCCTGCTTTTGAGTGGTTCAGCGTTCAGCATTCCGCATCGCCGGTGCTTTTTCAACTTATTGCGCCAATCTATCGCCGAATTTTCATCGACACCTTGTGCCTTACCGGGCGGTGCATGCTATTTTCCGCCTCTATGTCCGAGCCCGCTACAAAAAACCCGCCGCGCGCCATGACGCCGATGATGGTGCAGTTTTTCGAACACAAGGAAGCTTATCCAGATGCCTTGTTGTTCTTCCGCATGGGTGATTTTTACGAAATGTTTTTCGATGACGCGGTCGCAGCGGCGGCGGCACTCGATATCGCTCTGACGAAGCGCGGTAGCCATAAAGGCGAAGACATTCCGATGTGCGGCGTGCCGGTCCACGCCTTGGATGGCTATCTGGAGCGACTGATACGTAAGGGTTTTCGGGTCGCGATCTGCGAGCAGATGGAAGATCCCGCGGAAGCCAAACGGCGAGGTGGCTCCAAGGCGGTGGTCAAACGCGATGTGATCCGCCTCGTCACCCCCGGTACGTTGACCGAGGAGACGTTACTCGATGCCCGTGCGCACAATTATCTCGCCGCCCTCGCCGAAGTCGGCGAGACCTTTGGTTTTGCGTGGCTCGATATGTCGACGGGTGACTTCACGGTTCAACCGTTGTCCGCACTCGATTTGGCCGCGGCCGTCTCCCGGGTCGCGCCCGGTGAGCTGCTTGTCCCGGAAAAGATTTACGAACGAGATGAATTCGCGGCGGTGTTGGAGGATTGGAAGAACCATCTGACGCCCCTGCCGAACGCCCGGTTCAATTCCGATAACGCGCGCCGCCGTCTGGAAGCGGTTTATGGGGTCGCGGCACTTGACGCGTTCGGCGAATTTGGCCGCAGCGAACTGTCGGCCGCCGGCGCGTTGATTGACTATGTTGAATTGACGCAGGTCGGCAAGTTGCCACGGCTCGGAACGCCCCGTCGGATCGGTGGCGACGCCCTGCTCGAGATTGATGCGGCGACGCGGCGCAGCTTAGAGCTCACCCGCACGCTTACGGGCGGCCGTCCGGGCAGTCTGCTGAGTGTGATCGATCGAACGGTTACCGGCGCGGGTGCACGCCTACTTGGCGTTCGTCTCGCGGCGCCGCTGACGGACCCCGATGCGATCGGCCAGCGGTTGGACCAGGTTCAGTATCTGGTCGAGGCACCGGATCTGAGGGAGCATCTCCGAGCCTTGTTGAAGGCGGCGCCGGATCTCGAACGCGCACTGTCGCGCCTTAGCCTCGGTCGGGGTGGGCCTCGCGACTTAGCGGCCATTCGAGATGGACTTCGTCAGGGTGCCGCTCTCCGGAGCACTTTGGCGGAAAAGGATGATGCGCCCGCGGGAATCGAGGAGATTCTCGTTGATTTGGGCGATCATGCGGCGTCAATCGACCGACTGGCGGCGGCGCTGGCGGATGACTTGCCGCTGATGGCCCGGGACGGCGGATTCATCCGAGCGGATTTCGAGCCGCCGCTCGATGAGCTCCGCGCGTTGCGAGATGAGAGTCGGCGTCTAATTGCGGAACTTGAAGCGAGATATCGATCCGAATCCGGTGTCGACAATTTAAAGATCAAGCACAACAACGTGCTCGGCTATTTCATCGAAGTTACATCGCGCCATGCCGACAAGATGGGAGAGCCTTTCATCCATCGTCAGACAATGACAAATGCAATGCGCTTCACGACGACGGAATTGGGCGAACTCGCGCGGTCTATTTCGGAAGCCGCTGATAAAGCTTTAGCGGTCGAACTCGAACTATTCGCGACCTTGGTCCAAGAGGTTGTCGCCCAAGCCGGCGAGGTTGCCGTCGCCGCCGCGGCGATGGCGCGTCTCGATTTGGCGACGGCCTTCGCCCTGCTCGCCGTGGAACGCCGATACACGCGACCCCGCATCGACCGCTCGCTGACGTTCCAGATTGAAGGGGGGCGTCATCCGGTCGTCGCGGATGCCTTGGCTGCGGCCGCCGAGGGTGACTTTGTCGCCAATGACTGCGATCTCACGGATGAGCAGCGTCTCTGGATTTTGACCGGGCCGAATATGGCCGGTAAGAGCACGTTCCTCCGTCAAAATGCCCTGATCGTCATTCTGGCGCAGATGGGGAGTTACGTGCCGGCGGAGCGGGCGCATATTGGCGTCGTGGACCGATTGTTTAGCCGCGTCGGGGCGGCTGACGATTTGGCGCGGGGGCGCTCCACGTTCATGGTTGAGATGGTCGAGACCGCGGCGATTCTTAACCAAGCGACGGAACGCTCTCTTGTGATCCTCGACGAGATCGGCCGCGGCACAGCGACCTTCGATGGGCTCTCGATCGCTTGGGCAACTGTCGAACATTTGCATGAAACCAACCGATCGCGTGCCTTGTTCGCAACCCACTATCACGAATTGGTCGCGTTGACCGCTCAGCTGGATGCATGCAAGCCGTATACGATGCGCGTCAAAGAGTGGCAGGGTGACGTGGTCTTCTTGCATGAAGTGGCCGCGGGTGCCGCCGATCGTTCCTACGGCATCCATGTGGCGCGGTTGGCCGGCTTGCCGTCGCCGGCCGTCGTTCGCGCGGAACAGGTTCTAGAGACGCTCGAGCAGGGAGAGCAATCCGGGGCGATTGCGCGCCTGGCGGAAGACTTACCGCTTTTTGCCGCCTTGGCCGAAACGCCCGCGCACAACGCCCCTAAGCCGTCGGTCGTCGAAGCCGAGCTTCGAGATTTAAATCCGGATGATCTGACGCCGCGTGCCGCCTTGGAGGCATTATATCGTTTGCGCGGTTTTCTCGAAGACTAGGTCACGCACTTGCATTTCAATTAGGTCCGCGCGAAGCTCCGATTCATGGACCAGTTGCGGAACAGGCGAGCCATTATCGACCGCATCGACTTGCAGGAGCGAGTCGAGGCGATCCTCGATGGAGATTTGAACGAAGCAGACCGCTCGTCTGAAATTCTAAATATCTATCGCGAGACTCTGAAATCCGGCATCGCCGAAATCCGCAGCCGTTTCGATGACTCCCAGGACGGTGAGCTGACCGTCCGGGGCCACTGTTTTCTCATTGATCAGTTGATCCGCGTGATCCACGACATTGCGGTAACGTGGCTCTACAAGGCGGCCAATCCGACCGCGGCCGACCAGCTGTGCATCGTCGCGTATGGGGGATACGGGCGAGGGGAACTTGCTCCCCGGTCGGATATCGATTTGCTGTTCTTATTGCCTTACAAAGCGACGCCACGCGTCGAACAGATCATCGAGCACGTTCTCTATACGTTATGGGATTTGGGTTTGAAGGTCGGGCATGCGACACGATCGATCGACGATTGCATTCGTCAAGCTCATGACGACATGGTCATTCGCACAGGGCTTTTGGAATCGCGTTATATCTGGGGTGTTCAGACGTTGCATGCGGAACTGCGCATGCGTTTCTTTGAGGAAGTTGTGAAAGGAAAAGGCCTGTTCGTTGAAGCGAAGCTTCATGAGCGCGATGAACGTCACGAACGAATGGGCGATTCGCGCTACGTTCTCGAACCAAACATTAAGGACGGCAAAGGCGGTCTGCGCGATCTGCACACTTTGTTTTGGATCGCGAAGTATCTTTATCGCTGTGAGAGCATCGCGCAGCTGCGGGACGAAGGCGTTTTCTCGAACGACGAATTGGCGCGGTTCGACAAAGCCCAGCGCTTCTTATGGACCGTGCGGTGTCATCTTCATTATCTCACGGCTCGGGCGGAAGAACGTTTGACGTTCGATTTACAGCCGGAGTTGGCGCGCGAAATGGGCTATGTCGACCGGGAGGGTGTGTCCGGCGTCGAGCGGTTCATGAAACACTACTTTTTAGTGGCGAAGGATGTCGGCGATTTGACGCGAATCTTTTGTGCCTCTTTGGAAGCGCGCCAACAGCGCAGCTGGACCTTTAAGCTACCGGGGTTGGGTCTATTCACCCGCGAAGTTGAAGATTTCAAAATCGAAGGCGGTCGACTCAATGTTACGAGCAACGAGCATTTTCACGACCGCCCGGTGGAGATGCTCAGGCTCTTCGAAGTCGCACAGCGACATGAGCTCGATATCCATCCAAACGCGTTACATCTCATCACGCGGAGTCTGGGCCGGATTACGAAAGCGGTGCAACAGGATCCGGATGCGAATGCTCTCTTCGTTCGTATGCTGACGTCTGAGAAAGATCCTGAGACGACATTGCGGCGCCTGAATGAAGCGGGTGTGTTCGGGAAGTTCGTGAGCGATTTCGGACGCGTTGTGGCGCAGATGCAATACGATATGTATCACGTCTACACGACGGACGAGCACACGATCCGTGCGATCGGCATCTTGAGCCGGATCGAACGGGGACTTTTAAAAGACGACCACCCGTTGGCGAGCGAGATCGTGCATAAAGTACAATCGCGCGATGTACTCTATGCGTCGGTTTTAATGCATGACATTGCGAAGGGTCGCGGCGGCGATCATTCGAAACTGGGTGCGGAAGTCGCGCGAGAGCTGTGTCCGCGATTCGGCTTGTCCGACGAGCAGACAGAAACGGTCGCCTGGCTAGTGGAATACCACCTCGCCATGAGCAACACGGCGTTCAAAAGAGATTTGTCGGACCCGAAGACGATTGCGGATTTCTCGGAGTTGGTGCAATCGCCGGAGCGTCTTCGGCTCTTACTTTGTTTGACCGTCGTGGATATACGGGCGGTTGGGCCGGGCCGATGGAACGGTTGGAAAGCGTCTTTGTTGCGTGAGCTTTACTACCGAACGGAAGACGTCCTGACAGGCGGCCTTGCGGCCGATCGCCGCGACCGCGCGGTCACGGAAGCACAAGAGAATGTGCGGACGGCGTTGGCGAATTGGACCGACGAGGCCTTTGAAGAATTCCGCGCATTGGGTCCGCCGGGATACTGGTTGGCCTTTGAGACGGAAGACATCGCACGGCAGGCTGAATTCGTGCGCGAGGCCAATCGGCAAAACCATCAGATCGCCTTTGACAATCGAATTGACGAGTATCGGGCTGTAACGGAAATCACCGTTTACGCGGCGGATCATCCGGGATTGATCAGTTCGATTGCCGGCGGCCTTGCGGTGTCGGGCGTGAACATTGTCGACGCCCGGATCAACACGCTCAATGACGGCATGGCTTTGGATAGTTTCTGGATTCAGGACCGGGAAAACCTGGCGATCTCGCAGTCGACAAAGCTCGACAGTATTACGGCAAATGTTGAAAAAGCGATCGCGAGCGAAATTCGACTTGCGGACGAACTTAAGAAGATGAAAGGCCTGCCGAGCCGTATGGAGGTGTTTACGGTGGCCCCCCGGGTGCTGATCGACAACAAGGCGTCCAATTCACGCACCGTCATCGAAGTGAATGGCCGTGACCGGCCCGGGCTTTTGTACGACTTGACGCGAGCTCTGTCCGATCTGGGTCTGCAAATCGCGTCGGCAAAGATTTCGACGTTTGGCGAGGAGGTTGTCGACGTCTTCTACGTCAAGGATATCTTCGGCATGAAGATCGAGCACGAAGGAAAACTGAAGGCCATCCGGCAGGCTTTGTTGGAAGCCTTGGACGATTCCATCGAAGCCAAACCCGCCGCGGCGGAATAGCCATCGTATGAATCCTGATTCTTGTCGCAATCTCGCCCGATAGACCGCGTAGGGCTTGCACATGTCTCTTTTCCGATCGATCGCGACTGTCGGCAGCTGGACGATGGGCAGCCGCCTGCTGGGGTTTGTCCGGGATATTCTCATGGCGAGCGGCCTTGGTACGGGCATGGTCGCGGATGCATTCTTCGTCGCCTTCAAGTTTCCCAATTTTTTTCGCCGCCTTTTCGCTGAAGGCGCCTTCAACGCCGCCTTTGTCCCTTTGTTCGGGGAACGGCTCGAGAAAGACGGCATAACGGCGGCCCGCACGTTTGCCGCCGAGGCGGCTGCCGTGATGGTCGCCGCACTGCTGACGTTTACGTTGTTGGCGATCATTGCAATGCCAATACTGATGTACCTGATCGCGCCTGGATTTGCCGGTCATCCGGAAAAGTTCGAACTCACAATTGAACTGACGCGAATCACGTTTCCCTATCTGACATTCATGGCGCTGATCGCCCTCATGGGTGGCATGTTGAACACGATGCAGAAATTCGCGGCGACGGCGGCGGCACCGATCTTGCTCAATATCGTTCTTATTTCCGCATTGGTATTGCTGAATTTGGATGTCTTTGACCATCCTGGTTTCACCTTGGCGTGGGCGGTTTGTGCGGCGGGTATCGGGCAGTTCATTTGGATCGTGGCGGCCTGCGCGAAAGGCAAACTACTGTTTCGGTTGCCGCGGCCAAGGTTAACGCCGGGTGTAAAGCGGCTGCTTACATTGATGGCGCCGGGTCTGATCGGCGCAGGTGTCGTGCAGATCAATCTCGTCGTCGATGTGATTTTGGCGTCGACACTGCAAGAAGGGTCCGTGTCGTTTTTGTATTTCGCAGATCGCGTAAACCAACTGCCGCTGGGTGTCATCGGTGTCGCGGTGGGCGTCGCATTGCTGCCGTTGATGACGCGCCAACTCGCCGAAGGCGACGAAGCGGGCGCCGCCGAAAGTCAGAACCGCGCGATTGAATTTGCGCTCCTCTTGACGGTGCCGGCGACGCTCGCACTTGTGACGATTGGCGATCCGATCGTCCGTGTCTTGTTCGAGCGAGGTGCGTTCGATGCCGCGGCGACCGAGAATACCGCGGCGGCGCTTTCCGCGTTTGCTGTTGGTTTGCCCGCCTATGTCCTGATTAAAGCGCTGACACCGGGCTTCTTCGCCCGCCAGGATACCGTAACGCCGGTGAAAATTGCGATAGCCGCAATGGTGGTAAACGTCGTTTTAGCGCTCATTCTCATGCAGGTCCTAGCACATGTCGGGATCGCTTTGGCAACGGCGTGTTCCGCTTGGATGAATGCCATCATCCTGTGGGTCATCCTGCATCGCCGCGGCCAATTTCACGCGGATGCACGCTTATGGAACCGCGGCATTCGGACAATTGCCGTATCGCTTGTGATGGCCGGAGCGCTTTTTTACGCCGCAAGCATGCTGGGCAGCTATTTGACGGGCACCGGTTTGGAGCGTGTCGCCGCGCTTATCCTGTTGGTTGCGCTCGGCCTCGCTCTGTTCGCCGTGCTTGCGCATTATTGCGGTGCGATGAAAGTTTCGGAATTGCGGACGATGTTGCGCCGCTCGCCGGTTCGGGATTGACCGAAGCGCGCCGAACGGCGATAACACCGCGCTTTTCTCCACACACGCATAAAGAAATGAGCGACCTATGGACCGTATTTTTTCGGGGATCCAACCCACCGGCAACCTGCATCTCGGCAACTATCTCGGCGCCATGCGGAACTGGGTACGCCTACAGGATAGCTACGAGTGCATCTATTGTGTGGTCGATCTCCACGCGATTACGATGTGGCAGGATCCGGCGGAACTGCGCACCAGCACACGCGAAGTCACGGCGGCTTTCATTGCCGCCGGCATCGATCCGAAGAAGAACATTATCTTCAACCAAAGCCGCAACTCGGATCACACCGAGCTGACATGGGTCTTTAACTGCGTGGCGCGGCTCGGGTGGTTGAACCGGATGACCCAGTTCAAAGAAAAGGCCGGTAAACATCGCGAGAATGCTTCGATCGGCCTCTACGATTATCCGGTGCTGATGGCCGCCGACATTCTTGCTTATAAGGCGACGCACGTCCCGGTCGGTGACGACCAGAAACAGCATCTCGAGCTGGCGCGCGATATCGCGCAGAAATTTAATAACGATTTTGGGGTGGACCTGTTTCCGTTGCCGGAACCGATCATTCTCGGTGTTGCCAGTCGCGTCATGTCGCTGCGCAATGGAACGCAGAAAATGTCCAAGTCGGATCCGTCGGAGTACAGCCGCATCAATTTGAATGACGGACCGGACGATATTGCCTTGAAAATCCGCAAAGCAAAAACCGACCCGGAACCGCTGCCGAGTGAGGTGGCTGGCTTGGAGGGTCGGCCGGAGGCGGAGAATCTCGTTGGTATTTATGCCGCGCTCGGCGACCGGCAGCCTGAAGAGGTGATTGGTGAGATTGGGGGGCTTTCGTTTTCTCAATTCAAGGAAAAACTGACCGAACTCGCCGTAGCGGAACTGGGGCCGATTGGGGCTGAAATGCAACGGTTGCTGGCGGAACCGGATGAGATCGACAAGGTCTTGAGCGATGGTGGTGCGCGCGCGCGGGCGTTAACCGCCCCCGTATTGGCGGAAGTGTTCGAAACCGTTGGATTTTTGACAGACTGATCCGCGCGTCTCTGCGATAGACGATTGTTCCATTCGATGGCAGGATAGATCGAATAGGGGGCGCTCATGTCGGAAACTGCAGAATCGGGCTCGTCTAAAGAGATGGCGGACCACGAAGCCGAGCGGGTGTTTTTGGCCGTCGTTGATGACAGCAATGAAATGCCGATTGCACTTCATTTCGCTTGCCGCCGCGCGGAGCATACCGATGGTCGGGTCGCACTCTTTTATGTGCCCGCAAAAGCTGATTTTCAGCATTGGATGGCCGTGGGCGATCTTATGCGGGAAGAGGCGCGCGAGGCCGGCGAAGAGCTTTTGCAGCGCCAGTCGGCGGAGGTTCAGCGGAAAACCGGAAAGGTTCCGATCCTTTTTATCCGCGAAGGCGATCGGAGCGAAGAGCTCATAAAGTTGATGGACGAAGAACCGAATATTTCGATCCTCGTGCTTGCCGCCGGCACAGAGGCCAGCGGCCCAGGACCGATTATTAGCTATCTTCTCGGCAAGGGGGCCCGGCGGTTACATGTGCCGATCACGATTGTTCCCGGCTCGATGACCGTGGACGAGATAGATGCCATTACTTGATCATCGATAAAAGAAGCCCCATCTAAGGGTAACTTAGACAAGAGGCGAGCGCCTCTCGAGGAGTCATTGGATGTTTATTCAAACCGAACAGACGCCGAATCCGGCGACTTTGAAATTTTTGCCGGGCCGCAGCGTGTTGGAGAGTGGTACGGCCGACTTCACAACGGCCGATGATGCCGCCGAGCGTTCGCCGCTCGCCGCGCGTCTATTCGGTGTCGATGGTGTCGCGGCGGTCTTCCTTGGCAGTGACTTTATCACGATTACCAAGTCGTCCGATAAAGAATGGTATGTCATGAAACCTGCGGTTCTTGGCGCCATTATGGAGCACATGACGACAGATCAACCGATCATGTCCGAAAGTGCGCCCGACACGGACGCGCACGCTGCCGGCGAAGAAGACAGCGAAGTGGTTGGCCAAATTAAGGAGCTGATTGAAACACGGGTAAGGCCGGCGGTCGCGCAAGATGGCGGCGATATCGTGTTCCAAGGCTTCGATGAAGGCGTGGTCTTTCTTCAATTGCGGGGCGCATGTGCGGGTTGTCCCAGCTCGACGATGACGCTTAAAATGGGCATTGAGAATATGCTCAAGCATTATATTCCAGAAGTGACCGAAGTACGGGCGGCGATGTAATTGCTAGCCGGTCCGCGCGGGGGGATGCGGGCCATTGAGGGGCACAGATCCAATGCCAAGCATTGGGAGTCGAATAGTTGCACGCCTGCGTGGCGCGCCACGCGGGTTTGTCGCGGTGGCGACGCTTGCCGTTGTCATGGCGAGCACCGGTGCATATTACAGCACGCAAGACTTTTCGGGCTGGCGCGGCGCCTATACGCGGCTGCAGAAACCTCTCGACATTGCGGCCCCTGCGGGATCGGACAAGTTTCGGCGCTTGGCGTTGGAACGTTCCCGTCACTTTGTTTCGGCGGCTGGTCTTGGTTTTGTGCAACCGCGTGACATTTCCGCGTTAGAGCCACATTCCGGTTCGGCACAGGTGCTGCCCATTCGTGCGCGAAGTGCGCGCTACGATATCGAATGCTTGGCGCTCAACGTTTACTTCGAGGCGCGCGGCGAACCGTTTATCGGCAAGATTGCCGTCGCGCATGTTGTCTTGAACCGCATGCGGGACCGCCGCTTCCCCGCTTCGGCCTGCATGGTTGTCCAACAAGGCGGCGACCGGGTCCGACATAATTGTCAATTCTCCTGGTGGTGCGACGGCAAAAGCGACCGACCGCGGCACCGGACCGCTTGGGCGACCAGCCTTGCGGTAGCAAAGGAAGTCTATTGGGGGTTTGCCGAGGACCCGACCCGCGGGGCACTATGGTATCATGCGGGCTACGTCGACCCGTCGTGGAACGATGTGTTTGTGCAGACACGCATCATCGGTAGGCATATTTTTTACTACGACGAAGCTTCGGTCGCGCCGGCCTATAAGTCGCAGCAGCACTTCCACAAAATTTCGCACGAGACCGGCTCTTAGCAGGTGCTACTACCGCCTAAGGGTTGTTCGGGATGAAGTACTGCCATCCGAACCACCGCCATCGGCCGTCGGGACCCGGCAAGGTACAGTTCAATCTTGAGCGGCCCTGATTCAAACTTGTCGGGAAGCGCACTTCAATTCGATGTGTGCCGAGTAATTCCGCCCGAACTTTTCCTTGCTTCGAATGGTAACAATTCAGCCGCGACAAGTCTTGAATGGATCTATCCACAGTGAAACCGAATGGGGGCGGATTCCGTTTTGGTGCAGGATTCCGGGGCGTTATGTCCGAAAGCGGAAGCGGTAATGCATTCGCGATGAGACGAAACCGAGCTTCCGAGCCATAGTCCTCACTTAAGGGAAAGCGTGGCAGAAAGTAAGGCTCGCTTGTGCGATGGACGACGCCCGAATGTTGCCCAAACGCAAATTCGAATCCCATTTCCTTGATCGTCGCCATTGTCGAGAGACCAGCTTCGCCATAGGGGTACGCGAACAGTTTCGGCACGATGCCGAGCTCCTTCTGAAACCGTTCATTTGCCGTTTTGATATCGGCAAGCACCGCATCTCTGCCCGACCTCGCCATATGGAGATGCGAATGGGTTTGATGGCCGATTGTCGCGCCGTCTTCTCTCAGTTTTCGGATTTGATCCCATGTCATATAGCCGGGAGAGCCGCGCTCGACCGCGCGCGTGGAGACAAAAAGCGTAAATGGGAAGCCGCGCGATTTAAGCCGTGGCGCCGCCTCGGCAAAGACGGATTTGAAGGCATCATCTATCGTGATGGCAACTGTAAACGCCGGTAGAGGCTCACCGGATTTTATGGCCTTTAGAATTTCGGGCAGGGGCAAGACGTTGTACTTGTCTTTCGAGAGCTCCGCTAAATGCGCATCGAACTGATCCAGCCGGATATTCGTTTGTGAATGTTCGCTCTCGCCGAAGCGATGATACATCAGGACGACAGCGGAATCGGCCGCGACCGCGATCGCCGGGAAAAGATTCCAGATGACTGCGGCGCAGATAAAGAGGAAGGCGCACCCACGGTTGCGTTGAGGGCGTAATTGCGGCAAGCACATATTCACGGAAATTAGATTAACGCTTTCACAAGCGGGGCGACAAGCCTATTGCACAGGGCCGCTGTCATCAGAGCCCGAAAGATGGAGAGAACGAATGCTCGACGAGAATGGTTTGAACCTACTGTTTCGGGATGCACGCTCGCAGCGCGCGTGGACCGATAAACCGGTGAGCGAAGCGACGCTGCGACAGCTGTATGATCTCGCCATTTTAGGCCCCACGAGTGCGAACTGTCTGCCAATGCGGTTGGTCTTTGCGACCAGCACGGACGCAAAAGAAAAACTGAAACCATGCTTAGGCTCCAACAATATCGAGAAAGTCATGGCGGCACCCGTAACTGCAGTTGTCGCTTATGATCTGGAATTTGCGGAATATTTACCGCGATTTTTCCCCTATGCGGACGCGAAGTCCTGGTTTACCGGTAATCCCGGTCTCGCGGAGACGACGGCCCTCCGCAATGGATCGCTGCAAGGTGCCTATTTGATCATGGCCGCACGGGCGTTGGGATTGGACTGCGGTCCAATGTCCGGTTTCGATAATGCCAAGGTGGACGAGGCTTTTTTCGAAGGCACGAGCTACCGGTCGAATTTTCTATGCAGCTTGGGATATGGAGATCATTCTGCTTACGGCGATCGTCTTCCTCGGTTTGAATTCGACGAAATATGTAAGCTCGTCTGATCCACGTTGGGATACGACTTAACATGACGTGCATTTTGGCTCTGGATAGCGCGACTTCGGCGTGTTCCGCGGCCGTATTGCAGGACGGTGAGATTAAGGCTCACAGCTACGAGGAAATGAGCCGCGGACAGGCGGAAGCGCTCGTACCCATGATCGCCGATACGATGTCGACGGCGGGTTTGGCGTTCGAAGATTTGGACGCGATTGGCGTAACCGTCGGGCCAGGCGCGTTCACGGGGGTCAGGATTGGGCTCTCTACAGCACAATCTTTGGCATTGGCGTCGGGCAAACCCCTTATCGGCGCGACCACGCTCGAAACCGTATTGGCCGCGCAAGGCGAAGCGCAGGCGCCCATCCTCGTCGCGCTCGATACGAAGCGCACGGATATTTACGTTCAATTGTTTGCCGCGGGCGGGGGAGCTCTGACAGCACCCCTTGCTCTGGAAGCGGATCAGATCTCAACCGCAGTATCATTGAATGGGATTTCGGTGGTTGGCGACGCGGCGGATCGTGCCGTGCATGCTTTGCATGAATCGGGAATCACTGCGAAAGCGCTCACAGGGCCAAAGCTTCCTGACGCTCGCTGGTTGGCTCGGATCGTCTCGCATCGCGTTGGAGCGGAAGACCCGGTTCCCGTCGCGCCTCTGTACTTACGACCGCCGGATGTCGGCCCCCCTTCGAAGCGAAGATCATGATGTCCATTCTCGTCCGCGATTTGGCATTGGGCGAACTTGAAGTCGTTGCCGAAATTTATGGCGCAAGTTTCGATGAGCCTTATCCCGAACCGGTCACAGCGTCTCTGTTGCGCACGCCTGGTGCTTGGTGCCAATTGGCGATTGATACGGAGGCCGGTATTCCTTTGGGGTTTGTTATTGGCCGCGTTATCTTGGATGAATCGGAAATTCTAAGCGTCGGTACCGTTCCGGCGTCCCGTCGAAAGGGTGTTGCAACGGCCCTGATGAATGCGGCCAGTGAACGCGCGATTTCCCTCGGTGCCAAAACCCTCCACCTTGAGGTGGGCGAAGATAACCCGGGGGCTGTGGCGCTCTACAAAAGACTGGAATTCCGGGCGACCGGGCGGCGTCCGAACTATTACAGGCGTGCAAATCGTAGACGTGTCGCCGCCATACTTATGACGCGGCATCTGACGACCAGCAATAAGATACAATAAATCGGATTTACTAAACGACTTGCTGAATCGAACATGCATTTGATAGAGTGTTCGTATCCGATTACTAAGTAATAATCGGTAACACGATATGAATACAGGTCCTATGGAAGAATTATCACTTGTCCCGCAAAACATGAGGACATCGCCGAGGGCCCATCGGGAAACAGGAAGTACACTATGTCCGAATCGTCCCAAGAGGATAAGAACCGCGAGGAACTGCTCGGCCTAACGTCAGAAATCGTCGCGGCTCATGTGTCGAACAATACGGTGGCGGTCGGTGACCTCCCCGACCTCATTGAACGCGTGTACAGGACGTTGGCAAGTGTGGGGTCCGAACAGGAATCGCGCTCTGATCGCCCTGTTCCGGCCGTTCCCGCAAAGCAATCCGTGACACCGGATTACATCATTTGTCTTGAAGACGGCAAAAAGCTGAAAATGCTCAAACGCCATCTGAAAACGGCATATAACCTGACGCCGGAAGAGTACCGGGAACGTTGGGGCTTACCGCCCGATTATCCGATGGTCTCTCCGAATTATGCGAAGCAGCGCAGTAAGCTCGCAAAGGAGATCGGCTTGGGGACGCGCTCGCGTCGCGGCGGCGAGTAACGAGAGTCGCAAAAAAAGTTCAGCGCCGCGTCATCAGTTAAAAACCAGTTTGAAACAAACCGACATTAGAGTCTTTCCGCAGCACAATAAGCGGCAAGGCGATCATGCATTCTTCCCTTTTGGTCCCGCGGCGGGACGATACGCTATATCGGCGCGAATTTTCTTTAAACTTTATTGCGGGTGGACTTCGACTGCGGTTGGCCGAGACCGATGAAGAGCGCTTCGCGGCGCAACGGCTGCGCTATCGCGTGTTTTTTGGTGAGATGGGTGCGACACCCACCGCCGCTGCGGAGCGGCATCAAATGGATGTCGACAAATACGACGACATCGCAGACCACCTGATTGTGACCGACATCGCTGGTTCCGATAGCGGCGAGTATGTCGTTGGGACGTATCGTCTCATCCGTCGCGGCCCGGCAATGCGCTGCGGGGGATTCTATAGCGCCCATGAATTCGACATCGCGCCTTTATTGAGGCGGCCTGGCGAAATCTTGGAGCTCGGCCGGTCTTGCGTCGATCGGGATTACCGAACACTTCGAGTCATCGACTTATTGTGGCAAGGCGTCGCCGCATATATTTCACACTATAATGTCCAGATTCTATTTGGCTGTGCGAGTTTTCCGACGGTGAAACCGAATGCATTGTCTTTGGAGTTGTCTTATCTCCATCATTATTGCCGGGCAGATGAGGCAATCAGACCTGTGGCGCTGCCCGGGCGTTGCGTGGAAATGAACCGTGTTTCAGTCGATGCGATAGATCGCAAACAAGGCTTTATGGCGATGCCGCCCTTGCTAAAGGGATATCTGAGGTTGGGTGGGGTCGTTGGCGACGGCGCTGTCGTCGACTATGATTTCGGTACGACGGATGTGTGTATACTGGTCGAGAGAGGCGGCCGGATGGAGCGATATGTCGAACGGTATATGGCTCGGTCGCGGGCGTTAAAGGCAAGCTGACGAGAGGAGTAAAGGCCGGTTATGAACAGATCGGGCTGTCTTGCAGTTTTTCGCGGCATATTACTGGCATGGGTCGCGCTTTTTATTGTCGTTGCGCAATCGCCGGCCCTTGCCCTAAAGCTAAAAATTTCGGAAGTGCTGCCGCGGCTGTGGCACGGCTGGTGTCGCCGTATTCTCGGTATGGACGTTGAAGTAAGAGGCAGTCCACTTGTCTCCGGACCCGCGCTCTTCGTGTCGAACCACATATCGTATCTAGACGTTACTGCCATTGGCTCCGTTGTGGACGGTAGTTTCGTCTCACGAGCCGATGTTCGCGATTGGCCGATCTTCGGCTTTTTGTCGCGTTTGCAGAAAACGGTTTTCATCGAGCGCCGTCCGCGATATGCCCGCCAACAGATGTTGGAGCTCTCGGGGCGATTGGGATCGGGCGATCGTTTAATTCTGTTTCCCGAAGGGACCAGCAGTGACGGCAACATGATTTTACCGTTCAAGAGCACGCTCTTCGCGGTTGCGGAAACGCAAGTTGACGGCCGCTCCATTCCGGTTCAGCCGATCTCGATTGCTTATACGCGGCTTGATGGCTTTCCGTTGGGTCGATTGCTGCGCCCGATATATGCCTGGTATGGCGATATGGAGTTCGCTCCCCACTTTTGGCAGCTCCTGGGCTATGGCCGGTTCCGTGTCGAAATCACCATTCACGACCCGGTCCGGTTCGAAGATTTCGAATCACGAAAAGTGCTTGCTGAATATTGCGAGCAGATTGTTGTGCGCGGATTTTCTCAGTCCCTTTCCGGCAGGCCCACAAATGCCATTCAATCTAAGTCGCGGTCGACGGTCTCCTCAGCCGCTTGAATTCGTTGCTAAATGAATGTTACGCTATGCGCTGTGATTGTTGAAACCATTGGCGTTAAGCGCTATTTGCATCGATGATTTTTAGGGCAGTCGCCGTCGTCGGCCGGATAAGAGTCTGACGTTGGGTAAGAAGCTCTTCATCAAGACATTTGGTTGCCAGATGAATGTCTACGACTCCGCGCGTATGACGGATGCGTTGGCGTCGTCGGGCTATGCGCCGACCGCTTCGGTCGACGATGCGGATATGGTTGTCTTGAACACCTGCCATATTCGGGAAAAAGCAGCCGAAAAGGTCTACTCGGAATTGGGCCGCTTGCGTCAAATGCAAGAAGAACGACTGCGTGCGGATGGCAGTCGTGTTCTCATTGCGGTGGCCGGCTGTGTCGCGCAAGCCGAAGGCGAAGAGATCGTCAGCCGTGCGCCCTATGTCGATATTGTCCTTGGACCGCAGACATACCATCGATTGCCGGAACTTGTGGCAGAAGCGCTGCAAGAGGACGGCCGGCCGTTGATCGACATCGATTTTCCGGCGGAGGACAAATTCGACCACCTTCCCGAGGAAGCCGCGCCGCAGGGCGTGTCGGCGTTTTTGACGATCCAAGAAGGATGCGATCGTTTTTGCACCTTCTGCGTCGTTCCCTACACGCGTGGCAGCGAACAATCCCGACCTGTCGAGGCGGTTTTGGCGGAAGCGCGTCGTTTGGTGGCGGCGGGCAGCCGCGAAATAACGCTACTCGGCCAAAATGTGAACGCTTATCACGGTGAGGGCCCTGATGGACGTGACTGGGGTCTCGGGCGGCTTATTCGTGCAGTGGCGGAAATCGACGGCCTTTATCGAATTCGATATACGACCAGCCATCCTCGCGATATGGATGATGAATTGATTCGGGCGCATCGGGACGTCGACAGCCTGATGCCGTTTTTGCATCTGCCCGTCCAATCGGGTTCGGACAAAATACTGGCCGCAATGAATCGACGCCATACCGCGGATGACTATCGGCGCTTGGTCGACTGTCTTCGCGAGGCGCGACCCAATCTGGCGCTATCCTCCGATTTCATCGTGGGATTTCCGGGCGAAGCGGACGAGGATTTTGCCGCGACCCTGCGCCTGGTGAACGATATCGGTTACAGTCAGGCTTTCTCATTCAAGTACAGCCCGCGACCCGGTACGCCCGCGTCCTCGACGGCGGAACAAGTTCCCGAAGACGTAAAGCGTGATCGGCTTGAGAGTTTGCAACAATTATTGCGGGCGCATCAGGAAACCTTCAATCAAACGCAGGCTGGCCAGGTCTTGCCTGTATTGATTGAGGGCGAAGGCCGAGAGGCCGGGCAACTGGTCGGTCGATCGCCGTATTTGCAACCGGTTCATTTTTCGGCGCCGATCCACCGTATCGGTCAGATTGCTGACGTTGCCATCTCCGAAGTGCTGACGAACAGTCTGCGGGGCGAAGTTGTTATACCGCGCACGGGCAGTGACGGGCCGTCCGAACTGAGGGTCGGCATTTGAGCTCACTATCGAATTCTGAGCGCGAAGGCATTCACGTCAATTTCGAAGACAATCGTTTATTGCCTCTTTTGTATGGCGAGCACGATAAACATTTGGCGCAGATTGAGAACCGGTTGGGGGTCTCGCTGATTAGTCGGGGCAATCACTTGGCGATTATGGGGCCCAGTGATTCGGCGAACGTCGCGCGTCTCGCGCTGGACGCTCTCTACCGTAAACTGACGAAGGGCCATTCGGTCGACGCGGCTGAGGTGGATGCTGCGGTGCGGATGGCGAATGGTGGCCTGGATTTGGCGAGCGACGACCAACCCGCGATTCAAACCCGCAAGAAACGTATCATGCCGCGTTCGCCAACGCAGGCGCGGTATATTAAGGCAATCGCGCAGCAAGATCTCGTCTTTGGATTGGGCCCCGCCGGCACCGGAAAAACATACCTCGCCGTGTGTTCTGCCGTTGCAATGTTGAGCACCGGTCAAGTCGATAGAATTGTTTTGTCGCGCCCTGCTGTCGAAGCGGGCGAACGGCTCGGATTTCTGCCGGGCGATATGCGGGACAAGGTAGACCCTTACCTGCGACCGCTCTACGACGCTTTGTACGACACGATGCCGGCCGAGCAGGTAACGCGACGCCTTGATTCCGGCGAGATTGAGATTGCGCCGCTCGCCTTCATGCGTGGCCGAACCTTGTCGAACGCTTTCGTCATTTTGGACGAGGCGCAGAACACGACACCGATGCAGATGAAAATGTTTTTAACCCGCTTGGGCGAGAACAGCCGTATGGTGGTGACCGGCGATCTAAGCCAGGTTGATCTGCCGTCAGGATACAAATCGGGATTAAGCGATGCGCTCGATGTTCTGAAGGACATAAAGGACGCCTGCTTTGTTCGGTTTAGCGATGCAGACGTTGTCCGCCATGATTTGGTTGCGCAGATCGTGCGCGCTTACGATGCCCGGGGATCCAGGGAGGAGAACCCTTGAAGGGTAATGGCTCTTCAATTGACATCGATATGATGGTCGATGCTGCGGCATGGCGTGAAGCGCTGCCGGCTCTGAAATCGCTGGTCGATCGCACCGTGCCGGCGGTCTGGCGTCGGGCCGGCGATGATAGCCCGGCGGAAGCAAGTCTTGTTCTGAGTTCGGACGCCGAAATGCGAAAGTTGAATTTCCAACACCGTGCCGTCGATCACTCGACGAATGTACTCGCATTCCCGCTCGGCGAGCCGATGCAACCGGACGGCCCGCGTCATCTCGGCGATATCGTCCTCGCTTATGAAACTGTGGTCCGAGAGGCCGCGCGCGATGCGAAGCCACTCGACGCGCATGTGACCCATCTGCTGGTGCATGGTTTGTTGCATCTTCTCGGGCACGATCATGAGACGGAAAGTGATGCGGAAGCGATGGAGCAAATCGAAGTCGAGATCATGGCGTCACTCGGCTATCCGAACCCATATATAAAACTGCCAGATGCGGCGGAGTAACGAACCATGAGCGGCGAGCGAATTCTGAACGGAAACAACGGCGTTGGAGAGGCGCCGACGGACGGAACGAAGTCCCAAGGTTTCTTTCGGGGTCTGCTGCGTGGAACCCGGTTTGGCCGGAATGGCGATTCGCGCCTGCGGGAGACGTTTGAAGAACTTATCGAACAGCATGAGGAAAACGAACCGCCTGTCGATCCCGTCGCGCGGGCCATGCTCGATAAGGTGCTGACGGTTGGCGCTTTGACCGTGTCCGATGTGATGGTGCCGCGCGCCAATATTATTGCGGTCGATGTGACGATCGAACGGAACGAATTGCTCAAATTAATGGTGGAAGAGGCCCATTCCCGCATGCCGGTATATCGGGGCAATCTGGATGATGTCTTGGGCATGCTTCACATTAAAGACATGCTGGCCTCCATTGCGGCGGAGGAGCCGTTCGATACGCGGAAGTTGCTGCGGAAAATCCTCTTTGTCGCGCCGAGCATGCGCGTCTTGGATCTATTGCTTCAGATGCGGCAGGACCGCATTCACATGGCGCTTGTGGTCGATGAGTATGGCGGTATCGATGGCTTGACGACGATCGAGGATTTGGTGGAACAGATCGTCGGTGAGATCGAAGACGAACACGATGTCGATGAGGGCCCGATGCTGACCCGGCGCGCGGACGGAACAATCGATGTCGATGCGCGGCTCGAGTTGAACGAATTTGAGGAATCGATCGCCGCTATCCGAACAGCGGAAGAGCGCGAAGATGGCACGGATACGGTTGGCGGCTTGGTTTTCAATTTGGCTGGCCGCGTGCCCACGAGGGGCGAGGTTATCCTTCATGAAGCGTCTGGTGTGGAATTCGAGATTACCGATGCGGACGCTCGACGAGTCCGTCGCGTGCGCGTCTGCAATGTGCCGCAGGGTGACGATACGCCAAGCTGACGCATTGGGCGGCAGGAATTCATGATTGCGGTAATGGTCCGATTGGCCGACCGAATCGGTGCACTGCAAGGGTGGCGCCGTTGGTTATTTCTCGTGTCCATCGGCGCATTTGCGACACTCGCCCTGCCGCCAGTTAACTTTTTGCCAGCTGTCATCCTATCCGGTGTCGGATTGGTGTGGTGCATGGCTTTTGGCCCTTAGGGAAAATGGTTGGGCTTTGTGGCGGGCTGGGCATTTTCGTTCGGGTACTTCGTCTTCGGTCTCTACTGGATCGGTAACGCGTTGCTTGTCTTCGCGGATCAACATGCCTGGATGTTGCCGTTTGCAGCGCTCGGCCTGCCCGCGTTTCTGGCGATTTTCGGCGGATTGGCGGGAGTCGCAGTTTCCTTTGCCAGGGGACCCTTGGCCACTCCGATCGCCGTGACCGCGGCATTTGGCGCGGCGGATTGGCTTCGCGGTCATATATTGACGGGTTTGCCGTGGAATCTGTTTGGACACGCTTGGTCGGGAATCGACCCGCTGCTCCAGTCCGCTTCACTGTATGGCGTGTATGGAATGGGTATTGTCGTGCTGCTGACGGCGACGCTGCCAGGTGGCTTGGTGTCCCCGGTGCGATGGCAACGGTTGGCGGCGATCCTCATACCGATTGCGATTTTGGGGACACATTGGGCGGCAGGCGCGTACCGACTTTCAGGTGTTCAGACCGATGCCGATTCGGGTCTCGGTATTCGATTGGTGCAAGCAAATATTCCGCAACGTGAAAAGTGGGCGCTACGATACAGAGCCCGGAATATCGCTGCCCATTTGCGCCTCAGTGTCGAGAACCGCCCGCCATGGATACAGCACGTTATTTGGCCTGAAATGGCGGCGACATTGTACCTTGAGAGAGACGCCAAGAGCCGCGAGGTGCTGTCGCGGGTGGTTCCACCTGGCGGGTTGCTGGTAACCGGCGCACCTCGCCGAAATCCTGAGGGGGGCGCTTACAACGCCATCTTAGCGCTCGATGAGACTGGCCGGATTTCAGGACACTACGACAAAGCGCACCTCGTGCCGTTCGGCGAATATGTGCCGCTCGCTTCGGTTCTGCCGCTTGAGAAGATTACACTGGGTGCCAGTGGATATACCCCGGGTCCCGGCGTGCGCACGCTACGCTTACCTGGATTGCCGCCGGTAAGTCTCTTGGTATGTTACGAAATAATTTTTCCAGCGAAGGTGGTTGACGCTTCGGACCGGCCCGAGGTCATCATAAACCTGACGAATGACGCATGGTACGGAGTGACGTCCGGCCCGCATCAACATTTTGCCAATGCGCGCCTTCGCGCTGTCGAGGAAGGCATTCCGGTGGTGCGCGCCGCATATACCGGAATTTCGGGTGTTGTTGATTCCTACGGACAGGTGCGCGGCGTCATTCCGCTCGCTGAAGCCGGATATTTGGATTTTCGACTTCCCCGCCCGTTGCAGCATCCCTCGCTTTACAGCCGCCTAGGCGACAGCATTTTCTTCGGGGCCCTCGTCGTCCTTGTTCTGGCGGCGGCGGGAATTCGCCGGCATGGGTCGACGCGCTCAGCATAGTCCTTGCTTGCATTCGGCAATCATCGAATTAATTCAAGATTGTGTAATTTCTGAGTAAATTTACGCGTAGATTGTTTAATCGGAAGTTCTCATGACAAACCGATGCAAATCGACCGTGTCACGTCGGCGGCCGCGAAATTCGACCCCGGTTGATATGCATATCGGTGGCCGTATGCGCCTACGGCGAACGATGCTTGGTCTTAGTCAAGAATCGCTCGGCGATTCGTTGGGTTTGACGTTTCAACAGGTCCAAAAATACGAACGAGGCGCAAACCGAATTGGGGCCGGGCGGTTGCTTCAGTTGGCCAATGTTTTGGGGGTATCGATCTCATATTTCTATGATGAATTGGAGACGAATCTCCTAGGCACAGATGGCGCGGTTGTATCGATTGATCGCGATAAGCATATAAATTCTTTTATAAAAAGAGAAACACTGGAGCTTGTGCGCGCGTACTACCGGATTGGCGATCCCGTTGTAAGAATTAAAATGCTTGAGCTGGCGCAGTCGCTCGCAAGCGCGTTGCCACCCAAAAGCCACCCATAAAAATGGACGCGGGTGTCGTCGTTCCCTTGACGATATAGCGAAAGATTGCGACAAGGTCGCCCGTCGAGGCGATATGACTCGGCAAACCTTGGCGTCAAGGCACGCCGTCGAAGAGTTTTCAGCAGATCAGAAGGGGCGAAGCGTGAGCAACGGCGATTTTCTTTTCACAAGTGAGTCGGTGTCCGAGGGACACCCTGATAAAATCTGCGATCGGATTTCCGATGAAGTCGTCGACGTATTCATGGCGACAGGCGAGAATGCCCGAGTCGGCTGCGAAACCTTAGTGACGACAAATCGTGTTGTATTGGCCGGCGAAGTCCGGGGGCCCGACAGCATTACCGCCGAGACGATGGAAGAACTTGCGCGGAAAGCCGTTCGTGAAATCGGATATGAGCAGGATACGTTCCATTGGCAGAATATGTCGGTCGACTGTTTTGTTCATTCGCAATCCGCTGATATTGCCCAAGGTGTCGATGCGGCGGGAAATAAGGATGAAGGCGCCGGCGACCAAGGCTTAATGTTCGGATATGCATGCCGCGAAACGCCCGCCCTTATGCCGGCGCCGATTCATTACTGCCACGAAATCTTAAAGAGCATGGCCGCCGCGCGTCATGCCGGCGAATTGCCTGGCATCGGCCCCGATTCAAAAAGTCAGCTGACGGTTCGCTACGAGAATGGCCAGCCGACGGGCGCGACGTCGGTCGTCGTCTCAACGCAACATGCCGACGGCATGGATCAGGATGAAATCCGCGAACTCGTGCAGGCGCATGTTCTAAAAGTATTGCCGGACGGATGGATGTGCCCGGAGGACGAGTTCTATGTCAATCCGACCGGACGCTTTGTCATTGGCGGTCCGGACGGCGACGCCGGTTTGACCGGGCGTAAAATTATCGTCGATACCTATGGCGGCTCATCGCCCCATGGCGGCGGCGCATTCTCGGGCAAGGACCCCACGAAAGTCGACCGTTCCGCGGCCTACGCGGCTCGATATGTCGCAAAGAACATTGTGGCAGCCGATCTCGCAGATCGCTGCACGATTCAGATCGCTTATGCCATCGGTGTCTCGAAACCGCTCTCCGTCTATGTTGATACAGCGGGAACGGGCCGGGTTGATGACGGTAAGCTCGCGGCTGCGGCCCAGGAAGCGATGGACTTGAGTCCGCGTGGGATTCGCGAGCACCTAAACCTTAGTCGACCGATTTACGCACGCACTTCGGCATACGGTCATTTCGGCCGCGAGCCGGAAGCGGACGGCGGCTTTTCATGGGAAGCGACCGACCTCGTGGATGCGTTGAAGTCGGCGCTGACCTAAGGCTCTTTTCGGCAGGTTATGTCTTCGGATCATCGCCCGCCCCGTCGATTTTACGGACGCCGGCATGGTCGGCGTTTGCGCGCGGGCCGCGAACGCCTGCTTCAGGAGTTATTGCCGAAGCTGCAAATCGCATTGCCGGAAGGGCCTTTGAGCTTGCCGGATTTGTTTCCAGCCGACCGAGCTGCGTATTGGCTTGAGATCGGATTTGGGGGCGGCGAACATTTGTCTGCGCAGGCGAAAGCCCACCCGTCTGTCGGCTTTATCGGCTGCGAGCCGTTCATTAATGGCGTGGCGCGCCTTCTGACCGATATCGATCAAGAAGATTTAAGCAACATTCGATTGTTCACGGACGATGCCCGCCTCCTGATGGATCGCCTCGACGAAGCCGTTATCTCTCGTGCTTTTGTCCTGTTTCCGGATCCGTGGCCGAAGAAGCGGCATGCCGATCGGCGATTTATCAATCGGGAAAACCTCGACACGTTATCTCGGATTATGCGCGATGGGGCAGAGTTGAGGGTCGCCAGCGATGAAATGGGCTATATCAGGTGGACCCTGAAGCAGGTCCGTGGCCATCCGGATTTCGAGTGGACGGCGGAAACGGGGCAGGATTGGCGAGGCCGTCCGGACGACTGGCCGCCAACGCGGTATGAGGGAAAAGCGCTTGCTGCGGGCCGGTCGTGTATCTATTTGCGCTTTCGTCGGCGCATTCGGACGAATGTCGAGCACTGTGGATAGAAATTTCTTGTAACGAATGGCCAAATCCCTTACATAGCGGGAAATAAATCCCATTCAGCATCGTGTAGATTTCGTGATGCTGATCGTAGTGGGTGGGCCATGCGCCCGCCCTTTTTAGTTGGAGAACATGAGCAACGCGCAAATGCAGGCCGTCGAGGCGTTGATCGCACCGTCGTTGACCGATTTAGGGTACGAGGTTGTCCGCGTGACGATGATGGGCGCGGAACGTCCGACATTGCAGGTTATGGCGGAGCGAGTGGACGAAGACGCGATGACAGTTGAGGATTGCGCCTCCATCAGTCGGACAGTTTCGGCAATCTTGGATGTTGAAGATCCGATTTCCGGTGCGTATACGCTCGAAGTGAGTTCTCCTGGACTGGATCGACCGCTGGTGCGGCAAAAAGATTTTGAGCGTTACTCAGGCCTTGAGGCAAAGGTCGAGCTCCGCCAGGCCTTGAATGGGCAACGTCGCTATCGTGGTGTTTTGGCGGGATACGCGGATGGTGTCGTGACGATCGTCACCGAAAACGGAGCGACGGACTTGCCGTTCGATGAGATCGACAAGGCCAAATTGATTATTACGGATGAACTGCTAGCGGCCGGGTCGGCCGAAGCAGCAAAGCAAGGGCGAGCGTAAGGATATGTCGGAAACAGCCGTTGTACAGAAGACCGAATTGTTGCAAGTGGCGGACGCCGTCGCTCGCGAGAAAGCCATCGACCGGGAGCAGGTTCTTGAGGCAATGGAACAGGCCATTCAAAAGGCGGGCCGCTCGAAGTACGGCCAAGAGCATGACATTCGTGCAATCATCGATCGTCGCTCCGGAGAAATTAGTTTGGCGCGATACATCGAAGTGGTCGAAGAAATTGAGAACGAAATCACACAAGTGACGCTCGACGAGGCGCATCGGCGCAAGAGCGACGCGGTGATCGGCGAGTTCATTGTCGACCCTCTGCCGCCGATCGATTTCGGGCGCATCGCTGCGCAAACGGCAAAACAAGTTATCGTTCAGAAAGTGCGCGAAGCTGAGCGCGAGCGTCAATACGAAGAATACAAGGACCGCGCCGGCGAGGTTGTAAACGGCTTGGTGAAACGGATCGAGTTCGGCAATGTGACGGTCGATTTAGGCCGTGCAGAAGCCGTCTTGCGCCGAGAAGAATTGTTGCCGCGCGAGAGCTTCCGACGTGGCGACCGTGTTCGTGCCTATATCTACGATGTACGGCGCGAGATGCGTGGCCCTCAAATCTTCTTGTCGCGTGCGCATCCCGATTTCATGACCAAGCTGTTTGGGCAGGAAGTGCCGGAGATTTACGACGGCATCATCGATATTAAGGCCGTTGCACGGGACCCAGGCAGCCGGGCGAAAATCGCGGTTCTGTCGCACGATTCCAGTATCGATCCCGTCGGCGCCTGCGTTGGTATGCGGGGCAGCCGCGTTCAAGCGGTTGTCGCGGAACTGCAGGGCGAGAAGATCGATATTATCCCGTGGTCCATGGATCCGGCGACTTTTGTGGTCAACGCATTGGCGCCGGCCGAAGTCGCGAAGGTCGTTCTTGACGAAGACGCCGGCAAGATCGAAGTGGTCGTGCCGGATGAGCAGTTGAGTCTTGCGATTGGCCGACGCGGGCAAAACGTCCGACTGGCCTCGATGCTGACCGGTTGGGAGATCGATATCCTCACGGAAGAGGAAGAAAGCGATCGCCGACAGCAGGAGCGTCGCGAACGAAGCGAACGCTTTATGTCGGCTTTGGACGTCGACGATGTCTTGGCGCATCTCTTGGTGACGGAAGGGTTTACCAGCGTCGAGGAAGTCGCGTATGTGCCGCTGGAAGACCTCGTTGTCATCGAAGGGTTCGAAGAAGAGATCGCACAAGAATTGCAATTGCGGGCGCGCGATTTCCTCGAGGCCGAAAGCGAGCGTCTCGTCGAAGAGCGCCGGGCGCTCGGAATTGAAGATGCCTTGGCGGCGATTGAAGGGTTGAACTCGGCCATGCTCGTCTCGTTGGGTGAGCGGGAGATCAAGACGCTGGAAGACTTCGCCGACCTCGCCGGTGACGAACTTACCGACCCCGAAGAAGGATATTTACGCGAATACGGTATATCCCTCAGTGCGGCTAACGACATGATTATGGCGGCGCGCGTTGCCGCCGGCTGGTTCACGGCCGAAGAACTGGCGGCAAGCCAGGAAGAAACCGACGTGGAAGAGGGCGCGGAAGACGCGTCCGAACCTGCAGCGGTTTAAGGAGGATGTTTGGAGACCATGCTGGCTTCCGCGAAGCAGAACGACCGCGATACCGAGGTCGGCCCGGTGCGCCACTGCATTGTCAGTGGGGCGGCTCTGGGGCCGGGCGACGGCGTGCGGTTTGTCGTGGGGCCGAATGGTGAAGTCGTTCCGGATATCCTAGGAAAACTGCCCGGTCGAGGTCTCTGGGTCCGTTCAAGTGCGCAGGATATTTCGACCGCCATCGCAAAAGGCAAGTTTGCGCGAGCGGCACGCCGCCCGGTTATCGTAACAGATGGATTGGTCGAACAGGTCGAGCGTTTGTTGACAAAACGCTGTATCGACCTTATCGCCTTGGCACGTCGTGCTGGCGAAGCTGTGGCCGGCTACGAGAAAGTAAGATTGCGGTTGCGCGGTCGGACCGATGCGGTCGTCGTTATTGCGTATGACGGTGCGGATGGCAGCCGCGAGAAGATGAAGAATTTTGCGGACGGTATCCCGCTGATCGAATGTTTGCGGGCGGAAGAATTGGGCGCCGCGTTTGGGCGCGAAAAGACGGTCCATGTTGCATTGGGCGACGGTGGATTAGCGGAAAAGCTGCAGTTTGAAGCGCAGCGATTGAAAGGTTTTCGTCCGTATGGACGAAATGGGGTGACGAATGACGCAGAAGAATGAACAGGATGGAAAGCTGACGCTTCGGCGGCCTGGACGTCTCGAGTTGAAGAAAACGGTTGAGACCGGTCAGGTTCGGCAGAGCTTCAGCCACGGACGTACGAAGGCGGTCACCGTCGAAGTCAAAAAGAAGCGGACCTTCGAACGCGGTGCCGGCGGCAACATGCGTGCGGTATCCGAAGCCGCCAACCCGGTCGAAGCCCCTGAAGTGGAAGCGGCCGGTGTTCCGGACCTGGGCAATCTTACCGAAGAAGAACGCGCGGCTCGTATCCGGGCATTGCGCGGTGCTGCGCATGATGAAGAACGTCGCCAAATCGCAGAGATAGAAGACCAGAAACGCCTCGAAGAGGAAGAAAAAGCGCGTAAGGAGGCAGAAGAGGCTGAGCAGAAGGCCGCGGAAGAGGAAGAAGCGAAGAAAAAGGCCGAAGCGGAACTTCAGGCGGCCGCCGAAGCGGCGGCTGCGGCAGCGCCCGCACCGGAAGAAGCGGCAGGCAATCGTCCGAAGCGAGCGGAGACGACACGCGCGGAGCCGCGCGGGAGTGCGGCGTCCGATCAGCCCTCAGGCGCGCCCGCGCGTCGACCAGGCAAACAAGAGACGGAGCAGCGTCCAACACCGCGTACGCGCAACGAACCGCGGCGTCGCGACCGCAAACTCACGATTACGCAAGCATTGGACGAGGCCGATGGGGTCGAGGAGGATCGCGTCAGAAGTTTGGCGGCGGTCCGCCGGGCGCGAGAGCGCGAGCGCCAACGCGCGAAGGAACAGCGCGATAGCGGGGAGATGCAAAAGATCGTGCGGGAGGTTGTCATTCCAGACACGATCTCCGTTTCCGACCTTGCGAACCGCATGGCCATTCGTGGCGTTGATGTGGTCAAGGCACTGATGCGGCTCGATATTATGGCCAACGTCAACCATGTGTTGGACGCTGAGACGGCGGAGCTGATTGTCCAAGAATTTGGTCACAACGCGAAGTTGGTCTCGGAATCCGACGTTGAAATCGGCATTGAGGGCGAAGAGGACAAGTCTGAAGATTTGACGTCGCGCCCGCCGGTTGTCGCCGTCATGGGACACGTCGATCACGGCAAGACGTCGCTGCTAGATGCCTTGCGCGCAACGGATGTTGCGGCAGGTGAGGCCGGCGGCATCACGCAACATATCGGCGCTTATCAGATTGACCTTTCCGACGGCCAGCGGATTACGTTTATCGATACGCCCGGCCACGCCGCCTTTACGGCCATGCGTGCAC
>PAZH01000005.1 GCA_002716125.1 Rhodospirillaceae bacterium
GGATTCATTCAATTTCGAATGAAACTTCCAAAACCATTACCTGCAGAAGCGCTGGGCTTGCGATTAGTCGTGCGAGGCAATAATCAACGTTATTTTGTTCACCTACGTACTGGTGGAACTTTCCTGCCTTGGCAGTACTATCAGTCGAGCTTTTTTGTATCGGAAGGCTGGGAAGAGGTATTATTGCCTTTCAGTGAATTCAAAGCTTCTGGGTCTTTCCTAAAAAATACGCCAAGTCCAGAGGATCTAAAATCAATTGGGGTCGTTGCCTTTGGTCGAGATCATGAGGCAGAGATTGATGTCCGTGAGATAAATTACTTTTAAGTTATATTAAATTATTCCTGCTGTGGCCCCTCTGGGCTGTACAAAATTCTGACAAATGGTTGAGTGGATTGGCGACATGGGGACGTATCAGGCCAACAGGATTTTCAAGATCGCGAGGGCCAGCTTTTATAGCGTACCTGTATCGCCGCAAGAAATATAAATTACGTATATTTGGTCCACACGGCTATTTCAGTGAAAAACGGCGTGAGTCAGACAAAAACCTTATCTGTGCCTCGCAAAATGCCGCGGCCTCCTTTTTTCATAAACAGCTGGTTCAATGCATCCATTGTAAGACAATTTGACCGGCAGAAGGGAGTGTCAGAGCAAATTGGCTTTAGCGTAGCGGGGTCGGTCCGCAGCGTTGCTGGATGAGAAATCCATTCCGCTATTTCAACAGTTCAACCCGAAGTGATGCGCCTGACGGTGATGATGTATTTCCGATATCCCTTATTGCTGCGCTAGGTCGAGGACCTGCTGTCCGAGCGTGGCATTAGTATTTGTCATGAGACGGTGCGATTCTAGTGGAACAGGTTCGGTCCCTTGTTCGCCGCGAAAATGAGTGTAAGAAGCAGTCAACGTAATACGGACGGGCAAGTGAAAGGCGGGTATAATCCAGGTGCAAGTAACGCTGGTAGATTGCCGCCGCTCTTAATTTTATGTGATCATCATATGTTTTGGGTAATCGTAGGGGCTTCATTTAATCCAGTCCCCGAAACCAAATTCCCACAATATTACAATATGTTAGATCAATAACAGCTGGGTCTAATTCACAGCCGTACTGCCCTGCGCTCGGTGTCCAAAAACGTTGCGTCAAAGCGATATCCTTAATGTCCGCTTTTAGCCATAAGCGGATGTAGCTCATGGCACTTGTAACCCCGTATCAGATTCAGAGCGCATTCTGGCGTAAATCGCCACGTGTCAACGTTAACGCTGTGCTTGGACTATTAATCGAGAACATAGGTTTTCATCCTAAAATCTCGGAGAATATGGTTATCCGGTGTAATATGCTTAGGCAGTCACGCGGAAAGTCTGACCATGCATCAGGAAGGGCCGGATAACTTTAACCTGGCAAAGGATATAAGTTCGGGATTCGTCGATGTGGACGCACGGCGAATTCTGAAAGGCCCGGAATTGTCTCGTTACATAGAAAGGGAAGGACAGTCCGTATTCCGAATCGCTCATGCTTATTGGCAATCTCTCTATGACGCCAGCGGCCGGGTCTCTCGCAAGCAACTCGATCCTATTGAGCTCGGTCCAAATGTGTTGCCAAAGGTTGTCTTAATCGACGTCGTTGGGGACGCCCCTCGTCGGTTTCGGTACAGGCTCGTCGGTAGTGATGCCGAGCGAATCTATGGTGAGAACTATACCGGGCGATTTATGGATGAAATGCGATTTGCTTCTAGCATGAAGGCAATCCAGCAGTTTTATGATACTGCATGCAATGGAAGCGCTCCGATATTGCTCGAAGGCGCATATATTACCAGAATCAGTTCCCAGTTTCGGGTTGTGCGTCTTGCTATACCGCTGTCAGAAGAAAGTGGTTTGGTGACCGGCCTTTTCTGTCTGATGACGAAGCTCGACAATAGCCCATCCGCATAGATCCAGAGAGCTTTAAGTTTCGGGACTGTTTCAATCTTCAAACAATCGGGCGAGAAGCGGACAATTGGTTTGCCCCTCGGCGCAATTGTCCATTAGTTCGACGAGAGCGGCTTCCATTTGGGCCAGATCAGCGATTTTGCTTCTCACACCATCAAGATGTTCGATGCCTATCGCTCTGGCTTCGTCGCAGGTTCTCGGGTCTTCCGATGACAGCGAAAGCAGTTCTTTAACCTGCGGAACGGAAAAACCAAGATCACGACAGCGACGGACAAAGCGAAGTCGAGCTACCGCTGCTTGATCGTAAAGGCGCCTGCCGTTGGCCGCTCTTTCGGCCATTGGGACGACGCCTTCCCGTTCGTAATACCGGATGGTCTCAATACCAACTCCGCTCAAGTTGGCCGCTATCCCAATTGTCAGCACCAGATTGCTCCTTGATCCTGTAGTCGCTACAGGTGGCATAAATTTCAAATGGAAGCAATCGACACCCAGACTTCTACCGAGCGTGAGCAGAGGTCGACCAATTTATTGGCGGGTTTCGCGACTTTACTTGCTGCGCTCTCCGCCACGTGCTGTGTCCTGCCTATTGCGCTCACCGTTATCGGTTTGGGTGGAGCGTGGTTATCGGTTCTAGGACCATTCGTCGCCTATCGTGAAATCATCTTGGCAACTCTTTCTGTCTTGGTTGGGTTGGCAATCATCCGAGAACTCAGGCGACGGTCGGAGCCGCCCAGGCGGCGGACAATTTTCCTTTTGATATTGGCGACGACCGTTCTCGCTGCCGCGTGGTCCGCGCCCTTGTGGGAGAACGATCTGTCTCGTGTCCTCTTAAGCATATGGTCGGAGGCGAAATGAAAGACCGTATACTGACTGTCGGGATAATTGGAACGATCGTAGCCGCGATTTGTTGTTTTACACCGGTGTTGGTCATCTTGCTTGGCACACTCGGTCTTTCGGCTGCCATAGGCTATCTCGACATGATCCTGCTGCCAGCACTCGCGGCCTTCATCCTTCTCACAGGAATTGCCCTATGGAAACGCAAGAAAGCGGAATAGTCCTCCAATCCACAATCACGTGTCCGGAATGCGGTCATACGGAAACCGAAACCATGCCAACAGACGCGTGCCAATGGTTTTATGACTGCAAGGGATGCAAGGCCGTATTAAAGCCTAAGCCGGGAGATTGTTGCGTCTATTGCTCGTACGCTACTGAGCCATGCCCTCCTATTCAGGCTGGCGACCATTGTTGCGCATAAGCCGATTGGCTCTATAGCTAGCTTGAGGGTAGTGCTTCCAGATAAGACGGCATAGCGTCTGGAAATTTATATGTCCGCTTTGGTCAGATTCGATTGCAATGCGCAACCGGCGATGACGTCTGCAATTAATTTTCTGCTTTTGCCACCTAGATAACTAATAGGAAAAAAAAGGGATATGGATCAAATGAGCAAAATTAATGGCGCGACCTTGATGGCAAGAAGCCTGAAACAGCAAGGTATTGACCATCTTTTCGGCGTTGTCGGCTTTCCAGTCGGACCGGTTGCATCGGCGGCACAAAAGGAAGGCATCAACTATGTCGGCATGCGCAACGAGCAGGCCGCATCCTACGCGGCGCAAGCGTACGGTTACATGACAGGTCGCCCTGGCGCCTGTATTACCGTGACGGGACCCGGCGTCGTCCACGGTTTGGCGGGATTGGCGAATGCACAGCAAAACTGCTGGCCGATGATACTGATTGGCGGGGCGTCGGAGACTTATCGCGGCGGTATGGGCGCCTTCCAAGAAGAGCGCCAAGTCCATATTGCCACGCCGTTTTGTAAATTCGCGCATGGCATAGAAAGCGTGCAGCGTATTCCCTACTACGTCGAGATGGCGACACGGCATTCGATCTATGGTCGGCCGGGCGCCTGCTACCTCGACTTTCCGGACGATATCATCGGAGGGGAATGCGAGCTTGACGACATCGTACAAGTCGACCGCGTTCCGGAGCCGCCGCGCACGATCGCGCCATCGGAAAATATCGAAGCGGCACTAGACCTGCTTGAAAAGGCCGAACGGCCGCTTGCGCTCGTCGGAAAGGGCATGGCTTGGGCTCAAGCGGAAGACGAGGTGCGTGCCTTCATCGACCGGACGCAAATTCCGTTCGTGCGGTCCCCGATGGGCAAGGGCGTTATGCCGGACGAGCATCCGCTTGCGGCCTCGGCGGCCCGTACCCTTGCGTTGCAGCAAGCGGACGTGATTTTCCTGATGGGTGCACGGTTCAACTGGATCTTCCACTTCGGTCTGCCGCCGCGGTTTGCACCGGACGTAAAGGTCATTCAACTGGACATCGCACCTGAAGAGATCGGGCATAACAAACCATCGGAAGTCGCGCTGGTCGGCGACGGCAAATCGATTATGGGCCAGTTGAATCAGGCCCTTGAAGGACGCCAGTGGTTCTATCCGAAGGACACGCCTTGGCGAGCGGCGCTTGGCGACAAGATTTCGTCCAACAAAGAGACGCTTCAAGCGCAGCTCAACGACGATGCCGCGCCGGCAAACTATTACCGCGCTTTACGCGACGTCGCGGCGTGGATGCCGGAGAACGCCATATTAAGCGCGGAAGGTGCCGGGACGATGGATATCGGACTCACCATGTTGCCGGTCTCCAACGCGCGTTCGTGCCTGAACGCGGGCACTTACGGAACGATGGGTGTCGGCCTGGGGCATGCCATCGCCGCCTGCGTCGTGCATCCCGACCGCCCGGTCGTTCACCTTTCGGGCGATTCCGCCATCGGATTTTCGGGAATGGAGATGGAAACACTGGCCCGTTACAATCTGCCGGCGAAGATTGTCGTGCTCAACAATGGGGGTATTGGCCCGGGCATGCCGGAAATTCCGGAAGACCCGATGATGAATATGCTGCCCAATGCGCTTATCTACGGGGCGCGTTACGACAAGGTGATGGAAGATTTCGGTGGCAAAGGTTTCTTCGTCGAAGATCCGAAAGATATCCCGGAAGCGCTCGACAAGGCGATGGCGTTCGATGGCCCGGCTCTTGTCAATATCGTGCTCTCCCAAGGGTCATCGCGGAAACCGCAGCAGTTTGCGTGGCACTCCTAATCAAATCCTTAACAAGGACGGCCGATCGCTACGGTGCGGTCGTTACGAGAAAACAAGCGACTGGCGCGGGGGAACGACCATTCTCTCGCGCCTTTTCTTCTCCGGCGGTCTCTGCTGGAGAACACCATTGGTAACCGTTCCCTGTTGAGGTTTGGACGAACCCTTTTCAAACGGACGGACCGCGCGAGGACAAATGGTATTTTCCGCTACAACGGGCGTCGCGTGAGTGGCTGCTTCGCGGCAAACATATTGCGGTTATTCGCACTGCTGAAAAGGTAAGTGGCGCCTTCGTGTTTTGCCGTGAACGACGGCTTTCCGGGTACGGGTTTACTTTCCGTGACTTAGGCGACGACGTCATAGCCGTGTAAAGTGGCACCGTCGATGATGTTCACTTCTTCTGCGGCGCTGGCAAATGAGGTTGCGGACAGCAGCAAGCCTAAAGTCATGGCCGCAAAGACATATGCGCGGCCAATTGTTCGATTGCAGTTCAAAATTTCTCTGTTTCAATCCTCTTACTTGGGTGCGCCCGAAAAGCCTGCATTCTCTGTCGTTTCCGAAACAAACGCCCGGACGCACCTGAGTGTGCATGGACGAATTCTTTAATTGAGATCTGTTCGGAGAAGTCCGGACAATTGTGTTGACCTTACCGAGACGTACGCCCGCGAACCAATAACGGCAGCACACCATACTGTGAATGAATTCAAAGAGGAGCGCGGCCTTTAGAGTGTCTTTGTGAGACCCATATCTACCTTAGATTTCTACGCACGGATTCAAGGCTTACAAAGACGAGAGGCCGTCATGAACAAGAACATCAGGTTTGTCGATTGCGCGTTTCGCAGCCCGGCAAGTGAAGGCGCGTCGGGAGGCGGCGCGCATTCTCACGGCGAACGGCGAGAGGTGGTGGTGAACGGAACGAGAGTGAAGACGGTCGATATCCACGCACATTGCGTCGTGCCAAAAGCCTTAGCGATCTTGGATGAAAAAGCGGGCAATCAAGAATTATTAATGGACGATACGTCGACCCGGATTGCGGCGATGGATGCGCAAGGGCTCGATGTGGCGGCACTAAGCATCAACCCCTATTGGTACCATGCCGGGCGCGATGCGGCTGCGGAGGTTGTGAGAATTCAGAACCAAGCGCTTATTGAGATTTGCGAAGCGACGCCGGATCGTTTTACGGCCTTCGCAACGGCGGCCTTCCAGCACCCGGACCTGGCGGTCGAGCAGATCGAATATGCCGCACGGAAACTAGGCTTCCGCGGCGTGAGTGTCGGCGGCAGTATCGATGGGCGCGAGCTGGCGGATCCCGATTTCGACCCGATTTGGGCAAAATGTGAAGAACACGACCTATTGGTCTTTCTCCATCCACGCGGGACCACGGAACTGGAAGAAGGTGGTCGTTTCAAGGGCAGCGGTCTCTTGGAGAATACCATCGGCAATCCGCTGGAGACTACGATCGCGCTATCGCATCTTATCTTCGATGGCACTTTGGATCGCTATCCGGGTTTAAAGATCTGTGCGGCGCATGGCGGGGGATATCTGCCGTCCTATGCGAACCGGTCAGACGCCGTTTGCCGAACCTTTCCGCATCGGGTCGGCCCGCTGCCGAAGAAGAATCCGACGGCTTATCTGAAAGACGGCCAATTGTTCTTCGATACCATCGTCTTCACGCCGGAAGCATTGCGACACCTCATTGCAGAGACCGGCCCGGGACAGATCATGATTGGCACCGACTATCCTTTCCCATGGACCAGCACTGAAGTGGATCTTGTTTTAAATACGCCTGATCTGAGTGATGATGAGCGAATTGCGATCCTTGGCGGAACGGCCGCGCGGTTGCTCGGTATCGATTAATAGGATGGCCATTTTGGCCGAGTAGAAGAGAAGGTAGGTAAGATGAGAATCGGAATTTGTGGCGCTGGCGTTGGTGGGCTTTCCACCGCTGTTGGTTTGTTATCGTTGGGCCACGAGGTCGTGGTCTTCGAAAGAGCGCCCGACATCAGAACAACTGGCGCGGGCTTCAATCTCTGGCCAAACGCTGGACGCGCAATTCACGGACTCGGTTTACGCAAGCAATATGAGGATATCTCTGTCAATCTCGACCGCTATATCGAGTTGGATACCGAGGGAGTAGAGCTTTTTTCGACCGATACGAGCGGCTGGCCCGAAACCTATGGCGCCCCCGCGGTCGGGCTCTTTCGTCCAGAACTGGCACGAATGCTTGGTGACGCTGTTGGCCTGGACAATATAAGGTTCGATCACGAGTTAACTTCGGTCGAAAATAAGGGTGAATCTGCGGTTTGTAGTTTCACCAATGGCGAATCCTTTGAGGGAGATGTCATCATCGGCGCTGATGGGATCAACTCGAATGTCCGAGAATTGTTGATTGGCGGCGTGACGTTTCGACCCAGCGAACTTTATGCTTACCGTTTTCGCTCGGTGATTGATCTAAGCGATGTCGACATCGACCCGGCGGCACAAACGGGGTTCTACGCACGCGACGGATGGTTGTCTTTTATTCCGATCGGAAAAGGGAAGGCGTATTGGTTCGGCTCAGTATCGGGTGCGAACACCTTTGAAGATTTTATCGACTTTTTTAGGAGTTGGACCAAGACACCTATTCCGAAAACTTTGACAAATACACCACCCGAATTGCTCGTACAGAGCCCGCTGCAAGATGTTGATGGCGTACCTTATAAGTGGACGCACGGACGCATTGTGCTGATAGGCGATGCGGCACACCCGATGATGCCGGATATGGCTCAAGGTGCGAGCCAAACGTTTGTTGACGCATTTGCCATTCGAGAGGCCTTTGCAAAAGCCGATGATGTGGATCAAGCCTTGATGGATTTTGAGACGAACCGACGAGACGTTGCGAATGCCGTCGTGAAAATTTCGCAAAAGGGACTCTTTCTCGGTCCGAACGACGTGGACCCCCTCGCAATACGTTACCAGAATGAGATCGAACCACTGACCGAGTAAGTGAACCCGGCATCGATAACCGGGACGTTGTGCTGAGGATCGCTGCATATAGAGGACACACAAATGCCGAATAAGATTACGGAATACGGTGACGGTAATTGGAATTGGCGGACGACGTCCCCCTTTTCTCAAGCAATTGAAATAGGCGATCAGATATTCATAAGCGGTCAACAGGCGCTGACTGAAGGCGGTGAGCTGGTCGCACCGAACGATATTGCAGGGCAAACACGCTGCGTCTTTGAAAATATGAAAGCTGTGCTTGAACGTGCCGGTCTAGATTTGAGCGATCTTGTTCGTCTCAACACGTACTATGTGTTTGACGGTGCTGATGAAGATGCCACCGAATATTGGGAAGCCATGACCCGGGTTCGTCTTGAGTATTTTCCGGACCCAGGTCCAGCGGCGACAGCTGTTCGAATTAAAGGTATGCCCTACCAAGGGCAACTTATTCAAATTGAGGGTATCGCACTGCGCGGCGCGGCGCGGCACAATCGAAAACGCCTTATGCCCGGCGGCAGTTGGGATTGGAGCATCGCCGTGCCGTTGTCTCAAGGTTGGGAAGTTGGGGATCGCATATATGTTGGGGGTCAAATTTCCGCCGACGAAAAGGGTGTTTCCGTCCACGTTGGTGATTTAAGCGCGCAGACCCGTGCGATATACGATTTCATCGAGAGAGTCTTGAAGGAAGGTGGCGGATCTTTCGATGATATCGCGCATCTCAAATTATGTGTTAAGCACAATAGCACCGAGGCCGATGGTACGTCGTTTCTGGACAGAATTTTGGACGTAACGAAGGAGTACGTTGGTGAAAACGGTCCTGTTGTTACCTGTTTTGGTGTTGACTTACTTTATCCCGGCCTTGATCTGGAAATTGACGCTATGGCGTTCAAAAGTAACCATCAGCGCATGACCCTTGGTCCGGCCGGGTCAAAAGTTCACGATGGCTATTTTTCCGACAGTATTCGCGCGTCGGACGAAATTTGGGTGGGCGGACAAGTCGCACAAAGTGATGCTGGCGAGGTCATGGCGCCAGGGGACATTCGTGAACAGGCGAGAATTGTGTTCCAGCGTCTTCGAGACGTTTTAGCGCTATCGGATGCGTCACTCGACGACATCGTCAAGATGAACCTGTTCTTTAGCGCCAATGGCGAAGATGTGAAAGAAGAGCTACACGCCGCGATGGCGATTTGGGAGGAGATGGCGCCGAATGCCCATCCCTCGATGACGCCGGTCAGAGCCTATGAATTGTCGCAGCCTGGTCTCCTAATACAGGCGGATTGCATCGCGATGACGTCAATCTAGTGTCGCTTATATGCCGAGACAGCTAACGGGGAGATTTCATTATGATTAAAAATCCAGTTCCATGGCCACACGGGGCAAAAGTCGCCTGCGCCATCACTTTTGATATTGATACAGATAGTATCCTCCATTTGGAGCATCGTGAACGCGCACCGGACATGATGGCGACGATGTCGTGGCTGAAATATGATCTAGTGGCTATCCCGCGCATTCTGGACATGTATAAGGACCACGGGATCAAACAAACGTTCTTCTATCCCGCTTGGTGCATGGAGCAGTATCCACACCTCGTTGAGATGATTTTGGAAGGTGGGCATGAAATCGCAGCGCATGGGTATTTGCATGAAAATCCAAATAAGCTGACGCCGGAAGAGGAGCTCTATTGGTTTGATCGTCAGGTCGACGTGATTAAAAAGATGACAGGAAAAAGCCCGAGAGGCTGGCGAGCGCCGCTCTACAATTACTCGAAAAGCTCTATCGATTTCATGATCGATAAAGGCATGATTTATGATGCCAGCCTGATGGGTGACGACATCCCGTATGTCTTGCAAACGGACAAAGGCCAAGTCATCGAATTGCCCTCTCAATGGGCAATGGATGATTGGCCGCACTATACACACGCGCCCGATATGCATTACATGATGCCGATTAAGTCCCCTGACGAAGCAATGAATGTCTTTATGTCGGAATTCGAGGCGATGCGTCGTCATCAAGGATTGTGGATCACTGTTTGGCATCCTTTCGTCTCAGGGCGTTTGGCACGATGTGAGCGCGTTAGCGAGATGATCGAATACATGCAGAACACAGGCGATGTTTGGTTTGCGACAATGGAAGAGATCGCCAATCACGTCCAAAAATGCATCGACGACGGTTCATGGAGTCCACGAATCGACAAGCTCCCTTACTATGACGCTCCGATTCCGGAGCTAAAGGATGGAACGCTCGCTTAGGTTCCATCCGACAGGATCATGTCGGCGCATTTCTCGCCGATCATCATGGAAGGCGCGTTTGTGTTGCCGGAAGTGATCGTCGGCATGATCGAAGCATCGGCGACGCGAACACCCTCTAAGCCGTGCACGCGCAGTTTTTCGTCCACGACCGCCATCGGATCGCGGCCCATCTTGCAGGTGCCGATGGGATGGTAGGTCGTTTGACCGAAGTGCCGCATATAGTCGAGGATTTCGTCGTCGGTTTGGACATCGGTACCGGGCTCGAGTTCCTCGCCAATAACATCACTAAGCGGTGGCGTTGCCATCAACTCTCGTGCCTTTCGGATGGCGCGGATATTGGTTTCCCGGTCGTACGCGCTATCCAGGAAGTTGTAGTTGATCGCGGGCTCCTCCTCTGGACGGGCCGATTTGATGTGAAGGCTGCCGGTGCTTTCGGTGCGTTGCGTGTGGGCGAACATGCTTAACCCCCGCTGGCGGGAGATGCGGCGCTCGCCATTTTCCAGGATTGGAATATAGGGAATGAGCGCCATCATGGCATCCGGACTCTCCAAGCCTTCGCGCGTCCGAAAGAACAAGCGTGCGGCGCCCATCGACTGCGCGATGAATCCTTTACGGAAGAGCATGTAACGCAAGCCTTCCCGGATGAATTTCCAACCATGGCTGATATCCGACTGCGAGACGTCCTTTTGGGTAATTGTATACTTTAGCAGCACGGCATAATGGTCGCGTAAGTTTTCCCCGACACCGGGTAACGCGTGCACCACGTCAATGCCATGTTGACGGAGGATTTCCGGCTGCCCGATGCCGGACAGCTCCAGGAGTTTGGGCGAATTGATGGTCCCGCAACTGACGATGACTTCGCGGCCGGCCCGTGCTTCTCGGGCTTCGCCGCGGACCTGATATCGAACGCCGACACAGCGTTTGCCGTCCATGATGAGCGAAGACGCCTCTGCGCCGGATTGGATCGTGAGGTTGGGGCGCCCACGCGCCGGCTCCAGATAGCAGACCGCGGTACTTTGACGCCGGCCTTTGTGGATCGACCCTTGTGCCATGGCGACACCTTCTTGATCGCCGCCGTTATAATCGGGATTTCGAGGGATGCCGAGATTGACCGCCGATTGAATAACCAGATCGTAGAATGGCGTGACTTTCGACGCTTCGGTAATCCGGATTGGCCCGCCGCGTCCGCGGTGCTCGTCCTCGCCGCCGTCGAAATTTTCCATCCGCTTGAACATCGGCAAGACATCTTCGTAGCTCCAGCCGGTGCAGCCCAATTGCGCCCAATGGTCGTAGTCTTGTTTCTGGCCGCGCACGTAAACCATGCCGTTGATGGCGCTTGATCCGCCGAGAATTTTGCCGCGTGGAACATAAAGAGGGCGGTCGCCGTACCTCTCGTGTGGCTCGGACCAGTAACGCCAATTGGCCTTTGGATCGTCGAATAGAAAGGCGGAAGCGGCCGGGATCTTACTCCAGAAGTAATTCTCGTCCTTCTCGCCTGCCTCCAGGCAGAGAACGCTATGCTTGCCGTTCTCACTGAGACGCGCCGCGATGATGCCACCCGCCGAGCCGGAGCCGACGACGATGTAATCGAATTGTTCTGACACGCTGTTCACTCCGCTAGCGGTAATTGGAAACTTCGACAAGATTGCCGTCCGGATCGCGGAAATACACCGAGTAGATAGTACCGAGCGCGCCGCTGCGCTCGGAGGGCGCTTCTTCGATTTTCACGCCGCAACGTTCCAAGTGCGCTACGACGTCGTCCATCGGCGTTTCCGTGATTACGCAAAAATCTTCACCGCCACAGCGCGGGTCTTTGGCGCGAAACCAATCGGTGTCGTCCGGGTGCAGGTTGATCTTATGCTGGCCAAAGCGCAGCGCTTTGCGAACCACGCCGTCTTTGCCGTCGAACGTGATAACCTCCATGCCGAGGACCTTCTCATAAAAGCCGCAGGTCGCCTCAACATCGGCAACCCGCATAACGAAATGGTCAATCCGTTCCAATTTGATCATGATCTCCTCCCGTCAGGATTCTCTCTATCGAGCAGGGCTCTTCCCTAAAATGTCCGCATTGACCGGCCCTGCATCGCGCCAATCATCCCTTTTGTGGTTTTGTTGGGAAAAGATATATCGCGATCGAGCGTTTCGCCGAGTTCGGAGAGGATAGATCAATGGAATTATGGACCCATGCCTATAGTGCGCCGCGCGGTATCACCAAGGCGGCAGAGGCAGCGGAAGCGGGCGGTTGGGCTGGACTCAGCGTTGTCGACTCACAGAACTTATCGGGGGACGCCTTTATCGCCTTGGCGATGGCGGCGACCGTGACAAAGCGTCTGAAGCTTCAGACCGGCGTCACCAATCCGATCACACGGGCGGCGGCCACTTTGGCGGCGGCGGCGGCCAGTGTGCAATCGATTTCAAAAGGCCGAATGGTCGTCGGTATCGGCCGCGGCGACTCCGCGCTTGCCCATCTCGGCCGGGCGCCGGCGCGGCTTAAACCCTTTGAGCGCTACCTCTCGCATCTCCAAGCCTATCTTTCCGGTGCACATGTGCCGTTCGAAGAACTCGAAGATATTTCGATGACGGCCGCACCGCCGATGTCGGAGCTGCAGCTCGCAGAAGCACCGGACGACAGTCATATCGCATGGATCGAGCAAACGCAGGCGGGCGATCGTAAGGTGCCGGTCGAAGTTGCGGCGACAGGTCCGAAGGTGATCGCGTTGGCGGCCCGCACTTCGGACCGGGTGATGTTCGCATTGGGGGCTGTGCCCGAGCGCCTCGCCTGGGGTATCGACATTGCGAAGGAAGCCCGCAGGGCCGCGGGCCTCGACCCCGACGCCATAAAGTTCGGAGCGTATGTGACCTGCGGCTGTCATCCGGATATCGAAACCGCCCGCGATTTGGTGCGCGGCGGCCTCTCGGTGCAAACCCGCTTCGGCGTCATGCACGGTAAGACAAGCGGCCCGCTCACGGAGAGCCAGAAAGAGGTCATGCACAAGCTGCGAGACAGCTACAACATGAACCTTCACACCAAAGCGGAGTCCGAGCAGGCAAACGTGTTGACGCCCGAATTCATCGATGAGTACGCAATCATCGGTATGCCGGAGCGTATCGTTGAGTGGGTAAAAGATCTTGAGGCGCTTGGCATCGACAAGCTGATCATGACCGGTACCCGATCGGGCGTGAGCGTCGATGCCGATAAAGCCCGTGACCTTTTGGAAAGAGAGGTTTTACCGCAATTCGGTCGTGCCTAGGGTCGGGCGCCCGCGCGGTAGGATTTATTGGACGTCCTGGCCCGCCAACATATTTTCTCTTTAAAGCCTATCGAGGGCCGGTGACGAATAGCGAGGTTGGCGAAATGGCGCGCGCGCAAGTGAACGGCGTTGAACTGGAATATCAAACATGGGGTGACGAAGGCGGACGGCCCTTGGTTATGATCGGCGGGCTCGGATCGCAAATTATAACGTGGCCCGAAGCGCTGATAGAAACTTTGGCCGATGATGGTTTCTTTGTCATCGCCTATGACAATCGAGACGTGGGACTTTCGACGAAATTCGAAGACTGGGGGCCGGCCGACATCAAGACTGCTTTCAAGCAGGCCCGTGCGAAGGAAAAGGTCGATGCGCCCTACACATTGGAAGATATGGCTGACGATACGGCGGCGCTGCTTGACCATTTGGGGATCGAGCGTGCGAACATCGTTGGTAATTCGAACGGCGGCGCCATCGCGCAAACATTTGCGATCCGGCATCCGGAAAAGGTGTCGGCCCTTATCTCCATGATGGCCACGTCAGGCCGACGCGGTCTGCCGCGGCCAAGCGAGGCGGCAGCCGAGTGGCTCGGACGGCCGCGGAACCCGTCGGGTACGCGTGAAGGCGCGGTCGAGGAGGCCATCGAAACGTCTCATATTATTGGCAGTCCTGGATACGAGCGGGATGAGGCCGCCATTCGCGAGAAGGCTGGCCGTCTCTATGATCGCGCTTTCTATCCAGCCGGTAACAGCCGTCATCTCCTCGCCAGTATCGCGTCAGGCGACAGCCGGGTTGCCCGATTGGGTCAGATAAAGGCGCCAACATTGGTGATTCATGGTCGCGAGGACCCATTGGTGCCGCTTGGATGCGCGGAAGACGTTCGCGATTCCATAGCGGGTGCGGAGATGATGGTGATCGACGGTATGGGGCATGATTTCCCTGCCGGTGTCATTCCGATCGTCGCGGGGGGTATTCGCGACTTTGTCAGCAAACAAGGATGAGCACGAACCGCGCAGCGATCGTAACGGGCGGCGCTCAAGGGATCGGACGGGCGACAGCGCACCGGCTCGCCGCCCAATCCGTGGCCATATGTCTTGTCGATCGCGAAGAAGCGCAATTGGAGGCGACAGCGGGTGAGCTTGAGGCGAAAGGTGCTCATGTCGAGAAAGTGGTCGCCGACGTGACGGTGAAATCCGATGTCGAGAATATGGCGTCGACATGCCTTTCGGCCTTCGGCCGGATCGATGTATTGGCGAATATCGCCGGCGGGGCGGGCGGACGGCACCTCCATCAGATAGACGAGATTGAGGACGATGACTGGGAGTTGGTCGTTAATTTGAACCTTAAGAGTACTTTTATGGGATGCCGGGCCGTCGTTCCGGCCATGCGAGATCAACAATATGGCCGCATCGTGAACATGTCGTCGTCCATTGCACATGGTCGGACAGGTCCGGTCGGCACTGCCGGGGCGCGCTTGGTATACGCGGCGGCAAAATCCGGCATTCTGGGACTGACCGCGCAACTCGCGAAGGATGTCGGCGCATTCGGTATTACGGTCAATGCGGTGCTGCCGTGGCTCACCTTCGGCGATCAAGGCTCGCGCATCCGTTCGAAGTTCGAAGCGCTCGATGCGGAAACGAGAGACCGTATCTTGTCGAACGCGCCGCTCGGGCGCGCGGCGGAGGCGGATGAAGTTGCCGCCGCGATTGCCTTTCTCGCTTCGGAAGACGCGAGCTATATTTCGGGACAAGGCCTTCCCGTCGACGGTGCTTATCGCTAGCGCTGCCCATTTCAACTTACGTTTTCGCCCTGAGACAGCCTCGGTTGATCATGGTCAGTCCGTTCGGGCGGCTTATCTTATTAGGTAAGAACGCGCATGGAGAATGATTGAATGCCCAATTCGACTATGGACGACATCGAGTTTGAGAAATTTGCCGTCGGACAGCCGGTCTCTCGGCTGGAAGATCCAATGCTATTGCGCGGCGACGGCATTTATACCGACGATATCAATCTCGATGGACAGGCTTATGCTTACGTCCTGCGCTCACCCTTCGCGCATGGCCATATCCGGAAACTGGATGTCAGCGCGGCTGGGACGGCTGACGGTGTTCTTTGTGTGCTTACGGCGAAGGAACTGGCCGAGGCGGGGGTTAGCCCATTGTTTTGCCGTAACAATTTGGAAAGCCGAGACGGTACGCCGATAATCAAACCGGACCGGCCCTGCCTTGCGACGGATAAGGTGTTGTTCCGGGGAGAGGCGATTGCGGTAATTGTGGCGGAAAGTTTGGCGCAGGCGAAAGATGCTGCGGAACTGGTTGAGCTCGATGTCGATGTCCTTCCAGCCGTGACGGATGCGCGGGCGTCCTTGGAAGACGGCGCGCCGCAATTGCACGACATAGCGCCGAACAACCGGGCGCTCGATTGGGAACTCGGCGACCCCGACGAGGCCGAACGGATGATCGCAGACGCGCATCATGTGACACGTCTCACGTTACGGAATAACCGGGTCGCGATTTCACCCATTGAGCCACGCGCTGCGGTGGGTGAGTACGATGCCACGGCTGACCGTTTCACATTGCACGTACCGACACAGGGCGTGTTCGGTTTCACGTCGGAACTATCTGAGCACATTCTCGGTATTCCGAGAGATAAACTGCGTATCAAAACGAATCGGGTGGGCGGCTCCTTTGGGATGAAATCCGCGCCCTATCCGGAATATGCACCGNTGCTCGTGGCCTCCAAGAAANTNGGTCGGCCCGTGAAATGGTGNGATGAGCGGAGCGACAGTTTCCTATCCGATCAACATGGNCGCGATGGCTGGGCGGAAGTGACGCTGGCATTTGATGCCGATGCAAAGCTTCTCGGAGCGAGTATCACCAGTCACGGTAATGCCGGCGCTTATTTCAGCGCCGTTGGGCCGCACATGTATACGAACAATGTGCGACGGAATTTTCCGGGTGTTTACCGTCTCCCGTTTTTGCACGCGCGTTCATTTGCCGTCTTTACGAACACGAATCCGATTGGCGCATTCCGGGGCGCTGGGCGTCCGGAATCGATCTATTATTTCGAGCGGGCCATCGATTTGGCGGCTCGGGAAATGGGTATCGACTGCGTCGAATTGCGACGCCGAAACATACTCCGGCCCGACGAAATTCCGTATATGGCAGCGGGCGGGATGGAATACGACAGCGGCGATTTCCCCGCGGTGATGGAAGATGCACTTAAGGCTTCCGACTGGGATGGATTCGAAGCGCGACGCGAAGCGTCGGCGAGGAAAGGGCTGCTCCGCGGGCGCGGAATCGCAACTTATCTCGAGGCGACCGGCGCACCGGCGCGGGAGATGGGGCGAATACGCTTTGAGGAAGACGGCGCGGTGACGATGGTCACGGGCTCGCTTGATTACGGACAAGGTCATGCAGCACCTTTCGCGCAAGTCGTGGGACCGAAGCTCGGTATACCGCTTGATCGGTTCCGCCTCATACAAGGCGATAGCGACGAGTTGATTGCGGGCCAAGGCACCGGTGGGTCCAAGACGATGATTTCCGGTGGCACGATTATGCTTTATACCGCCGAGAAGGTTATTGAGAACGGGCGCCAGATCGCGGCGCACGTGCTTGAGGCGGCTGAAGTCGACATCGAATTCGATACGGGCCAATTCACTGTGGCCGGCACGGACCGCAGCGTTTCCTTGTTCGAGTTGGTCGAGCACGCCCGGAAGGGGCTGCCGGAGAGTGTGCCGGCGACCTTGGATGCGGAGATCACCGAAGACCCGCCGCCCTCGGCCTTCCCGAACGGATGTCACGTTGCGGAAGTGGAGATCGAGCCGGAAACCGGTATCGTCCGGATCGATCGCTATACCATCGTCGACGACTTCGGCACGCTCATCAATCCAATGCTGGTCGAAGGGCAGGTGCATGGCGGCGTCGCGCAGGGAATTGGTCAGGCGTTGATGGAGGACATCCGATACGATGAAGACGGCCAGTTGATCTCCGGCAGCTTCATGGATTATGCGATGCCCCGCGCTGACGATATGCCGGATTTCGCATTTAGTTCGCACCCGGTGCCGGCGACCACCAATCCCTTGGGTGCGAAAGGGTGTGGCGAGGCAGGCTGTTCCGGCTCGCTTCCGTCGATAATGAATGCGATCGTTGATGTATTGGCACGGGAGACCGGCGCCACCCATATCGATATGCCGGCAACACCGGAACGGGTTTGGAGTGCCCTTCGAAAGACGACCGGATGACGGAACACACCGAAGAATCGGTGCGTGCCGAAGTACGCGCCTGGTTGGACAGTAACTGGGACCCAGACCTTACACTGCTGGAATGGCGCAACCGCTTGGTGGATTCTGGTTGGGGCATGCCGCAATGGCCGAAAGAGTGGTTCGGGCGCGAATTGTCCGTCGGGTTTCTCCGCGTTATCGACGAGGAATTTAAACGCGTTGATGCCATTACCGTCGCCCGAAAGGGAGCGACGACTTTGGCGGGGCAGACAATCTTGACGCATGGCTCGGACATGCTGAAGGAGAAATTCCTCCGCCGCAGCCTCACCGGTGAGGATGCCTGGTGCCAGTTATTCAGCGAACCGGGTAATGGGTCTGATTTAGCGGGTGCGATGACCCGAGCGGAGCGTAAGGGCAACAAGTATATCGTGAATGGCCAGAAGGTCTGGACGACGAGCGCGCATCTTGCGGATTATGGGCTGCTTCTGGCGCGTACAGATCTGGATGTGCCGAAGCACGACGGACTGAGCTATTTTATCCTCGATATGCGCCAACCGGGTGTCGAGGTCGTACCGTTGCGTCAGATGAACGATCATTCTTCGTTCAATCAAGTGTTTATGACCGATGCGGAAGTGGCACCAGAGTATTTGCTCGAAGAAGAAGGCGATGGATGGCGAATCGCGACGACGACGCTGATGCATGAGCGCCGAAACGCGGATTCCAACCGGCGAAAAGTTGAACCGACCAACCGTCCGGGGCGTATCTTTGAAGAAGAAGCCGAGGAAATCGCCACCGCGATGGCGCCTTATACGTGGTATCCGCAGCGTTCCGGACGCGTCGATCTGGTAATTCAACGCGCACAAGAGACCGGAAAGATCGATGATGCGGTGGTCCGTCAAGAAATTGCGAAACTAATGGCGCTTGCTAATTCCGCCGATTGGACGGCGAAACGCGCGCGTGCCGCGCAAGAACAGGGGCGGGCACCCGGACCGGAAGGCTCGCTTGGGAAACTCGCCGCGAGTGTCGTCGCGCGGGCCGCCAACAGGGTCCACACCTTAATTAGCGATGCCGACGCGATGTTGACCGGCGATGACAGTCCCATGGATGGGGTTATCGCAGAAGTACTGATCTCGACACCGGCGATTTCGATCGCGGGCGGAACGGATGAAATCCAGAAGAACATCATTTCCGAGCGCGTCTTGAAGATGCCCAAAGAAACCCGATTCGATACAGGGCGGCCGTATCGCGAAGTGCCAAAGAACGCACTGCCCGAACGTTAGCCTCGAGCTATCTATTTCTTCATTCGTTCGAAAACGAAATCGGTAATCGGGACCTCGGTGCCGACGCGCGCGGCAAGCTTGGAGGCGAGCGAGATGTCCTTACGTCCGAAAATACTCATGTCGAGATTGCCACCGGTGTGAATATTTCCGAGTTCGCGCATCGCCTCGATATTCTCATGCGACCAGCTGTTACCCGAGCTGCAGAGAACAACATCACGCATGACATTCTCATCGATTCCGACGGTTCGCGCTAACGCGAAAGCCTCTTCGACCACCTGTACGTTCACAAGACACATCAAGTTGTTACAAACTTTGGCGGCCTGCCCCATGCCGAGCCCGCCGACATGAAATGTCTGCGCGCCGATCACATCGAAAATCGGTCTTGCGCGTTCAACTTGGTCTGCTTCGCCGCCTACAAGGACGGTAAGTTTCCCCTCTTTTGCCTTTGCTTCGGCGCCGCTGACAGCGGCATCCAGGATATGGACACCCTTATCGCGCGCCGCCTCGCCCAGCACCTGACACATTTCCTGATTGATCGTGCTGTGGATCAGGATCAGCGATCCCGGCGCGGCCCCTGCGAAAACACCGTCATCCTGCAAGAACACCGCCTCCGTTTGCCGGTCGTTCATGACGACGGAACATATGATGTCGCTGCTGGCTGCGACTTCGCTCGGGGTGTTGCCGACGGTCGCGCCGAGGGAGGCGAGATCGGCGACGGGGGTCGGATTTAAATCCAACACGGTCATGGGAAACCCTGCGCGCGCGAGATTCTCGGCGATGGGCTTTCCCATATTGCCAAGACCGATAAACCCTATCCGCTCCATCGTTCCTATCCTTCTAAATTACACCGCGATCTTTCAGATCGGCGAGCGTATCGGAATCCAAATCCAATAGCTTTTTGAAGACTTCCTCGTTGTGATGGCCGAGCTTCGCGCCACCTTCGAGCTTTGGCAGGTTGCCGCTTGAGAAACGGATTGGAAAACCGGATACGATCCCAGGCTCTATGGGTTCCGTGGAATCTTGTCGGTACATGGGCTTGAGCGTTTCGCGGTCACGGAAGTGCGGGTCGTCGACAGCTTCGCGAAGTGTGCGGACGCGCGCGATCGGCACGCCGACAGCTTCGAGAAGGGAGATCGCCTCTGTGCAAGTGTAGCCGGAGAGATGCTTTTGGATCGTGGCCCTCAACGCGGTAATATTTTCCAGTCGAAGTTCCGACGTGCGGAAACGGGGGTCGTCTAGTGTGTCGGGCGCCCCAAGGGCGCTGAAAAGAGCGTTGAGTCGGGTCGGTGTGCCGACTGTAATGATGACGTCTCCATCCGATAGTCGATAAAGGCCGGTGGCATTGTCGCGGGCATCGTTGCCGGCACGAACGGGAAGCCCATCGGCCAGTATATGCTCCATCGGTTCCATGAACATGAGCGTCGCCAAAGTATCGATCATCGAGGCGTCGAGGTACTGACCTTCCCCGGTCTTCTCTTTGTGCCGCAGCGCGCCGAGGATCGAATACGCACAATAGAGCGGGGTGACGAGGTCTCCGACAAAAACGCCGATCCGTGTGGGCGGGCCGTCGCCGGCGCCATTCATATCCATAATACCGGACATCGCCTGAATTTGGTGGTCATGCGCCGGAAGGTCTTTGTAGGGTCCTGTTTGGCCATAGCCCGCGATCGAGCAATAAACGATCCCTGGATTGACCGCTGCAACGTCATCGTAGCCGAGACCCAGTTTTATCATCGAGCCGGGTGACAGGTTCTCGATGAGGACGTCCGACTGTTTCGCGAGTTCGAGGAACATGCGACGACCTTCGGGGTCCTTCAAATTGAGCGTGACGCTTTTCACACCTTCCGATCGCTTTAGGAATCGGATCGAAAGGTCGTCTTCGGTCTGGCGGTCTTTGCTAATACCTTTCGGCCCATGGAATGGCCCGGAACTGCGAACCGGATCACCGGTGCCTGGCATTTCGACCTTTATGACTTCTGCGCCGAAGCGCGCGAGCGTCATGCTCAGAAAGGGACCCGCGAGAAATACGGTTACAGAGAGAACACGAATGTCGTCGAGCGGTTTCATGAGAGGCTCCGGCATGTCGAGGCGGCTCCAACTTTGGAGGCTGGTTTCGGGCTATGTTTCAATTGATTTAGCCCGAATCCAGGTTTGGACCCCTCTCCCGGGACGTAGATAGGAAAAGGGCGGCGCCAAACAAGTTCGGCACCGCCCTGGATGTTGGGTTTGAATTCCCATTCTTAGAATTTCAAACGCGTACCCACACTGATCACATCGATATCGTCCAAGTCGGAACCGTCGCGATCGAGTTCGAAATGGGAGTACTTACCCCAGATCTCCATGGCCGCCGCGTCGATGCTCTGTTGGATCGAAAAAGCATACGCTTTGGCGGTATCGCCACTGGTGGTTGCGCTGTCGACTTGATCCCATTCGCCGACAAAAGCGGTCTGACCGATCTCGTTAAACTTGCGCTGATAGTGGAGTTGGACACCGCAGCGGACCGGGTCCTGAGCGCCAGCCACACTGCTATTCGCCAACTCGTTTTGGAAAGCGCATCCGCCCGAAGCGCCCAAGCCGCTCGAGTGAACAAAGGAAAGCATGCCACCGATGATTTCGTGGCCGGCCGCTCCGGATCCGCCCTCAAGGGCGTTGGTGTATCCGACCGCCGCGGCGATATCGGTATCGAAAAAATTGCCTTCGTAGAACAGGCCGAGGTCGAACGATTGATCGTCATGATGCGATACGGAAGCAACGAACCCGGCGATTTACGGCGTGTCGTAGCGAATGCGGGTCGTCCGGCCGCTGAAATCGAAGTCTGGCATAGCGCCGCACACCGAGGTCCCGCTCAGCGTTTCGTTTCCGCTGTTGCGGAACTGGATATCGGAGGCCGCCAAGCAGGAGCTGCTCGGCTCGGCGTTGAAAATACCGTGGGCGTTGGTTGTCATAACGCCACTGGCGGCGGCGTCGCCGGCGCCCATAGTAATGGTCCCGAAACTACTATGCTCGAAAGTGATATCGAGAACTCGCGTCTGCAGGTCGTTGCCAGAGCGACCGCCATTTGCCGAAGCGCGGACGTTGCTGGACGTGTTACGATTATCGTCGATCGCGATCTCGGCGAGACCGCTGACTTTCAAGTCTCGGCTGATCTGCGTATCCGCGTGCATCCGGAATCGGCTGCTGCTGTAATCGCTGTCCTGATGCCGAACGCGGGTGCTAAACCCGTCATCGACGATATGAATTTCACGCGAGAACTGTCCGCTGATACTGAGAGACACTTGATCTTTCGAGCTTTTCACGATCCTGGCGTTGTCTGCCAGAAGAGTACCTGAGGTCGCGAAGAAGACCGCTGCGACCGATACAGCCGCAAGCGATTTTGGTGTTTTTCGAGGCATTAAAACCCACCCAATTCAATTGTTGTTCTTGCATCGCGCCGGAACCGGCGCGGTATATGCTTCCTGAAGGGCGCTTCCTTACTATGCTTAAACGGTTTTAGCGAGAGAAAAATGTTATAATGTAACAATTATTCTCTCGTCCAAATTCGATATGAAAATCGTGTGGCGCTCGCCACCGAAGTTGTCTCAGGCCTCCCGGCTGCGGCTAGGAAACATCGACAATCAGATTGCCAAATTGATCTGTTCGTACTGTGGAATTCGGCTCGATCAGGGTGGTTGAATCGAGTTGGACGACGAGGCCAGGCCCTTCGAAGTGAATGCCGGCGCTCAGTTTTTGACGATCGTACACCGGGACGTCGCACCGACCGTCTTCGAAAAAGACTGGATGACGGTTGATTTCAGCATCGGCCAATGCCCCGCCGGTCGGCAACGCCGACAGTTTAGGCTGTAAGAGTTCGCCGACCGCCGCGACATGCAAGGTCACGATCTCGATTGGCGTGTCTTTTTGGGCAAAGGTATAGAGGCGCTCGTGCAATGTATGGAACGCGTCGAGCGTAAGGGCGGTTGTGTCCGCGGTAACGGCGTCTCCTGTCCAGTCGACGTCAAGTTCGAAACCTTGATGCTTGTAACGTAGGCTTGCTTTACGTGTGAGTTGTCGCGCGGCTTGAGGGACGCCCTCGCGCTCGAACCAGTTTGCCGCTTCGGCTTCCAATTCGCGGAACGCGGTCTCCATCAAATTGAAATCAAAATCCGGCGGCGCTTGGAAGCAGGTTCGGGAGTAGTCCGCGCGCAATTGTGAGACCAGGAGGCCCATAGCCGAAAGAACGCCGGGCGAAGGCGGAACGACGACTGTTTGCGCGCCCAGCAACCGGGCAAGAGAACTGCCGTGCAGGGGCCCCGCTCCGCCAAACGGGATCAGCGCGAAGTCACGCGGGTCGTGTCCCCGTTCAACCGAGATGACACGGATGGCCCCAACCATATCGTTATCGGCAATTGCGAGAATGCCTTGCGCCGCGGCTTCCGCACTCAACCCGAGGGGCCGGCCGACATGTTGTTCGATGGCATTACGAGACGCCGCTTCGTCAAGCTGCATGCCGCCTGCCAGTAGATAAGGCGGCAGATGACCGAGCACGAGATGCGCGTCTGTGATGGTTGCCTGTTCGCCGCCGCGCCCATAGCAAGCGGGACCAGGGTCGGCGCCGGCACTCGCGGGGCCGACCGTCAAGGCGCCGGTCTCGGAAACGGCGGCAATCGATCCACCGCCCGTGCCGACCGTATTGATGTCCAGCATCGGGAAGGCCAGCGGCCAATCGCCGATTTTACCTTTGCCGGTAAGGCTGTAAGCGCCGTTCTTGATCAAGCAGATATCCGCCGATGTCCCGCCGATATCGATTCCAATCACGTCACCGTATCCGGCGGCGGCGCCGACAAATCCGGCACCGACCACGCCGGCGGCAGGCCCCGACAGCGCCGTGTAGGCCGGTACGCGTTCGACTTCGTCTGCGCCGACGACACCGCCGTTCGATTTCATGATGAGCAGCGGGGCGTCGATCTTTTCTTGGGAGAGGCGACCTTCGAGTTGTGCGACGTAACGCGAGACCGCTGGCATGACATAAACGTTCAGCACCGTTGCGATACTACGCTCGTATTCGCGGAAGACCCGGAGAACGTCGGAAGAAATGGAAACCAAGGCGTCCGGGTGTTCTTCGCGGATAATCTCTGCCGTCCTTTCTTCATGTGCAGGATGGACGAAACTGTTCAGAAAACAGACGGCGATCGCGTTGACGCCGCGGGCCTTAAAATCACGCGCCGCCTTGCGGACCGCTGTTTCGTCGAGCGGTACCAGCTTATTGCCCTCGATATCGACCCGCTCCGGAATCTCGTGAATTCGCTCCGGCAGAACAGGGCGAGTCGGTTTGATCCAAGCGAACAAGTTCGCGCGCCGCGGGATATCTTGCCGTCCGATCTCGAGAACGTGCTTGAATCCACCGGTTGTTATGAGACCGACATCCGCGCCCTTACCTTCCAAGATAAGGTTGGTGGCAACGGTCGTGCCATGGAAGACCTGAGCGAGTTCCGTCGCCTCAAGAGACGCCTTCTCGACGGCGGCTTCGATCCCGTTCATGAATCCGACGGACGGATCGCTCGGTGTCGATGGTGTTTTGGCCGTCCAAATCTGTCCGGTCTCCCGGTCGAACAAGGTGACATCGGTAAAGGTGCCGCCGGTGTCGATGGCGACGGCGTATCGTATTTCCGTTTCGGTTTCGACGGCGGCGTTCATTCGAGGATGTCCTTGTATTCGCCGCGATGGAATAGGCCGTCGACCGGCGGGCGGTCTTGGCGGCGCGCGGCCGTGGCGGCCGCATCAACGGATTCGCCGTCTGAGGATAGGACTACGCCGTAATCTTCCAACGCCGACTCTCGGCTGACGAACTGTGCGAGTACATCCGCGAGCACGCGTTCGGGCTCCCGGTCGTAGGGATGGCCCCATCCGCCGCCGCCGCCGGTCTGCAATCGAAGGATATCGCCTCGCCTTAAGACGTTGCCGTCGCTGAAGGGGTCGAGTTCGCGTTCTTGCGGTGTGCCGGGATTGAGGACGGCTCGTCCGGCGCCCCCGTTGTGCCCGCCCTTCACGCCCCAAGCAGGTTTCTGGACGCCGTCGATCCGGATGGCGAAGGTCGCTTCTTCGGCAAGAAGCTCGATTTCGCGAACGACGCCGCATCCGCCGCGCCATCGACCGGGGCCGCCGGAATCGCAATGGATACCGTAAGCCCGCAGCCGCGCGGGATAGGTCTGCTCCATCATTTCCGCCGGATAGTTTTCCTGAGCAACATAATAGACGGCGTTGATACCGTCCGCGTATGGCCGAGCACCGTATCCAACGCCGACGCCGTCGCTCATCAGGAAGGGTGTGCCGTCGTCGCCGACGCCGCGCGCAAAATAAATCACATAGGCGCAGTTGGCCGCGGTGGACTCACCGCCAGCGGCGTTGACCAATCCCATGGTTGAGCTCAACAGGCGCATCATGGTCAAACCGCGTTGGCCAAGCGGCGCCGGCCATTTCGGTTGCAGGACACTACCTTCCCGTAAGACGACCTCGTCGATGGCGCGCCCGGCGCCGGCGTTTAAAAGCAAAGTCGGATCGCCGGCCAGTAGGTACATGCCCAACATGGCGCGGGGGACTGCCGGGTTGACCAGATAGTTGATCGGGCCCGGCGCCTGGTCGTCGCTGTCCGAAAAATCGAGAACGACACCGTTGTCATCCACTGTCAATTCCATGCTGAGGCGATAGGGCCCGTTGCCTTGACCGTCGTGATCCACGGAATCGGCGAAACGATAGCTGCCGGGTTGGAAAGTTTCGCGCAGCCGCTCAACCGCAGCCTGTTCGGATCGGTCGCCCAATTGGCGGAACGCGTCGACGACCACTTCGGCGCCGAACCGCTCAGCCAGCTCCCCGATACGCCGCTCGCCAAGACGGACAGCCGCGAAGCAAGCCCGGGTGTCTCCTTTCAGCATATCGGGGAAGCGGGAATTACGGAAAAACACGCGAAGCAATTCGTCATTGACGACACCGGCTTCCGCCAAGCGGACCGGAGGGACGATGATTCCTTCTTGGAAGATGTCGGTGCAGTCGGGCGAGATCGAGCCCGGTCGCATGCCGCCGATATCCGCGAAATGGGCCCAGCTTTGTGCAAAGGCGATGATCTCGCCATCGACGAATATCGGTGCGACGAAGACTTGGTCCGGGGAATGTGAGACCGAGCCTTTTGAGCCGTAACAATCGTTATACCAATAGAGATCTCCGGGCTTCATTTGATCGGGCGGATAAAACTCGAAGATCGGTCGGACCGGATCCCCGAAACTCGGGCGGTATGCGCCGACGATCATGTCGCCCGTTGCGTCGAATAACGCGACGAAGAAATCTTTCTTCTCGCGGATGAAGGCGGACATGGCCGTCCGCTCGATCAACGCCTCCATCTCGCTTTGGCTGGCACGCAGTGCGCCTCGGATCACTTCCAAGGTCACGGCATCGCAGACGGGTGCGTCCGCGGCTTGCACTTCGGCGCTCATAGGATTGCCGTCCGGCGCAAGGTGCGGCGGCTGTTTTCATCGAATGGCAGGCGGGCGTGTTGCAAGACGAGATTGTCCCAGAGAATCAGATCGCCAGATCGCCAGGCGTGGCTGTAAGCGAGCCCTTCGTCATAGAAATGCGATCGCACTTCGTCGATCAATGTCGCGCTCGCATTCGGCTCCATATCTTCAATGCCGATCGTCGTGAGCTTATTCACCCAGATCGCGGTCTTGCCGGTCGATGGGTTGCGCCGCAGCAGCGGATGAACCCAGCTCGGCGACTCCTCTTCCGCATCGACGACATTCCAATCGGCGGTCGTCTTCTTGTCGTAAGCTCGGGCATGCCGGCAGCGCAGCCCGCGGAGCCTGTCTTTTAACGAATCCGGCATCGCGTCATAGACGGATTCGGTGTTTAGGAATTTCGTTCCGCCGCCGGATGCGGGAATTTCGACGGCATAGAGAATCAGCGCCTTCAGGGGGTCTTCCAGGAACAGTTGGTCGATGTGAAAATCGAGCTCGCCCTTACCGAAAATACCGTCGGCCCGCACATTCGAGACATATTGATTATCGTCGTTCTCCGCCGATTCCTTATTGAGCTCGCGCTGGCTTGTGTCGCCGAAATGCCGGGCGAATTGCGCTTGCTGATCCGGCGACAAATCCTGCGCTCTGAAAAGCAGCAGATGGCGATCCTGCAGAACGTCTTTCAACTGCCGGATAGTTTTGGCGTCGAGCGGCTGTGAGAGATCGAGGCCCGATATCTCCGTGCCAACGGCGGCAGAGAGCGGGTACGTGTCGAACTCGGTAGGCATGGACAGGTCCTCTGCAATAACTGCATTATTCTAGCTAATTCGATCCGCGGCGGAGTAAACGAAAATCGATGGCAAAGAAATTATCCGATGCGCAAGTCGAGAGCTACCGCCGGGACGGGTTTCTTGTCTCCATTCCGGTTTTGAACGCGGCGGAAATTACGCGGTTCCGTGCCGAGCTCGAGGCTTTTGAGGCCGAGACCGGAAAGCCGCTCGATTTTCCGGAGCGCTCGAAGTCTTATTTGCTGTTCGAGTGGGCGGATAGGATTGTCCATCATCCCGAGGTGCTGGATGCGGTCGAAGATGTCATCGGCCCCGATATTCTGGTCTATCACACCACGATGAATATCAAGGAAGCGCGGAACGAAGCCTATATTCCTTGGCACCAGGATGACGACTATTTCCACCTCGATCCGCCGGAACATGTGACCGCCTGGGTGGCGCTGTCCGATGCATCCGAAACAGCCGGCTGCATGCGAATGATCCCCGGCAGCCGGGCGGAAGGCCTCGTACCGCATGCCGAGAAGCCAGAAAAAGATCACCTTATTCGTCTCGGAAAGGCGATCCATGACCGGTTTAACGATTCGGACGGCGTAGCTGTGCCGCTTCGTGCCGGCGAGATGTCACTGCATAACAAACACATGATCCATTCCTCCGGACCGAATCGCAGCGATGACCGCCGTATTGGATATGCGGTTAGCTTCATCCCGGCCCATGTCCGTCCGCAGACCGAACCCCGTACGAGCGTTCTATGTGTACGCGGCGCCGACCGTTACGGGCATTTCGTGCATGAAGAGCGATTGAAAACGCCGCTTAGCGATGCCGCGCGCGCCGCGCACACGGAAGCTTATCGTCGCTATACGGCTGCAACCGGCATCGCAACCTAGCTCTATATCATTGAGACGATGCGGCCGAGAGATGTGAGGTAGTATCGGCCGAACTTTTTCTCGACCAGTTTCATTTCCGTCAACTTTTCGAGTTGATCGCTAGGGATCGGGTGTTTGCGGATACTGTCCGCGAGGATCTTGATGGCTGCTTTCAATTCGGGGCTCAGGCCCACTTTGATCTTTTGAGCCTGACGGATTTCTTCGGCTCGGCCTTGGCTTTTACGATCTTCGAGTATCGCCACGCGAAATGCTCCCCAACTACAAGATGTCGCGACTGGAGCAAATCATATCACAATATGTGCCTAATTTTAAAGCACAAATCGCGATACTACTGACCATGTTGCGGCTTGCCGTTGGAAGGGATTATGCGGCAGTTAATAAGCGCGAATATTAATAGCTCACCGCGGTACCCGACCCGCCGTCGACGGCGATGGCTTGGCCTGTCACGATGTCCGCCATCGGGGAGCAAAAGAACAGTACCGCGTTTGCGATATCGTCAGGATCGATAAGCCGTCCCATCGGAATTTCCACAATCGTTTGCGCGGCGATCTCATCGAAACTTACACCGGCGTCTTTGGCGCGACGCTCGAAATTGCCGCGCATCCGGTCGGTCACGGTCATCCCGGGATGGATGCAGTTGACGGTGATGTTGTCGGGCCCGAGATGCGTGGCGAGCGACTTCGTGAAATTGGTGGCACCCGCGTTGACCACGCCGTTGGTCGGTCGCAACGCTGCGACGATGCGCGCGGTCATACCGGTAACGTTCACAATCCGCCCGCCGCCTTGTGCTTTCATGTGTGGAATCACTTCGCGGGCGCAACGGATATAGGACATCAGCTTAACGTCGATATGCTGCTGCCAATTTTCATCGGACTGTTCGTCGAAAGGGGCGCTCACGGAATAGACCGCGTTGTTGACGAGGATGTCGATCCGTCCCGCCGCCTCGGCGGCCTCCGCGACGAAGCGTTTGATATTCTCGTATTCCCGCACATCGGCGACGATTGGCCAGGCTTGCCGCCCCATCTCACGGATTTCCGCTGCGGTTTCGTCCAACGTCTCTTGCGTGCGGCCGCACAGGGCGACATCCGAGCCATTCCGCGCCAACATCAGCGAGACGTTCTTGCCGATACCGCGCCCACCGCCGGTAACCAGCGCGACTTTACCGTTCAGATCGAATTGCATCGAAATCCCTCAATCGGATGCTCACCCTTCGACAGGCTCAGGGTGAGGTTGCGGCAAATTCCTCATGCTGAGCCTGTCGAAGCATGAGCCTGTCGAAGGACAAGGACGAGGGATCGCGCTTATGCGTCGGCGTGTAGGTCCGTGAGGGATTCCTCGACGGCGTTCAACGTAAACGCGACGTCCTCGTCGGTATGGGCCAGCGACACGTAGTACTTGTTGCCCCCCTTGAGGATACCGCGCGCGGCGAGACCGGCGTTGAACTTCGCCTGCGCCGCGTTGTCGACGCGGGTCAGGGTGCGGTAGTCGCGAACCTCTTCTTCCGTAAAGAACACATCGAAGAGCGGCGGTTCGCCGACGATCTGCGCTTTGGTGCCCGTTTTCTCGAGCAGCGCCGTGATGCCTTCCATAAGCTTGCGGCCCGTCGCGTGCAGACGGTCGTAAGCGCCCGGCTCGCGCAGGACGCGTAGCGTCGCACGCCCGGCCGCCGCGGCGAAGGGATTGCCCGAAAGGGTGCCGATTTGCTGCATGAATTCGTCGTCTTTCACGCGCGATGCGTCGAAATGCGCCATGATCGCCTCATTACCGGCGATTGCTGCCAGCGGATAGCCGCCGCCGACGACTTTCCCCAAACTGCACATATCGGGGACGACGCCGTAGTATTCTTGCGCACCGCCATAGGCGAAACGGAATCCGGTCACCACTTCGTCGAAGATCAAGACGACGCCCGTTTCCTCCGTCACTTCACGTAAAGCTTCGAGGAAACCCGGCGCCGGCGGGATGAGGCGTTGGAACGCTTCGACAATCACGGCGGCCAATTCTTCCTGGTTCTCGCGGATCAGGGCGACCGCCGCGTCGGTGTCGTTGAAGGGCGCGATCAAGACCTCTTGCTGCACCTTCTGCGGAATGCCAGCGGAATCGGGTTGCGCTTGCGGAAAGTTGCCCGGCCGCTTTGGTGCCATGCTCATCAAGGCGTAGTCGTTCATGCCGTGAAAGCCGCCTTCGAACTTCAATATCTTGTCGCGCTTGCGATACGTCCGCGCGGCGCGCATGGCGTAGAAGGTTGCTTCGGAACCGGAAGAGACGAAGCGGACTTTGTCCGCGCAGGCGACCGCCTCGCAAATGTCTTCGGCCAGCAGGATGCCGTGTTCGTTGTTGACGAAGAAGGTCGAGCCTTTCGGCGTTTGTTCTTCAACCGCGGCCAGAACCTCGGGGTGGCAATGACCGATCAACATCGGGCCCGAGCCGATCAGATAGTCGACATATTCATTGCCGCTCACGTCCCAAACGCGACCGCCTTCGCCGCGGCGGATGACGATGCCGGAGCCTTCGTTGCCGAAACTGCCCGCCGGCAAAACCTTCGCCGCGGTTTCCTGCAGTTTGCGTTCTTCTTCGCTGATGTTTCGTTCGACCATGACTTCTCTCCCTCATTCGGTAGCGAGAGAGTTTAATATCAAATTCCGATAGGGCGAGGGTAAAAGTGTAAAGCCCTTGTCTGGAGACCGAGCGGATAGATTTTATTGGCAAAGAACGGATGAGTGGGGAATGCGCCATGATTGACAAGTTTACGACGGTTTACGCCGGTCATATCGACATGCCGGACCGCGGCAAGGATGCAACCCCGGCGAACGAACGCCGGTTCAGCCAGGAAGAGTTACGCGGCGTGTTCGGTAAACTCGAACGGGTTACGCAGGCGATGGATCGTCTCGGTTACCATTCGATGTGGATGGCGGAACATCACTTTCAGCATGAAGGCTACGAAGTGCTGCCGAATAGTCTGATGGCGGCCGTGCATCTCTGTCATATCACAGAGCAGATCAAGATTGGTTGCGGCTTTAACATTGCACCGATGTGGCATCCTTTACGTTTGGCGGAGGATTACGCGCAAGCCGATCTTATGACGAAGGGTCGGACCATTTTCGGCGTTGGGCGCGGCTATCACAGTCGCGAAGTCGAAACCTTCGGCATGCCTATGCTCGATCAAGACGCGAACCGTGAGCTGTTCGAAGAACAGGTCGAGGTTTTGTTTAAGGCTTTCCACGAAGAGTCGTTTTCCCATAAGGGCAAGTACTACAACCTTCCGGCAGAAGTCCCATACCGTGGCTACGAATTGAAAGAGATATCGGTTGTGCCGCGCCCCGTAAACCAGCCGGTCGAGTGTTGGCAGCCTGTGGTCAGCGCGAAACCGCGTGGCCTCGACTTCATGCATAAATACGGCATGAAAGGGTTTATCGGCGGGGGTGCGGCGACACTCGAAGCCGGCCCGATTCGCGCGTATCAGGAAGCCGGTCAGCGTGCCGGTAAAGACCTGCGGCTTGGTGAAGGGATCAACATCGGTTTGCATATGATGTTGGGCGAGACGAAGGAAGAGGCGATCCGGAACATCACGCCGATGTTCGAGGAGCACGCCAAGATGTTCGGTCCGCTCGGCTTCTTGCCGGGCCTGACGGACGAACAACTGGCGACGATCGCGGAGCGGGGCGACTGGTACGCCAAGGGGGTCCCGACGGTGGAGGCTTACACCGAAATGGGGGCCTGGTTCGCGGGCACTTCGGAAGAGCTTATCGGCCTCTTGAAGGGGTTCGAAGAGCAGTTCCCTGGTCTTGAATACGTCAATTTGTCGATGCCGATGTGCACACCGGAATCGATGATGATCGAACAGTACACAAAGATCGCGGAGGAAGTGATGCCGCATTTCGGCGGCGGCGAGCATGTGAAGGCTGGCAAAGCGGCGGCGGAGTAAATCTCTCTTCGACAAGCTCGGGGTAAGGACTTGCTGTTCCGCTCCATTTATAGAACCCTCGTGCTGAGCTTGTCGACGCATGAGAGTCCGACGAGGAAGTAGGGAGACCGCCATGTCCGAAGCTGTGAAGACGACAGACCGCACGAACGAAATCGAAACCGTGCGACTGGGCCGGAATCTCGGGGCGGAGATTCGAAATCTCGACCTGTCGCAGCATCTCACCGCGAATGAGTTTGGCGTTGTGCACCGTGCGTTTCTCGAGAACGAGATTCTGGTATTCCGCGACCAAGATATCGATGCGCGCGATCAGATCGCCTTCGGGCGGATGTTCGGCGATCTTTCGATACATCCGTTCTCGCCGAATCTGGCGGGCATGCCGGAGCTGATCGTCCTCGACAATCACCAAGGCAATCCGCCGCGCCTGACAGATCAATGGCACAGCGACGAAACGTTTCGCGAGACACCGCCGATGGCGACGATCCTACGCTCGACCATTACGCCGAAGCTCGGCGGCGATACGATGTTCGCCAGCATGAGCGCCGCCTACGAAGGACTGAGCGACGAGATACAGCGTCTAATATCGGGGCTCGAAGGCATCTTCGACTTCAAACCCTTCCGCACGCTTTTCAACAACGATCCAGAAAGCAAAAAACGGTTGCTCGAGATTGAGGACGAACATCCGATCCGGACGCACCCAGTGGTCCGGGTTCATCCGGAGAGCGGCCGTAAAAGCATCTTCGTCAATCCGCAGTTCACGATCGGCATCAAGGGCATGAAGGAAGAGGAAAGCCGCGCCTTGCTGACCATGTTATTCGATCAGGCGAAAGTGCCGGAGTATCAGTTCCGCCACCATTGGGAGCAGAACACGATGATTATGTGGGACAACCGATGTGTCCTGCATTACGCCATCCACGACTACTACCCCCAACGCCGGCGGATGGAGCGGGTGACGATCGCCGGCGACAAGCCGTTCGGCCCTGATGCACCCTATGATGGCCCCCATATCGGACGGCCGGAATTAACGCTTTCCGAACAGGACGCGCCGCCGCAAGATGGGGAAGAACCGGTCCGCAATTTCAAACGCTGACCATCGGATAAAATGACCGCGACGCCTGCGGCGACGACCAAAGACGGATACCCTATACATGACTGATAAGCTCAGAGGTGCGGACATCTTCGCGCGGACGCTCGACCGCGCCGGAATGCACCAGATATTCACGCTCTCCGGCAACCATATCATGGAGATTTTTGATGCCACGATCGGCACGAAGATCAATCTCACCCATGTGCGCCAGGAAGGCGCGGCCGTGTTGATGGCGGGCGCTTGGGGGCAGCTTACGGGGAATGTCGGACTCGCAATGGTCACGGGCGGCCCGGGACATACCAATGCTTGCGCCGCGTTATGTACGCCGGAGGCCTCGGAGATGCCGATGGTCTTGATCTCGGGCCATGCGCCGACGAACGAGTTGGGGCGCGGCAGCTTTCAGGAACTCCCTCAGGCGGAGATGGCTGCGACGGTGACAAAAGCCTCCTGGATGGCGGAATCGGCGGCGGAAATCGGTCACGATATTGCGTTGGCCTGCCGCATCGCCGCGTCCGGCCGGCCCGGTCCGGTTCATCTCAGCCTGCCGTCGGATGTTTTGGAAGAGGAACTTGAAGATCATCCCGCACTCTGGCCGGAGGCGGAAGATTTCGTGGCGATTGAACAATTGCTGTCCGACGTGACGGCGGACGCGGCCATCGCCGCGTTGGAATCGGCCGAACGGCCGATCATTATCGTCGGCCCGCATATGTGTACAAAGCCTGGGCGGGCGGCGCAGCGGGCGCTGGAAGCGAAACTCGGTGTTCCCGTCATCGGGATGGAAAGCCCACGTGGATTGAACGATCCGTGTCTGGGCGCCTATGCCGAGGAACTCCAGAAAGCCGACCTGATCGTTCTTCTCGGCAAGCCGATGGATCATACGGTGAAGTTTGGGGATGCGCCCTTTGTCGACGAAGGGTGCCAATTCGTCGTGCTCGATCCTGATATCTCGCTCATCGATCGCGTCGCTTCGAACAAGGGCGACCGTCTGGTATTGAGCGCGGTCGCGGATTCCTATCCGGCTGCGGCGAAGCTCACCGAACGCGGCCGCAATGTCGGCGACGCCGCATGGTGCGCGGCGGTCCACGCGGCGGCGGATCATCGGCCAGACGCCTGGGCGGATATTACCGGCGAGGAGGGCGCCCTCCACGCACTCGATTTCTGCCGCGGTGTGAAAAGCTTCACCGACCAGCATCCGGATCTCGTGCTGATCATGGACGGCGGTGAGATTGGCCAATGGTCGCAAGCGAATTTGAACAGCGAGCGGCGCATCACCAATGGCGTCGCCGGTTCGATTGGCGCCGCCACCCCTTTCGCGCTCGCGGGCCGGGTGGCGGAAGGAAGTGAACCCGTACTGACGATTATGGGCGACGGCACCTTCGGATTTCACATGGCGGAGTTCGACACAGCCGTGCGAAACGATCTGCCCTTCGTCGCCGTCGTCGGCAACGATGCGTGCTGGAATGCAGAGCATCAAATCCAGATAAGGGACTACGGCGAGAATCGGGCGCATGGTTGCGAGCTTTTGCCCGCCCGCTACGACCAAATGGTTGAAGCCATGGGGGGGCACGGTGAGTTCGTCACCAAGGCGGAAGACCTGCCGGGTGCCATTCAACGCGCCTATGACAGTGGCAAGCCGGCCTGCGTCAACGTCATGATTCAGAGCGTCGCCGCGCCGATCGTGCGACGGGGTTAATCTTCACGTTATCTTAGGAAAGTTGCGTATATAGTACCCTGGCGCGACAAATAATGAGGGAGGAAACCCCCATGTTACGGAACGGATTGTTACTTGCGATCACGCTCGCCTTTTTCTTAGCGGTTGGCGTTTCTACGCCTTACGGCATCTCTTATTCCGACGGTCTGCAATTAAGCGATAAGTCGGCACTCGCTGCAGATAAGAAGAAAAAGAAAAAGAAAGACAAAAAGAAAAAGAAGCGGCCAGCCCCAAGGTAGCGGCGGCGCGTTGGCCAATCTCTCGGGCCAGCGGGTCGCGGCCGTAGGTTGGCCATTCCTAAGGGTATATTAGGAATGCCCACTTAGACTTCATGCACCCTCCCAATGCTGTCTTGGCGAAGCCATGCAGCAAAAATCGAAAGAAAAATCTAAATGAGAAATGCTCTCCTAACCGCCGCGAGTTTTGCATTCGTACTGGCCATTGGCTCGGCCGCTCCCCTCGGTCTCTCTTTCTCCGACGGTGTTCAATTGACGGAATAAACCGCTGCCGCGGGTGCCCACAAGGAAATGAAAGATAAGGGCAAAAAGATGATGAAGGGCAAGAAAGATAAAATGTCCGGGAAGGAAATGTCCAATATGAAAAAAGGCAAGGGCATGGGTAAGGGCAAAGGTGCCGAAATGCGGGACAAGATGAAAAAGAAGACCAAGTAGCGCTTTTCTAGGCGTTCCGAACTATTCACTATCGTCTCACCGCTTCTCCCCCTGTAGCATGGCGTCCAAAATGATCATCGCGCAGGGGAGAAGCTTGTGGGCGAACAAAAGAAACGAATTGCTCTGATTCACGCAACCGTCGTGTCGATGGATCCGACGGAACAGGCCTTTAGCGAACTCTGGCCGGAGGCCGACACATTCCATTTATTGGATAGCAGTCTTTCGACCGACCGTGCGGCGGCGGGCGAACTCACAGACGATCTCTCTCAACGTATCATTGGTATGGCCGACTATGCGGTCGAGCGCGGCGTGGACGGCGTCTTGTATTGTTGTTCGGCGTTCGGGCCGGCCATTGAAGCCGCAACGGACAAGAGCCCGGTGCCGGTCCTGAAGCCGAATGAAGCAATGTTCGAAAGCGCTCTCGATGTGGGTGGCGATCTTGTGATGCTCGCTACCTTTGACGGTTCGATCGATTCCATGGAGCAGGAGTTTACGGAGATGAAGACCGCGCGTGGGAGCGACGCGAGCTTGCGGACCGTTCTCGTCGAAGGCGCGCGCGAAGCCATCGATCGGGGCGATGCGGAAACGCACAACCGCCTGATCGCGGAAGCGGCAGCCTGTGTCGGTGCGTGCAGTGCCGTGCTCTTGGCGCATTTCTCGATGGATCGCGCACGGGCCGATGTGGCGGCAAAAGTCAGTGTTCCTGTTCTCTCGCCGCCATCCGAATCCGTCACGCAATTGTCCAAGGCGCTCTAACGCGCCGATACGAATTTGACCTCATGCTGAGCTTGTCGAAGCATGAGTGAGCCAAGCTGGGCCACTATCCTTCGACAAGCTCTGGATTAGGCGCCGGCCGAACGAATTGATGGAGAGAACGAGAATGCCGAAACACGTGGTTGTCGTACTCAGTGAGCCTTTCGAGGGTCAAGACGACGCTTTCAACGATTGGTATGAGAACACCCATATCGACGAGGTATTATCGAGCGCGGGGATCGATAGCGGACAAAGGTTCGAGTTGACCGCCGAAGAAGGCATGAAATCGCCACACAAGTATCTGGCATTCTACGAAGTTGAGGCGGAAAGTGGGGAGAACGTGCTGGCGAAGCTGAAAGAGACCCGGGGCGAACGCCAGCAATGCGACGCGTTCAATCGGAAGACAGCTGGCATGTGGGTCTTCACCGAGACCGGACCGAAACACGAGCGGGAGAATTCCTGATGGCGGTCGACATCTCGTGTTCTAAGCAGCCTGCCTTTGCCACGAACGGAATGGTCGCGGCCAGCCATCCGTTGGCCTCGGCGGCTGGTGCCGAGATGATCGCCGCGGGTGGCAATGCTATCGACGCTGCCGTCGCGACTTTGTTCACACTGACGGTGGTCGAGCCGATGATGGTTGGGATTGTCGGTGGCGGCATGGCACATATCCGACTTTCCGACGGAACGCACCGGGTGATCGACGGCCTTGGACGGGCACCCCTCGCGGCGGGACCGGACGTCTACAAGCCGATCTCGGATACGATGCCCGACTATCTCGAGACGGAAGGGCGTGAGAATGCAGTCGGCGCAAAAGCCATTGCCGCACCGGGTAGCTTGAAAGCTTGGTGCGAGATGCTGGAACATTACGGCACGCTCTCGCTCGCCGACGTCATGGAACCGGCGATCCGTCATGCAAGTCGCGGCTTCACCGTCACACCCTATTTATCCGAGTGTATCGACGAAGCCTTGCCAGGTCTTGTTCTCGACCCGGTCATCTCAAGTGTTTATCTCGACGACGGTAAGCCGCTGCCTGCGGGTACGCGGCTGGCGACACCGGAATACGCGGACACGTTACGCGCCATTTCGGTCGAAGGCCCATCGGCGCTCTATGGCGGTGCTGTCGGTCAGGTCGTTGCAGCTCATCTGGCAAAGGCGGGTGGTCTGCTCACTATGGCGGACTTCACAGAGTATGAGACAATCGAACGCGAGGTCGTGCGCGGCACCTACCGCGACGTCGAGATCGTTGGGCCACCGCCGCCGTCTTCCGGCGGCGTGCATGTCATCCAGATGCTAAACCTATTGGAAGGTTTCGATATTCCGTCCATGGGATTCGGCTCGCCGGAATCTTTGCATCTGATTCTAGAAGTTTTGAAGATCGCTTTTGCAGATCGGGCGGCGGTAACGGCCGATCCGGCCTTTGTCGACGTGCCGACGGACCGACTGCTTTCAAAAGCCTACGCGGACGAACGGCGTCCCGATATCGACTTGGCGAATGCGAAGGAATGGACCGCCGGTGTGGCGCTTCCGGAATCGCCGAACACCACGCATGTGACGACGGCAGACGGGGATGGCAACATCGTTGCGGCGACGCAGACCATCAACTCGACGTTCGGGGCGCGGATCATGATTCCGGATACCGGGATCGTGCCGAACAATTACATGTTCGTTTTCGATCCGCATCCGGGTAAGACGCTGTCGATTGCCCCCGGTAAACGGGTGACGACCTCGATGTCGCCGATCATCGCTTACCGGGACGGTAAACCGGCTTTGGCGCTTGGCCTGCCGGGCGGCCTCCGCATATTCGGTTCGGCTATGCAGGCGCTGGTGAACAAGTTCGATCATGGTCTTTCCGTTCAAGAGATGGTGGAAGCGCCGCGTATCTGGACACAAGGTCACGGTGTCGAGCTCGAGGACGACTTCCCGAAGGAGACCGACGGCGCATTGGCACAATTGGGACACGACGTGACCCGTGTGCCGCATGTCGGCGGTGGTATGAACGCGATCGAGTTCGACGCCGAGGGTCGGATGACAGGCGCGTCCTGCTGGCGCGCGGATGGCACGCCGGTCGGGCTCTCCGGCGGATATGCACGCGAGGGTGCCCGGTTTTGGCCGGATCAGGTCGGACGATGAAGCGAGGGTGAAATTATGAAAAAGAATATTTCGTTCTATAGCGAGGGCGTGAAACTCGACGGGGACATTTACTATCCGGACGATTTGAAGGACGGCGAACAGCGTGCCGGTGTCGTGCTCTGCCACGGATACACCGGTGTGAAAGATTTGTATCTGCCGGACAATGCCCGGGTGTTGAACGAAGCGGGGTATATGGTCATGACCTTTGATTACAAAGGTTGGGGCGAAAGCGAAGGCGCACGGACACGCTTGGCGCCCTATAGCCGGGTTGCGGATGTGCAAGCGGCGATGACGTTCCTTGGCATTCAGCCGGAAGTCGATGAAGACCGTCTCGGGATATATGGAACGAGTTACGGTTGTGCGACGGTGGTTTGGGTCGCGGCTCATGACGAACGTGTCAAATGCACCGTCGGTGTCGTCGGCATGGGCCATGGCGGACGCTGGATGCGAAGTGTGCGTCGCCCGGACGAGTGGGTCGATCTATTGGAGATGTCGAAGAAGGACCGTGAGCAGCGCGTCGTTTCGGGGAAGTCCGGGATGGCGGAACGGGACGAGATTTTACTGCCGGATAGGCAGTCCGCCGCGTTGGCGTCCGCCGCGCGGGCGAACAATCCGAATGCGTTGAGCGAACTGCCGCTCGAATATATCGACGAGACGCTTCAGTTTCACCCGGAGTGGGTCGTCGACAAGATTTCGCCGCGCCCGTTGCTATTGGTCGCTGGGGGCGACGACCGGCTCGTGCCGCCGGAAGACTGTCAGTCCCTGTTCGATAAGGCAGGTGAGCCGAAGAAGATGGTGACCTTACCGGGTGTCGGGCATTACGAAGTCTACGTGCCACCCGCTTTCGACGATGTCATGAAAGAAACCGTCGCCTGGTTCGAAGAATACTTGCCGGCGCGATAGAACTTTCCTCATCGCGCCCTAAGCGGCAGTATCAATGCATGAAACGCTGCAGGGAGAAGACGAATGAAAGCCGCCGTATTGCATGAAGTGGGACAACCGCTCGTCATCGAAGACGTGTCGATCGATAAACCGGGGCCGCGGGAAGTCTTGGTCCGGACGGCGGCGGCGGGCGTCTGTCACAGCGATCTTCACTTTGTCGAAGGACTTTATCCTTACCGGTTGCCGGTCGTGCTTGGGCATGAATCGGCGGGCGTTGTCGAGGAAGTCGGCGCCGATGTGACCTACGTGAAGCCGGGTGATCATGTGATCACCTGTCTGTCTGCCTTCTGCGGTCATTGCGAGGCCTGTACCACGGGGCATCCCTCCATCTGCGACGGACGCGAGACTCGCCGCCGCCGGGACCAACCGGCGCGCCTCCATCAGGAAGAGCGCACGGTGCAACAGTTTGCGAACTTATCTTCCTTTGCGGAGCAAATGCTGATTCATGAACATGCGCTGGTGAAGATCCGCGATGACATGCCGCTCGACAAGGCGGCTTTAATTGGCTGCGGGGTCACGACCGGCGTCGGTGCGGTCCATAACACGGCGAAGGTAGAGGTCGGCTCGACCGTTGCGGTCATCGGCTGTGGCGGGGTCGGGCTCTCTTGTATCAACGGCGCCGCGATTGCCGGGGCCGCACGCATCATCGCGGTCGACCGGGTCGGCAGCAAACTCAACCTCGCCAAGGAATTTGGTGCAACGGATGTCGTAGATGCCTCTCAGGGCGATCCGGTCGAACAGATCAAGGAAATGACCGGTGGCGGCGTGCATTTCTCGTTTGAGGCGATCGGCTTGAAACAAACGACCGAGCAAGCGTTCGATATGCTACGCCCCGGCGGGGCCGCGACCGTCATCGGCATGGTGCCTTATGGTACGAAGGTGGAAATTCATGCCGCCGATTTTCTACAGGAGAAGAAGCTCCTGGGCTGCGCGATGGGGTCGAATCGGTTTCGGGTCGATATGCCGAGATACGTCGATTTTTACCTCGCCGGGCGCCTTAAATTGGACGATCTCTTGGAAGAGCATATCAAGCTGGAGCAGGTGAACGAGGCCTTCGATGCCTTAAAAACCGGTGAAGTTGCCCGAAAAGTGATCGTGTTTGACCATTAAGTCTAAAGATTTCAGGTCGAAGCACTTTGACCTGTAGGCTGCTTCGGCCTTTAATTGGGTCAAATAAGACGGATTTCGGCACGATTCTTGTTAAGGAATTGGTCATCTCCGGTGTCTATTGTTGGATTCAGCCCGATGAAAGGTGCGGGCTTAAGGATTTTTAGGTGAGCCATGCGCGTTCGCACAGACTATCGAAGCCTTAGCGGCATAGAAAAAGCGTCCATGTTCATGCTGTCGCTGAGCGAAGAGCACGCGGCGCAGCTGTTCGAGAACATGGGCGACGAAGAGATTCGCGAACTGTCGATGTGCATGGCCAATCTCGGGAATATCAGTTCTGAAGTTGTCGAACGCTTATACGTCGATTTTGCGGAGCAGATTTCGTCGACGGGCTCGCTGACCGGCACGCCGGAGAGCACCGAACGCCTCCTATCCAAAGTG
>PAZH01000006.1 GCA_002716125.1 Rhodospirillaceae bacterium
CTTGCCAAGGATCGGCAACAAGATGAGGAAGTGGAAGAAGTAATACGCCGTGCCAAGCTGGCTGAGGATGAGATAGAGGCCTTCGGCCGGCTTCGCGCCGCAATAGCCCAGGATCACCAAGTCCACCATGAGGACGAATACGAACCATTTGTAAATCGGCCGATATCGGCAGCTTCGCACCCGCGAGGTGTCAAGCCAAGGCAGTATGAAAAGAATACCGATGGACGCGAACATTGTCAGCACACCCCCAAGTTTCGCAGGGACAATCCAGAAAAAATCGAAGGTGATAGCTCGAAGCATTGCGTAGAAGGGTAGGAAATACCATTCAGGCACGATATGCGCCGGGGTCGAGAGCGGGTTCGCTTCGATGTAGTTGTCGGCGTGGCCCATATAGTTCGGCATATAGAAGACGAACAAGGCGTAGATCAGGACAAAGGCAACGAGGCCGACGGAGTCCTTGGCCGTGAAGTACGGCGTGAACGGTACCGTGTCGGGTCCCGGTTTGACGTCGATGCCGTCCGGATTGTTCGAGCCCACGATGTGTAGCGCGACCACATGCAGTCCAACGACACCGAAGATGACGAAGGGCAGCAGGAAGTGGAGCGAGAAGAACCGGTTCAAGGTCGCGTTATCGACCGAGAAACCGCCCCACAGCCAGGTGACGATCGGATCGCCGATAATTGGTATCGCGGAGAACAGGTTGGTAATGACCGTGGCGCCCCAGAAGCTCATTTGGCCCCAAGGCAGGACATAGCCCATGAACGCGGTGCCCATCATCAACAGCAAGATGACGACACCCAGCATCCACAGAATTTCGCGCGGCGCCTTATAGGAACCGTAATACATACCGCGGAATATGTGGATGTAGACGACGATGAAGAACATCGACGCACCGTTCATATGGATATAGCGGATCAGCCAACCGTAATTGACGTCCCGCATGATGCGCTCGACGCTGTCGAACGCGTGGTCGACATGCGGCGTGTAATGCATCGCGAGGATAATTCCGGTGACGATCATCACGACGAGACAAACGCTCGCCAGCGCACCGAAGTTCCAAAAATAATTCAAATTCTTCGGCATCGGGAAGTCCCGATACTCGTGTTGCATATATGAGAAGACGGGCAAGCGCTCGTCGACCCAACGGACCACGGGGTTCGTGAATTCCGGTTTCGAACTCATCGCGGCGCTCCCTTAACCGATCTTAATGCTGGTGTCGTTGAGGAACTCGTAAGGCGGAACCTCGAGATTACGCGGCGCCGGTCCTTTGCGGATGCGCCCCGACGTATCGTAGTGCGAACCATGGCAAGGGCAGAACCAACCGCCGAACTCGCCTTTTGCTTCACTGGGTTTCTGGCCGAGCGGCACGCAGCCGAGGTGCGTGCAAACACCGAGTAGGACCAGCCATTCCGATTTCTTGACGCGATCGGCGTCGGTTTGCGGATCGGGCAGTTGGTCAGCGGTAACGGCTTCGGCGATCTTGATCTCTTCGGCGGTCCGCCGACGCACGAAGACCGGCTTTCCGCGCCACTTGATCGTGATGCTCTGTCCGACTTCGATCTTGCTGAGATCGACTTCCGTCGATGCCAATGCCAGCACGTCCGCTGACGGGTTCATCTGATCGATCAACGGCCATGCAAACGAGCCGGCACCGACGGCGCCCATGCCGATTGCTGCCATAACCAGAAAATCGCGCCGGGACTCGTCGTGATCCGCAGCTTGGGACGTTTCCGCCATGCCCCCCACCTCTCAAAAATTCCAAATACTTAGACTGCCCCTGTGCGAGGCAGCCGCATATTACCCTACCGTTCACGCTATGCGCGCCCATGCGACACCCTGACGCATGTTTTATCGTCTCTCACAATGCCCTGTTTAAGGGGAAATGTGAAGAACGCGCACGGTGTGACCGACCGTAAAGCGATCGTATAATGCAATTCGGGGCCTGAGGCAAAGTTTCTCCTGAAATTTCAGCGATTTCGAGCAAATGACAATCAGATTGGCGCTATATCAGCCGGATATCCCCCAGAATGCGGGAACGTTGATACGTCTCGCGGCGTGCTGCAATGTCGCATTGGATATTATCGAGCCTTGCGGCTTCGTGTGGTCCGACCGGCGGCTGCAACGTGCGGGAATGGACTATATCGAACTCGCGAATGTGACTCGCCATTCGTCATGGGACGCTTTTCGAGCGGCCATCGATGGGCGGTTGATCTTACTGACAACGCAAGCGTCGTCGTCCTATGTCGAGATTCAGTACGAGTCGGACGATATATTGTTGCTTGGGCGAGAGAGCGCGGGCGTTCCCCCGGATGTGCATGATACCGTCGATCTGCGCGTACGAATTCCGATTGCGGAGTCGGCTCGTTCGCTCAATGTTGCTTTGGCGGGCGCAATGGTGCTGGGAGAAGCGCTTCGGCAGTCGGATGGGTTTCCAGGCCAAGGGATACAAGCGGCATGAACGAAGAATACAGAACAAAAGCGCGCAATTGGTTCGAGGGTCTAAGGGACGATATCTGTGCGGCCTTCGAAGCGATTGAAGACGACCTAAGCGGTCCGTTTGCTGACCGTCCCGCCGGCCGGTTCGAGCGCAAGGCCTGGGAACGCCCCGCCGAACAGCCCGGTGGCGGCGGCGGTGGGGTGATGTCGGTCATGCGCGGCCGTGTCTTCGAAAAAGTCGGTGTGAATGTTTCGACGGTTTGGGGCGAGTTCTCCGAAGAATTCCGCAAACAAATTCCCGGTGCCGACGAAGATCCGCGTTTCTGGGCAAGCGGCATTTCTCTGGTCGCCCATCAACAATCGCCATTGGTTCCAGCGGTTCACATGAACACTCGGCATATTCAAACGACTCGCGTTTGGTTCGGCGGCGGGGCCGATTTGACGCCGATGTATCCGGACGAAGCGGACACGGCTGATTTTCACGCCGCATTTAAGCAAGCCTGCGATTCATTCGGTGATGATAAGTACGAAGAGTTCAAAGCTTGGTGCGATCGCTATTTCTATCTCCCGCATCGCGACGAGCCGCGTGGTGTCGGCGGAATATTTTATGATTACCTGGATGACGACTGGGACCGAAACTTCGCGTTTACCCAAGATGTCGGCCGAGCCTTTCTCGACATCTATCCGAAGATCGTGCGAAGACATATGAATAAGGCGTGGACGGACGCGCAACGTGAACACCAATTGGTGAAACGCGGGCGCTACGTCGAATTCAATTTATTGCACGACCGAGGCACTAAATTTGGGTTGATGACGGGCGGGAATACAGAAGCCATACTGATGTCGATGCCGCCAGAGGTGAAGTGGCCGTAACACGCTGTAGACGAAAGACAGGGGGGAGTAACATGTTGGGGATAAAGAAAGCGATCTCGGGGATTTGCTTCCTAATTGTAGCGGGCAGCGTTCCGGCGACAGCGCAAGACCTGCCACTTGCCGCTTTTTTTGGAACGTTTAAAGGGGGCGGCGTCGCGGAAAATAGGGACAGCATTTATTTCGGCGTCACGGTTCGCGATTTTGACGTGAGCATCCAACCCGCAGAAAACGGGTTTCGGGTCGATTGGGCGACAATCATCCGCCGCGGCGGCGATCCGAACAATCCAAAGGTAAAGCGCAAGTCACAATCCGCGACTTTTCAGCTGACCGATAAACCCGGCGTCTATCGGGCTGTGGATTTGGCCGACCCGTTGTTGGGCGGGAAATATGCGTGGGCGCGAATCGAGAAACAAACCTTGTATGTCTACGCACTCTTGATCAGCGACGACGGAAAATACGACATGCAAATCTACGAACGAACGATCAAGCCATCCGGCATGGACTTTATTTTCTCTCGCGTCCGCGACGGCGAGCCGGTGCGTAAGGTCAAAGGCAAACTTATAAAATACGGCGACTAATCGCGGGACGTGCGGCCTCATGCTTCCATGTCCATGCGGTTCAGGCGCGCTTTTCCACGATTGTTGCGGTCCGATTGTAGCCGGAGAAAGTCCGGCGCCGACGGCGGAGGCGCTCATGCGTTCCCGCTATACCGCGTTCACCATGGGCGAACGCGCACATATCGAACGAACCTATGCGCCTGAGATGCGGACGCTTGGCAACGGCTCCGGCTTTGAACCAGGTATTGAATGGATAAAATTGGAAATTCTGGACAAGGTTGACGGTGGCGAGGCCGCCGATACCGGGATTGTCGAGTTTGCCGCTCATTATCGATTGAATGGCCGGACGGGCGTTCATCGTGAGCGATCGAACTTTCGTCGTGAGGACGGTCTTTGGCTCTATGTCGACGGGACGGGACCCTCAAGCGAAGCGAATACTAAAGTCGGCAGAAATGCGCCGTGTCCATGTGGCTCAGGTTTGAAGTTCAAGAAGTGTTGCGGACAGTAGTCCGATGACCGCCTCTCCAAAATATTTGGTTGAACGATTCTACCATCAGGTCTGGAACAAGGCCGATGAAGGGGTCGCGCGCGAAATTTTGGCGCCGGATTTCCGCTTTCGAGGATCGCTCGGCCAAGAGAAAAAGGGACCGGATGGTTTCATCGAGTACATGCGCTCTGTCCATCAAGCGCTTGGCGATTATCAGTGCATTATAGACGATCTGGTTGAAAGTCCGGATAGAGCCGCCGCGCGGATGACATTTACAGGCGTGCATAAGGACGTGTTCTTCGGTGTTCCCGCAACGGGCCGGCAAATTACGTGGGCTGGCGCGGCCTTCTTTACGGTTGAGGCCGGGTGCATTTCGGACCTTTGGGTCTTGGGCGACCTCGATTCGTTAAAAAGCCAGCTCATATAGATCAGCGGTATTCCTATATGACGCCGGCGCATTTTTATCTACAATTGCCGCGTATTCATTGACGGGTGAGTGAAGTGTCATGGATCGGCAGGCGCGGTTCTTCAGGGCGCGGACCAGTGTCCTAGAGCAAATCGTCAATGGCGTTGACATCCAGAAAATTCTCGTGAGTCTGTGCCGAGATACGGAATATCTCGATCCGGCGATGCGGGGCAGTGTTCTGTTGTTGGATTCAACCGGGAAACACTTGTGCAGTACGGCGGCGCCCAGTCTCCCGGCGTTCTATAACGACGCGATCGACGGAATGGAAATCGGCATCGGCCGTGGTTCCTGCGGAACGGCCGCCTATACCGGTGAGCAGGTCATTGTCGAAGACGTTAACACCCATCGGTATTGGGATCCGTTCCGCGATTTGGCCAAACAAGTGGGATTTCGTGCGTCTTGGTCTTATCCGATCATCTCGCGGCACAAGGAGGTGCTCGGGACCTTTGCTATGTATTACGACGAAGTGCGTGCGCCGAATGAGGATGAGCTGCAGTTGATCGAAGGGCAGGCTAAACTCGCGAGTATCGCCATCGAGCGGGTGAATGCGGAAAAAGCGTTGCGCGAACACGAAACACTTCTCGATTCGATCTTTGAAAACATCCCAATCGGCCTGTTGATAAAAGACCGGAACCATATCATTGAGCGATCGAACCGGACGTACCAATCGTGGTACGGGATCGGCAACGACGACTTGGTTGGGAATCGAGCCCAGAATATCGAAAGCCTGACCTTTGAGGGCGGCTTCAAGCAGGCGGAACGGCAAGAGCAGCGCGTCTTAGAGACCGGTGAAATGACACAAAGGCACGAAAGACGCCTGTTCGATGACGGAGAGCGGCATACGCTCCGGATCACCAAGTTCCCCATACACAACCAGGACGGCCGCATTGTGAAGGTAGGCTCGGTGAGTGTCGATCTGACGGAACAGGTTCGCGCCGAAGAGGCGGCAAGGGAAGCGTTGGCGGAGGCGGAGAGAGCGAACCGCGCCAAGTCGGAATTCATCGCTACGATGAGCCACGAGTTTCGCACACCGCTCAATGCCGTCATCGGATTCAGCGAAATGCTGATGGTGAAGGAGTTTGATCTTGAAGGTTCGCCGCGATCGCGCGAATACGCGGAAGTCATCAATCGCAGCGGGAGAATGATTCTCGATCTCGTAAACGATATCCTCGATATATCTGCGATTGAGGCTGGGAAACGGAAGATTCATAAAGAAGAGGTTCACCTTGATGCCTTGCTCGAAGAGTGCACGGGACAGTTCTCGCATCCGGCGCGCGAAGGCGGAATCGACTTACAGCTCAATGTGCCGACAGGCCTTCCGCCGATCCGTGCGGACGAACGTGCGCTCAAGCAAATCGTGTTGAACTTAATCTCGAATGCCGTGAAGTTTTCGGAGAAGAACGGTCGCGTTCGTCTATCGGCCGCCCACGAGCAAGGCAAAACGATCCTCCTGGTCGAGGATGATGGAATCGGCATTGCGGCGGAGAAGTTGCCGACGATTACCGAACCATTCGCGCAGAGCCACTCGAACCCTCACGTGGCGGAAGACGGCTCGGGTCTCGGGTTGTCCATCGTTAAATCGCTGGTCGAGATGCACGACGGCGACCTCGATATTCGGAGTGCCGAAGGTAAAGGGACGACAATCCGCGTGACGTTACCGACCTAGCGGCTGATTTCTTGGGGATCGTAAGAAACGCCCTGTGCACCATAGCCACCATCAACGTTCAAGATCGTGCCGGTTGTCCATTCGCATTCGTCCGACGCGAAAAACAGTGCGGCGTTGGCGACTGCCTCCACCGTTCCGTAGTGACCGGCGGGAATGCGTTCCGTGTACCCTCGCTTGCGGGTGGGGCCGTGATGGCTGAGGCCGGTCTCTATGGGGCCGGGCGCGATGGCATTAACCATCACACCTTGCCCCGAGAGTTCCGTCGCCAGCACTTTGCAGATGTGCATGACGGCCGCCTTCGAAGCACCATAGGCAGCGCCGCCCATATTGCCGCGTTGGCCGGAAATCGATCCGATTTGAATGATGCGGCCGCCACCTGCCTCCGCCATGATCCGCGCAGCAGCCTGGGCCGTCAGGAATGAACCCGTCAGATTGATCCCGAGGACGCGGTTCCAATCCTCAAGCGATGTATCGAGCGCCAATTTATGCAGGCTGACGCCGGCATTATTGACCAGGATATCGATACGTCCGAATCGATTGACGGTCTCCGCGACCTGCGCCTCGCACTGGGCGGCATCTGCGACGTCGCATTTGAAGGCGAGCGCCGTGCCGCCGGCTGCTTCGATATCGGCGGCGGTCTTCTCCGCTTTTGCCAAGTTGAGATCGCTGCACAGGACCGAGGCGCCTTCGGCGGCGAACCGCCGCGCCGTCGCGCCTCCTAGGCCACCGCCCGCTCCCGTTACCAAAGCCACTTTCGCTTGCAATCTCATTCTCGCCTCCCTGTTCGCTATCGGCGAGCAATATAGCGTTCCTGGCTTGTGAGGGTATCGCGCGGCGTCGGTGACTAACACGGCTGGTCGCCGATGACCGTGGTGCGATGCATATGACGCGTAAAGCGGGTGTCGTCATAAGGCTGCGCCGCATGCATCGTGCACCGGTTGTCCCAGAATACGAGGTCGCCTTTGCGCCATTTGTGGCAGTAAACGAATTCGGGTTTCGTGCAATGCGTATGGAGATCGGCAAGGAGCCGGTCGCTCTCATCCGCGGCCAGTCCGACGATCCGTTTTACCAATTGGACGCCGAGATAAAGCGCTTTGCGTCCGGTCTCGGGATGCGTCCGGACCAGTGGATGAAGCACGCCCGGCAACCGGTCAATCTGATTGTCGCTGAGTTCGAAATTCTTGTGTTTGTGATCGTATCGATGTTCGGCTTCGAATTCGTCGAGCCGGCGGCGTTCCTCCGCCGGCAACGCTTCGTAAGCGGCGGTCATGTCGGCAAACCACGTGTCACCGCTTCCGTCCTCGGGCACTTCGAGCGCGTACAAAAGAGAGCCCAGTGCTGGCCGTTCCTCGTAGGACTGATCGGTATGCCACTTCCGTCCCAGGTCGGGAATGCCGAGAAACCGTCCATTCTCCTTCTTATTGGTGACGAGCAATATCTCCGGGTGCCCGGCCAACAACTGTTCTTCGAGGACATGGATGGAGAGCGGCCCGAACCGTTTTGAAAACGAGATCTGCTGCGCGGGCGTCAGATCTTGATCTCGGATCGCGATGACGCCGTGCGACAGATGCGCGTCTTTGATAATCGCGAAATCCGCATCGCTACAATCCTTGAGATTGGCGCCGTAAATTTCTGCAAAGAAACCTCGGTCCGTCTTTGGCCTGACATCGATCGTCATGATCCGTCCCCTGAAAGCGTCACGCGGTTAGTTTGCCTTATATTGGCGAGATGCGATAGGCAGGCCTCGCGGTCGGGCGCAAATGATTGCGATACCCACCAGGTCTCGACTTGGCGCAAAAGATCGCCGATCTCGGGGCCTTCCGGAATCCCTAGGGCCGTGAGGTCTCGGCCTTCGAGGGGGAATTTGGGTGGCGAAAACGCATCGAGTTCTTGGAGCCATTCCTTCCAAGCCGGTTCCGTTGGCGCGGCGCTCCACGCCAGCAACACCCGGTCGCGCAACGGCTTGGCGCCATATTTGTAAATCGCGTTCTGTCGATCGTTCTGCGATGCCTGCGCGCCAAGCGCTGGTTCGGCTGCGAGCGCCTGGTCCAATCTGTCGCGTTCATTGTTTGAGAGGCGTAAGCGTGTCGAGAGCGGCGCGACAGCGCCATGCGTGCCGATCAAGGCAGCCAGCCGCAGAACCGGGTCGGGCGATGCGAAATTCGCGTCTTCGATCCCGCGTAATCTGGTGAGGCCTTGTGCGGACCGGCCCCGTCCGAGGACGGCATCCATAACATTCGTCTCGATCATCAACTCGATGCTCGGAAGGGGATTGGGTGCGTCGAGGAGGCGCAATAACTCGTGGCGGACGCGCTCGCCCGAGAGGTCGGGGAGACGAAACGCAAAGCCTTTGCAGGCGGATAGAGCTGATTCGTCCAGGGGCGGTTTGCCGTAATGGGCGTAGAAACGGAACCAACGCAGTATGCGTAAGACATCTTCCCGCACCCGCTGTGACGCTTCGCCGACGAAGCGGACCCGGCCGTCGATCAGGTCCTTCTTGCCGTGGAAGGGATCGTACAATGCGCCGTCTGGCGTCATGGACATCGCGTTGAAGGTAAAATCCCGCCGGGCCGCGTCTTCGAGCCAATCGGTGCCGAATTCTACGACAGCGTGTCGTCCGTCCGTCTCGACGTCCCGGCGCAACGTGGTGACTTCGAACTTTCGGCCCGCAATCACCGCCGTGACCGTCCCGTGCTCGACACCCGTCGGAACCACCTTGATATCGGCTTTCGCTAATAGGGCCATGACCCGTTCCGGGCGGGCATCGGTGGCGAGATCGATATCCTGCACCGACCTGCCGAGGACAAAATCCCGCACGCAGCCGCCGACAAACCGCACTTCCGCGCCGTCCGCGGTCAAGGCGTCGATTAGAGTCGCCGTTTCCGGGGGCGGTTTGAAGGCCGTCGGATTTGCGGCGGCGGACATCTGCTTATTTTGCGAAGCTGCTCGGGACCCGCTTGCCGTCCTCGAAACGGGGCGGTTGATACTGACTGGCGTCCGGGTCGCGGCCAATAAAGGTACTGGCCAACAAGGTGGCCGACATGAGCGTCACGCCGGCGACCAGGAGCCAGATCCAAGGTATTTCACGCCAGGAAAACGGGTCGTCGCCGGCCTCGCCGCCTTTGCGTTGTAAATGCCAGCTGTACAACAAATACAAAGCCATCGGGGCCAAAAGCGGCACGGCAATTGTGATCAGATATCGAATCATTGAGCGGTTTCCAGTGCCTGCGACAGGTTCACCAACATACCAGCGGTGGCGCCCCAAATGTAGTAGCCATTATAAGGCATGGCATAGAAACTTCGCCGAGCGCCTTTGTAGTACCGGCTATGCTTTTGGTGGTTCCCTGGATCCGCCAAGAAGCGCAGCGGTACCTCGAAAACTTCGGCCACTTCGAAAGGGTCCGGCTTTACGGGAAAGGGTGGATTTACGATACCGACGACGGGAACCACTTCGTATCCGGTCCGCGTCACGTAGAGATCGAGACGCCCGATGAGGTCGACACGGTCGGACGGCAATCCGACTTCTTCCTCGGCTTCCCGCAAAGCGGCGGCTTCGTGACTTGGATCTTCGGGTTCGACCCGTCCGCCGGGAAAGCTGACTTGTCCGGCATGGTCCCGCAGGTGATCCGTACGTTGCGTCAGAAGAACGGTCAGGCCGTCCGGCCGATCCACCAACGGCACGAGCACCGCTGCTTGGGTCAGTTTCTGATCCGGCGGAGCCATGCCGGGGTTTAAGTCGTGGTCGCCGCGGCTGTCGGCCGGCCGGCTTTCGATGGGCGTGATGCGTGTGCTCAGCCGTTCGATTACGTAATTCCGATCCAAGTCAGTCTCCCGGCGCGGCGGAACCAAGACGAAACATGACGCCCTCGCTCCAGACCTGCAGTTCCAAATCGTCCTCATCTCCGACTTCTTCTGCCAACTCGGCTAATTCGTAAAACACCGGTCGGGCGATGAGGGCTTCAAGATTGTCCCGTACAAGGATATAGGGCGAAGGTTCTTCCGTTTCAGGATCGATTTCGACGCGGATCGGGTGGTCCGGCCCCGCCGTGAATTCGTCATCTAAATTCGTCCGGAATCTGAGGCATGTGTCGCGGCCTTCTCCCTCGACCGTTAACTCGACGGCGACGAACGGGGCGTCGTCGACATCGATCCGGCCTTTCTCAACAGGCGTTTCCAGCCAGAAAGCGCCGCCATCATCCTTTTTGAGGACGGTCGCAAAGAGTTTGGGTAGTGCCGGGCGATTGATTGGTGTGCCGAGATAATGCCATTTCCCATCGCGCGCGATGCGAATACCGAAATGTCGCTCTTCGGTGGTTGTGGCGGCGGAATTCGGTTGTCCGGCGGTGATCAAATTCGCGAGATCGTCCGGGCTGCGCTGATTTGGGGGTTGCTTGGTCATGGCATGGCCTACATGCTTCGAGTTTAGATGATAATCCGATTCGGAGATAGGCACTGATGGAGACGGATACCACCCTAAATCAGGGTGAAGAGGACGCGCGCGCGGAGGAACTCGTCGCTGAGATGGAGAAACTTGGCGGCAAAGTTCGTGCGGCGCGGGCGGCGGTCGGAAGCGTCATATTCGGGCAACTCGATGTGGTCGACGAAAGTCTCGTGACGCTCCTTGCGGGTGGTCATGCGCTTTTGGTCGGTGTGCCGGGATTGGCGAAGACGCGCTTGGTCGAGACCTTGGGTCAAGTGCTCGGACTTAGCGAACGCCGGGTACAGTTTACGCCGGATCTTATGCCGGCGGATATCATCGGCTCGGAAGTATTAGAGGAATCGGAGAGTGGAAAACGAAGTTTCCGATTTATCGAAGGGCCGGTGTTTAGCCAATTGTTGATGGCGGACGAGATCAACCGGGCGAGTCCGCGGACGCAATCCGCCCTGCTGCAGGCCATGCAGGAGGGGCGCGTTTCCGTGGCCGGGCGATATCATGCCCTGCCGACGCCGTTTCATGTTCTGGCGACACAGAACCCGCTCGAGCATGAGGGAACGTACCCGCTGCCGGAAGCGCAGCTGGACCGGTTCCTGCTGCAAGTGGACGTGGGATATCCGGACCGCGATGCGGAACGCCAGATGATGGTCGCGACGACAAGCAGCGAAGAGGCAACGCCGGTACAGGTGATGACCGCCGAGGAATTGCGGGCCGCGCAGACGTTGGTGCGTCGGCTGCCGGTCGGCGAAAGCGTCGTCGAGGCTATTCTCGTGATCGTCCGCGCTGGACGACCTGAAACGAGCGATCTGGACGAAGTGGTCGAACATGTGGGCTGGGGACCGGGCCCGCGGGCAAGTCAGGCGCTGATGCTCACGTGTCGCGCGCGGGCGTTAATCGACGGCCGTCTCTCGCCGTCGTTGGACGATGTCGTCGCGCTTGCGAAGCCTGTGTTGCAGCATCGTATGGCGCTGAAGTTCGCGGCGCGTCATTCCGGCGTGACGGTCGATTCGATCATCGACCTCTTATGTCAACGCATTGCATAGGCGGCCGCGCATAGAACGATGGATATGACTCCCGCAGAGCGGTCATTGCTTCGGAACAGGGCGGAGGGATTGGCGGTCGGTTTGCCGCCGCTCTTGGTATTCGCGGAGCGTGTGGCTGCAACGGTCCTTCAGGGTGTTCACGGACGCCGCCGCGTCGGGCAAGGTGAAACGTTCTGGCAATATCGACGATACGGGCCCGGTGATTCCGCTGCGCAAATCGATTGGCGTCAATCCGCGCGCTCGCGGCACGTCTATGTCCGCGAGACGGAGTGGGAAGCCGCGCAGACCGTTTGGCTATGGGCGGATTCGTCCGATTCGATGGAATATCGCTCTCTGCCCACACTGCCGACAAAGCTCGAGCGGGCGCAACTCTTGTTGTTGGCGCTTGCGGTCATGCTGATGCGGGGTGGGGAACGCTTTGCTTTATTGGGGAGCGGGTCCGCTCCATCAACCGGCCGCGCCGCGCTGTATCGAGTGACCGACTCGCTCATCTCCGACGCGACGGGTATGGCCAATCTGCCGACGGCGGAAAGTTTACCGAGATCCGCGCAGGTGGTGATCATCGGCGACTTCTTGGAATCGATTTCCCATGTACGCGAAGCCGTCCTCGGTTTGGCGGCGCAAGGCCTTGGCGGACAGATCGTGCATTTATTGGACCCTGCCGAAATCGAGTTGCCGTTTGCCGGCCGCGTGCGGTTTCAAGGCGCGGAAGGCGAAGATGATTCCTTAGTGAATCGCGTGGAGGCGATTCGACCGGATTACCAAAGCCGGATCGAAGGACATCAGGCGGCCGTCCGGGAAATTGCGCAAACCGCCGGTTGGGGTGTTATCGGGCATCGCACGGACACGACGGCCGAATCGTGTCTCTTGTCGCTTTACCTCGCGCTGGCACCCAAGATAGGACGCTGACGGATGTTCGGTCTGGGCTCTCTCGGGTTTGCAAATCCTTGGCTGCTTACAGCTTTGTTGCTGCTGCCTTTGATTTGGTGGTTGCTACGCATAACCCCACCGGCACCGCGTGAAGTTCTGTTTCCTGCCATCCGGTTGCTGTTCGGGCTGAACAGCGAAGAGCAGACGCCGCAATCGTCGCCTTTATGGTTGATCCTTATTCGTTTGGCCGCGCTCGCGGCGCTTATTGTCGGGCTGGCGGGACCGTTGATGAACCCGCAGGGGACCACCCGTGGCTCCGGCCCGTTGCTCTTGGTAATCGACGACGGGTGGGCCGCGGCGGCGGATTGGTCACGTCGCACGACGGCGATGGAAGCGATGATCGCGCGGGCTGAGCGGGAAAACCGTGCCATATCGATTTTAACCACCGCACCTCGAGAATCCGGTGGGCCGATGCGTGTCGCCGGCCCGTTCGGCGCGCGAGAGGCGCGGGGATTCGTAGCGGCGATAACGCCGAAGCCTTGGCCGGTTGATCACGCGGCCGCGTTGGCGGCGGTTGAATTGTATAATCCGGTGGGTTCGGTTGCCGCGACGTGGTTCAGCAATGGGTTCGGCGGCAAAAACGTCGCGGAACTGGCGACGCAGTTGCAACGGCTGGGGTCGTTGGAGATCGTCTCAGATGGGGCGGACGCCTTACCGATTGTCCTATCGCCACCAAACCTCCAAAGCGCAAAATTAAGCGTACCGGTCCGGCGTTTCGATACCACCGTCGAAGCCACGCCGGTGGTACGGGCGCGAGCGGCGGACGGCCGCCTTCTTGTCGAGAAGGTCGCGAAATTCACCGCCGGTGAAGAGCGCGCGGAGGTCGTCTTCGACTTGCCGCTTGAGCTGCGCAATTCGCTCTCCCGAGTCGATGTGCGAAGCCATGAGACAGCCGCCTCCGTGGTCTTGCTGGACGGACGATGGCAACGACGGTCCGTTGGCCTTGTCTCGAGCCGCCCGCACGACAGTGGTCATGCGCTCCTATCCGAAGTCTTCTTTATCGAACGGGCCTTGTCGCCATTTAGTGAGATATTCCGCCAACCGATTGCGAAACTTGCGGCCGCCGGACGCTCCGTCATCGTGCTGCCGGACGGGGAGAAATTAGAGACTGGCGATAAGGCCAATCTGGACGCCTGGATTCGGCGCGGCGGAATTGTTCTGCGGTTTGCGGGGCCACAGCTGGCAGCCAGTAAAGACGACAACTTTACGCCGGTACCGCTCCGCCGCGGCGGGCGGACTCTCGGCGGCGCGTTGTTGTGGAGCGAACCGGCAAAACTCGCGCCTTTTCCCGAATCGAGCCCATTTTACGGAATCGAAATTCCAAAAGATGTCACCATCACGCGACAGGTACTGGCGCAGCCGTCGCTGGATTTAACCGCCAAGAGTTGGGCTAGATTGACGGACGGTACGCCCTTGGTGACCGCGGAACAACGCGGTGAAGGCTGGTTGGTCTTGGTGCACACGACGGCGAGTACGGAATGGAGCAACTTATCGCTCTCGGGCTTGTTCGTAGAGATGTTGCGGCGTGTCGTTTGGCTAAGCCGCCGCGTCGATAGTTCGGGAGAGAAAACCCAGCCGTTGCCGCCCTATGAATTGCTGGATGGATTCGGCGCTTTAACGCCGCCGTATGGGTCGGCCACGGCAATCGATCTGCAACGCCTGGATCAGCTGTCTGTCGGACCGAAATCGCCGCCGGGCTATTACGGCTCCAGCGAAGTTCGGCACGCGGTGAATTTGGTGCCGTTGCTGGGTGACCTTGCACCGCTTGCGGACTTGCCGGGCGGTGTCGGTCGGCGCGACTATTCGGTAGCGCCGGAGCATGATCTGGGGCCCTGGTTCCTGATGGCCGCCCTACTCTTGTTGTTACTCGATACCGTGGCGACGCTCACCTATCGCGGCCTACTTCCGAATATTTGGACTCTTCGGCGCCGCGGCGCGGCTTTGCCGATCATCGCCGTCGTTTTTGGAATATCCGCGTTCGTGACCGTCGATGCGTGGGCGCAAGATCAAGAGAACCGCACGCCCGAGAGTTTTGCCTTGGAAGCGACGTCTTCGACGCGGCTCGCGTATATTGTGACCGGTGTTTCCGAGGTGGACGAGACGAGCCGGGCGGGTTTGTCGGGATTAAGCAATATTGTTCGGCGTAGAACGGCGGCGGAGCTCGGTCCGCCGCTTGGGGTTCAGCCAGATCGCGACGAGTTGTCGTTTTTCCCATTGCTCTACTGGCCGATTGACGTCCGCCAAATTCCATTGTCCGGCGAGGCTGTCCGGCGGTTGAACCGGTATCTTGAGAACGGCGGCACCATCGTCTTCGATACGCGCGATCAGCAGACTGGGGGCGGGCAAGGGACGGCGATGCTCCGGAGTTTGGCGGCCGGATTGAATATTCCGGCGCTGGTCCCGGTTCCGCCGAACCATGTTATGACGAAAGCCTTCTATCTCATGCAGGACTTTCCCGGCCGCTGGTCGGGCGGTCGCGTTTGGGTCGAAGGCGAAGTCAATCAGGTCAATGACGGTGTTACGCGAGTGATCGTCGGGAGTCACGATTGGGCTGCGGCCTGGTCGGTCGACCGTCACGGGCGGCCTCTCTACGCGGTCGTTCCGGGTGGCGAGAAGCAACGCGAAATGGCCTATCGGTTCGGCGTCAATTTGGTGATGTATGCGCTTACCGGCAACTACAAGGCGGATCAGGTGCACGTGCCCGCTATTTTAGAACGATTGGGGCAGTGAATTGATAAACGCCAATACTATAGAATTTGCCCCTTTGCTGCCGTTGCCGGGCTTGATTTTGGCAGCGGCGATCGTGCTGCTAATCGCCGGGTTTAGCTTCTACACGCGAACGCGTGGGGCTGTGTGGCGGGTTTCTGCCGCGGTCTTGTTGTTGCTGCTTCTGTTGCGTCCGGCCCTTGTGTCGGAATTGCGGGAGCCGCTGAAGGATGTCGTCGTGTTGGCGATCGACGAAAGTCCGAGCACGGAGGTCGCGGATCGCGACGCGGAGATCGCAGCAGAGCTCGAACGGCTCAAGCAACGCCTTGGCGATTATGCGAAGACGCTGGAGATCAAAGAAGTGCGGTTCCGGCATGGTTCAATTGCCGAAGCGGGCGACGGTACGAAGCTTTTCACTGGTCTGCAGGAAGCCATCGGCAGCGTGCCGCGCGGCCAACTTGCCGGCGCTATTCTGCTGAGTGACGGACAGATTCACGATATACCCGAGTCGTTGCGCCCCGATGCGCTTGCCGCGCCGGTGCATGTCCGGCTGGCGGGTCGTTCGGACATGCGCGATCGGCGTTTGATTGTTAAGAATGCGCCGGCGTATGGCATTGTCGGCAGCACGGTCTCTTTTACCGTTCGCGTGGAAGATACGGACGCGAATTCGGGTATTCCCGCACAATTGATCGTCCGCAAAGACGGCCGCCAGATCTCGCAACGCAATGTAGCCGTCGGCCGGGATACGACGATTTCGGTTGAGATCGATCATGGTGGTAACAGCGTCATCGAGTTCTCGGTCGATCGCGGACCCGACGAATTGACGATCGAAAACAATCGTGCCGTTCTCTCCGTGAATGGTGTGCGAGATCGGCTCCGTGTCTTGCTGGTTTCGGGCGAGCCGCACCCCGGCGAACGTACGTGGCGGAATTTGCTCAAGTCCGATCCGTCCGTGGATTTGGTGCATTTCACAATTCTCCGGCCGCCCGAGAAACAAGACGGCACACCGATCAACGAGATTTCGCTGATTTCGTTTCCGACGCGGGAACTGTTCGAAGTGAAGCTCAAAGAATTCGACCTGGTGATTTTCGACAGATATCGCCGCCGCGGTGTACTGCCGCCGGTCTATCTCCAAAATATTGTGGACTATGTGCGTGACGGCGGCGCGCTTTTGGAAGCGGTTGGTCCGAGTTATGCGGGCCCATTCAGTATTTACCGGACACCGCTTGGGAAATTGCTCCCCGGCGCGCCGACCGGCAAGCTGATCGACAAGCCCTTCAGGCCGCAAGTCACCGACCTCGGCCAACGTCATCCGGTGACCGCCAATCTACCGGGAACGCGCGGCGAAGAGGCACCCACATGGGGTCGCTGGCTGCGCCAAATTGACATCGAATTGGCGCGCGGAAACGTATTGATGTCCGGGGCCGATACGAAACCGCTCTTGGTTCTCGACCGATTTCACGAAGGACGTGTCGCGCAGTTCAACAGCGATCACATCTGGCTGTGGGCGCGCGGTTTCGAAGGTGGCGGCCCGCAGGCAGAGTTATTACGGCGGCTTGCGCACTGGCTGATGAAAGAGCCGGACCTCGAAGAAGACGACCTTCGTGCGACGTTCGACGGGCAGAATTTGAAGATCGAACACCGAAGTTTGGAAAAGAAAGACAAGGTAGAGATCGAATTAACGGACCCCGTTGGCGAAACGCGAAAGCTCCAGCTTGGGGAGTCGAAAGGCGGCCGAAGCACACACGAAGTCCGAGTCGACCGGCCTGGCCTCTATACAATCCGCCAGGGTGATAAGACGGTGCTCTCGGCGGTTGGTGCCTTGAACCCCAAAGAGTTTGCCGATCTCCGCTCGACGGAAGGTGTCTTGCGTCCGGTAACGGAGACGTCCGGCGGCAGCTTGACCTGGATCGCCGGTGACGGGCCGGTCGACATTCGCCGGGTCCGGCCGGACCGCAGGGCGGCGGGAAGCGATTGGATCGGATTGCGGCGCAACGATGGCTATATCGTCACCGGCGTTGACCGCGTTTCTTTGATGCCGCCGCTTCTGGCCCTGCTGCTCGTTGCCGGTCTCGTCGCGCTTGCTTGGAAACAGGAAGCGGACTGAGCCGCCCGCGTTCAGTCGGAGGCCTTTATCAAGAATTCTCTGAGCGCGCCAATCGGCTCACGATCGCCGAAGAGCACGTAGTTTTCCTTCGCAATGCGCTCTTCTATGGCGCTTCGACCGCGACTGTCCTGTGCCAAATTTGCGGCGATCGAGATATAGTCATCGACATCCGCGGCAATCAATTCTGGTATACGCATCCTTTGCAGCATCGCATAGGTATGGCGGCTTCGCATGGTGGACCCAGGCAAGGTAACGACCGGCCGGCCATGTGCGAAGGCTTCCAGCGATTTGTCGGCACCCGACCAAAGGATGGGATCCAAGACGACATCCGAGGCGGCCAGCAGGCCGGATAAATCGTGCGAGTGAAGCGGCGGATAGATCGTGCAGTAGTCTTCACTTCGCAGGCCTAGATCGGAAAATGCGGCGGCGAGCCGACTATCGAAAATCGCCATCGCATGCGGGGCGTCGATACCCACAAACCAAAATCGGCAATCGCCGACCGTTTTGGCGACTTGAGGATAGATGTTGTCGAATTGCGGTAGGAGTTTCTGGATGGCCGGCCCACAAAGGAAAGTCGGCACCTCGGGTTTCTCGCCGTTTATATCCGGAAATTTTGCGGTTTTTGTATCGGGTCGCGCGTAATTGACGGAGAGGTTCGGCAATCGGATGAGCTTTTCAGTGTAATTCGCATCCGCATCCGGTCGTTCCATGAGGTCGCTGCTTAAGAAATAGTCGATGGTGCTGTAACCGGTGGTCGAAGGATGTCCCCACGTCGCACATTGGACGCGCGCGAGCTTCATCGCAGCCAATACTTGAGAATAAGGGGAGCTGGCGATATCGGGGTAGATCAGAACGTCCAGTTCGGATTCCTGGATATGCGCGGCGAGCGTTGAGGGGCGCCAGGGGGTACCAAGCAGGTTTTCGCTGACCTCTGCGACCGCGCGAAGGTTGTTTTCGCCGCCGGGACCGACGCTGAAAGTGAAGATTTCGAATTTGTCGCGATCTAAGTACCGTAACCATCCGGAGAAGAGTTTTTGCACCGGTTGCCCGTCGTGAAAATTGGCGGATAGAAAACCGATTCGCCGCCGGTCTCGCCGCCGGCCCACTTGATTAAAGGTGCGGGGCATCGCTTGCGAGACGGCGGCGCCCACAAGCGTGCCGTAAAGCCGTTGCAGGTCGAGATCGTCCTGTCCCTGTTCCGCCAGGCGGTCATTGGCGAAAGTCCCGATTGTTTGAGGGATCGAACGCGCCAAGTCGTCGCGACGTTGCCAGTCGCTCAACCCTTGTTCATATCGGGCGCGGGCGGCAACGATCTCCGATTCATCGCGATAGATCAAAGGGAGTCCGAAGGCGGCGCGCCACGCAGCGCCCGCGTGACCCGGGTCGCCCTCGACAACAGTTTGGAAACGCTCGTATGCCCGGTCGAAATCGCCAAGATAGGCGAACGCTTCGCCAAGGGCGACTTGGGCGTCGGCGTTCGTTGGGTCTAGTGCCAGTCCTGTCTCAAACCTCTCGATCGCCAGTGGAATCTGCATCTGCGCGAGGGCAAGCGCGGCGTATTGAAAATGAAGCTCGGCGGAATCTGGGTGCGCCTCCAATGCCGTGCGGTAGCATTCCGCTGCGGCGTCGTGATTGCCGCTCTTTTGATGCGCTATCCCCAAGCCCACAAGTGCGGGCAGCAGGCCGGGACGTAGCTCGAGTGTGCGTCTGTAGGCGGAGACGGCATCTTCGAACCTGTCGAGGACCTGCGCTTGCTCGGCCTTTCTGAACCATACTTCGGCGTCGTCCGGCAACTGCTGACAAGCCTTCTCGAACGCCGCAAATGCCGATTCCTGTCGATCGCAAGCACGCTCCGCAAGGCCGAGATTCAGCGCGAGCTCACCATCGTTCGGATCGAGTTTCTGGGCGGCCTGAAAACTTGCGGCGGCTTTCTCAGACTCGCCGGTCGCCATATAGACGGAGCCGATATTGCTCTTGATTTTGAGGTTATGCGGCTCAATCGCTTCCGCTGCTTGCATCAAATTCAGCGCTTCTGCGTGGTTTCCCATTTGGTGCGCCGCCAATCCGAGAAGATGCATGGCTTCGGCATTCTCGGGGTCCTGCGATAGGACTTCACGATATACACCGGTCGCGAATTGAAGATCACCCGCTTGATGCCGACGGCGGGCTTCTTCCAGGTTTTCTTGGAAATCGGACGGTGTATTCATGATTAGGCGCGGGAGTTTATCGCCGGTTGGCGAAGCGAACAATGGAGATGCGGAAGATATAGGGCAAAAGAAAAAAGCCGGTCTGAAATTCAGACCGGCTCTTAATAAGTCACTGGAAGGTTACTAACGTCCGATAACCGTCCATGTACCTGATCGTCCCGTAAAGATGCCGCCGCCTTTCGGAATGGCTTGCGGATCCGTTTCCATCTCCCGGTCACCTTGGGCATGTTCGCAAGACGAAATGCCCAAGGTTAAACCGAAAGAGGCGAAACATAAGATGATCAAGCGTTTCATTTTAGATTGATATCTCACCCTCTTAGAACTTCATGCGAGTTCCCAAGGTGAAGGTATCGATGTCATCGGTAGCGACACCTTCGCGGTCGAGTTCGAAGTTGGAGTACTTGACCCAAACTTCCATTGCCGCTGCGTCAATCGCCTGATGCAAGGTTACGCCGATGCCGGTCGACGTATCGCCAGCACCCGCGATGTTTTCCTTTTGGTCGTATTCAACGACGAGACTGGATTTGCCAAGTTCGTTGAACTTCCGTTGGAAGTGACCCTGAATGACACAGCCGGCCGGGCTCGAGTTGTCGACTTCGTTGTTACCGCCAACCGAATTAAGAGCTTCGTTCTTCTGATAAGCGCAACCGCCAGTCAACCCAAGACCAGAAGAGTGAACGAACGACATTTGCGCGCCGTACATTTCGGTGATCGTGTCGCCTTCAAGGGTGTTATATGCCGCACCCATAGCAGCTTTGACTTTCGAGTCGAAAATTTTGCCACTATAACGCAAGGCAGCTTCAATTTCCTGACCATCCGAGTGCGAAACCGACGCCATGAAACCGGCAATGACCGGGGTGTCGTAACGGACACGGGTACGGCGGCTGTTGAAGTCAAGGTCAGCATGTGCCGTGGCGAGGCTCGTACCCGTGAGGGTCTCGGCGCCGGCGTTACGGTACTGAACACCGGAGGTGATCAGGCCCATGAAGCCCGGCAGCGCACTGTAAATGCCGTGAGTAACGGTGTTCATGACACCGTTAGCTGCCGGATCGCCAGCACCCATCCAGATACGACCGAATTGGTTGTGGGTGATGAAAATTTCCGTCTTACGGGTTTGCAAGTCGTTGCCGCTTCGACCGTTGTTGGCAGCGGCGCGCGTATTGTTCGGAGCGTTCCGGTTATCGTCAATAGCGATTTCGGACTGACCGCCAACTTTCATGTTGGCGTTGATCTTGCCGCTCGCATGGAAGCGGAAACGGCTCGAGCTGTAGTTACTGTCTTGGTGACGGACACGGGTGCTGAACCCATCGTCGACAATCGTGATTTCACGGGAGAACTGACCGGAAATCTTCAACGAAATTTGATCTTTGGAGCTCTTAACAACGCGGGCGTTGTCGGCGGCAGTGGCCTGACCGGCAAACGCGACGCCAAGAGCGACCAAAGCGGTGCTTCCGAGGAGGCTACCNACTTTGAACTTGGACTGAGACATTATATACGTTCCTCTNTTAAGAGTTTTAACTGCTATTCNNNATAACAGANNTTTGTCATAGACGATTCAGTTTAGCGTCCGCAAGGAAATGAGTGGGTCGCNCGCCAAATGAGGAGNGCNGTGTGACAGAAATGCAACATTCCATCCTTGGNGGGTGCGNTTTCGGGCTGTATAGGCCGGAAAACAGCGATTTTTAAGANGTTTCCTNATTTTCGAANTTTGCCAAGTTTGCCGCNCCCAGGGNCGTNGGAGNTCAAGGAAGGNGGGTNCNNACGTTTAGGCCGATCGCAGAGGGTATGTGTGCGCGAACGCCANTTGCCGACGANCCCGGATGCGCCCAATGNGTCGATAAAGATTGCATCNGCNTTCTCGATGGACTTGGCGAGAAAGCNGGAAAATNGCAAAATCCGTCGAGCAATGCGCGGCCCTATCGCGGGGACNCTTAGGAGAAANAGCATGGTTGATAAAGTTGTTAAGTCGGAGCAGGAATGGATGCAGGAGCTGACGCCGGAGTAGTTCCAGATTTGCCGCCTCAAAGGAACTGAGCGAGCCGGTACCGGCAAATATAACAACGAGAAGCGGACCGGGACATATAATTGCGTGTGTTGCGGGCACCCATTGTTTAGCTCGCAGACGAAATACGAATCCGGCTCGGGCTGGCCAAGCTTCGTCGCGCCGATCAGTGAAGACGCCATTGTCATCGAGGAAGATCTCTCGTACGGCATGCGGCGCATCGAAGTGATGTGCGGAAAATGCGATTCTCATCTGGGCCATGTTTTCGAAGATGGCCCGGCACCAACGGGACTCAGATATTGCATGAATTCTGTTTCACTCGATTTTGAAACAGGGCAGTAAAAAGGGATTCGCCGGCCGCGGCGCGACAACGCGCCGCTGCCCCAAATTCCGTTCTGGGCCTGGATCGAATCGATTTCCGGGACTATAAGTCCATATGAAGCAGACCGTTCTATTCTTCGTCGCCCAAATGCGTTTCGGCGGCATGAACGATAAATCTTAGGCGATTTGCCGCATCCAGCGCTGGCCGCAAAATTAGCTGCGCCGCGCAAGCGAGGAAATAAAGTGTCCGACGAAGATCAAGACAAAGATAAAGAAGAATCATCCGAGACCGAGGAAGAATCGTCGAGTGCCAAACGGCCGTCCCGGCGACGTTTTGGCGTTCGCTACTTGATTATCGGGCTTGTTGTCATTGTCGGCGGCATATTCGCCTTTCGCGAAGTCCATCAGCGACTGATCTATGTGTACGAATACGATGCGCGGATTGCGGGCGATATGGTGACGGTCAGCAGTCGCGTTGCCGGCTGGGTGACGGCGCTGCCGGTGACGGAAGGCCAACTCATCAACGCGGATCAAATGCTGGTCAAGATCGACGACCGGGAATCGAAGCTCCTCGTCAAACAGCTCGAGGCACAGCGCGACGCCATCAAGGCGCAACGCGACCGGCTGGTCACTCAACGAAGCCTCGTCGATGTGCAGACGAAATCGCGCGTGAACACGCAATTGGCCGCGGTGAACGCGGCTGCGGCGACCGTCGACGCGCTTAAGCCGCAGCTCGAGAACGCCCGGTCCAATTTCAAACGCGAAGAATCGCTGTTCAAGAAGAAGGTCATTTCGCGGCGTCAGTTCGATCAAACGCGAACAACGATGCAGCAGGTTGACGGCGAGTACCGAACCAGCGTCGCGGAACTCGAAGAGGCCCGGAACAGATTGCGCGAAGCCCGGGCCGACCAGCAGCAATTGGCCGTGCTCGACAGCGAGATCGAAATCCTCGTCCATGAGGAAAACGAGCTCAATGCCCAGATCGAACGCCAACGACTCGATCGGGCGGACCGGACAATCGGCAGCCCGGTCAATGGCGTGGTCGACCGCGTCTTCGTCGAAGAAGGCGAATATGTGACGCCCGGGCAGCGGCTGTTATTGGCGCACGATCCGAAAAAGGTCTGGATCGACGCCAACGTTAAGGAAACGGATATTCGGAAGGTCAAGATCGGCCAGACCGTCGATGTCACCGTCGACGCCTTCCCGGATAAGAAGTTTGCTGGCAAAGTCATCGCCATCGGCAACGCGGCAACCAGTGAGTTCGCTTTGCTGCCGACGCCGAACCCAAGCGGTAACTTCACGAAAATTACCCAGCGCCTGCGCGTTCGGGTCGCTATCGATCAGGAGCAAAACCTACTTCGGCCCGGTATGATGGTCGAAGTGTTCATTGATGTCAGATAGCGTCGACGACCTTTTTAAGCGTTACGGCCCAGCATATCGATGGCTGGTGATCTTCACCGGCATGACCGGTGTGATCTCAATGGTGCTTTCGGCGACCATCGCCAATGTCGCTGTGCCGAGCGTCATGGGCGCCTTCGGCGTCGGTCAGGATCAAGCACAGTGGATGGCGACGGCTTTCATCGCCACGATGACCGCCGGGCAGCTATTGAGCGCGTATATCATTGCCGCGTTCGGTCAGCGTTTCGGATTTTCGATGCTGATCATCGTCTTCACCATCGGGACGATGATCGCGGTTACCAGTACGAACATAACCACGCTGGCCATCGGGCGGATGATCCAGGGCGTTTGCGCGGGTGCGATTCAGCCGCTTGTTCTGGTCACGGTTTTCGGCGTGTTCAAGCCGGACCAACGCGGCACGGCGATGGGTATATTCGGGATGGCCATTATGTTGGCGCCAGGTCTCGGTCCCGCGGTCGGCGGCATTGCCATCGACCACCTGAGCTGGCGCCATATTTTTTTGATCCCCCTGCCGCTTTGCTTGATTGGCTTTGTTCTCGGCAACTTTTTCATGCCAGAGAAGCCTGACGACCAGAAAGCCCCGCCGTTCGATTTCATCGCCCTTGGCCTCTTGGTCGCGGGGCTGTTCTGCGTCCTAAGTTACATTGCCAACGGGCATCGTTTTGGATGGTTCTCCGATCATTCGCTCATCACGCTATTGGGTGGCTTCGGTTTGCTCGCGACGTTTGTTTGGACCCAGTTGAAAGCGGAGGAACCGCTCCTCGATCTAACGCTATTCTCCAATAAGCAATTCAACGCGGCTGTCGCGGTCGGTGTGGTGTTTGGGGCGGGCAACTTCGGCGTTAGCTACGCAGTGCCTGTCTTTGTGCAGACCGTCCAAGGCTTCACGGCAACAAAAGCCGGATTCGTGTTGGTGCCGGCTGGCCTCATGTTGATGTGTTTGTTCTCTTTCACGGGACGGCTAGCGGACCGGGTGCCGAACGATCTGCTCATTATGGTCGGTCTGGGTACATTCGCGTTGGGTGCATTGTTGATGTGGGGGGCGGACGTCAACACGCCCTTTTGGAGCATTATCGTCTTCGTGATGATCGGCCGGTTCGGGCAAAGCTTGATCTTGCCGGCAATGAATGCGTCCGCCTTACGATCGATGCCGCCGGATAAACTGAACCGGGCCTCGGGCGGTATTAATTTCATGCGCCAATTCGGCGGTGCGCTTGGTATCAACGGCCTTGTGGCTTTTATGGAGCTGCGCACGCAAATGCACAGCGAAGCACTCGCGGCGACGCAGACGGCCGGAAACGCCGCCAGCCGCGAACTATTGGATGGCGTGCAAGGTCTCCTCAATGAATCGGGTGTGCCCGAGGCGGTGCATTCACCGGGCGCGCTGCACTATCTTGGACAAGTGGTTCAGGCGCAGGCCAATACGCTTGGCTTCCAAGATGGGTTTATGATCCTCGCTGTGGTTTTCATACTGGCGATGATTCCCGCGTATATCTTAGGTAAGGCACGGACGACGAAGGTCTAAACCATGGCGGGCGCAGCGGAATCGGTTGACGACCTGTACGCCCGCTTCGGCCCGAGCTATCGGATTCTTGTCTCCGGCACCGGCATGGTCGCGGCTTTCACGATGGTCTTGACCGGCACGATGGTGAACGTCGCTATTCCCAATGTCATGGGTGCCTTCGGGGTCGGACAAGATCAGGCGCAGCTCATGACCACTGCCTTCGTCGTTGCGATGACGACAAGCCAGTTGCTGAACGCTTTCGTGGTCGCATTGGTCGGGCAACGGATCGGATTTTGCGCGACCTTGATCTTGTTTGCGACCGGAAGCCTGATCTGCGCGTCGAGCGAAGAGTTCTCGTTGATTGTCTTCGGCCGGGTTTTGCAAGGCATGTCCTCTGGGATTATCCAGCCGTTGGTCATGGTCACGTTTTTCCAGGTCTTTCCCGCAGACCGCCGCGGTTTCGCGATGGGCATTTACGGCATGAGCATGGTGATGGCGCTCGCCTTCGGGCCGACCGTCGGCGGCATCACCATCGATGCCCTAAGTTGGCGATACATTTTTTTCGTACCTTTGCCCTTGATCACGATCGCCTTGGCCCTGGGTTTGGTCTTTATGCCGTCCGTCCGCAGTAAAGAACGCCCGAAGTTCGATTGGGCCGGCTATCTCCTGATCTGTATCACGTTATTCTGCCTTGTAAGCGCTTTGTCGAACGGACAAAAACTCGGCTGGTTCTCGGACCAAATCTCCGGATTGCTGGCGATCTCTTTGATTGGTGGGGCCGCGTTCCTTTGGTCACAAACCAAAGCGCAAAACCCATTGCTCGACTTGTCGTTGTTCCGAGTGCCGGCGTTCGCGTCCGCCTGCGTCATCGCCTTCATTTTTGGGATGGGTAATTTCGCGACGACCTATGCGGTGCCGGTCTTCGGTCAGCTCGTCGGCGGTATGTCGGCGACGGATGCGGGCATGTTGATGATGCCGGCCGGCCTCATCGTCGCTTTTGCGTTACCCTTCACGGGTCGATTGGCGGATAAATCGAAACCGCATTACATCATCATGTGCGGCCTGTTCTTCTTCTTTCTTGGAACGGCACTCTTGGGCGGTGCCGACGCCAACACGCCGTATTGGCACGTCGCCTTCTTTGGCATGGTCAGCCGCTTCGGTATGAGTTTCATCATGCCTTCCGTGATGAGCACGGCGTTGAAATCGGCGCCACCAGAGCAGCTCAACTCGGCTGGCGGTGCGGTGAATTTCATCCGTCAATTGGGGGGGTCGCTCGGGACTAACTTCTACGTCGTTCTGCTCAGTTTACGCACGCAGTTTCACAGCGATGCCCTCGCGTCGACGCAGATTTCGGGCAACGCGCCCAGCCAAGAACTTCTCGCCGGTGTTGGAAGCATCTTGAACGCGGCGGGCGTACCGGAAGCGGTGCATCAATCGGGCGCGCTCCACTACCTTGGTCAAGTTGTGCATGCGCAGGCCAGCACGCTGGGTTTCCAGGACGGGTTCTTGATCATCGCCGCGGTCTTCCTGGCGGCGATGGTGCCGGCCTGGATTTTAGGGCGCGCGCAAGCCGTGCGGCGATAGATGGGAACCGGCGAATCCGTCGACGATCTGTTTCGCCGTTACGGCGACTCATATCGCGTGTTGGTGACGGCTGCGGGGATGACAGCCTCGTTCGTCATGGTGATTTCCAGCACCATCGTCAATGTTGCCATTCCCGATGTCATGGGCGCATTCGGCATCGGTCAGGATCAGGCGCAGTTGATGGCCACGGCCTTTAATGTGGCCATGGTGACGAGCCAACTTCTCAACGCCTGGGTGGTTGCGGTCTTCGGTCAACGGTACGGATTTTGCGGAACGTTGTTGGTCTTCACCATCGGCAGCTTTATCGGCGGTTTTGCCGAAGACTACGGCATGATCGTTTTTGGCCGCGTGCTGCAAGGCGCGGCCGCCGGCTGCATTCAGCCGCTCATCATGGTGACGATTTTTCAGGTGTTTCCGGCGGACCGTCGCGGCTTTGCGATGGGCGTCTACGGTATGGGACTGACCTTGGCCGTCGGCCTCGGTCCGGTGTTGGGCGGCGTCGCGATCGAGCTGCTCGATTGGCGCTACATTTTTCTCGCGCCAATTCCACTGGTGTTCCTCGCACTGGGTCTGGGCTTCATCTTCATGCCTTCGGTCCGAAAGGAAGGCGGCCAGGCCTTCGATTGGGCGGGATACGCGTTAATCAATATCGCGCTGTTCTGCTGCATGACAGGATTGACGGACGGCCAGCGCGAAGGTTGGGTTTCGAACTATACGACGGTGTATTCCTTGATTGCGCTCGCCTGCGGCATTGGCTTCGTGCTGTGGCAGGCGCGTGGCGGGGAAACGCTGATCGACGTCTCCCTTTTTCGGAACCGGAATTTCGCACTTTGCGCGATCATCGCCTTTACGTTCGGTATGGGAAATTTTGGAACCGCTTACGCTGTGCCTGTCTTCGGACAATTGGTGCAAGGTCAAACGGCCCTCGATGCCGGGAACATGATGCTGCCGGCCGCCTTGATCGTGGTGTTGGCGCTTCCCTTCACGGGCCGTTTGGCCGATGTGATTTCGCCGCGTGTCGGTATCATGGCGGGACTGGCTCTATTTTGTCTCGGCACCTTGCCAATGGCCGGCGCGGACGCCAACACGCCGTATTTACACTTGGTTCTGTTTGCCGTCGTTGCTCGTGGTGGGATGAGTTTCACGATGCCGTTCATCATGAGTACGGCGCTGCGAACGTTGCGGCCCGAACAGCTGAATGCGGGCGGCGGGACGATAAATTTCTGCCGTCAACTTGGCGGTTCTTTGGGGTTGAATGCTTGGGTCGTCTTTCTTGAAGTCCGTACACACTATCACAGCGATATCCTCGCGGCGACGCAAAGCGCCGACAACACCTCCAGTCGCGAAATGTTGTCCGATGTCGGCCGCATTCTCGGTGAGGCGGGCGTGCCGTCGTCGATTCACGAACCCGGGGCACTCCATTACCTCGGCCAAGTCGTGCACGCGCAAGCGAACACGATCGGCTTCCAAGATGGATTTCTGATCCTTGCGATCAGTTTCCTTTTTGCGATGATTCCAGCTTGGTTGCTGGGAAGAAGCCGGCGCGATGGCAATTGAGCGACACACTACGGAAGAGACGGCCGACGACTTGTCGCGCCGGTACGGTGCGGCCTATTTGCCGCTTTTGACTGTCACAGCCGTAACCGCCGCCTCTACCATGATGATTTCCGGTACCAGTATTGGCGTTGTTGTCCCGGACGTTATGGGTGCCTTCGGAGTCGGTCAGGATAAAGCCCAGCTGATGGCGACGGCGTTTTACATTGCAATGACGGTGAGCCAGTTGTTGAGCGTTTGGCTCGGCGGTCTGCTCGGTCAACGCCGGGCGTTCTCCATCGCGTTGCTGTTGTTCGCAATGGCAAGCGTCGTGGGGGCGACCGCGGAAGATTTTAGCCTTATCGTCTTCGCAAGGGTGGTCCAAGGCGTTGGCGCCGGACTCATACAAACGCAGACCATGCTCGCCCTCTTCCAAGCGTTCCCCGCGGAACGGCGCGGAATGGCCATGGGATTCTATGCAGCCGGCATGGTGTTGGCGATCGGCATTGGCCCCGCGCTCGGCGGTGTCGTCGTCGAGGCATTCGGATGGCGGTATATTTTTCTCGCCCCTATGCCTTTAGTCTTCGGCGTCTTTCTGGCCGGACTCTTCGCGATGTCAACGGTTCGGGCCGCACGTCTGCCGGCCTTCGATTGGCTCGGCTACGCGTTATTGATTGTCGCTTTTTATTGCGTCATGACGGGGCTTGCGGACGGACAACGCCAGGGTTGGTTTTCAAACGCGATCGCCGCGCTTTTCGGCATCGCAATCCTGTC
>PAZH01000007.1 GCA_002716125.1 Rhodospirillaceae bacterium
AAAGTGCCACAGAAAGCAAACCGCCGACACACCACGAGGTCTGCCGGTAAGGGTGAAAGGGTGCGGTAAGAGCGCACCGCGCGCTCGGTGACGGGCGTGGCAGGGTAAACCCCACCGGGAGCAAGACCGAATAGGAGAGGCCGGCGGCTTCGGGCCGCGGATGGGTTTCCGCATCGCCTTTCGGGTAGGTCGCGCGAGGCGTCCGGCAACGGACGTCCCAGACGAATGGCCATCCATCGCCCGCAAGGGTGGGGACAGAACCCGGCTTACAGGCCGTCTGACGCTTTCCATTATTAAAGGTCGACCTCCTTTAGAATTGCGGGTGCACGATGAATTGTTAACCCAAGCATTCCCAAAATCGTCCCATGCGAGCCCAAATTGCCGGCAAATAGAACTTTACAAGAACATTAATAGAACGCATTGTGATATTTAGGGTGAAAAGAATTCGTCGAAACACAAAACCTGGTATCTCGAAGTGAATACAATACGATTCTTTGATTATTGAGGAGAACATGTGTTATTATTATTTACTTGTTTAATTGATTATTTACTTGTGTTGACTTTCCATTTCATCCCATGATATCCCATCTTATCCCAGGATGGACCAATGCGGGAGACCGTCTGCGGGCATCCGGGGGTTCTGTTTGGGGAAGGATTGGAAGTCACGCCAATGGCGTTATTCGCAGGCACATTCGAGAACCGGATCGATCGGAAGGGGCGCGTCTCCTTGCCGGCCGACTTCCGTGCTGAACTGCCGGCGGACGGTGCCCGCGTCGTCTATGTTTATCCGTCGCCCCGGGGGACGGCGCTTGAGGCCTGCGACCGCGGCTTCATGCAGCGCATGTCCGACAGTATTGAACAGTTCGATATTTTCTCAGACGAAGAAGACGATATGACGGCTTCGATCGTCGCCGCCGCGCGGCGGATCACGATCGATACCGAAGGTCGGATCGCCTTGCCGCCGGAATTGATCGCGGAAGCCGGGATCGAAGATGCCGTCACATTTGTCGGTCGGGGCGCTCGGTTCCAAATTTGGAACCCGGGCGACCACAAGAGTTATGCGGCTGAGGCGCGTGAGCGCGCGAAAGGCCGGACCATGCGGTTGCTGCCGCCCGAAGGACGCGATCAATGAGTGCCGGTTTGCACAGTAACGCGCACGAGGCTCGGCATATTCCCGTGATGCTCGACGAGGTTCTATCCGCTCTCTCGCTCCGCGACGGCGGTGCTTATGTCGATGGCACGTTTGGGCTCGGCGGGTATACACGCGCCATTCTGGACGGGGCGGACACCACCGTTTGGGCGATCGACCGCGATCCCGAAGCAATCGCGCGCGGCGCGACCTTGGTGGAGGAATACGATCCGCGACTGACGCTCTTACAAGGTCGTTTCGGCGAGATGACCGAACTATTGCACCAGGCGGGCATCGAAAAGGTCGACGGCGTCGTACTTGACCTCGGCGTCTCCTCGCCGCAGATCGACGACGCCGGTCGCGGGTTTTCGTTCCGTTTCGACGGTCCGCTCGATATGCGGATGGAGAAAGCGGGCCCGAGCGCCGCTGACATCGTCAATTCAATGGATGAAGGCGAACTCGCGCGTCTGATCAAAGAACTCGGCGAGGAACGCCGCGCGCGCCGCGTCGCCCGCGCCATCGTCGAAGCACGGAATGAGGCGCCGATCACGCGAACCGCCGAGCTCGCCGATATCGTGCGCCGCGCCGTGCCGCAGGGGCGTTCCAAGATTGACCCGGCAACCCGGACCTTCATGGCGTTGCGTCTGCATGTAAACGGGGAACTCGACGAGCTCGAAGCGGGTCTGCGCGCCGCGGAGGAAATTCTGGCGCCGGGCGGCCGGTTGGTGGTCGTATCCTTTCATTCACTGGAAGACCGGCGCGTAAAACTCTTTATGCAAGAACGGGGCGGTGCGTTGCCCGCCGGATCGCGCCATTTACCGCCGACGGAAGCGAAACATCCGGCAAGTTTCAGCCTACTGCGGCGTGGTGCCGAGAAACCCGGTGCCGATGAGATTCAGCAAAACCCGCGTGCCCGCTCAGCACGCTTGCGCGCCGCTGAACGGACCGCGGCGGCCGCCTGGCCATACGAGCCGCAATTCGGGAGAGCCACGTCTTGATCAAGATCGCCACCATCGCCGTTTGGCTCACACTTGCCGCGGGCGCCGTGGCCGCGATGTTTCACATCACCTTTGAAGTCGAGAAACTCGAATCCCGGCTGCATGAAGTGAACCGCGAGATTGTGCGCGAACAAGAAGCGATTCATGTCTTGCAGGCCGAGTGGAGTTATCTCAACCGTCCGAGCCGGCTTGAAACGCTATCGAAAGAATTACTGCCCAATCTGTCGCCGGTCGCGGCGGCACAATTCACGACATTCGCCAGACTGCCGAAACGCGACGAGAACGGAAAGCTCCTCGAAGGGCCGAACGTCTCTCCTGCCAGTTTCGAATCGCTGGGCCGCGTCGTCGTGGGAGGAAAATCGCAATGATTGAACGGTTGCGGAAAGCGCGCCGACTGGCCAAACCGAGCCCGGCTGCACAACGATCGAACCGGCGACGGCCGCAGATTCCTTGCCCGGCCGACACGGTCGACCCAATCACCCGCGAAGCCCTCGATACGGGGCGGGCGCGGTTGATGATGACGGGTGCCATTTTGACCTTGGCCTTCGCGGTGGTCGGGATGCGCCTGGTTGATGTCGCCTTGTTGCAGGCGGCGGTTGAGCCGCGTGCCGCCTATGCGCCGAAACCGGCGACCTTGCAGTTCGCCCGCGCCGATATCGTCGACCGCAATGGTGTTCTCTTGGCCACAAGTCTGCCGACCGCATCGCTCTACGCGAACCCGCGTCAGGTGCAAGATGCTGAATTTACGGCGGGGCAATTGGTTTCTGTCTTGCCGGAGTTGAATCGCGCGCAACTCACCAAACGTCTCGCGTCGAAGCGCGGCTTTGTTTGGATAAAACGGGACCTCACACCGCGCCAACAATGGGATGTAATTGGTCTTGGTCTGCCAGGCGTTGATTTCCGACGTGAGGAGACGCGGGTCTACCCGCAAGGTCGGCTTGTCTCTCATGTCCTCGGATTTGTCGATGTCGACGAAAAAGGTATCGCCGGTGTCGAACGGCAGTTCGAGACAAATTTGCGTGACCGAGCCGAGTCGCTGGCACTGTCTATCGATATGCGAATGCAGCATGCGCTCTGTGGCGAATTGGCGGCCGCTCAAGATGAGTTCTCGGCAAAAGGTGCGGCAGGTCTGATCCTTGATGTGCGCACAAGCGAGGTCATGGCAATGTGCTCGTTGCCGGACTTTGATCCGAACGGTTCGAAGGCCGGGCAAGACTCATCGCGATTTAACCGCGTTTCCCAAGGCGTTTACGAGCTTGGCTCCGCGTTCAAAATCTTTACGACGGCGATGGCGCTCGAAGCCGGCGTCGCGCGTCTCGATGACCGGTACGACGCCACGAAACCACTGAAGATTTCGCGTTTTACGATCCGGGACTATCATGCGAAAAGCCGTTGGCTCTCGGTTTCCGAAATCTTCATGTACTCCTCGAATATCGGTTCGGCCCGACTGGCTATGGAAGTCGGCGGCAAGGCGCAACGGGACTTCCTCGATCGGATCGGTCTGTTGTCGCCGTCGAAGGTCGAGTTGCCGGAAGTGGGCTCGCCGCTGGTGCCGGACGTCTGGCGCCAAGTCAGTACCATGACGATCGGTTTCGGCCATGGGATCGCCGTTAGCCCATTGCAGATGGCTGCCGGCGTTGCCGCGATGGTGAACGGCGGCGAGTTTCGCCAACCCTCGCTGATCAAGCGCGCGCCCGGTCGCGTGCCTGAAGGCGTTCGTGTCGTCTCCGAGCGGACATCTAAGAAGATTCGAAAGTTGATGCGTCTCGTCGTCGAAGAAGGAACAGGCAGCAGAGCCGATGCGCCGGGTTACCTTGTCGGCGGCAAGACCGGAACCGCGGAGAAAAGTGGTGCTGGCGGATATCGTCGCCGGGCGTTGCTGTCTTCGTTCATCGGTGCCTTTCCGACAGACGAGCCTCGCTACGTTGTTTTTGCACTCCTCGACGAGCCGAAGGGCACCAAGAAAACCCACGGATATGCGACCGGCGGCTGGGTCGCCGCACCAGTTGTCGGCCGTGTCGTACAGAAGATCGGCCCGATTGCGGGCATCCGTCCCTACGATCCCGACTTGCCACCAATACGCCGCGATGTGGCCATCAATCGGACACCGGGGACAAGGACACTTGCGTCTTACTGAGCTATTGAATGGAGCAGAATTGAACCAAGCGACGGTTCTGGACGATGTGACGATTACAGGATTGACCGCGGATAGCCGCGCGGTCAGGCCGGGATTTCTTTTTGCCGCAATTCCGGGGACGCGGCTCGATGGCCGCGACTATATCGATGCGGCCGTCCGCGCAGGCGCTGCCGCCGTGCTGGCCCCGCCGGACGTGACCGAAGAGCGCGTCACGCCTGGTATTTCCTTGATTACCGCGGACAACCCGCGTCGTAGTTTGGCTCGGATGGCCGCGGCATTCTACGGAGAGAAGCCCGAGACGATCGCCGCTGTCACCGGCACCAACGGCAAGACGTCCGTCGCGACCTTTACGCGCCAGATTTGGAACGCCCTCGGGCGAAAAGCGGCCAGTATTGGCACGCTTGGAATTGTCGGCCCCGGCCTCGAGGGCGGCGGCGGGTTGACCACGCCGGATCCGGTGGAATTGCACCGACAACTGCACGAGTTAAGCCAGTCCGGTTTCCAGAATATTGCGCTCGAAGCATCCAGCCACGGTTTGGATCAGTTCCGCCTCGATGGCGTTCCCGTCCATACGGCCGCGTTCACGAACCTGACCCGAGATCATCTCGATTATCATGGATCGATGAAGGAGTACCGCCGCGCCAAGATGCGTCTGTTCCGCGATCTGTTGGTGCCGGGCGGTGCCATGGTGGTGAATGCGGAGGTGCCCGAATACCCGGCGCTCATGGAGCTGGCGAAAGAGCGCGGCTTCGAATTCTTCGCTTATGGTCTTTCAAAGGGGGACATTCGTTGCCGCTCGATGGAGGCGACAGAGGACGGTTGGAATCTGACCCTTGAAGTCCTTGGCACGGAACACGCGGTAGCGTTCCCGCTCGTTGGTTCGTTCCAAATCGAAAACGCCTTGGCCGCTCTCGGTTTGGCGATTGCTTGCGGCGCGGAATACGGCCGTGCCACTGAAACGCTCGAGGTACTCGAAGGGGTTCCGGGGCGGATGGAAATGGTCGCACGCCTGCCGTCGGGTGCACGTGTCATTGTCGACTACGCCCATACACCCGACGCTTTGAAGACGGTTCTTACCGCGGCCCGGCCGCATGTAGCGCGCCGCTTGACCGTCGTCTTCGGCTGCGGTGGCGACAGGGATAAAGGCAAACGGCCGGAGATGGGCGCCATCGCCGCTGAATTGGCGGACGGTGTTGTCGTAACCGACGATAACCCCAGACATGAGGACGCCGGTGCGATTCGCAAAGAGATCGCCGCCGCGTGTCCCGCTTGCGTTGAAGTTGCCGGACGGCGAGATGCCATTGGCGTTGCCATCTCCGATCTCGCGGAAGGCGATATTTTGATCGTTGCTGGCAAAGGCCACGAGACCGGTCAGATCGTCGGGGACGACGTTATCCCCTTTTCCGATGCAGATGTCGTACGTGCGTTCGCGAAGGAGGCCGCCCGATGACGGTGCGACGGGTGCATAATTCGGGAGGCCGGTATGCTTTTTAACCTGCTGGTTCCCCTGGCCGACGAATACATCGTCTTCAACCTGTTCCGATATCTAACTTTCCGGACGGGCGGCGCCATCATGACCGCGCTTTTGGTTAGTTTCCTGTTTGGGCCGGCGATTATCAATTGGCTGAAATCGGCACAGAACGGCAATACGCCGGTACGTGAAGATGTCCCCGAAGGCCACCTAAAGAAAGTCGGCACGCCGACCATGGGCGGGTTTCTGATTCTATTGGCTATCTCGATCAGCACATTGCTTTGGGCAGATCTTCGCAACGGTTACGTTTGGGTCGTATTGCTCGTCACGATCGGTTTCGGTGCCGTCGGCTTCGCGGATGACTATCTGAAGCTGACCGGGCATCGTTGGAAGGGACTGCCCGGACGACTCAAACTCGTGCTGGAAATTCTGATTGCCGCGGTCGCTGCCTATTGGGTAATGACGATAACGCCGGCCCCTCTCGCGGATGGTTTGGTCATACCGTTCTTCAAGAATGTTTTGATCAATCTCGGCTGGTTCTTCATCCCCTTCGCGATCTTCGTCATGGTCGGCGCTTCGAATGCCGTCAACTTGACGGACGGCCTCGACGGCCTGGCGATTGTGCCGGTCATGATCGCCGCCGCATGTTTCGGTTTCATCGCGTATCTCGTCGGAAACAGTGTTTATTCCGGATATTTGCAACTCCACTACGTTGTCGGCGTTGGCGAGTTGTCTGTTTTCTGCGGTGCTTTGGTCGGCGCCAGTCTCGGATTCCTCTGGTATAACGCACCGCCCGCGATGGTGTTCATGGGCGATACGGGTTCGCTCTCGGTGGGGGGAGCACTCGGAGCGATCAGCGTTGTCACCAAGCACGAAGTCGTTTTGGCGATCATTGGCGGCCTGTTTGTTTTGGAAACGGTGTCGGTCATCGTCCAGGTGGTTTCGTTCAAATTGACGGGTAAGCGCGTTTTCGCCATGGCGCCGTTGCACCACCACTTCGAAAAGAAGGGTTGGGCGGAACCGACAATCGTGATTCGTTTCTGGGTCATCGCATCGATCTTGGCGTTGATCGGCATGTCCACGTTGAAGCTGAGGTGAGTGATGATTGATCTCAGCAAAATGCAAGGCAGCCGGGTTGCCGTGATGGGGTTAGGCCTCTCCGGCATGGTTGCGGCAGAGGCATTGGCCGCATCGGCGGTCGACGTCGTGGCGTGGGATGACATGTCCGACCGTTGTCGAAATGCTGAAGCGCGCGGGATACCCGTCGCACCGCTGTTGCAGGAAGACTGGTCGCGCATCGACAGCCTCATCCTCAGCCCCGGCATTCCGCATACGTATCCAAAACCGAATCCGGTGGCGCAAGCGGCCCGCGACGCGGGGGTCGAGATCGTCGGCGATGTGGAACTGCTCGTGCGCGCGCAATCGTCGGCCCGCTACATCGGCATTACGGGAACAAACGGCAAATCGACCACGACGGCGTTGGTGGCGCACATTCTGTCCGAGAGCGGAATGCGTATCGCCGTCGGTGGCAATTTGGGTCAGCCGGCCCTGTCGCTCGAGGCGCTCGACGAGACCGGCATATACGTCTTGGAAATGTCGTCGTATCAGCTGGAGCTGACACCTTCGGTCGCCTTTGAAGTCGCAGTCTTGCTGAACCTGAGCCCGGATCATTTGGACCGGCATGGCGGCATGGACGGTTATATCGCGGCAAAGTATCGAATTTTCGAACAACAGAAGCCGGACGGCATAGCGGTTGTTGGCGTCGACGACAGCGATTCTCGCGGTCTTTTCGACAAACTAACAGCCGCCCGCACCGGTAAGGTCGTCCCGATCTCGTCATCCGATCCGGTCGAGAACGGCGTCTATGCATCCGGGCCCATTCTCATAGACGCGACCGGAGATCAGCCGCAAGAGATTCGCTCTCTTGAAGGGATCGAGACTTTGCCGGGCGCCCACAATGCTCAGAACGCAGCGGCGGCGTATCTTGTTTGTAAATCCGTCGGTGTGCCGCATGACGATATCGTCGCTGCCATGGCGACCTATCCGGGCTTGCCCCATCGCCAACAATTGGCGGCGGTGATCGATGGCGTCCGCTACGTCAATGACAGCAAAGCAACGAATCCCGAAGCGGCGGCGAAAGCGCTTTCCAGCTATGACGAGATTTATTGGATTGCTGGCGGTCGGGCGAAAGAAGGGCCGCTCGATGTCATCCATCCATTCTTGCCGCATGTAAAACGCGCCTACTTGATCGGTGAAGCGGCAGATCATCTCGCGGCACAACTCGCCGATCGAATCGATGTCGAGCTATGCGGCGATCTGGCACTGGCGACGGCCCGTGCCGCCGCGGATGCGGCTGGACGTGATGCCGTAATTCTATTGTCACCCGCATGCGCGTCCTTCGATCAGTTTTCGAGTTTTGAAGAGCGCGGCCGGGCGTTCTGCCGCCTCGCCGCGGCGCAGCCTGGTACCTTGCGCGATTTGCGTCACGATGGGGAGGCGGCCTGACCCATGTCGATCGCGCGTACCGATAATTCGACATTAGGCCGCTGGTGGTGGACGGTCGACAAATGGACGCTCGTCGCGCTGTTGGCGTTGGCGGCGATGGGGGTCGTGCTCGCGATGGCGGCAAGCCCGCCGGTTGCGGAACGGATTGGCCTCGACCCGCTGCACTTCGTCCAGCGACAGGCTGTGTACCTGCCGATGGCAGTGGTCATTATGCTCGGGGTGTCGTTGATGTCCCCGGTCGGTGCGCGTCGCTTGGCGATTGTTGTCTTTCTCGGTGCCGTCGTTCTTTTGATCATGACGCTTGCCGTCGGCACGGAAATTAAGGGAGCTCGTCGGTGGCTCAATCTCAGCGGTTTCTCGCTACAACCGTCGGAGTTCGTTAAGCCGGCCCTCGCCGTTGTATGCGCGTGGATGTTCGCTGCAAAACGGCTCGGGGCCGAAATTCCCGGCAATCTCATTTCGTTTTGCCTCTACGCGTTGGTTGCGGCCTTGTTGTTGCTTCAGCCGGACGTCGGACAGGCCTTGGTGGTCTCCGCCGTATGGTTCAGCCAATGGTTCTTGGCTGGCCTGCCTATGATTTGGGTGGCGGTTGCGTGTGCTGTCGGCATCGCCGGACTAACGGCGGCGTATTTCATTTCCCCGCACGTGGCGAGCCGTATCGATCGGTTCATCGATCCGGCTGCAGGCGATAACTATCAGACAGACAAGGCGATGGAAGCCTTCATGAACGGTGGGCTTTGGGGCCGGGGGCCCGGCGAAGGTACGGTCAAAGCGAACCTACCTGACGCGCATGCCGATTTTATCCTCGCCGTTGCCGGCGAAGAATTCGGTCTGATTGTCTGCCTCGTCATCGTTGCCATCTTCGCCTTCGTCGTCCTACGCGGCTTTGCGAACCTTATGCGGACAACCGACCTCTTTGTCGTGATTGCCTCGACAGGATTGTTGGTTCAGTTCGCTTTACAGGCGCTGATCAATATGGGCTCGACCGTCAGCCTTATGCCGACGAAAGGCATGACGCTGCCGTTCATTTCTTACGGTGGCTCGTCGCTCCTGGCATTGGCCTTCGGGATGGGCATTTTGTTGGCGTTGACCCGAATCCGGGCGGGTGCGACGGCATGACCGAAATGTCTCGCCCTGTTGTTTTGGCGGCCGGCGGCACCGGCGGTCATGTTTTCCCGGCTCAAGCGCTGGCGATGGAGTTGTTGGACCGCGGATACCGACTTGTGCTTGTCGCCGACAGCAGAAGTGAAGCTTTCGGCGGTGCTCTCGGTGAACTCGACGTGCACCGTATCGACGCGGCCGGAATCGCAGGCCGCGGATATGGGGCGAAATTGATTGCGCTCCTTCGTCTTGGGCGTGGCTACCTGCAGGCCCGCCGTTTGCTGCGTCGCCTCGATCCCCTCGTAGTCGTCGGATTCGGAAGCTATCCGTCGGCACCAACTGTTCTTGCCGCTCAACACATCGGGCGCCGGACCGTTATCCATGAGCAAAACGCCGTCCTCGGCCGGGCCAACCGTATGCTGGCGCCCCGCGCCAGCGGGATCGCGACGGCGTTCGAATCGGTTCGGGCGTTACGGGCGGCCGACCGCGACAAAGCGGTATGGACCGGTAACCCCGTTCGACCGGAGATCGTCGCGGTACGCGAGCGTCCGTATGTAGGTCCCGACAACGACAACGAACTGAACGTTGTGGTGCTTGGCGGCAGCCAAGGTGCGAAGGTGCTTGGTGAGATCGTGCCGCAGGCGCTGGCGGACTTACCGAACGGCATTCGGAATCGGCTCAATGTTGTCCAGCAATGCCGCGCTGAAGAGGCCGCCGCCGCGAAGAAGGTATTCGAAGACGCCGGAATCAAGGCAGAGGTCTCGTCGTTCTTCGACGACATTCCCACCCGCCTGGCGAGGGCGGTCCTGGTAATTTGCCGGAGCGGTGCGTCGACGATCGCCGAGCTCACGGCCGTCGGGCGGCCGGCTATACTCGTCCCCTTCGCGCATGCGACCGACGATCATCAAACTGCGAATGCCGAAGGGCTTAGCGATGCGGGCGGCGGATGGATTCTTCAGCAAGACGGGTTGACGGCGAAATTGCTCTCGCAACGTCTCACCGACTTGCTGTCGCCCGGTCCGACCTTGAAGAACGCCGCGAAATGCGCCGCCCATATGGGCAAACCTGAAGCGGCGGGGAAGTTGGCGGATTTGGTTGTCTCGGTGATGAGTACCAATGAGAACGGCGGCTTAGATCGTCAAACGGAGGTGGCGGCATGAAGGAAATGCCTCTTTCGATCGGCACCATTCATTTCGTCGGCATCGGCGGTATCGGCATGTCCGGAATTGCCGAGGTGATGCAAAACTTGGGTTACACCGTTCAAGGAAGCGATATCGCCGCCGGGGCCAACGTCAAACGTCTTGAAGATCTTGGCATATCCGTCGCTATCGGACATGCGGCCGAGAATGTGGCCAACGCCGATGTGGTGGTTATCTCGTCCGCGGTGAAACCGGATAATCCGGAGGTCGTTGCCGCGCGCTCCAAACTCGTACCGGTGGTACGACGGGCCGAAATGCTGGCGGAGCTTATGCGCCTTAAATGGGCCGTGGCCGTCGGTGGTACGCACGGGAAGACCACGACGACATCGCTGATTTCCACAATTCTAGACACGGCGGGCTATGACCCGACGGTTATCAATGGCGGCATCATCAACGCATACGGCACGAATGCACGCTTGGGCGGCGGCGAATGGATGGTTGTCGAGGCCGACGAATCCGACGGTACGTTTGTGAAATTGCCGGCCACGATTGCGGTGGTGACGAATATCGACCCCGAGCATCTTGATTTCTACGGCGACTTCGACGCGCTCAAGCGCGCCTTCCAAACCTTTATCGAGAATATTCCTTTCTATGGATTCGCGGCGCTTTGCATCGATCATCCAGAGGTGCAGGCGATGATCGGTCAGATTACCGACCGGCGTATCGTCTCCTACGGAATGAGCCCGCAAGCGGAAATCCGGGGCGAGAACCTCCGGCAAGGGCCTGGCGGTGCCGTCTTCGACGTCCATTTGTCGCGCCGCTCCGGCAGCGATGAACGCATTGAAGGTGTCCGCCTCCCGATGTTCGGAGAGCATAATGTTTCGAACGCGCTGGCCGGCATTGCCGTTGCGACTGAGATGGGGATTCCAAGCGAGACGGTTGTCGAAGGACTGGCCTCTTTCACGGGCGTGAAACGCCGCTTTACGAAAACAGGCGAGACTGATGGCATTAGCGTCATCGATGATTACGGACATCATCCGGTCGAAATTCTGGCGGTCCTTCGCGCCGCCCGTTCGGCCACCCAAGGGCGCGTTATCGCAGTCGTGCAACCGCACCGCTATAGCCGTTTGGAAAATTTATTCGAAGAGTTTTGCTCCTGCTTCAACGATGCGGATACGGTCATTGTCGCGGATGTGCACGCGGCTGGTGAAGCGCCTTTGGAAGGTGTCGACCGCGACGCTTTGGTCGCAGGTCTGCGGACGCGTGGCCATCGCAGTGTGGAGGCATTGGAATCACCGGAGCAGCTGCCGGCCCTGGTGTCTTCAATCGCCGCACCGGGCGATCTCGTGGTGTGTCTTGGAGCCGGTACGATCACCAATTGGGCGCATGACCTTCCAGCGGCGCTCGCATCGATCCGCAACAAGCGGGCGGAGGCTGGGTGATGGTTATGGCTGCTGCGCGCCCCAAAGAAGAACCACTGATCGAGCGGCTGCCCGTCGTGCGGGGCTTGTACGAGGAAAATGCCGAGCTCGGCAAACGTTCATGGTTCCGCACCGGCGGTAAGGCAGAGGTGCTGTTTCAACCGGCGGACGCGGACGATCTGCAAGCGTTTATGGAAGAGAGGCCGGCGGACGTCGACCTCACTATTGTTGGATTTGGATCGAATCTGCTCATCCGTGACGGTGGTGTGGACGGCGTTGTGATCGTGCTGGGCAAGTCGTTTGCACGAATCGAATTCGACGGCGAACTGATTACGGCTGGTGCGGCGGCGTTGGATGTTCAAGTCGCACGCTCTGCCCAACAAGCGGGTGTTGCCGGCCTTGAGTTCTTGGCCGGCATACCGGGGTCGATCGGCGGCGCTGTCCGAATGAACGCCGGGGCCTACGGAAGTGAAATCGGCGACGTCATCATCAACGCGACGGTCCTTGACGAACAAGGCGGCGCCCATGTTTTGGATACGAACCAGCTGGAACTCGGATACCGACAATCCAGTCTGAAAGACGACTGGATTGTCCTCTCCGCTCGGCTGCGAGGCGAACTGGGTGACCGTGACGAGATTGCTGGACGTATGGCCGCGATTTCGACGGCGCGAATTGAGAGCCAGCCGCGAACCCGTACGGGCGGTTCTACGTTCGCGAACCCGCCCGGCGCGAAAGCGTGGGAGCTTATCGATCAAGCTGGATGCCGGGGATTGCGTCGCGGCGGCGCAATGGTGTCGGAGCAACATTGTAATTTTCTTCTGAATTTGGGGGACGCGACGTCGTGCGACCTCGAACTCCTTGGAGAAGAAATCAGATGCCGGGTCTTAGAACAGACCGGCGTTCATCTTGAGTGGGAAATTCGCCGCATTGGAAAAGCACGCCGAAAGGATATGTCATGACGGCGGCTTCGAAGAAATCCGTGAAAAAACAGCCACGAAAGATGGTGCGTCGCCGTGTTTGGCCCGCGTGGACGAAGCCGGCCATTCTGGCCGCCGGGGCGGTATCGATCGTCGGGATCGTCGCTGGCGCGGGATGGTGGGCCCAGCAAAGCGGCTGGGTGGACGCCGCATTGGCCAAAGCGAACGCGCTTTATGTCGATGGCAATCGGCTCGCCGGGTTTGTGGTCGACGACGTTTTGGTCGAAGGCCGGAAAGAAACGTCGAAGGACACGCTCATCGAGGCGCTCCGAATTCGCCGTGGCGATCTCATATTCGGGGTGGATGTCGAAGCGGCACGCAATCGCCTTGAGGAGATCGGCTGGGTCGCTTCGGCGCGTGTCGAGCGTCATTTGCCGGATACCATTCGTGTTGCCATCCGAGAGAGAATCCCGGTGGCGGTTTGGCAAAAGAAAGGAAAATTCCTGCTGGTTGATGCCGGCGGCGTGGTGATCGGATCGGAGGGATTCGAGCGCTTCAAAAACTTGAAGATCGTTATCGGCAAGGATGCGCCCAAACATGCGCAGGCGCTTATTGCGATGCTCGAACGGCAGCCGTCATTGATGGCACGGGTAAAGGCTGCGGTCCGGAGCGGCAATCGCCGCTGGAACCTGCGGATGGACAACGGGGTCGATGTCCAATTGCCGGAAAAGGATCCGTTTGCCGCTTGGGATCGTTTGGCGGCGTACGAAAAACAACACCAGCTCTTGGATCGGGATATCGGGCGGATCGATTTGCGATTGCCGGGCCGGGTGGTCGTCGAAGTGCGTCCGGTCGAAACCGCGACGCCGCGGAAGACGGGTAGCCGGACATGAGACGGATACGGGAAGAAGGATAAACGGACGGTGGCGAAATCCGAATACATCGCAGCGCTCGATATCGGCACGACGAAAGTGTGTTGCTTTATCGCAGAGAAGGATAGCGGCGATCGCATTCAGGTAACCGGTATCGGCTATCACGCGAGTGAAGGCCTCAAGGCCGGAAGTATTGTCGATATGCAAGCCGCCGAACAATCGGTTTTGGCGGCTGTGCATGCCGCTGAACAGATGGCTGGGACGACAATTCGAGAAGTCATTGTAAATGTCTCCGCCGGCGAGCCGACCAGTGGGTTTGTCGATATCGATACGGAATTGACGAGCCAGGCTGTCGGAGACCGAGAACTCGGACGCTTGTTCAACGATCAAAAGCTTTCGAACTTGGCAGCACAACGACATCTCGTTCATGCAATACCCATTGGGTATGAAATTGACGGATCGAACGGGATTCGCGACCCGATTGGGTTGTACGGCCATAAACTTGGCGTACGGCTGCATACGGTGACGGCGGCACCGAGCGTGCTTCAGAATGTCGTCAATTGTGTCGAGCGCTGCCGTCTGCAAATCGCTGATTTCGCTGTGAATCCATACGCCGCCGGGGTCGCATGCGTGGTCGAAGACGAACTCGATCTCGGTGTCACTGTCGTCGATATGGGCGGTGGGACCACATCGATCGGGATATTCTTCGAAGGCGCGTTGGTGCATGTCGATATGATTCCGATCGGCGGTGCACATATCACAAGCGATATCGCACAAGGGTTTTCGACGCCGCTGCACCACGCGGAATGGCTTAAAACGTTCCACGGAACTTGCCTGTCTTCCCCGACAGACGAGACCGAAATCATCAGTGTTCCCCGGGTTGGCGAAGAAGAAGACGCGCAGGCCCCCACACTGCCGAAATCTTTCTTGGTGAGCATTATCGCCCCGCGGGTCGAAGAAACGCTGGAGCTGGTGCGCGACCGATTGGTGGCAAGCGGTCTGGATCGAAAAGCCGGTCGGCGCGTCGTTTTGACCGGCGGTGCCAGCCAGCTACCCGGTGTCCGCGAATTCGCCGGTCAGATTCTGGATAAACAGATCCGTATGGGACGGCCGATCCGAGTATCCGGTCTGGCCGACGCGACGGAAGGCCCTGCCTACTCGGTTTGCGCCGGCCTTTTGTCTCTGGGCGTCGAAGAGCGCGGCGAAGCTTGGCCACCGCCGCCCATGGAACTGGCGGAAGCAAACGGTGTTTTTGGAAAGATTGGAGGGTGGCTGCGTGCAAACTTCTAATCGCGTGATGAATTTTGACTGTCCGATTACGGCAAATCGGACGCACAACCCGCCGGAATTTTTCCGGCATACCCTAGCATTGCAACTGGATTGCGGAGATAGTTATGACCATTAAGTTATCGATGCCAAAACCGGAGACCGAGTTGAAACCGCGGATCACCGTCGTCGGCGTCGGCGGCGCTGGCGGAAACGCCGTCAACAATATGATCCAAGCCGAATTGGAGGGCGTTGACTTCGTCGTCGCGAACACCGATGCGCAGGCGTTGAGCCAATCGCAGGCGGGCAGCACGATCCAGCTTGGATCGACAATCACACAAGGCCTTGGTGCCGGCTCGCGTCCGGAAATTGGCCGTGCGGCGGCTGAAGAGGCGCTTGACGATATTCTCCAGAATCTCGCCGGAAGCCATATGGTGTTTGTGACCGCCGGTATGGGCGGCGGTACGGGAACCGGCGCTGCGCCGGTGATCGCGCGTGCGGTCCGTGAGCACGATATTCTGACTGTCGGTGTGGTGACCAAGCCTTTCCACTTCGAAGGCAACCACCGCATGAAGACGGCCGATGAAGGTATCGAAGAACTGCAACAGTTCGTCGATACTCTCATCATCATTCCGAACCAAAACCTGTTCCGCGTTGCGAATGAGAAAACGACCTTCGCCGAAGCATTCAAGATGGCGGATAACGTTTTGTATTCCGGTGTCCGCGGCGTCACGGACCTAATGGTGATGCCCGGCCTCATCAATCTCGACTTTGCCGATGTCCGGACCGTGATGAGCGAGATGGGCAAGGCGATGATGGGAACGGGCGAGGCCGACGGCGAAACCCGGGCGATTGCCGCAGCGGAAGCGGCGATTTCCAATCCGTTGTTGGATGACATTACGATGAAGGGTGCGCGCGGCGTCCTGATCAATATCACGGGCGGACCGGATATGACCTTGTTCGAAGTGGACGAGGCCGCGAATCGGATTCGCGAGGAAGTCGACAGTGAAGCCAATATCGTATTTGGATCGACCTTCGACGATGCGATGGAAGGCCTTCTGCGCGTCTCTGTCGTCGCGACCGGAATCGAAGCTGAGTCTGTCGCGTCGCCGCGGCCGCTGCCGTCGGGTCTTTCGACCTTGACGCCAAAGCCGGCCCGGATCGAAGCGCCGGCCGCTGAAGAGGCGGCGCCCGCTGTTCGACCGGCTGCTCAAGTCGAAACGCCGCCGGCCGTCGAAACAGCCGCGGAAGCCGATATTGAGTCGGTTGATGAGAGTTCGGAGCCGGAAGCGCTCTTGCTGGAAGAAGTCGCGGAAGCACCGAAGGCGCCGATCGCCGAAGCGGCCGTAGCGGAACCCGAAGTCGCTGCGGAACCCGAAGCGGCCGCGGTGGCTGAGCCGGCGCCGAAGCGGAAAGTGACCGCCAAATCTCGCGTGACGATGGCGAAACCGGCGGCCGAAGAGCCGAAGCTGGCAACGCCGGCACCGGCTGCTGCGGCACCGGAAGCTCCGGCACCTGCGAAAGAAGAGTCCCGTTTGGAGCCGCAACCGGCGCGTCGCAAGCCGTTCATCCCGAAGAAGGCCGTCATGCCCGAAGATAACGGCGAGGAAAATGAGCCGGGTGCCTTCGAAGCAGCGGCCATGGAGAACGGTACCAGCGAGGCACCGAAAGCGCGCCGTCGTCCGAGTCTTTTTGAAAGGATGACGGGCGCGGGAAAGTCGGAGACGGCGCCGAGGACAGCGCCGAAGACTAGAGAGCCGGCGTCGGTATCGCCGATGCCAAAACCGGAACCGGCTCCGGCGCCTGCACCCGAAGCGGCAGCGGAAACCGAACCTGCGTCCGAGGACGAACGGTTCCAACTTTCGCAGGCTGAACAAGAGATGTTGGATATTCCAACGTTCCTGCGCCGACAGGCGAATTAGGCAGCTCTGACGGTTGTGCCGAACCGTTGGGTAAAATGCCAGAAATGCTAGGAAATGCGCGGCCGCCCGTATATGGGCGGCCGCGTAACATATCGAAACAAAGAGTGATTTGAGACCATTAGGCGGCGTTGGTAGAAGAGCCTAACAAAATTGGGAATCCAATCGTTTGTGCATCGAATCGCCGCTAGTAGAATTTATGATCGGGTGGAGGTCAAAGGGTGGAAGTTTTGAATAGGACGGTAAGGCGCATCGTTTCTGGCGGCCTCGTCCGGCAAAAAACCCTCAAAAGCGATGTAGAGTGCGACGGCGTTGCGTTGCACAGCGGCCTGCCGGTGAATATGCGGATACGTCCCGCCCTCCCGGAGACGGGTATTGTTTTCCGGCGTGTCGATGTTGAGGCGAAAAAACAGGAAATTCAGGCCCGATACGACAATGTGGTGGATACGCGGCTTTGCACGAAGATCGCGAACGAACATGGCGTATCGGTGTCGACGATTGAGCATTTAATGGCCGCCTTGGCTGGATGTGAAATCGACAACGCAATTATTGAGCTGAACGCTGAAGAAGTTCCCGTCATGGATGGGAGTTCCGCGCCGTTCGTGAAACTTATCGAAGAGGTCGGCGTCGTCGAACAAGGTTTGCCGCGTCGCACCATTCGCGTGTTGCGGCCTGTTACCGTTCGCGATGGTGAGAAATTCGTGACGATTTCGCCATCGGACGAGCCGTCAATCGAACTGGAGATCGATTTCGAATGCCCGGGAATTGGACGTCAATCCCGCCGTATGCCGATGAGCAATGGCGCTTTTCTGGCAGAGATTGCGGATTCTCGCACTTTCGGGTTCTTGCACGAAGTCGAGGCGTTGCAGGCGGCTGGTTTGGCGCGCGGCGGCTCTCTCGACAATGCAGTGGTTCTGTCGGACGGTGAAGTTCTGAATGAAGGCGGACTGCGCCACCACGATGAATTCGTGCGTCATAAGATTTTGGATTGCTTGGGCGACTTGTATCTCGCCGGTGCCCCGGTGCTGGGACAGGTTACGGGCAGTTGCAGCGGGCACGCTCTGAACAATGCTGTGCTGCATGCCTTGCTTAAGGACGAGGCCGCTTGGGCTTGGGATACGATCGAAGAAGATGAAACGGTTGAGAATGCCGCTGATTGGACCTTCGAACCCGCAATGGCATCTGCCTAAAATCCGATTGACCTACAGCAACTGACTGTAGGAATTTCCCGGTTCCAGTGATATACAACAGTGTAGAGAACGGCTTCTTCTAGAAGCCGTTCCGCTGTAGATATGCGGTAGGAATTTCTAGAGATTTTTGATGCGACGAGTAGCGCCCTATTTTTTCGCAATGACGATGGCTGTCGCCCTGACCGGCTGTGATTCGATTTCGCTGCCCGGTGTCGGTGAAGGCGACGAGCGGGCACAGTTCCAAGATAAATCCGTCGAAGCGCTCTACAACAATGCCATGGATAACTTGGAAGCGGGTTGGCACAACACCGCCGCCCAATTATTCGACGAATTGGAACGCCAGCATCCGTATTCGGCCTGGGCGACGAAAGCGCAGTTGATGTCGGCGTATTCCAATTACCAGCAGGGAGCCTACGACGAAGCGATTATTGGGCTGGACCGATTTATCGAGCTGCACCCAGGACACCGCGATGTCGGATACGCTTACTATTTGAAAGGCTTGTCGTATTACGAGCAGATTTCGGATGTCGGTCGCGACCAAAAAATGACCCGTCTGGCTCTCGCCACGCTCCGGGACATCGTCAAACGATTTCCCGATACGCCGTTTGCGAGAGACGCGCGTATTAAATTAGAACTCACGCAAGACCATCTGGCCGGAAAAGAGATGGAGATCGGGCGTTATTATATGCGCCGGCGCGAGTATCTGGCGGCAATCAACCGATTCAAATTCGTCATCGAGAAGTATCAAACGACACGGCATGTACCGGAAGCTTTGCATCGCGTGACCGAATCGTATTTGGCTCTCGGTATTACCGATGAAGCGCAAATGGCGACGGCCGTATTGGGATACAATTATCCGGGCAGCTCATGGTACGAAGACAGTTATGCCTTGTTGGATCAACGCTCCCTCTCACCTCAGCGTAAGGAATCATCTTGGCTGAGCTGGCTCTGGACCTGGGCCAACTGATTTTGCGATGCTCACGACGCTCAACGTTAGGAACATCGTTCTCATCGAGCATTTGGACCTGGAGTTTTCCGGCGGCTTAAGTGTCCTGACCGGCGAAACGGGTGCGGGGAAATCCATTTTATTGGATGCATTAGGGCTTTCGATCGGCGCGCGTGCGGAAGCGGGATTGGTAAGAGCTCAAGAACAACGCGCATCCGTCACAGCAACGTTCGATGTAAACAAAAGCCACCCGGCCCGGGCGCTTCTCGACGAAAACGATATCGCTGACGAGGATGAAATCATTCTTCGCCGGACACTCTCGGTGGATGGTCGCAGCCGGGCTTACATCAACGATCAACCAGTCAGCGTGGGATTAATGCGTCAACTGGGCGAACAGTTGCTCGAGGTCCATGGCCAATTTGATGACCGGGGTTTGATGGATCGGAGAACTCACAGGGCGGCGCTCGACGAATTCGGCGGGCTGGGCGATTTGGCCGACGAGACGCGGACTGCGTTTAATACCTGGCAGATGAAGGAGCGGGCTTTGGCCGATGCCATGGCGAGTTCGGAGCGAATTGCCGAAGAGACCGCCGAGTTGGAACGTGCGATTGAAGAATTGTCGACCCTGGCAGTTGTACCCGGTGAAGAGCGGGAACTCGCCGCAAAGCGTACGCTCCTTATGAATGCCGAACAGTTGATCGATGCGGTTGACGGGGCGATGACGGAACTGGATGGCACGGATGTGGTTTCCGGCCACTTACGCAATGCGGCTCGTTTATTGGAGCGTGTGGCTGCGAGCGCGGCAGGCCGATTGGACGGTGCCTTGGGCGCTGTCCAGCGCGCGCATGTCGAAGTGGAAGAGGCGCTGCACGAATTACAGCTCGCAGCCGCTGATTTCGAACGTGGTGACGAAGACTTATCCAGTATCGAGGATAGACTGTTCGGGATACGTGACGCGGCGCGAAAATTCGGTGTCGAGGTGGATGAATTGCCGAACCGTCTTTCCGGCCTCGAAGCACGTCTCGCCGAGATCGCCGATGGGGGCAGTTCGATTTCGGCGTTGCGGGATAGTGCTCAGACGTCGCGCGCCGAGTATGTGAGTAAAGCGGAAGCCCTCAACAAAGGGCGCCTTGAAGCCGCAGCGCGTTTGGATACAGCGGTTATGAAAGAACTGCCGCCACTGAAGCTCGAAAGAGCATTGTTCGAAACGCAAGTCGTCGCGCTTTCGGAAGAAGAATGGGGGGCGGACGGTATCGATCGGGTTGAATTCATGGTCGCGACCAATCCCGGGGCCGCGCCGGGCCCGCTCGGCAAAATCGCCTCTGGCGGCGAACTTTCGCGCTTTATGTTGGCGTTGAAGATTGCCTTGGTGGGCGTGGGAACAGCCGGGACATTGATTTTCGACGAGGTCGACTCCGGTGTTGGCGGTGCGACAGCCGATGCCGTCGGCGAACGCCTGGAGCGGCTTGGTGCGGAGAAGCAAATTCTGGTGGTCACGCATTCGCCGCAAGTTGCCGCACGCGGGGATGATCATCTTAAGGTCGAGAAGCAGAGCGAAGCGGAGATGGCGGCCACGCTTGTATCCCGCCTTCAAGACGAGGACCGCCGCGAAAAAGTGGCGCGGATGCTGTCCGGACAGGCTATCACGGATGAAGCCAGGGGCGCCGCCGATCGTCTGATGCAGAGGGAGTCTGCATGACAAAAGCGCCTGTCATTGAATTGAGTGAGGCTGAGGCTCGCAAAGAGCTCGCGCAACTCGCAATGCAAATTGCCTATCATGACGCGCGCTACTACCAGGATGACGCTCCTGAAGTGTCCGATGCGGAATATGATGCTTTGCGGCTTCGAAATGCGGAGATCGAAGAACGGTTTCCCGAACTGCGCCGTAAAGACAGCCCTTCAAATCGCGTGGGCGCCGCGCCGAGCAGCGGCTTCGCCAAAGTGCAACACGCGCGCCCGATGCTTTCCCTGGCCAATGCCTTCGACGGCGACGATGTGCACGATTTCGTCGCAAGGGCGCGTCGGTTCCTCGGTTTGGAAGCGGAAACGGAAGTAGCGCTCGTCGCCGAGCCGAAAATCGACGGTCTCTCAGCGTCGCTCCGTTATGAGAATGGAATATTCCGCGTCGGCGCGACGCGCGGCGACGGCGCCGAGGGCGAGGATATCACACGCAATTTGCGGACCTTGGACGAGATCCCCGAACGGATTGAGGGTGCACCGGACGTCTTGGAAGTGCGGGGCGAGGTCTATATGTCCCGGGACGACTTCTTTGCGCTTAACCAGCGTCAGGAAGCAAACGATGCGAAAGTCTTCGCCAATCCCCGCAATGCTGCCGCCGGCAGTTTGCGGCAATTGAACGCCGATATCACCGCCGAGAGGCCGTTGAAGTTCTTTGCCTATAGCTGGGGCGAGGTCAGCGAACCTTTCGCCGATTCTCAATGGGGCGCATTGGAAAGATTTGCTGCCTGGGGATTTACGACCAATCCGCTTTCACGCGTTTGTCGCAGTGTAAATGAAGCGTTGGCCTTTCATGGTGAGGTTTTGGAGCAGCGCGCCGATCTCCCGTACGACATCGACGGCATCGTCTACAAGGTCGATCGCTTGGATTGGCAAGACCGGCTTGGCATGGTCAGCCGGGCGCCGCGTTGGGCTATCGCGCATAAGTTTCCGGCGGAGCAGGCGGTCACCGTACTGGAAGATATTGTTATTCAAGTCGGACGGACGGGCGCCCTGACGCCCGTCGCCCACCTTGCCCCGGTGACGGTCGGAGGCGTGGTTGTTAGCCGTGCGACGCTGCATAACGAGGATGAGATTGCGCGTCTTGGCGTGAAAGTTGGCGATCATGTTGTCGTCCAACGGGCGGGCGACGTCATCCCGCAAGTCGTCGAAGTTTTGGTTGAACACCGGAAGGACGCCGCCGCGCTGCGGGATTTCGAAGTGTTGGACCGGTGCCCCGTCTGCGGCAGCCGCGCGGTCCGTGAAGAAGGCGAGGCCGTGCGCCGTTGTACAGGCGGACTGATCTGCCCGGCGCAGTCGGTCGAGCGTATGAAGCACTTCGTAAGTCGTGAAGCCTTCGATATTGAAGGGCTCGGCGCGAAACACATCGTGTCCTTTATCGAAGATAAATTGATCGCGACCCCGGGTGACATATTTCGCCTGCGTGAGAAACGGGACGACTTATTGTCGCGCGAAGGCTGGGGCGAACAATCGGCGGATAACGTGCTTCAGGCGATCGAAGACCGAAAATCTATTTCGCTTGATCGGTTCATCTATGCGCTCGGTATTCGTCAGATTGGTCAGGCGACGGCGCGTCTTCTTGCACGCCAATATGGAAGTCTCGAGGCTTGGCGCACAGCTATGACAGCGGCGGCGGTGGAACGCGCCGAGAATTCCGAGGAAATGAAAAAACCGGAATTGGTGGGTGAAATTTATTCTGAGCTTTGCAACGTCGATCAGATTGGCATCAGCGTTGCCGACGATCTCGTGTCCTTTTTCGCCGAAGCACAGAACCAGGAGGTGCTAAACGATCTCGCGCTGACGCTCGATGTTGAAAATTTCGAGGTCGCCGATACGTCGGGCTCGCCCGTCGCCGGCAAGACAGTGGTTTTCACGGGCACCTTGGAGACAATGACCCGCAGCGAAGCCAAAGCTCGGGCGGAAGCCCTCGGCGCAAAAGTCGCGGGCTCGGTTTCGAAGAAGACGGATTATGTCGTTGCCGGCCCGGGAGCCGGCTCGAAAGCCAAGAAAGCCGAAGAACTCGACGTGCCAATCCTCAGCGAGGAGGACTGGAACGACTTGGTTGGGGCCGCCGTTTAGATCGCTCTCGTCGCGTCCTTAAGCCAATCGAGTTCGGCGTCGCCGAGGCCCTCTTTCATCATGTCGAACACCCGCGCATGGTAGGCATTCAACCAATCGATCTCCGATTGAGTCATGAGATCTGCGACGACGAGGTTGAGATCGATCGGTGCCAAGGTAAGTGTCTCGAACTCGTAGGTCGTCCGCTCGGCGTCCGCTAGAGCGTCACAGATGCGGACAACAACCAAATTCTCAATACGAATGCCAAAGGCGTCGGCCTTATAGTATCCGGGTTCGTTGGAGACAATCATCCCCGGCTTGAGCGCAACGCCGCCGGCGCCTTTCGAGATCCGATGCGGTCCTTCGTGCACCCCGAGATAACTGCCGACGCCATGACCTGTTCCGTGGTCGAAATCGAGACCGGCTTGCCAGAGTGAAGCGCGCGCCAATGTATCGAGCTGCCCCCCGGTTGTGCCTTCCGGGAACCGGGCCGTGGCGATGGCGATATGGCCTTTGAGGACCCGCGTGAAACGGTCTTTCATTTCTGCGGTCGGGGTGCCGATCGCAACCGTGCGGGTGACGTCAGTCGTGCCGTCGAGATATTGGGCGCCCGAGTCGACGAGATAGAGTTCGCCTGACCCCAACTCGCGGTTTGTTTCCGCTGTCGCGTTGTAATGGACCACCGCGCCGTTGGGACCGGTTGACGAGATCGTCGGAAAACTAAGGTCTCGAAGTGCGCCGGTTTCTGCCCTGAAATTGCGCAATTGGTCCGATGCGGCGATCTCCGTCACGCCGCCCTTTGGTGCCGTTTCGGAAAGCCAGTGCAAATATCGCGTGAGGGCGAACCCGTCGCGCTCGTGAGCGGTGCGTGTCCCGGCGATCTCCGCTTCGTTCTTGATTGCTTTTGGTAGGGCGCAGGGGTCTTCCTCACGAAGGATTTCCGCCCCTGACAGCTGATCAAAGACATAGGCCGCCGCGGTGGCTGGGTCGGTGCGAACCTTCGCACCGGCGGCGCCGAGTTCGGATAATCTCTTTCCGAAATCGTCCATGGGCTGGATGGCAATTTCATTGCCAAGAGTCTCGGTCAACCCAGGAACGAGTTTGCGTAGGTCAACGAACCAGTCCACCGACCCATCTTTGCGCAATATCGCATAGGACAGGGCCAAGGGCGTGTGGCCGACATCGCTGCCGCGAACATTGAGCAACCATGCGATCGAATCGGGCAGCGTCAATACGGCTGCATCCGTACCGTTCATTTCGAGCGTCTGCGCGACTTCGTGACGTTTTTCGCCGGACGACTTACCCGAAAAGCGGATGTCGTGCGGGACGATTGGCGAGACCGGACGGGAGGGTTGATCGGTCCACACCAAGTCGATGAGGTTTTTGCGAACGGGGATGAGTTCGGCATCCGATTTACGGGCGGCTTTTTGAAATCTTTCGATCGCGGATTGCGAATGGAGCCAAGGATCGTAGCCAAGCTTCATACCCGCGCTTAAGTTCTCTGTAATCCAGCGATCCGGCGGCGATTCGATAAGATGGTGCGGTGTAAAACTCTCGATATTGGTTTGTTGGCGGACCTGCAGTGTGTAACGGCCGTCGACGAAGATCGCCGCCCGATCAATCAATGCGATCGCCAATCCGGCGGAGCCGGAGAAGCCTGTCAGCCAGCGCAGTCGCTCGGCGCGCGGTGCAACAAATTCGCCTTGATGTTCGTCGGTTCGCGGTATCAGAAAGCCGTCGAGATCCTGTGCGGACAATTCGGATCGCAGTGCTTCCAAACGCTCACCGCTCGGGCGTACGCTGAGCTCCGTAGCAAAATCCTCTTTGATCAGTGATTTCAGCGCATTGAGTTGTTCCCGAAGCGCATCGTCCGGTGTCGGTGTAATGAGCGTCATCCAAGCGTCGTCATTCGTGGCACTGCCGACAACGCCCGCAATTAAGTCTCTAACGTCGTCGATGCGGGCGTCTGTGCCAGCCTGAGAAAGGGCGGTCTTCAGAGCAGCGTCGCCCGCATAATTCGTGTGATTTTTCGGCATGAATTCCGGCCTGAAGTAACATCTAGCCTAAAGCTAGGGAGCATTCCCGATTCCGACAAGGTTTAAGCGAAAATTCGGTGGTGTTCTGGTAGGGTATGCAAAATCCGCATGGCTGAGTCGCAAAAATATTTATGAAAAATAATAGAATTCAGGCGCAAGATTATCCTTAACGTGTGCGTCGCTTATCTCTTCCCCCCAAAGCGCGCCAGGACAAAGGTCGACCATCCGTCCGAAACCTCCTTTCGCACGAGATGGTAGTCTTGACGCCGATAAGCGACGCGCACGTCGTTTTCTTGATTTTCCGTAAAGCCCGACAGGATGACCATGCCGCCCGGCTGAATCTTCCGCCGGATATCCGCGGCCATTTCGATCAGCGGCCGCGCCAAGATATTCGCGATGATCAATCCGTATGGGGCTTCATGCGCGACACGCCCTCGCCTAAAGCCGTTGCTTTCGACCACGCGCACGAGTGGTGAGAGTTTATTGAGACGCGCATTAATGCGGCAGGTCGCGACGGCGTCAGGATCGATATCCGCTGCCAGAACCTTCCGGCGCCAGCGTTTTGCGATAGCAAGTGCAAGAATACCCGTGCCGCATCCGAGATCTAAAATGCGACCCGAGGGTGGGTTTCGCGATAGTCCGTCCAGCGCAAGAAGGCAGCCAAGGGTGGAGCCGTGCGATCCCGTTCCGAAAGCGGGACCCGCGTCGACGGCGAGCGACGTGCTTCCGGCGGGCACAATTCCGTCGTAATGCGTGGGATGAATAAAGAATCGGCCAGCGGAAATCGGTTGAAAAGATTTTTGGTTTTCGGCGACCCAATCGATCGCCGGCAGAGGTGCGACACGTATATCGGGTTCCGGAATATTTGAAAGCTCCGACGCGAGCGCGATAGCGCCAACCAACGCCGTTTCATCCGGCGGGCTGATGGCAAACGCTTCAACGCGCCAAAGATCCGAATCTGGCGATTCAAAGGATGAGGTCGCGGCCGAAAGAGGGGCCAAGGCCCGATCGAAGATTTCGGCGGTGTGTTTCGGGACTTCGACAATGATGGTCCAACCGGAAACGGCGTTCATTGCGGGGCCGTGCGCGTGATCAAGGTTTGGCAACGAATTGCGCCATGACGCGCTTCGTGCCTGCGTGGTCGAAGGAAATCGTTAGATGATCGCCATCGACGGCTTCGATCGTACCCATTCCGAATTTCTGATGAAAACAGCGGTCAGAGGGCGCGAAACTCTCACTTTCGCCAGCCGGCATGGCGGTCCCTTCAATCGTTTTGGGCTCGCTTCGGCGTTTCTGAAAACGCTGCCAGCCGGGACCGCCGATTGTCGGGCTTCCCCAGGCATCGCCGGCGCCATCATTGACGCCGCCATATTGCCCAAAGCCGCCGTACCCGCCGACTTCGCTGGTCACTTCGATTTGGTCTTTTGGTAATTCTTCAATGAAGCGTGACGGAATGGCGCTTTGCCAGAGATTGTGAATGCGGCGATTGGCGGCGTGTGAGATGTCGATGCGTTGGCGCGCTCTGGTCAGGCCGACATAAGCCAGCCGACGCTCTTCCTCGAGGCCCGAGATGCCGCTTTCGTCAAGCGCACGTTGATGTGGGAAAAGGCCTTCCTCCCAACCCGGCAAGAACACAACATCGAATTCGAGGCCTTTTGCGCTGTGCAATGTCATCAAGCTCACCATTTCTTCTTGGCCGCTTTCGACATTCTCCATAACCAGGCTCACATGCTCCAAGAATCCGGCCAGCGAATCGAATTCCTCCATCGCCGATATGAGTTCTTTCAGGTTTTCCAAGCGGCCCGCGGCGTCCGCCTGCTTCTTGAGGCGGGCTTGCCACATTTCTGTGTACCCGGATTCATCGAGGATGGTCTCTGCTAATTCGGTGTGGTGGGCCGCTTTCGAAAGTCGGCGCCAGCGTTCGAAATCGTCGATAATCGTCGCAAGGGCCCGCTTCGCTTGCGGCCGCAGCTCATCCGTCGATAAGACGTCAAGCGCAGATGCAAATAGGGATCGTTTCGTGGCGCGGGCGATCTCATGCAGGACTTGGAGCGTTGCCTTGCCGATGCCGCGCGTGGGTTTGTTGATGATGCGCTCAAAAGCGAGATCGTCATCCGGTTGACGAACGACTCGGAAATAGGCGATCGCATCGCGGATTTCCTCCCGTTCGTAGAAGCGCGGCCCGCCGACGACCCGATAAGGGACACCAAGGGTAATGAACCGTTCCTCGAATTCGCGGGTCTGAAAACCGGCTCGCACGAGGACGGCTATTTCGTCGAGCGATGTGCCGTTCGTGTGGAGGGCCTCGACTTCTTCGCCGACCACGCGGGCCTCGGCCTCTCCGTCCCAGACGCCTCGAACGGTGAGTTTCTCACCCTGGTTCGCTTCGGTCCAAAGCGTCTTGCCGAGCCGCCCTTCATTGTTGGCGATAAGACCTGAGGCGGCGGCCAGGATTTGGGGGGTCGAACGATAGTTTCGTTCGAGGCGAACGACCTTCGCACCAGGAAAGTCCTTCTCGAACTTTAGAATGTTGCCGATCTCGGCGCCGCGCCAGCCGTAGATCGATTGATCGTCGTCGCCGACGCAGCAGATATTCTTTTGTTCCTGGGCCAGTAACCGAAGCCACAAATATTGGGCGACGTTCGTGTCCTGGTACTCGTCGACCAGGATATAGCGGAACAGGCTCTGGTAATCCTTGAGAACGTCCTCGGCTTCCGTGAAGACGGTGAGGCAATGGAGCAGTAAATCGCCGAAATCGGCGGCGTTCAGCGTTTGCAGCCGTTCCTGATAGTCGGCATACAGCTTTACTGCACGGCCGTTTGCGAAATCGCCAGCATCGCCTGCCGAAACCTTGTCCGGCGTCAGCCCTTTGTCTTTCCAGCGTTGTATCATCCCGGACAAGGCCCGAGCCGGCCAACGTTTCTCATCGATATTCTCGGCTTGTAGATGCTGTTTCAACAGCCGGACCTGATCGTCCGCATCGAGGATCGTGAAATCCTGCCGCAAGCCGACGATCTCTGCATGCCGCCGTAAGATACGCGCCCCAAGCGCGTGGAACGTGCCCAACCAAAGCCCTTCGACGGCACCGCCGATCTGCTGTTCGACCCGGTCTCGCATTTCGCGCGCTGCCTTGTTTGTGAAGGTAACGGCGAGAACTTGGTAGGGTCGGGCACGGCCTTGATGGAGGAGATGCGCGAGCCGAGTCGTGAGAACGCGCGTCTTTCCGGTGCCGGCACCAGCCAAGACGAGAACCGGGCCGTCGAGCGCTTCGACCGCGGCGCGTTGACCCTCATTCAACGAATCGAGATAGGGCATCGGTGGCGCCGGCCTCATGGAGTGCGCCGAAACCGTTGTATTTTGGGGCATTACGTCCGCGTCCAGCGGATCGCCGTCGAGTGGATCGCTCATGATTTCATTATACCACGGACCGGCCAGAAGACAGTTTGATCACGATACGGTGTGTTGGTCTGCGGATTTCCCGGCTCTTCGTGTATAATTTATCCGTCAGAACGGGAGCAAGCCCATGATGAAACGTAACCTACGCTCGATTTTTCTTGCGATTGTCGCGACGGTCGTCGTCGCTTCCTTCGCGTTCAGAACAGCGGGGGCGGCTTCAGCAGAGGCGACCGCGAGCGATGTATTCGATGCCGTGCTCAAGCTGACCTCGCAAATACCGGGCGAGGCCANAACATCAAGNTCTCTCGGAACCGAACGCCAAGGTCATGCCGTCGTTATTGATTCCAATGGATTGGCGCTAACGATCGGGTATCTCATCCTGGAAGCGGAGAGCGTCAATTTGACGACGAACGACGGCAAAGTCGTTCCGGCAGAGATTCTGGCTTACGATCATAATACCGGTTTCGGGATGGTCCGCGCCATCCAACCCTTGGGCGTTAAGCCGGTCCGCATGGGCGACTCCGCCCGTGCCGAAGGCGGCGTTTCCGCACTTGCCGTCGGTCATGGCGGGATGGGAAACGCTGTACCTGTGAACATTGTTTCTCGGCGGGATTTCTCGGGCTACTGGGAATATATCTTGGAAGACGCAATCTTTACGTCACCGCCATTTCCAAGCTTTGGCGGCGCAGCGTTGATCGATCAAGGGGGACATCTGATCGGTATTGGGTCGTTGATCATTCCCAATGCTGGCGATCCGGATTCGCATAGCCCCGGCAACATGTTCGTGCCGATAAATGCGATCAAGCCGATTATGGCGGACTTGCTGGATCAAGGACGTTCCGAAAAGAAGCCGAATCCTTGGATCGGAATCTATACCAACGACCAGCAAGGGTTTCTCATTGTGCAAAGACTGGCGGACGGCGGCCCATCGGCCAAAGCGGGCGTTGAGGTCGGCGATATCATCGTTTCGGTCGGCAACAAACCGGTGAAAGGCCAAATGGATTTTTACCGAAAGTTATGGGCGACTGGCGGACCCGGCACCGAAATCTCGTTGGGGGTTCTGAAGCCTGGAAAAGGTTTGCAGATATTGCCGGTGACGGCGGGGGACCGGTATCGCTGGCTGCGGATGTCGCGAGGAAACTAGGTCCCTTCGGTCTCTTCGTTACGCGCGGCGAGGATTGCACGGCGGTAGGCCATCATAACGTCCCGTTGATGCACGACGCCGACCAGCTTCATCGCGATGGGATCGTCGACCACTGCAATATGATCCTCACCTTCCGCTTGCATCCACCGCATGGCGACGCCGAGGTCTTGTTTCTGTTGCATTGTCGGCGGATGAAGGCGGGCCACATCTTGCGCGTTCAAGAGAGCGTCGATTTCTGTATCGAAAGCCGTTTCCGCCAAATCACTCAACGTAATCGTACCATGTAGGCCGCCGTCCCCATCGACGACGAACAGCGTTCCATAACTGGAGGTACTCAGTTTCTCCCGCACATGTTCCATAGGTGCTCCCGGCTCTACGGAAACGATATCATTGGCCATGACTTCGGCGATTTTCACCTCTCTCATAACTCTCTGCTCATGACCGTCCCGCACGTTGAGACCTCTGCGTTCCAACTGCCAGGTAAAGTACGAATGCCCGATCTGATAGCGGGTGATTAACGTCGCGATGACGGTTGCAACCATAACCGCGACCGTGAGGGCATAATCGTTGGTCAATTCGAAGACCATTAAAATTGTGGAAATTGGCGCTCCCATTACAGCGCCAGCGACGGCACCCATGCCGACGATCGTGTAGGCGCCGGGTCCGGAGGACAATTCCGGCGCTGCTGCGGTGGCGAGAATACCGAATGCGCCGCCCAACATCGCACCCAGTACCAAAGACGGCGAAAACACACCGCCGCCAAATCCGCAGCCGAGACTGATTGTCGTCGCAATCAGTTTTGCCGCGAGCAAGGCGCACAACATTGTAATCGTTAAGGCTTCTCGAAGCGCGTCGTCCGTCGCGGCGTAGCCGACGCCTAAGACCTGCGGATAGGCCAAAGCGATCAAACCGACGGCAAGGCCGCCGATGGCCGGCTGCAGCCAAACGGGAAGGCCGCTTTGATCGACGGTCGATCTTACAGCGGATATCGAGCGGACAAAGATAATGGCGAGCAATGCGCTCATCACCCCAAGAATGGCGAAGGCCGGGAACTCCAGAATGGATGCGATTTCATGGCTACCGATAATGAAGGCCGGATAGTCGCCAAAATACCCACGCGAGACCATTGTGCCGGCGACGGAAGCGATGACTACGGGTGCCGTGGCGCCGAGTGAGTAGTGACCGAGAACGACTTCCAGCGCAAAGAACGAACCGGCGATCGGCGCATTGAAAGAAGCGGCGACCGTGGCGGCCACCCCGCAACCGAGCAAGGTGCGCGCTAATGAACGACCGAGGTGCAGTTTCTCGGCAACGAATGCACCGAGCGTCGCGCCCATATGTACGACCGGTCCTTCACGGCCGACGGAGGCGCCGAAACCGATCGACATGGAACTGGTAAGGGCCGACAGAACGCCGACCCGAACACTCATCTGACTGTCACGGAGCACGTTCGCTTCCACAACGTCTGCAACGCCGTGAACGCGCTGATCCGGTATCCATTTCCAAACGATGAGGCCGATTACTAGACCGCCGAGTGTGGTGGAACCCAGGACCTGCCACCACGCGACGGTTTCGAAGAGATTATCGAGGCGGTCGTATTGCGGTTCTAGTGCGATCCCTTGAAAGAATGAAATCGCCTCGCGGAACAATATGGCGCAACCGCCGCCAAGCAGGCCGATGATGACCGCTAAGATGAACAGAATGACCTGTTCGTGCTGAACCGTCCGGCCCATCTTCCGAAGCGGCGATGTGATGTCGAACCGTTTCAACGCGGCGCTGCATTCATAGGTAGAATTACCGGAATCATAGAGAAGTCAGCGGCGGCGGGAAAGTCCGCAGGATTGTTATTCGGCGGCGCTTGTGGCGAGTTCCGTCTCGAGAACGGATTTATTCCGGCCGGTGCGTTTTGCGTGGTAGAGCGCGTCGTCCGCTCTTTGGATGAAATCGACCAATGCCTCGCCCGGTCGATATAGGGCGATGCCCAAAGATATCGTGATAGAGCTGAGTTCTTCACCGGTTTGTTTCTTGCGGAACCGTTTCGTGCTAATTGAGGTGCGAATCTTTTCGCCGAGCGCGCGGCCGGTATCAAGGGTCGTATCCGGCAGAATAACACCGAATTCCTCGCCCCCGTACCGGGCTGCTGTATACCGGCCCTTGATATTCGACGCCAATGTATGTGCGACCAGCCGGAGAACGTCATCGCCGGTTTGGTGCCCGTAATTGTCGTTGAACTTCTTAAAGTGATCGATATCGACGAGGAGAATCGTAAGCGGTGTTCCGCTTTCCATGGAATGCAGCACCGACGTCCGTAAATGGATGTCGAAATATTTACGGTTGGCAATTCCCGTTAAAGCGTCCGTCATCGCTTCGCGTCTGACTTCTTCCAAGTTGCGGCGCAAAGCATCGATTTCGGACGTCGTGCTTTTGAGACGTTCTTCAAGTTTGCGGCTGCGATTCAGCATCTCGCTGGTTTCCGCCTGCAGGGCACCGACGACACCTTTCAAATCTTCGGCGGAACCGGCGTCGCTGATTTGATCGAGTGAATTTTCGAGATTCGATTTGAAGCTTTCCGTGCCTTCTGCCGCTTCGGAAAGGAAGGTGCTGACTTCTTTCACGGAATTGTCGATTTGTTCGCTGGCTTCCTGAATTCGCGCGCCTTCTTTAGTGAACCCGAAAAATTTTTCGAACAGTTCGGCGTTCTCGAAACTACTGAACTCCGTTCCTTCGCCGATCATTTTATCGATCGCACGCTTCAGGTCGGGTTCCCGGCCGCCTACATAGGTATACCAAACGGTATAGTTCTGAGGGGTCGACGGAATATCCTTTTCCGTCATTGCACTCAGCGCTTCCTTCGCCCTTTGGGCGGCTACCTTAATGTCGTCTGGATGGTCCAAGTCCGCACCCCAACTCGTCAGACGAATTATTAACTATACCGATTTCGCCATTATTAAACTAACAGATTCCGGCAAATTGCGAAATCCGTTTTGCGTTCTATCGGAAATTAAACAGATGGGCGTTTCATGCCGATTAACCGACCGACGCCGCTTGGTTCGGGCAGCGTCGAATGCCGGTCACAGATTTTCCTCACCCATTCAGCTATTTCCGGCGCCATCGGCCCGACGCGCCGGTTGGTCAAATCAATATGCAGGGACAGCAATTCATTGGTCGCTGCGAGATATCCTTCGGTCGCATGATACATCTCGTGCCAGAAATGAATTCTTTTCTCGTCGCAACTCAAGATCCGGGTTGTGAAGCGAAGCGGGTCGCCTTCGTGAACCTCCTGGACATAAGTAACGTTCATATCGGCGACGAAGGTCGTGGTGTTGGCTTTTGTCTTGTAGTCGTGCGTAAGCTCGAGAAATTCCAACATGGCGTCCGTCGCGTGATCGAAGGCCAGGACATAGAACGCAACGTTCATGTGCCCATTGTAATCGATCCATTCCGGTCGAACCGTTTCTTCGTGGAGCGCGAGTGGTGCTGGAATATTGTCGGTGTTCATAGGGCAAAATTATGGCTTGGTTCCCCGCGATGGCAAGAGCGGCGGGTGTGGCGTCTCAAATCGCGCCAGAGCGATCTGCGGATAGACAATTGGAATTCGTTGCTGCATTCGCCATACTATCGGTGACGAATACTTCAAAAGCGATTTAAGTCGTCGGGGGGATCTAAATGTCGGAGCAGAAAAGCGCGGAAACCGGAACGGCGCCGGCGAAATGGATTGTTCCTGCGTGGGCCGGCGGCATTGTCGGACTCGGTCTGCTTGCGTTCGTGTTTTTATATATTTTCGGCGATCCGCGACCGCGCTCGGTCGATGAGACGCAGATCGGCGGCGGCGCTTCGGCCATCCCAGATGTGATGCCGAACGGGCCGTATTATAGGCTTCGTGCGGAATATTTTCCGTTGTCCGACGCGGGGGCGAATGCCGACCCTCTGGGTAAAGCTTGGATTGCACTGTTTTCGGATGCCGTTTCGCGCGCGGGTGACCGTACCGTTCGGCTGCGGCTTTCCCATACGAAACGGATGCCGTTGCCCAGAGATGATGATGGATATTTGTTTATCGATAGCCCGATCGAAGGGCCGGCGCTTAGCGCTGTGACGCCGTTTATGCTGCGGAATAACGATGACAATGTTGAAATTCGTCTCGACACGGAACGCGGTGACGACGCGCGGTCCGACCTCTTTCCGTCCTTGTTGCGTTCGATGGGAAGCGCCTCTGAAACGTCGAGTGGTTGGGTATCAATCTATGCGCCGGGGTCCTCGACCGGCCGACAGGTGCTCACCAGCGCGAACGCGATTCTCCCGGTCCGCGATTTTTCCGGACGCGTTGTGGGTGCGGTACGGATTGGGGTGGAGACACGTGACGGTCTGTTGTTTTCTGTCGACACCAGCGACCAGATTGTTGGCCGCATTCTTGGCACAAGCCGGGGCTCGGCCGAACGTATCGAAGCATTGACGGAAGCCGTCGGAAACGAACTGCCGGATTCATTCGCAGGCGAGGGCGGCAAGTCTCAGCTGCGACAAATACTCGAGGCGGTCTCGCAGAACCCAGATCCGGCTGCATGCCGCAATGCTATCGCCGGGTTGAGCGAGCGTGCAGGCATATCGGCAGCCGATGCGACGGCACTCGTGTATCTGGCGAGGTACGACGAGGCGGCTGCGGAAGATGCCATATGCGGCGACGTGCAACTAACCACGGCCTTGGCGGCCTCCGGTATTGTTGATCGCGTGCGCCAAGTCGCTGCGACAACGCAGACGACGGAAGAGACGAAAACGGCGGAGAAGGGTGCCGCGTCGGCTGCAAAAGTTTCAGACAATACGGCATCGGCAACGGGTATCGAGACACCGTCGGGCCGATATGTTTGCCTTGGGTTGAGTGGGCCGCGAATCGCGCATCACTGCAAAGTGTTGAACGAAATCGCGCGTGAGTGGCGGGGCGGTGCAAAGTTCCTCCATATGACCTCATCGGTGCGCTATATCCAGTTCAACACCGGGCTCGAAGAGCCAACTGCAGACATGACCTACGCAGCGTCTCGGTTCGTCGATCGGCGAGACCTACTGATCCATATCGCGCTTTCCCGTGTCGAGAACTTTGCCTGTTTTCGGATGACACGGGAGAATCCGGATTATTTTGAGGCGGTGATCGTGATGCGCGAACCCGGCAGTCGAACTGCACGCCGTGTTGATGTATTTCAGTTCGCCTTCGATAGCGATGGCACGATTGGTCGAATTCGACGTCGGGCCGCGCTGCCCTCCGATATCGATGCGGCGCGGTCTCTGCCGGAAAATTCGAGGTGCCGGCAGGAGTTTCTCGATCCACGCCGCGACACGATAAACGACACCGTCAACAGACACTGGCGTCTTTCTAATTCTTGAGGTTGATCGCCCGTTCGAATCCCGTATTTATGGTCGTGTGATGTCGTTGCGACTGGCACCATCATTTAGCGGACATCAACTTTTGAAATGAGCAGCATGCGGCGGCCTAGAGTTCTACAAATCGTTCATCAGAGTACGTCCGATCCAGGGCGCGTGGGTCAGATATTCGGCGACCTCGGGTTCGAGTCTGATCGACGGTGTCCGAATTTGGGGGACCCGTTGCCGGCGACTTTGGATGAGCATGACGCCGTCGTCATATATGGCGGTCCGCAAAGCGCCAATGACGTGAACGATCCGGATGCCCCCGGTATCCGGGCCGAATTGGATTTCGTGCCGACCGTTCTTCAATCCGGGAAACCCTTTCTGGGAATTTGCCTGGGCGCGCAGATCTTGGCGAAGTCACTCGGTGCGAAAGTCGACCTTCATCCCGATGGGTTTGTAGAAGCCGGATATTATCGGATCGAGCCTACCGCCGAGGGCGATGATTATTTTGACGGTCCGGCGATGTTCTATCAGTGGCATAAAGAAGGGTTCGATGTCCCGACGGGCGCGACCTTGCTGGCCCAGAGTGCGATTTTTCAGAATCAGGTCTTTCGCTATGGCGAAAAGGCTTACGGCCTCCAGTTCCATCCCGAGGTATTGGAACCCGTCATTCAACTATGGTCCACCGACAGTCCGGATCGATTAAAAATGCCGGGTGCGCGTCCCGCCGAAACCCATCTTGCTGAATTCAAGAAATTCGACAAAGAGGTCGATCGCTGGATAAGGCGATTTATCGAGCGCCTCGTCAGCCATCGTGGAGATTCCATGCAAGTTGAGGCGGCCGAATAAGTCCGCCGAGCGAAAATCAACGGTTCAACAGATACCCGTTTCGCTCTTCATAGGCTTCAAGTGCCGCGCGTGCCCGCTCATACGCGGAGTGCCACGATTTGCGCTGGTGATGTTTCGATCCCGAATTTCCAAGGCGGCTGCCTAATAGATCGATCTCGACCGACATCGATTCGCTGCCGTTCGTCAGCTCGTACTCTTTTGTCGGACGATGCGCGTGCCGTTCCAGGTGTTTGGTTTTGATGTTTCGCCAAATCCGGAAGACCCGCCCTCGATAAGGGAGGTGGAACTTGGGACGTGCGGAGTGATAGCGCTTTACAGCGGTAAACCAAGAACTTGTTTCCCGATGCAGCGCCGCAAGGTACTTCGCGCCGTAGGCGACGTTTGTTGCTGGATCGAAAGCGGCTTCGATAGACGGAAAGGCCTTCTTGTGGTGCATCAGATTTATTTGCATGCAGCCGACGTCAATGTTCCGCACACCTTCGGCTTGTAAGCTTTTCGCCGCTGCGATCGCCGCTGCTTTATTGGGATAATAGCGGCCTTCGCCTTTCGCCATAATTGTCCATGGCCACGCGACGAGTTGCCTTGTGTTTTCATCACGGCGACCAGATTTGGCTAAAGATAATGCTTGCAGCAGCGAGTCGGGAATTTCGTGTAGGCGTTCCTGCAATACCGCCTTTTCGAGACATGCCGTCGCCGCGCCTTGATTTTCATTGGCGAGAACGGGAGGTCCTGCTTGGAAGAGCGATAAAGTCGCGGTCGCGGCCAGAAGGAAGCGGAACTTCATGAAGCACCCATGTGATTTACTACTGATTACAGTAAAAAGCTCAGCGAATCAATATAAATTAGGAATAGTATATTTTATAACTGTATAGACTCTAATATTAGTGGTCGTCTCAAAATAAAAGTAAATCGTAAAGTATTCGCAAATATCTTCGGAAATCGTGATGGCCGTCACTGTTGAAGTCGTTCCGGTACGATAATCTCACAATAAGAATTTGGGGATAAGCGAAGGGTTGGAAAATGAAATGCGGTAATTGTCATCGGTTTGTCGGGTACGGCATGTTGGCTGGGCCGCAAGTGGGTGAGCTTTCGGCGGCGCGCGCCCCGTCCTATGTTTGTCCCCGTTGCGGGTATCGGGAAATGCGACGGTCGGATCGACGGCAACGCAGTATCCCGGTCGCGTTCGATCGGCGCGTCCTCGAAAGACGTGCGGTCGCTTAGGGTCCCTTTCGGTAAACCACCAAGTTCATGAACGGCTGTAGCCGAGGTTTGCGGACAGCCAACGTTCCGCCGTCTCCACTGTGACTTCGCGCCGGGTGGCATAATCTTCGACTTGATCCCGGCCAACCCGACCGACACCGAAATAGCTCGCCTCTGGGTGCGCGAAATAGAAGCCTGAGACGCTTGCGGCCGGGAACATTGCGAACCCGTCTGTGAGTTGGATACCCGTTCGCGCCTCGGCTTCCATAAGTTCGAAGAGAATCCTTTTCTCCGAATGATCCGGGCAGGCCGGATAGCCTGGTGCGGGCCGGATACCGCGATATTGCTCCGCGATCAAATCGGCATTATCGAGACGTTCTTTTGGAGCGTAGCCCCAGAATTCTTGACGTACGCGCTCATGCATACGTTCCGCGAATGCTTCCGCGAAGCGGTCGGCGAGTGCCTTCAGAAGTATGTCGCTATAGTCGTCATGATTCGACTTAAAGTCTGACAGTTTTGCTTCAATATTGAGGCCGGCCGTCACCGCGAAACCACCGATATAGTCGGGAATTTGCGTCTCCTTCGGCGCGACGAAATCCGAGAGGCAAAGGTTTGCTCGCCCTTCGCGTTTCGCCATTTGCTGTCGCAGCAAGTGGAAGGTGGCGACCGCTTCCGAACGGGTCTCGTCGCGGTAAACTTCGATGTCGTCACCGACGGAATTTGCCGGGAAAAAGCCGATGACAGCCCGTGCACTCAACCACTTCTCTTCGACGATTCGTTGCAACATTTCCTGTGCATCGGCGAAAAGTTTTTCCGCTGCTTCCCCGACCACTGGATCCTTGAGAATTTGCGGGTAAGTGCCTGCGAGTTCCCAAGTGCGGAAGAAAGGGGTCCAGTCGATCCGATCGACCAAGTCGGCGAGGTCGTAATTGTCAAAATCCGTCAAACCAAGCGACGGCGGGACGGGTGGCGTGTAGTCGGACCAGTCGGGAAGGAACTTCTGCCGTCTGGCAATCCCGATTGGCAGGCGTTCGCTTCGGGCCTCTTTGCCCGAATGGCCTTCGCGTAACTTCTGATACTCGTCGGCCGTTGTCTGTATAAGCTTATCCTTTTGTGTTTCGCTCACCAGATTGCCGGCGACACCGACAGCGCGGGACGCATCGACGACATGTAGAGTCGGACCTTTGTAGTTCGGCGCGATCTTTACCGCTGTGTGAATCTTGGATGTTGTCGCGCCGCCAATCAGCAGCGGTATGTCGCAACCGGTACGTTCCATCTCTGCCGCCACGGTGCACATTTCTTCGAGGGATGGCGTGATCAGGCCGGAGAGGCCGATCATGTCGGCATTTTCCGCTTTCGCGGTCTCTAGAATTTTTGCGTAGGGCACCATAACGCCGAGATCGATGACCTCGAAATTGTTGCAGCCGAGGACCACGCCGACGATATTTTTCCCGATATCGTGAACGTCACCCTTAACTGTCGCCATCACAACCCGCCCCTTCGGACCGGAACTCTCGTCCTTCTCTTTCTCGATAAAGGGCTGGAGATGGGCAACGGCCTGTTTCATGACGCGGGCGCTTTTGACGACTTGCGGCAGAAACATTTGGCCCGAGCCGAATAGATCGCCGACAACGTTCATACCGTCCATCAACGGACCTTCGATCACGTCGATCGGCCGGTCGGCGGTGAGGCGCGCTTCTTCGGTATCTTCAATAATGTAGTCGGTAATGCCTTCGACCAACGCATGTTCGAGACGCTTTTCGACGGGCGATTCCCGCCAGGAAAGGTCGATCTCGCGTTTTTTGCCGCCGCCCTTGAATGTCTCCGCAATCTCGAGCAATCGGTCGGTGGCATCCGGACGCCGATTGAGCACGACGTCTTCCACCGGGTCGCGTAACGCTGCCGGTATATCCGCATAGACGGCAAGCTGACCCGCGTTGACGATCGCCATATCCATACCGGCCTGAATCGCGTGGTAGAGAAAGACCGAGTGCATGGCTTCGCGGACCGGTTCGTTGCCGCGAAACGAAAACGATAAGTTCGAAAGACCGCCAGATACTTTGGCGCCGGGCAGCGTGTTCTTGATCTGCCGGCAGGCCTCGATGAACGCGACGCCGTAATCGTTGTGTTCTTCGATACCCGTGGCGACGGCAAAGATATTAGGGTCGAAAATAATATCCTCAGCCGGAAAGTCGATTTCTTCGGTGAGGATTCGGTAGGCGCGCGAACAAATCTCGACTTTACGTTCGACCGTATCCGCCTGACCTTGTTCGTCGAACGCCATTACGACAACCGCGGCACCGTAGCGCATAATCTCGCGGGCTTGTTCGCGGAAAGGCTCTTCGCCTTCTTTAAGGCTGATCGAATTCACGATCGCCTTACCTTGCACGCATTTGAGACCGGTTTCGATAGCGGACCATTTCGACGAGTCGATCATGATGGGGACACGGCTGATGCTCGGTTCCGATGCGACCAACTTTAGAAATGTTTCCATCGCTTCTTCGGACTCGAGCATCGCTTCGTCCATATTGACGTCGATGATCTGAGCGCCGTTCTCGACTTGTTGGCGCGCGACTTCGAGCGCGGTCTCATATTCCCCGTTCATAATCAATTTCTTGAAGCGCGCGGAGCCCGCGACGTTTGTACGTTCGCCGACATTTACGAAGCCGGTGACATCGTCAAAGCGCAGTAGCTCGAGGCCGGAAAGAATACAATACGGCGTCGGGTCGGATACCGTTCGGGGGGCCTTGTCGGCGACGGCGTCCGCGATGGCCGCGATATGTTCCGGAGTCGTGCCGCAGCAACCGCCGGCGATGTTGAGGAATCCGCTTTCCGCGAATTCGCCGATACTTTCCGCCATGGATTCTGGAGAATCGTCATATCCGCCAAACTCATTGGGCAGACCGGCGTTCGGATAGATGCTAACCGGGATGTCGGCGAGCGTCGCGATATCTTGAATGTAGGGCCGCAAGTCTTGCGAGCCGAGGGCACAGTTGAACCCCACGCTGAGCGGATGTGCATGGCGCACCGATGCCCAAAATGCCGCAGCTGTTTGGCCGGACAAGGTCCGACCGGATGCATCCGTGATGGTGCCGGAGATCATCACGGGAAGACGATAGCCGACTTTGTGAAAGTAGCGTTCCGCCGCATAGATCGCCGCTTTGCCGTTCAGCGTATCGAAAATTGTTTCGATCAGCAGTATGTCGGCGCCGCCGTCATCGAGACCGACGATCGCTTCTTCGTATGAATCGACCAATTCATCGAACGTCACATTGCGGAAGCCTGGATTGTTCACATCCGGCGAAATCGAGGCGGTTTTGTTCGTCGGCCCGAGGGCACCTGCGACAAAGCGCGGCCTGTCCGGCGTGTCGGCTTCGACCCGATTGGCAGCCCTTTTGGCGATCTCCGCGGAGACGCGGTTGATCTCGTAGACAACCTCTTCCGTCGAATAGTCCGCCTGCGATATTGAGGTGCCGTTGAACGTATTCGTCTCAATGATGTCGGCTCCGGCGCGCAGGAAGCTCTCGTGGATTTCCTCTATGATGCCGGGCTGCGTCAGGCTCAATATATCGTTGTTGCCCTTCAGGTCCGCTTCGAAATTTTGAAAGCGCTCGCCGCGATAGCCAGCCTCGTCGAGGTTGTATGACTGAATCATGGTGCCCATCGCACCGTCGAGCATCAGTACGCGGCGTTCGAGAAGACGCTTGATTTCGTCGCCGCGTCGCGCCGCGGCGATATCTCCGTTGAGAGGCATTGTTTTTATTTTCCGTTTAAGCGGCGTGCGCGCTGGTTCCGTTTTCGCCGACTGGCCGTACGCCAAGACGCCAACAAATCGCATACGTCAGTGCGGCGCGGTTGAGCGTATAAAAATGAAAAGCGCTGACGCCATTTGCGAGCAAATCTTCGCACTGCTCGATGGCGGTGGATGCAGCGATCAATGATCGGGTTTCCGGATCGTCATCCAGGCCTTCGAATTGCTGTGCCATAGCCGTGGGAACCGACGTGCCGCATTTCTCACTAAATTCGACCACGCGCGCGAAATTGGTGACGGGTAAAATTCCGGGGATGATCGGTATGTCGATACCAGCCGAGACGGCAGCATCGCGGAAACGATAGAACAACGCGTTGTCGAAGAAATATTGGGTGAGAACCCGATCGGCGCCGGCGTCGACCTTCCGCTTTAAATTGTCGAGGTCCGCCGACAAATCGGCGGAATCAGGGTGCATTTCCGGGTATCCCGCGACGTAAATCTCGAAATCGGCGATTTTTCGGAGACCCGATACGAGCTCAGCGGCATTGGCGTACCCGTCAGGCCGGGCCGTGTATTGCAGCTCCCCTTTCGGGGGATCGCCCCGGAGGGCGACGATATGCTTAATGCCAGAATCCCACCATTGCTGGGCTAAGGTGTCGATTTCATCGCGCGTTGCACCAACACACGTCAAATGCGCCGCCGGCGGAACGGCCAAAGCGTTGTGGACGCGTTCGACGAGACGCTCCGTCCGACTCCGCGTCGAACCTCCGGCGCCGTAGGTGACCGAAAAGAACGCCGGCCCAAGCGGTGACAGCTTGTTCATAACGGTCCAAAGCTGCTCTTCTGCTTTCGGCGTATGCGGCGGGAAGAATTCGAAGCTTACTGTCGGTGTTAGAACCATGACGACGTTCCTTCAGCGTTTGCTATATTCGCCGAAACGTGATCGTTCCCCGGCTTTATGGCGGACCATATAGAGACCGTGAGCGGATTGCCGGCCAAGTGAATAGTGTCTTCCGGAACCAATCCGGCGTGAGCGAACCAATTGTGCATTTCGTTGTCCGTAAAACCGAGCCACCGATGCGCGTGCTCTGTCCTTAGATGCGACTCGTCGTGTGGGGCGAAGTCCACGACGATAACCTTGCCGCCGGGACGCAGCGGGCGGGTTGCTTCCGATAAAACCAACTCCGGGCGTTCGGCATAATGAAGTACAAGATGAAATGTCACGACGTCGAAACTGTCGTCGTCGAGCGGAAGTTGTTGCATGTCGCCGTGTCGCACACGACAGTTGGCAAACTCCGGCCCGGCGAGCGTGGAACGCGCGACGGTGAGCATCTCGAGCGAAAGGTCGATTCCGACAGCGCGTTTCGCCTTCGGAGAAATAATCTTTAAAATTCTGCCGGTCCCAGTTCCGATATCGAGATGTTCCCAACCGGGTCGGTCCGGCAAGAGCTCCAGTAACGCCTCTTCGACGGATGCGTCGTCGACGTGAAGGCGGCGAATACCGTCCCATTCCGCCGCATTTTCCTTGAAAAACGCTTCCGCTTTCGAAGCGCGTTCCTGTCGGACCATTTCCAATCGGGCTCGGTCTCGTTCGAAGACCGGATCGTCGAACGGAATCAAGGCGAGAAGCGCCGGTGCGAAGCCGTTTGGAAGGTCTTTTTCAGAGGCCCGATAGAACGCCCACTGCCCTTCGCGAAAGCGATCGAGTAAGCCGGCCTCAACCAGCAGTTTGAGGTGGCGGGAGACCCGAGGCTGGCTTTGATTCAAGATGCTGGTTAATTCGCTGACCGATAGTTCGGTTTGTCCGCACAGCGCAAGAATGCGCAGCCGTGTGTCTTCGGCGACAGCTTTAAGGTTTTGTAAAAGAGCATCCATCTCGCGCGGAGCCTGCGTTATTCAGCGCAAGTAATAATATAAAGATATCTTTATGTCTATATTTGATGAGGCAACGCCCGTCCGGCGGAGATTTATCGGGTCGGTGAGACATTTTTGCAACAAAGCGGCGCGATGAGGCGCAGCCGCGAAGATCGGCTATAGCCATGCGGGTGGGCCTATGGTAGGAAGTTCATGCAATATCTAGCGATTCTAGATTCCTGCGTTTGTAGTCGCATTTCACGACGCGTGGATTGGGAGTTTTTTGGTTTGAAGGCCTGTCACTTTTCGGGGTTGAAGAGCTCCCCCATTGCGAGATCTTTGATTTGCGCCTTTGTCGGCATTTCGCTGGTATCGGGCTGCGCCTCTGTTGAAGATGATCCGGCGAATGACCCTTTCGAGGAAGTCAACCGGACGATCTTCGATTTCAATAACGAAATCGACAATTCCGTGTTCGAGCCGGTCGCACAAGCTTATGTCGATAATGTGCCGGATACGTTGCGGCTCGCCGTTCATAACGCCGTTAATTTCCTGAAGACGCCCATGATTTTCGCGAACAACGTTTTGCAAGGAAATCTGGACGGTGCGGGCAATACCGTATCGCGCTTCTTGGTCAACGGTATCACCGGATTTGGGGGCACAGTGGATGTCGCCGCGGACTCTGGTGTGCCCTACGTTAAGGAAGATTTCGGGCAGACCCTTGCTGTTTGGGGATTTAGCGAAGGCCCGTATTTGATGATTCCGATTTTGGGCCCGACGAATATTCGAGATGGCGTCGGGACATTGGTCGACTCGTTCTTGGATCCGCTTAGCACGGAAGTTGACAAGGCGGCGGTAGATTGGCCGCGGCGTGTTGCGGATGGTGTCGATACGCGGGCCGATCTATTGGATGTCCTTGACGACCTCGAACGAACATCGCTCGATTACTATGCTGCCATTCGCAGTCTCTATCGCCAGCGTCGCACGGACGAAATCACAAACGGCGAGGGGGATGCCCCTGTGCCAGTACCGAATATTAGCTTCGATGACGAAGATGATAAAAAGGCCGCGGGACAAAGTGACGAGCTAAAACCTGTTATTGGCTTTGACGACGAAGAGAAGCCGAAGCTCGGGGCGCAAACAAGCTTAAAACGGACACGTTAAGTAAAGTTGGGGCATGGGTGAGAATGATGCGTCTCGGTGGTCTGTCGATACTATTTACCGTTTTATTCACGTTTTCTGTACAAGCTTCGACAACCTACGATGACTCCGGTGCTTTTGTGAAAGCATTGGGGGATCGGGCGATCAATCTCTTGACGCAGAGTCAGGTGAGCGACGAAGAACAGGAAACTCGGTTTCGGTTGCTTCTTCGTGAAGGCTTTGCCGTCGATAAGATTGGCCGGTTCGTGCTCGGTAAGTATCGCCGAAAAGCAACCAGCGAAGAGTTGGACGAATTCTTAAAGCTTTTCGAAGACTATATCGTTTCGCTCTACTCATCGGCATTTCGAAACTATTCGGGCGAAACATTTGCGGTGTCACGAGTCGTAAAGACCAGAAGCGCCCGGGATACGATGGTCGTCACGCACATCAATCCTGAGACGGACCCGAATCCGACGAAAGTCGTCTTCCAAGTGCGCAATTCAAAAGACGTATACAAAATCTTGGATGTTAAGATTCAGGGCGTCAGCATGATCGTCACACAACGTGACGAGTTCACCGGATTTATCCGTAACAATGGCGGTAAAGTGGGCGCATTGATCACAGCCCTCCGGAAAAAGACCGAAGCGCTCAAAACGAGAGCGAAATAGGCGTCTTTAGAGACGCTCTGCTTAACGGCTTAGCGGTTGGTATTTGATACGATGCGGTTGTGTTGCGGCCTCGCCGAGCCGTTGCCGCTTATCCGCTTCATAATCTTCGTAATTCCCTTCGAACCAGACGACTTGGCTGTCGCCTTCATAGGCGAGAATGTGCGTGGCAATGCGATCGAGAAACCAGCGATCGTGGCTGGTGATGAGAACGCAACCCGCGAACTCGCTCAGCGATTCCTCCAGCGCCCTCAATGTGTCGACATCTAAGTCGTTGGTCGGTTCGTCGAGTAGAAGGACATTCGCGCCGGATCGAAGCATTTTCGCGAGGTGCACGCGGTTGCGTTCGCCGCCCGACAGTTGTCCGACCTTCTTCTGTTGGTCGGGTCCGCGGAAGTTGAACGCGCCGACATAAGCTCGGCTTTGGATTTTGCGTTTGCCAAGGTCGATCTCGGCTTCACCTTGGCTGATCTCTTCCCAGACGGTGCTGTCATTATCCAAGGCGTCTCTTGACTGGTCGACGAATCCGAGTTGAACGGACTCCCCTATACGCAATTCCCCGCCATCTGGTGTCTCGTCGCCGGTTATCATTCGAAACAGCGTCGTTTTACCGGCACCGTTCGGCCCGATAACCCCGACGATGCCGCCCGGCGGCACTTTGAAGGATAGGTCTTCCATCAAAAGATGGTTGCCGTAGCCTTTCCGAAGATGATCGGCTTCAATCACGAGATCGCCGAGACGCTCGCCGGCGGGAATCACGATCTGAGCTGAATCGGGCGCGCGGTCTTGGCTTTCGGCAAGCAGCTTTTCGTAGGCCTCAACGCGCGCCTTGGACTTGGCTTGGCGTGCCCGCGGACTGGCGTTGATCCATTCCCGCTCGCGCGCCAATGTGCGCAGTCGCGCCGATTCGGTGCGGCCCTCTTGCTCGATGCGTTTCTCTTTCTGCTCCAGCCAAGCGGAATAGTTGCCTTCGTAGGGGATGCCTCGGCCGCGGTCGAGCTCAAGAATCCAGCCTGTCACGTTGTCGAGGAAGTAGCGGTCGTGCGTCACCATGACCACCGTTCCTTCGTATTCACGCAGGTGGCGTTCGAGCCAGGCAACGGTTTCGGCATCGAGGTGATTTGTTGGCTCGTCGAGTAGGAGCAAGTCCGGCTTGCTGAGCAGCAATTGGCAAAGCGCAATCCGGCGCCGCTCGCCGCCCGAAAGGCTCTCTACGCTTGCCTCGCCGGGCGGGCAGCGGAGCGCATCCATCGCAATTTCGATCGTTCGATCCAGATCCCACGCGTCGGCCGCGTCGATCTTTTCTTGCAGTTCTGCTTGCTCTTCGATGAGCGCCGTCATTTCGTCTGCGTCCTCGACCTCGCCGAGCTTCATACTGACTTCTTCGAAGCGGTCGACGTAACCTTTTTGCTCGGCCAGCCCTTGCAGCACGTTCTCCGCAACCGTCTTCTCGGGGTCGAGCTGCGGTTCCTGCGGCAAGTATCCGACAGTCGCACCCTCCGCCGCCCAGGCCTCGCCGTTAAACTCTGTCTCGAGTCCTGCCATGATCTTGAGAAGCGTGGACTTCCCGGCACCGTTGTAGCCGAGCACACCGATCTTGGCGCCCGGCAGAAAAGCCAACGTGATGTTGTTGAGAACCTCCCGGCCGGCTTGATAGGCCTTTGTTAGGTCTTTCATCACGTAGATATATTGATAGGACGACATACGGGTGCTCCGGCAAGTGCAGGCGATAGATTAATCGCGCTCTATTTAAAGAAGTGGGAGCTTCGCCGCAACGTTCGTTAACAGCCGGAATGTTTGCAACGGAGGCTGACGTAAGTCTCAAACGCGGCTACTATCAAGAATGAAATTAATGCCGGAACTGATATGAACTACGACGCGCTTTTCGCTCAATACGCGGATCGGACCGTTCGGGCCGGATTGATCGGGGCGGGGCAGTTCGGTGCTTCGTTCATTGCGCAAACAATTCGCACGCCGATCCTGGATGTTCCGCTTCTCTGTGACTTAGATGCGGAGCGCGCGGCAAGCGCGTTCGCGGTCGCAGGGTATGCGGATGAAGATATCGTAATAGCCGACAGTTCGGTAAGTGCAACGGCAGCCTTAGAGAAGGGGCGGCGCGTTGCGATTCAAGACGCGACCATCGTTCCCGAACTCCCGATTGATATTGTCGTCGAAGCGACGGGGAATCCGGAAGCGGCTGTCGCCATTGGCGTGGCGGCCATCGACGCGGGGAAGCATCTCGCGATGGTCTCGAAAGAGGCGGATTCCGTGGTCGGCCCGTATTTATCTCAACGGGCGAACAAGGCGGGTGTCGTCGCAACGCCGGTCGATGGCGATCAACCGAGCCTCTTAATCGGTTTGCTGTCTTGGGCGCGTTTGCTCGGTCTAAATGTCGTCGCCGCCGGGAAATCCAGCGAATATGATTTTGTGTACGATCGGATTCATGGAACGGTTTCTTGGCGGGGAGAGGCGATTGCCTTGCCGGACTTTGCCGATGTTTGGGTCATGCCCGAACGGGGAGTGAAAGAGACCGTTGAAGCCCGCAGCGAGATGTTGTGGGCGTTTCCGCAGCGAACGGTACCCGATTTGTGTGAAATGGGGGTCGTCTGTAATCACAGCGATCTTCTACCCGATTGCCCGACGTTCCATGCACCGCATGCACGTACGCTGGAAGTTTCAGAAATCCTCAGACCGGTCGACGACGGTGGGATACTGGAGAGACCCGGAACGATCGATGTTTTCAATTGCCTGCGGCGATCGGACGAACAGAGCTTTGCCGGCGGCGTGTTTATCGTCGTCGAATGCACGGACGCGGAGACCTGGCAGGTTTTGAAGGAGAAGGGAATTCCCGTTAGCCGCGCCGGAGGCCATGCGTTGCTATACAATCCTTCGCACCTGTTGGGCGTCGAAGCGCCAGCTTCCGTCTTGTCTGCTTGTCTCTTGGGCTATGGAACCGGTTCGCCGAACGTTGAACATAAGGTCGATCTGCTCGCGCGCGCCGATCGTAATTGGTCGACCGGCGATGTCCTGACCATCACAGATCACCACCATCACGAGGTGGCCGGTCTCGAACCTTTGCTGATGCCTCCTGCGCCTTTATCGGAGGACGCCCCGCTGCCTTATTACATGGCGACAGGCCGCACCTTGGTTCAGGACGTTGCGAAAGGTGAGGTGATTACCCGTTCGATGGTGGCTGCCCCAAATGACTCGGTACTTTGGCGGACGCGCGACGAGATGGACCGGATGCGCTAAGCCGGTTTCCGCGGCAGGCGAACGATACCGCTTCCGAAGATCGATAACTCATCGTCTTGTTGATGAGCTTCTTGTGCGATCTCGACGTACCCGTGGCCGTCCTCTTCATATTTCTTCGTTACTTTGCCTTTAATGAAGAGCAAGTCGCCCTCCGGATTGTGACGCCGGATTTTCGATTCCGCCCGAACGAGGAATCCATCATCGCCCATCCAATTTGTTAAATGATGGGTCAGCCACGAACATCGCTCAGGTCCGTAATCATATGCGCCGGGTGCCCCGACTTCCGTCGCGAATTCGTTCTCCCAATGGACGCGTTCAGGGCAATCTGGGATTCCGAACTTATTCTCAATCCCCAGACCGGGATGCCGATCAATCTGCTTCCAGGCGATCTTATTCGCGCGAATGTAGAGGCCGCCCCACCCTTGTGCATAACAAATGAATCCGGTGACGGTCATCGGACCCTTCGCCATCGTCGGAAGTTCCTCGCCGACCGATACGTCTTCCCAATACCGCGGTGTTGCGCCCCGAATTTCTTCATCCCGATACAGCGCGTAAATCTCAGACAATTCTTCCGGTGTATAGCGCTTCTGCGTTTTCGCCTTGAGGGCGTCGTATTTGGTACCTTCCTCGCGCGCAAAGTCGCGATCCGTCCGGAAACACCAGCTATCTGCTTCTGACAACAGGTCGCCGTCCTGATTGTAGAAGTTGACATGATAAACCTGTTGCACGGCGCGGCCGGAGAACCGTGTGTCGTGCTCGATGAGATCTTTCAGCCAAGCCTCTGTCGTAATCTCGTCGTTCCGCCGCACCCATTTGTGCCAGGTCCAATCGGCGCCGGCCCACATCGCATGAACGCCGGGCAAACCCCCGACATACCCGGAAATTATTCGACTGCAGGAAAACAGAAATGACGGCAATGCAACGATGTCGCCATGGCGGCTTTCTTTGGCGTATTCCGGATCGCACCAAAGTGGATTGTCGTCGCCTATGCCATGGGCGTAGTGGCGGATATTGTCGCGCGTCGCTTCGTGACACCAAGGTTCCAGCGTGTTTTCGATTTTGACGTTGATGCGTTTACGGAGGTCGTCGAGTGCACGGTCCGTCACTTTGGGGAAACGGCGGTCGTAGGAATCCGTCATGTACTGGCCTCATTTCTTTCGGCTTCGCGGTCGCGAAGGATTTTGCGATTGACCTTACCGGCAGGTGTTTTCGGTAAAGAGTCGGCGAACTCGATGCGGCGCGGATACTCGTGTCGCGCCAGACGCTCTTTCGTGAATTCTTGGAGCTCGATTTCGAAGTCCCGATCGCCAGATCGAGTCGTCACGATAAAGGCTTTCGCGACTTGGCCGCGCTCGTCGTCGGCGACGGCGATCGCCGCCGCTTCTTCGACATCGGGGTGGGCAAGCAGGGTGTCTTCTATTTCCTTTGCACTCATCGTCCATCCGGCGGAGATGATGACATCGTCCGCGCGGCCGTCATGCCACCAGTAACCGTCTGCATCGCGATGTCCTAAATCCTTAATCGCGAACCAGCCATCGCGCCGTTTCAGCATAATTTCACCGACAACATTCGGCGGGCAGGCGTTTCCGTCGGGATCCAGAATATCGAGTTGGATGCCCGGCACAGGCTTGCCGAGCGATCCGGGTCGGACGTCGAAATCCGAAGCCCCCGGATAACTTGCAAGCATAACGCCGACTTCCGTCGTACCGTACATACTACAGACCGGGACTCCGAACGTTGACTTCACCCATGTTTCGGTATCCGAGTCGATAGGTTCGCCGGTAAATGAAAGCTTCTCAATACTTGATCCGTGGGCCGGGCCGCAGCCCGCATTCTTCATCATTCGATAGTGGGTCGCTGCAGCGGATAGATTGGTGATTTCCATCTCGCAGATCGCATCGAATAGACGCTGAGGATCAAACTTTCCGGCATAACTGGCGATTTCAACACCCATCGCCATCGGTGCCAGTGTGCCATGCCAAAGTCCATGCCCCCATGCCGGTGACGACGGGCACATATAGCGATCGCCTGGCCGCACGCCCGTTGCATAAAGCGCGGCAATCATAACGGTGACAATGGCCCGGTGGCGATGCTTGACCGCTTCGGGTAACTCCCGGGTCGTGCCGGACGTGTACTGGTACATCGCCATATCGTCGGCAGACGTATTGGGGGTGAACGCAGCGGGCTGCGCTTTGATTTGCTCGAGGAATGCCGTATCCGCGATGTGGACTGCGACGTGAGGTGCATGATCCGAACTCGGCGCCAAATCCGGTGTGGTCAGCAATATCTTTGGAGTGCAATCGTTAAGGCGCAGGCGCAGGCCATCCGGGCCGAAAAGCGTGAAAAGCGGTACCGCAACGGCGCCCATCTTCATTGTGCCGAAAAGGGCCAGGTAGAACGCGGGAGAGGGCTCCAGCATCACGGCAACACGGTCGCCTTTCTGAACGCCTTGCGATACCAGCCAGTTCGCGAATTGATTCGATCCTGCACGGAGTTCGCCGAATGACAGCGTTTCGACATTACCGTTTCCATGTGCAACGCGAACGGCGATCCGCTCCGGCGCATGCCGGTCGACGCATTCGTGACCGATGTTCAGTCGTTCGCGATCCCCGTCGAACAATTCCCAAAGCGCTTGTTTGGAAAAGTGCCGCTGGGCATCTGCGTAACTGGTAAAATCGCTAAGTGGCATTATCCATGGTGTGCGGAATTAGATTGGTGCACAAATCTCAGCATGTTAAAAGGCAAGTCCTCTCAGGATTTATGATAACGGGCCTTTTCCGCAAGTGAGACAATTGTATTATCTGGCAAAGGCGAGTTGCCGGCGCCTGCTCTATCATGTCGTTCGTATTCGTTTGGATTCGGATGAAAAGGCAGCTTACAAACTCAAATCGCGTCAGCTATCCAGTGCGGTTTTCGCGGATGGAATTATCTTGTCCTATCCGAAATCGGGGCGGACCTGGGTCGAATCTATGCTGTCCCATTTATATACGAGCCGTTTGGGACTGCCCGAAACCAGAATCCTTGATTTTCAAGATGATCGGACGGAATTTCCTGAACTTCCGTATCTTTTCTTTACCCACGATTTTGCACATGCGACGGGCGGTCGTTGGCTTATTCCGAAGGCCGGCAGCCGTGGACATTTCCATGGAACACCAACCCTATTTGTTGTTCGGCATCCGATCGATACCGCGGTTTCGATGTATTTCCAGCAGTTAAGGCGTGAACAGGGGATAGAAGAGGTTGGGATTTACGAGTTTGTGAGCGCCCATCAAGGCGGCCTGCCGACTGTTATCGAATTTCTGAATTTCTGGCTTGAGGAATCGTCAAAAATCAAACGCTGCAAAATTGTGCGATATGAGGACCTTTCCGACGATACCTTTGCGGCATTTCGTGACGTGGTTCGATTTTTTGGATTTGAATTCTCAGACGACGAAATCCGAAGCGCGGTGGACTTCGCCGATTTCGGCAATATGCAAAAGCTGGAAAAATCAGGTCAGCTTTCCGATTGGCGGTTTTCCGAAAAAGCGGAAGGCGATGTCGACAAACTCAAGGTACGGCGCGGGAAAGTGAAAGGTTACACCGACTATTTCGATGAAGAGCAAGTCGCGGCTCTTGAGGCGATGGTGGCCGATAATCTAAACGCACAATTCGGTTATTAACGTTTGCCGCGGTGAGGGTGCCGGACATCTCTTCAAGCGTCGCAACATGGACGAGACAGACGTCCGGAAATCCCCGGATCTCTAAGTTTTAATTCGATTGCTGGAATCGACGCCGCAGCACGCGATTCCTAAAAGAAGACGTAAGAGCGGACCACGACATTCTTTCGGCATGGTGCGTCCCGCGGCACCGTGGGGTCGACACACGCCGTATGGAATGACCATCGCGACACAGAGCCATCGGTGACGGAATCATAGCATTTCAGCATTGAAACCTCTGTCGGCGTTTGCCGCGGGAACCAATACCATTCGTGATCCGCACGATAGGTGAAACGTGTCGTCTCACCGACCCTATCGTCATAAATCCGGTAATTCGTGATGTATTCCTGATCTGCGAAGGACGGCCAGGCGCAGAGCACGAACGGAAACTGCTCAACCGTCTCCATCGGTTTCGCGAGATTGATCGACATAAAGCGCCGAGACATTTTCGCGTCGGCTTCGGCTTCGGTGTAGTTCTGTTGGCGACCGAAGTTCCGTAAGTTTTTCGTCAAGAGTTCGCGGCAACGAACCCGACCGCTGTTATCGTTCAAGTCGTTGTGCACCAGATTGGCGTAACGTGCATTGACGCCAGGGTTCTTCGCATCTTGATCTTCCGTGCGATCGCCTTGGTAGTCCTTGTCGAAAACGTCGTGATTGTAGACCAACGCGTCCGTGGCTCCGGGGAAGAAATCAAGCAGAAGCTTCTCGATTTCGGGATAGAACACGCGCTCCACTTCCGCCGAATCATAGAAATTTGCGCACTTCGATTCGAGATGTGCGAGAGAGACCCCGAGCTTATCCATGCATTCCGGGCTATTGGGCGAAAGGCCGGAATGATATTCCTCAATCCGCCGCGCATCGCGCATGATTTGCGGGAAATATAGATTTAGATGTCGGTTTTGCTCTTCGGCTTCGCGCAGCCGGTTCGCGTCGTCAGAACGTGCCGGATCGTGCCAAATGGCGTTGGACGGGACGACGGAATAGGTCGGCCGCTCGTAGATGGTATACGGAAGCGGCAAGGCCAACCCGCCTTCGGGGGCTGCGATACCTTGTTCCTTGATATAAGCTACGCATTCGTCGTAGCTCCGAAAACCGACGCCCCATTTTGTCTCGATTGGGCCGGTGGGGCCGTTTTCGATCAATTCGATGACTTCCGCCCGTTCCGGCTTGGAGAGTTCGTCGAAGGCGGCTTGAAGTGCCACACTGGTGCCGGCATCGCCTGCGTCGTCGAAGGAATAGTAGGAGAGTCCGCCGTTTGCCGCGATCGGCTCAGGTTGCCCTTTCGTCAGCTGAAGCGACGGCACGAAAACGGAGGCATTCGATTCGCTGTTCTCCGTATTCTCGGCAATATTGATCTCATTCATAATTGAATCCCGTTTATCCGCAATTCACCGTTTCATTAAGAATTTTGTGTTTTTGTGGGAATGTAAAGCCCCGGTCACACGAACTTGTTTGCTCACGTCGTGTGCCTTTCGGTGAATTTCAATTGAATTCGTGTGGACGGCCGGCGTTCAGGCGGCCGCGAGTTCCTGTTGCCGGGGACGCCGCATGGCAATCAGTCGGTCTGCCTCTGCCGCCCGGCCTTGCTTGCGGATCGCTTCTGCCAGGGTGAATTCAAGTAAATCGCGCTGTGCATTGCTGCCGCCGAGACGCTCATGCCCCGCCATTGCCGGACCGAGTTCCCGTTCGGCTGCCGCCCAGTCGCCTTCCGCGAAGGCTTTAAAGCCCGCCCATGTCGGCGCGACAATCTCGGCGGCCGGTCCTTTCGCCTCTTTTGTCAGCGCGGCGAAGGCTTCCGCGTTTCCCGCCATAGCATGCGCCAAACCGGAGTGGACGTCGGCGAAGGCAAGGCCGGCTCTCGGGAATGTCTCGGCGGCGAAATCGCTGATTCGTTTCCAGCGCTCGGCCGGTACATCGATCCCAGACAATTGTGCACGGTGAAGGAAGGAGACTGTGTCCGTCAGAATATTAAGTCCCGGTCCTTTCGAGTTCTCGGGCGAACAGCCTTCCTCCAAGAGGCGCCAGGCCGTATCCATGTCGCCCGCGGCTGCGGTCCAAAGTGCCACGTGCCACGAGATGTGGCAGTGGAGATAGGCGTTGTCGTCATAGTCGACATACCACTCCCGCAGATAATCGAAGCCGGCGTCGTTGTTGCCTTCCTCGTAGAAGATATGCGCGTTGATATGAGCATTGTGGCCATTGCGCGGATAGGCTTCGAGCGCGCGTTCAATATTCTCGCGCGCCAATTCAAGCTGGCCGACCTCCGCTTGGGCGAAAGCGTGCTGGCCGAGGAACCACCAGTCGTCGCCATAGTCCGGTGCGATATAGGTCGTATAGGCAAGCTGCTCCGCTTCGCGTCCTTCGCGGCCGCTAAATCCAATGAGGCCGAAGACGCTGGTGCAGGTCTGCGCGATCATGACGTCGCGGGGATATTCCACGACATGGGCGCGGATTGCCTTGTAACCGCCCGGTCCGTCGCCATCGATGAGCCTGCCAAAAGCTTCGGTGTGGGAGACTTCGCGTTCGCTTTGACCTGTTGCGTTTCGGGCATCCTGAATGGCAGCTGCTGCGCCGGGTCGATCCGCCATCAGAATGCGATACCGCGCGATTCCCACATGCGCTACGGCCAGATTCGGATCGGCTTCGACGGCCCGGCGAAACGCTTCTTCCGATCCGGCATTACCGGATAGAAACTTGTCGACGCCGTCGATATACGCGTCGCGCGCCGCATCGGATTCGGTCGTGAGCGAGTTACCGTATCTGTCTTTGAGCATGGTGCAGGCTGCCTTCTTGGGAGTTCGTTGGTGGGCCTGGAGGGACTCGAACCCCCGACATAGCCGTTATGAGCGGCTCGTTCTAACCACCTGAACTACAGGCCCGCCGTCTCTATACCAGCGTCGGGGCGGGCGAAAAAGCCTGGGGTTCGTTTCGTCCTGCGCCGCACCCTTCGACAGACTCAGGATGAGATGCTGGAAGATGATAGAAAGAAAAAGCCCTCATCCTGAGCGTGTCGAAGGACGAGGGCTTTTGGGATCGCTCAAAAGCGTTCGAGCTTAATAATCCAAGAAACTGCGGAGTTTCCGGGAGCGGCTTGGGTGTTTCAGTTTCCGAAGCGCTTTCGCCTCGATCTGACGAATACGTTCCCGTGTCACAGAGAATTGCTGGCCGACCTCTTCCAAGGTGTGGTCGGTGTTCATGCCGATACCGAAGCGCATCCGTAATACCCGTTCCTCGCGCGGCGTCAGGCTGGCGAGCACGCGGGTGGTTGTCTCCCGCAAGTTCGAGTGCATGGCGGCGTCCGACGGCAAGATGGCGTTCTTGTCCTCGATGAAATCGCCGAGGTGGCTGTCTTCCTCGTCACCGATCGGCGTTTCGAGGCTGATGGGCTCCTTGGCGATCTTCAGGACCTTGCGGACCTTCTCGATCGGCATTGCAAGTTTCGCGGCCAATTCTTCCGGGGTCGGCTCGCGGCCGATTTCGTGCAGCATCTGGCGCGAGGTGCGGACCAGTTTGTTGATCGTCTCGATCATGTGAACCGGAATCCGGATGGTCCGTGCCTGATCCGCAATGGATCGCGTGATCGCCTGGCGGATCCACCATGTGGCGTATGTCGAGAACTTGTATCCGCGGCGGTATTCAAACTTATCGACCGCCTTCATCAGGCCGATATTGCCTTCCTGAATGAGGTCGAGGAATTGCAGGCCGCGGTTCGTGTACTTCTTCGAGATCGAGATCACCAAGCGGAGGTTGGCTTCGACCATCTCCTTCTTGGCACGGCTCGCTTCGCGCTCGCCTTGCTGGACGGTGCGCACGATGCGCCGGAATTCCGGCAACGGCATGCTGGCCGCCAGCGCGATTTCGGCAACGACGCTGCGTAAACCTTCGATGTGGGTGATGTTCTTGCGAACGAAATCGCCCCAGACCTTCTTGCGCAGGCTCTTGATGTGATCGCCCCAGTTCGGGTCGACTTCGAAGCCGTAGTAGTTCTCGAGGAACTCTTCGCGGTCGATCTTACTGTCGATAGCGAGGCGGAGGAGTTGGCCTTCGGCCTTGGTCAGTTCGCGGTTCAACTCATAGAGCTGCTCCACCAACTGCTCAATTCGCAGATTGTTCAGATGGATATTCTCCATCAACTGGATCAAGGCGCGTTTATGCTTCTCGTACGTGCGCTCGGTCGACTTCGAGACGGTCTCGCCGTTTTGCAGCATCGCGAGACGCTTGTCTTGGGCGCGCTGCAGTTTGTTATAGGTCGACGCGATGTTCTTGAAGGTTTCCAGGACTTGGGGCTTGAGCTCCATTTCCATCTGCGCGAGCGAAACATTCGCTTCGCCGTCTTCGTCGTCCTCGTCGCGTTCCTCACCGTCCTCGTTTTCTTCGTCGCTGCCTTCCGGCTGGGCTTTTTCTTCAGCGGGTTCGGATTCCTTCGCTTCGACTTCCTCTTCGATCTCTTCCTTGTCTTCCGCGTCGAGGTCGACATCGTCCTTGAGCATGCTTTCATCCGGCTCTTCGCCGCCATAGGTGGCGTCGAGGTCGATGACATCGCGCAGCAACAGCTCCCCTTCGTTCAACGCATCGTGCCAGTGCGCGATCGCGCGCATGGTCAGCGGACTCTCGCAGAGGGCGCCGATCATCTTCTCGCGCCCGGCCTCGATCCGTTTCGCAATTGCGATCTCGCCTTCGCGCGACAGCAGCTCCACACTGCCCATTTCCCGCAAATACATGCGGACGGGATCGTCCGTGCGGCCGATATCGTCATCATTCAGGTTACCAGCCGGCCGAGAGTCGGTTGCGACGGTACCTTCTTGTGTCGAGCTCGACTCCTCAGACTCTTCATTCTCGATGACGTTGACGCCCATCTCCGAGAAAAGCGTCATCACGTCCTCGATTTGTTCGGACGCGGAGTCGTCCGGAGGCATCACCGCGTTCAGCTCATCAATCGTGATGTAGCCACGTTCTTTTCCCTTCGCGATCAGCTTTTTGACCGCGGCCGTCACGCTGTCCATCAGCGGGCCGTCGGTGATCGTTTCGGTCTGATCGTTGGCTTCGCTTTCGCGTACTGCTGCTGCCTTCGTCGCCATTCGTAATCGCCCTCGTCGCAGGTCGTTAACACAGTTTGGCCCACCGCTTTCTGCGCCGCGCCGCCCTTAATCCCCCAAATCCGGAGCCGTTAGTCTGCCCCGTCTTCTGCATTTGCCGATTCTCGAACGATCTCACCGCGTTGCAAAAACCGTGCGTAACTCTCTTCCGTATCTACTTCTTTCGCCGCCTGTTGCCCAAACGCCCTATGATCCACCAATTGGCGTTGATGCTGAAACTGCACCAAAATCTTCGCTACACCCTCTCGAGCCGTCTCCAACGGCGCGTCGGGGCGCGTAAATGCGCAACTTTCTAAGACGCTTTGGTCCAAAACGTGCGACAGAATCTCCGCAAATCCGCTGCTATTGAGGTGGCTATGCAGCACCTGTCCGTCAAGGTCGGGGTTTGCGGCAACGATGACATGAAGTTCTTCGCGCAATTTGTCAAGGTTTGCGTCCAATGAGACGTCGATTAACTGCTCGCCGAATTCGTCGATCAGAGCTGGGTGATTGATCAGTGCCGCCAGCAGAATTCGCTGCCAAAGCGTACTTGCCGCCGCCGCCGCCAAGTTTGTGCGCGGGCGCGTCTCTATCGGCTGGCCCCAACGCCGATTGCCTCGACCGGGTAATCCGGGGCCGCGTCGTTGGGGGGTCGTCCGTTCGTCGAATAAATTGCGGTATTGTTCGCGAACCGTCGGGTCCGCAATGCGCGACGCCTGTTGGCGAAGCCGTGCCTTAAGGCCGGCCATCCGCTCGGGCGTGTCGGTCGGGCCTGCACGTCTTTCGATATCCCAAACGACTTCGGCCAGAGGCTGGGCCGCATCCAAGATGTTGCGAAGGGCGGCGGGGCCTTGCTCTGCAAGCAAGCTATCCGGGTCTTGGCCTTCCGGGAGGAAGGCGAAGCGGATCGATTTGCCCGGCTTGAGCAGCGGCAGGGCGCGTTCCGCGGCACGGCCGGCGGCGCGCTGCCCGGCATTATCGCCATCAAAGCAGAGCACCGGTTCTTCGACGAGCTTCCAGAGCGTTTCGATCTGTTCTTCGGTGAGAGCCGTGCCCAACGGCGCCACGGCGGCTGGGAATCCGCCCCGAGAGAGCGCGATCACGTCCATATAACCTTCGGCGACGATAACTTCCTTCGCGTCGCGGAGCGCTTCCCGCGTTCTTGCGTGATTATAAAGCGTACGTCGTTTGTCGAAGAGCGGCGTATCGCGTGAGTTCAAATACTTCGGCTCGCCATCGCCAAGGACCCGGCCGCCAAAGGCGATCACGCGGTCGCGTCGGTCGGCGATCGGAAACATGACGCGGTTGCGAAAGAAGTCGTAAGGAGCTCGGCCATCGTCCGGCGCGGTCAATAGTCCCGCTTCGAGCAGCGTTGCGTCCTCAAATCCTTGTTTCTTCAGATCGGCGGCGAGACGGCTCGGTTCGTGCCGCCGCAAGGGCGGTGCGTAGCCGAGACGAAATTTCGCAATGGTCTCCGAATCGAGGCCTCGGTTCGTGAAATAGTCGAGCGCGATTTTACCCTCGGGTCCTTGGAGTCGCTGTTGGAACCATTTTGCCGCGGCTTCGACGGCCTCCAGAAGGCCGCCCCGGCGTTTTTCGCGCTGTACCTCTTCCGGCGTCGCGCGCGGCACTTCCATACCGGCATCGCCCGCCAGACGTTCGACTGTTTCCGGAAATGTAAGATTTTCCGTTTCCATGACGAAGCTGATTGCATCGCCATGCGCGCCGCATCCGAAACAGTGGTAGAAAGCTTTGTCGTCATTCACCGTAAAGGACGGGGTGTTTTCTTTGTGGAACGGGCAAAGGCCCAAGTGCTCTTTGCCGCGGCGTTGGAGATTGACCTTCCGGCCGATCAGATCGACAAGCGACGTGCGGTTCCGCAGCTCATCGAGAAATCGATTTGGGAAGCTCATCGTTTCAACCGGCGCCTTTCGCGTGCAACCGCTCGATGTGGGTAACCGCGCGGTGATTGGGTCTTAGGGCCAGGGTGACTCAATTCTATCCGATGGCGGCGGGAGACGGAAGAAAATGTCGTCCTGTTGGCTCCAATTATTAGGACAGCGCGGCCTTCGCCATTGCGCCGGCCTTGCCGAAATCCATTTCGCCGGGATGGCGCTCTCTTAAGGTGGACATCACCATCCCCATTTCCTTCAAGCCGCTTGCTCCGGTCTCCTCGATGATCGCGCTGACAGCCGCTTTGATGGCGTCTTCATCCATTTGCGCCGGCAGGAACCGTTCAATGACATCGATTTCACGCGCTTCACGGTCCGCCAACTCCTGGCGGCCGCCCTTCTGATACATATCAATGCTCTCGCGGCGTTGCTTGATCATTGTCTGGAGCAATTCGCGAATAATGTCGTCGTCGACCGGGTCTTCGCCACCCTTGCCGCGAGCGGCGATATCGCGCTCCTTAATCGCGGCCAAAATCAGCCGTACGGTCGCCACCGTGCAACTGTCTTTCCCCTTTAGGCCTTCTTTCAATGCCGTGTCGAGCTGCTCGCGCAGCATGTCTTGCCCCCCAACATCCATTGGCGATAAGCGCAGACGGTACTAGAACACGGAATTCAAAGCAATCAGATAAAATATCGTAATATATTGATATTAAACAATATTTTTATTATATTCGTGCTTGACGACGGCATGCCTTTTGCTTAAAAATCGACCTCATTCGCCAGCGGAATTCATTCCGCCAACGCCCGGATGGGCCGAACGGGTTGATCCCAAACGGTTTTCCAGGCGCGAGGAGAGTTACACCCATGTCCGACTCGATGCCGCGTAGCCAAACGCCGCCAGAAAATGCGACAGCCGCCTTGGTTTTGGGCGACGGAACCGTCTTCTGGGGCCAAGGCGTGGGCGCCGAAGGCAGCGCCGTCGGGGAGGTGTGCTTTAACACCTCTTTGACCGGGTATCAGGAAATCATGACCGACCCCTCCTATGCGGGTCAGATCATCACATTCACCTTTCCGCATATCGGGAATGTCGGCACAAACGATGAAGACATCGAAACGACGACGCCGGCCGCGCGCGGTTGCGTGCTCAGGGCGGATATCACCGATCCGGCTAATTGGCGTTCGGTGCGTCATTACGATGAGTGGCTTCGCAGCAATGGCCTATCCGGCATTGCCGGCGTCGACACGCGCCAACTCACGCGGCGTATCCGCGATCTCGGTGCGCCACACGCCACGATATGCAATGCCCCAGACGGTCAATTCGATATTCCGGCGCTACAGGCGCAGGCGGCCGATTGGCCCGGCCTAGAAGGGATGGATCTCGCCAAGGATGTGAGCTGTCGCCAGACCTATACCTGGGATGAGACCAATTGGGTGCTTGGCCAAGGGTACGGCAAACAGACCGATCCGAAATTTCAGGTCGTCGCCGTCGATTTCGGCGCCAAGCGCAATATTTTGCGCTGCCTCGCCAGCCTCGGCTGTAAGGTGACGGTGGTGTCGGCCAATGCGACGGCGGAAGACGTACTCGGGCACAAACCGGATGGAATCTTTCTCTCGAACGGGCCGGGCGATCCCGCCGCGACCGGCGAATACGCCGTGCCGATGATCAAATCGGTTCTCGAATCGGGGTTGCCGATCTTCGGAATCTGCCTCGGCCATCAAATGTTGGCGCTGGCTTTGGGTGCGACGACCGAGAAGATGCATCACGGCCACCGGGGTGCCAATCATCCGGTCAAAGACTTGGAGACCGGCAAGGTCGAGATTACCAGTCAGAACCACGGATTCGTCGTCGTGCCCGATTCGCTGCCGGATAATGTCGAGATGACGCATGTGTCGCTCTTCGACGGCACGCTCGAAGGCATCGCGCTCCGCGACCGACCCGTCTTCAGCGTACAGCACCATCCGGAAGCTTCCCCGGGCCCGCAGGACAGTCACTACCTGTTCGACCGTTTCATCGGCCTGATGGAAAGCCGTTAGCGCGATCTCGGGTATTTCGAGACCGGCCAATCGCCCTAGGTAATGTTCCAAGACACTGATGGAACTTCCGATGGGACCGAATTGCCATGGCTCGCCTGCCTTATCTCGATAAAGAAGACCTGAAGCCCGAAGACCAAGAGCTTTTAGCGCGCGGTATCAATCTGCAGAAGATCCTGGTGCACAGCCCGGGCGCGACCCGTGCGCATGGGGCGATGGGGCAATACATACGGTATGGCTCGACGATGGACGCGCGGCTGCGAGAGATGGCCATCTTGCAAGTCGGCTGGTTGGCGAAGAGCCCTTACGAGTGGTCGCACCACGTCAAAATCGGCTTCGATTTCGGCGTCTCCGAGGACGACATCCGGAACCTCATTGCGGAGAGTGCAGGCACGGATACCGATCTCGCACCGATCGACAAGGCGGTCTTGCGGGCGGCGCGTGAGATGACGCTGGATGGCAAGGTCGCGGACGATACCTACGCTGCGCTGGCGGATCACTTCTCAAACGAACACTTGATCGATCTGTTGGTGACAATGGCTTTCTATAACGCCGTCGTTCGTTTCCTTGCCTCGACCGAAATGGACGTTGAAGAAAGTTACCAGCCTTATCTCGACCAATTTCCCTTGCCGGACTAACGGACCCCCATAGAAAGGAACCGATATCATGCTGATCGGAAAACCCGGACCTCTTAAAAGCGGTATCTGTACGGCCGACGAAGCGAGCATCACAGTGCGCGGCCGTGATCTTTGTAACGATCTCATGGGCGGCATGGGATCGACGGAATTCTTTTTGCTGCATCTGACCGGTAAGCCGGCAACACCGGATCAGGTCTTCTTTATGGATGCAATGCTGGTCGGCTTGGCCGAGCACGGGATGGTGCCTTGCGTGCAGGCGGCGCGGATGACGCTTGCCGCCGCGCCGGAAGCGCTGCAGGGAGCTGTCGCTGTTGGCATCAATGGTGCCGGTTCGGTGATCCTCGGTGCCGCGGAGAACGCCGGCGTCCTGTTGAGCCGGGGCGTCGCCGAGATGGAAGAGAAGGGCGAGACAGCGGCCGAAGCCGCGAAGCGGATTGCGGAAGAGCTACGTGCCGGACGCAAAGCGGTGCCTGGATTTGGCCATCCGCTGCACCGGCCGGACGATCCGCGCGCCACCCGTCTCCTCGAGTTGGCGCACGAGCGTGGCGTCGTCGGTCGTCACACCGAGTTCCTGGAGGCGCTGGCTCCGGCGGTCGATGCGGCATGGGGACGGCATCTGCCGATCAACATTAACGGGACGATCGCTTCAATCATGCTCGATCTGGATTTTCCGATGCAGGCGCTCAAAGGCGTGCCGATCCTGGCAAGGACCATTGGGCTCCTGGGCCACCTCTATGAAGAAACCCAACGGCCCATGGGCTTTTTGCTCTCCCATCATGCAGAGGCCGAGGTGGAGTACGATGGTGGGGAAGTGGGCTAGGAGCAGAACGATATGTCGTCGAAAGCGATCCTGATCACCGGTGCCTGCGGACTCGTCGGCGCGCCGCTCACAAAACTGCTGACCAGGCGGGGCGACCGCGTGGTCGGTCTCGACCCCGCAGAGGCGCCGGAGGAACTGGAAGGTTTCACGCATATTCGGGAAGGGTTCGGCGATTACGACATGCTGGCCGGCCTGCTGCGGGATCACGATGTCGGTAAGATCGTGCATGGGGGCGGCATCTCCGGGCCGATGCTGGCGAGGGACACGCCGCACCACATCAACCAGGTGAATTTGATCTCCACCATCGATTTGGCGGAGGCCGCCTATCGGCACGGAGTCGAGAGGTTCGTTTATTGCTCGTCCGGTTCCGCCTATGGGGTCACGCCGGAATCCCCGGTGACCGAAGAGACGCCCTTCCGTCCGACGTCGGTTTACGGTGCGACCAAGGCGGCCTCGGACCTCGTGCTGATGGCCTATCGCGACGAATACGACCTCGACGTGGTCGGCTTACGTTATTCCTCGGTCTATGGGCCGCGCCGCGCGACCGATTGTGCGATCCGCACGATGATCGAAGACGCGATGGCCGGCCGGGCGACGACGCTCGATTGGGGAGCGGGCGAGTTCTGGCCCTTCGTCTATGTCGGCGACATCGTCGATGCGACGGCCGCCGCCCTCGACGCACCGAAGACGCCGCAATACGCCTACAATGTGGCCGGACCTGATATGCCGGCGGTGCAACGGATCGCCGAGCTTGTCTTCGAATCGTTCCCGAACGCGTCGATCGAGCTGGGCAGCGACCCGCGCCGCGACAAACGCGTCCGCTTCGATCTGAGTGCTGCGGCGCGCGATCTGAACTGGACGCCCAAGTGGGACATCGAGCGCGGCGTGAGGACCTATATCGAATGGTTTCTCGCCAATCGCCCGAACGCCTGAACATGCCCGTAAAGGGACATGACGCGAGAGGCTACCGGCGTTAAGTTGGACGGCAAAATCTTCCCTGGAAAGAAGCGAGCGAAATATGAGCCAGCAACCGGGCCAAATGTCGGTCGAGAGAGCGACGGAAACCCTCTTCCCCACCGTCATCCAGATCAGTCAGCTGTCCAATGCGACAGAATTCAACAAGGACCTGATGCAGAAGGTTGCCAAGCTGCGCAAGGAAACGCCGAACGGTCGCCCGGACAGCTGGACGTCCAGCGTTTATACCACGTTGAATACCGCCGATCAGTTGCACCTAATGCCGGAATTCGCGGAACTTGCTTCCGCCATTATGGGTGAAGCGAACTCCTTCGCCGACACGTTGAATCTTGCCCACAACCAATATCCGCTCCGGATTAAAGACTGTTGGGTCAATATCTACGGCCCGAAGGATGGGCAGGAGATGCACCTTCACACCAATAGTGTGATCAGCGGAAGTTATTATCTCAAGGTGCCGCAAGGCGGCTCCGGAATTGTCCTGCACTCGCCTTTCACCGATAATATGTTCGAACCGCCGCTCGCCGGCATCAACGCCCTCAACAGCGGCGCCGCCGAACTACCCGTCGAAGAAGGTATGTTCGTCCTCTTTCGCAGCTGGCTCAAACACAGCGTCCGCCCGAGCCCGGTGAAACAAGACCGCATCAGTATCTCGTTCAATCTGATGATGTAGAGGCGCGTCCGGCTGTCATTCCCCCTTGCCCTTTGCCCTCAATCCCGCCTAATATCCGCGCGCTATGACGAAATTGACCACCATTCGGCTTCTTGGCCTTCGACTTATCGGCCCGGCGTAACTGCGTCGGGGCGTCCGGCTGCGTGGCCGGGCAAGGATAAGAGAAGAACAAGTCGAAAGGGATGGTCGGAAGATGATCGTCGAGAAATCACACAAGAATAACACACACAGGGATCGGACCGCTTTTGTTCGGGGGATTTCTGATGGCATTTCGTATTCCACCGCGTTGCAACGTCAGCTGCGACTTAGCGGCGGCTATCGGGCCTGATCGCGGCTGCCCGATGGCTGTATTTGCGCCGCTCGCAAACGAGACTACACAGCAACGCTAAAAGATATTTTCAGGAGTAAGACCCATGGCCTTTATGCCAGTCGAGAAATACAAACCGGCCGCGACAGTCGAACTGCGAGACCGAACTTGGCCCGATAAGACGATTACGAAATGCCCGATCTGGTGCTCTGTCGACCTGCGGGACGGGAACCAGGCATTGATCGAGCCGATGGGCTCGGAGCGCAAGCTCAAGATGTTTAAGACGCTCTGCGATATGGGCTTCAAGGAGATCGAAGTTGGGTTTCCGGCAGCGTCCGAAACAGATTTCGATTTTTGCCGTCAGATAATCGAAGAAGACCTGATCCCCGACGACGTGGTGATCCAAGTCCTGACGCAGTCCCGCGACGAGTTGATTCGCCGTACGTTCGAAGCCATCGACGGCGCCCATACGGCGATTGTCCATCTGTACAACTCGACGTCGACGACACAGCGCCGGGTCGTCTTCAACCTCGACATGGACGGGGTGAAGAAAATCGCGACCGATGGCGCGGAGTTGATAAAGGAATTGGTACCGACGGTGCCGAATACGAAGATTATCCATCAGTATTCGCCCGAGAGTTATACGCAAACCGAACTGCCTTATGCGATGGAAGTCTGCGAGGCGGTGATGGACATCTGGCAGCCGACACCCGAGAACAAGACCATCATCAACCTGCCGGCGACGGTGGAAGTCGCGACGCCGAACGTCTACGCCGATGGTATCGAGTGGATGCACCGCAACTTCTCGAAGCGCGAGAACGTCATCCTGTCGCTGCATCCGCACAATGACCGGGGCACAGGCGTCGCCGCGACGGAACTGGGCATCCTGGCTGGGGCCGACCGGGTCGAAGGCACGCTTTTCGGCAACGGCGAGCGCACCGGGAATGTAGACGTGATCACCTTGGCGATGAATATGGTGAGCCATGGGCTCGACTCGCAATTGGATATGCGCAACATGCGCGAGCTGCGGGCGACGGCCGAGTACTGCAACCAGTTGCCGGTCCATCCCCGCCATCCCTATGCGGGCGATCTGGTTTTCACGGCCTTTTCCGGCAGCCATCAGGACGCCATCAACAAGGGCCTGAAGGCGATGGAAACGCAGAACAGCGAAGAATGGGATGTGCCCTACCTGCCGATCGATCCGGCGGATGTCGGGGCGAGCTACGAAGCGGTCATCCGGATTAACAGCCAATCCGGCAAGGGCGGCATTTCCTATATCATGGAAACCGAGTTCGGTGTTCAGATGCCGCGTGCCCTGCAGGTTGAGTTCTCCGGGGCTGTCCAGAAGATTTCAGATTCATCGGGTGAGGAGCAAACGCCGGAGGATATCTGGAAGGCGTTCGACCAAGAATACTTGAGTGCGAAAACACCCTACGAATTCGTTGAACATCAAACACGCGCCGACACGCATGCGTCGGAAAAGCGTTTGATGACTGCGAAGGTCAAGAAAGACGGTGCCGAGGTCACGATCGAAGGGTCCGGCAACGGGCCGATCGATGCCTATGTCGATGCCCTCAAGCAGGACAGTGGCAAGGACATCAAGGTGTTCAGCTATTCCGAACACTCGGTCGGCGGCGGCTCGGACGCGACGGCCATTGCGTTTGTCGAAACCGAAGTCGACGGCAAACATCTCTATGGCATCGGCCAGGATCCCAACATCGTCTCGGCATCGCTGATCGCGGTCACCTGCGCGGTCAACCGGGCCATCCGGAATGGCAATTAGCATGAAGTCCTCACGCCAACCCTCTCCCGTCAGCGGGAGAGGGAAGGACCCGCGGCGCGGGCGGGTGAGGGAGCTCTAGATGCAATCGTTCTTCGAGTTCACCGACCAATATCCATGGGCGTTGCCGACGATCTTCGCCGTTATTTTATTGTTCGGTCTGTTCATGCGTCGTCGCGCCTTGGCCGCACGGGCGACACGCGGGCCCGAGAGCGGACATGTGACGGCCCGGGACTGGAACCGGGCCCGCATTCAATTTTTTATGACGCTTGCCTGCGTGTTTTTGCTGATCTTTATCTGGGTCATGCAAACATACTTTCCATCGAATTAGACAGCGGCCTTCGGGGCAGGTACATCTGATTCGGCGGGGGGCGAGATCGAAGGGGGTAAGTCCATGGCGGACGAGAGCGGTAGTATTGAACTTTTGAACGATTTGGTCGCGCGCGCCTTGAAGGCCGGCGCCGACGCGGCGGATGCAGTCGATATCAAGTCGATCGCACTCTCGCATGCACAACGCCTTGGCGAAGTCGAAAAGGTCGAACGTGCCGAAAGTCGGGACCTTGGTCTTCGCGTATTTTTTGGCCAGAAACAGGCTGTCGCGTCTTCGACGGATCCCGGCGAAGATGCATTGGCCGAGTTGGTCGAACGCGCGATCTCCATGGCGAAAGCGGTGCCGGATGACGAGAACTGCGGTCTTGCCGACCCCGAACAGATTTTAACAGCGGATGTGCCGGATCTCGATATCGCCGATTCGGAAGAGCCGTCGACCGAGGTCTTGGCGGAGCGCGCGAGCGAATGCGAAGCCGCCGCGCGGGGTGTTCTCGGCATTACCAATTCCGAAGGGGCGGAAGCATCTTGGTCGTCGTCTGACGTTTCTATTGCAGCTTCGAACGGCTTTACGGGCGCTTATCGGTCGACGGGTCATGGCTTTTGGGTGGCGGTTCTGGCGGGCGAAGGGACCGGTATGGAGCGCGACTACGAATCGACGAGTGCGACATACGCTGCGGATCTCGATGCACCAAACTATGTTGGCCAAACGGCCGGCGAGCGGGCTGTGGCACGGCTTAACCCGCGAAAGGTCGAAACCCAGCAGGTCCCTGTCGTGTTCGCGCCGCGTGTTTCGAACGGCTTGGTGCGTCACTTGGCTGGCGCTGTGAACGGCAGCGCGATCGCTCGGGGTACGAGTTTCCTCAAAGACAGTATGGGGGAACGTGTTTTCCCTGAAGGTATTCACATCATCGACGACCCGCATCGAAAGCGGGGTCATCGCTCGAAACCCTTCGACGCCGAAGGCTTGCCGAATGGTGCGATGCATCTGGTGGAAGACGGCGTGCTAGAAAACTGGGTGCTGGACCTTTCGACCGCGCGCAAGCTGGGACTGGAGAGTAACGGCCGGGCCTCGCGCGGCACGTCTTCACCGCCTTCGCCGAGCACGACGAATCTTTACATGACGGCTGGTAAGGTCTCGCCCGCCGATTTGATCGTCGATATCACCGAGGGTTTCTACGTCACGGAGCTGATGGGTTTTGGGGTGAATAACGTCACCGGCGACTACAGCCGAGGGGCCACCGGGTTTTGGATCGAAAGCGGTTCCATCGCCTACCCGGTCAGCGAGGTAACGATTGCCGGAAACCTCAAAGACATGTTCATGAATATGACGGCCGCGGACGACCTTCGGTTCAAATACGGCACCGACGCGCCGACCATACGCATCGAAGGCATGACGGTCGCGGGAAATTAGCCGCAGATGGTTGAGCCTTTTGTTTACACGTCACAGCCGAGCCGGATCGTTTTCGGTGCCGGTACGTTAGCGCAACTTGCGGACGAGGTGACGGCTTTGGGGGGCGAACGCGTGCTGTTCTGTTGCACCCCGGGCCGCAAGTCGGAGGTTGAGGAGATCGCGGCGGGCTTTCAAGATCGCTTAGCCGGCATCTGCGATATCGCCAAACTATACGTGCCTGTCGAAATAGTGGCGGAAGGTGTGGAGATTGCCCGTGCCGCCAAGGCCGATTGTCTTGTCTCCTATGGCGGCGGCACGGCCGTTGGTCTTGCCAAGGGGATCGCGCTCGAGCTCGATATCCCGATTGTCGCCGTCATCACTGCGTATTCCGGCTCGGAGACGACGTCGATGCAAGGGATGCTGGATGGCGGGGCCAAGAAGATGTTCAAGTCGCCCCGTATGCTGCCGAAGACGGTCATCTACGATCCGGACCTGACGGCTGGCGTGCCGCTGAATGTTCTCGTGCCGAGCGGCGTGAATGCGATGGCCCATGCGGTCGAAGCTTTTTATGCGGAAGGTGCCAATCCCGTCTCTTCGATCATTGCGGAAGAGGGATTGCGGGCGATGGCAACGGCGTTGCCGCGTCTCGCCGACGATCCTTCGAACATGGAAGCGCGGGCAGATGGTCTCTATGGCGCATGGCTTTGCGCCGTCCCCTTGGTGACGACGGGTGTCGCATTGCACCATAAGGCGGCGCATGTCGTCGGTGGCGGCTGGGACCTGCCGCACGCCGATACGCATACGATTATCTTACCGCATGCGACGGCCTATAACCGCGATGCCGCGCCCGAGGCAATGCAGCGGATCGCACGTGCATTGGGGGCTGACGACGATGCGCCGGGGGCGATTTTCGACCTCTTGAAACGGAGCGGCGCACCAACCGCGCTGAGGGACCTCGGTATGCCCGAAGAAGGGATCGCGAAAGCCGCGGATCTGATTGCATCCGCGCCCTATTTCAATCCGAGGCCGGTCGAACGCGCGCCTGTCCTCGCTATGTTAGAGGACGCCTGGCACGGCCGCCGTCCGGGAGCAGGTTAGACGATGAGCGACAATGCCTTTCGAATTGCGGTTCTTCCCGGGGACGGGATCGGCGTGGAGGTCACGGATGCCTGCCTGGTCGTCCTCTCGAAACTTGAAGAGAAAACTAAGGCTTTCGCGCTGTCGACGGAAACGCTTCCGGCGGGCGCTTTTTGCTACAAGGAACACGGTAGCGACTTACCCGAAGAGACGCTGCGCAAATCTGACGAAGCGGATGCAATCCTGCTCGGCGCTTGTGGTTGGCCGGGAATCCGGAAGGATGACGGCACGGAGATCGCGCCGCAGATCGAGCTGCGGGAACATTTCGACCTGATCTCCGGCGTGCGGCCGATCCGGGCCATTCCGGGTGTCCCTTTGCCGCTGTCTGATCCACGGGCGAAAGACATTGATCTCGTCATCGTGCGCGAGTCCACCGAAGGTCTCTTTAAAGGGCGCGAGAACGGCGAAATTATCGAGGACCGGGAGGCGCGCGATACGCAAATTATCACGCGGCCGACGTCAGAACGCTTGTTTCGGTTTTCATTTGAACTCGCCCGGGCGCGTAAAGAGCGCGGCAAGCCGGGAAGCGTGACTTGTATCGACAAAGCCAATGTTTTGGCATCGATGGCGTTCTTCCGGAAGATCTTCGATGAGATCGCCGCGGAATTCCCCGATTGTGAAGCGGATCATCATTACGTCGACGCGACGGCGCTCGATCTTGTGCGAAAACCGTGGGCGTTTGACGTGATGCCGACCGAGAACATGTACGGCGATATCATCTCCGATCTGGCCGCAGGACTTATCGGAGGCATGGGATTCGCACCCTCGGCGGATGTCGGTGATGGGCACGCGGTGTTTCAGCCCTCGCATGGAACGGCGCCGGACATTGCTGGACAGGGCAAAGCGAATCCGACGGCAATGTTTCTCTCGGCCGCGATGATGTTGGATTGGCTCGGCCGCCGCCATAACGAGCCCGATTGCGTCGAAGCGGGGATGTTATTGGAAAAAGCCGTGGATGATGCGTTCGCCGGCGGTGCGCTGCGGACGGCGGATTTCGGCGGGCCGGACGGCACGGCTGAAGTGACGAACGCCGTACTCGCCCAGCTTTGATTCGACAATTCTGAATATCAGTGTGGACGGAATAGATTGGCGGTGAGGCGGTCGATCGAGTCGTAGCGTTCGACGGCGCGGTTAAAGGTCACCTGAAAATGCCGTCCGACATCCAGCAGCATTGGCGTTTTAGGGTTGTGGCGGCGAAAGGCTTCGCTGCAAATCAGTTTCACCATGTATTGCGGGCCGACGTCCGATATGTCGGATACCCAATCGACGTCGCGGCTGGCGGAAAGCAAACGAATGAGGAGACTGTCGAAGGCGTCCCCGATATTGTCGTGTGGAAACGGAAGACTTGGTTCGCGAATCTCGAGAAACGGACAAAGTGTTTCCCAACCGTCGCCATCGCAGATGTAGAATTCGAGGTAGTCGGAGGTACGATCCGCAAAATATGCGCGGGCTTCTGCGGTGTGGCGTTCCCATGTCTCCGAAAATATCTCTCGGTCGAAGGCGCGGGACCGGTAAAGCACATCGTGTAACCCGCTCAGTTCCGGCGATTCATCAAAATAGGATTGATGCCGCTCCCAGTGCTTACGGCAGGACTCGAGCCAGTCGTCCTTGTCGCGCAGTGTCAGTATGAATTTGCTTTTCGGGAAGGCCCGATCGAGGTTCGGGTAAGCGGCCGCGATCGGCGAATCGGCGGATGCCTGATGGTCGAGAATCGCATTGATATCTTTGGGATGATGAACAGCCGAAATGCCCAACATACGCAGTGCATTGATCAAGCTACTGGTGCCGGTGCGGCTCAGTCCTATGCCGAAAATTTTCTTTTTCATCATCTTCCGGAATTCTTCCGTCGGATCAATGGGTTGACACTAACAGGAATCTCGCGGCGAAAGCCAGTGCATTTTAATCGAGGGAAAATGGCCGCCGGTGACCGATGTCTCCTTGACCGGGCGGGCTTTGAGGTCAACTGGATAGTTTGGTTCACGACGGAGCTTCAGGATGGCTTGGCGGATCGGGGTCGATATTGGCGGTACGTTTACGGATTTTGCGCTACTGGACGCGAACGGCCGGAAGCTCGCCATCCATAAACAGCTGACCACGCCATCCGATCCGTCCCGGGCTGTCATCGAGGGGGTTGGCGCGATCCTGGCGGCCAATAATGTCGCCATCGAAGATGTTGCCGATATCGCGCACGGGACGACGCTGGTTACCAATGCGGTGATCGAGCGCCGGGGCGCGCGCACCGGCATGCTCGTGACCGAAGGGTTCGGCGACATCATGGATACGGGGTTGGAACAGCGCTACGACCTGTTCGACCTCCGGGTGAAGTATCCGGACCCGATCGTACCGCGCCCGCTGCGCCGCGGCGTTTCAGAGCGAATTCATTATGACGGGCGAATTGAAACGACCGTCGATCTCGATGACGCGCACAAGGCGATCCAAGCGCTGGTGAAAGAACAAGAGATTGAGGCGCTCGCAATCTGCTTCCTGCACAGTTATGTCGACCCGTCTCATGAACGCGCTGTCGCCGAAATCGCGGCCGAAGCGTTTCCGGCGCTTTATGTATCGGCCTCGGCCGATGTTTATCCGAACATGCGTGAATACGAGCGTTGGACGACGACGGCGATCAACGCCTATGCACGCCCGATGGCGGACCGCTATCTGCAACGTTTGGAGACGGGCTTGGCGGATCTCGGTTTCCGCGGTCGGCTCTATATCATGACGTCGAGCGGTGGCATGTTGGCGCCGGAGACGGCACGCCGGTTCCCGGTGCGGCTTCTCGAATCGGGTCCCGCCGCTGGCATGCTGATGGCAGCGGTCCAAGGGCGGGCGTCGAATCTACCGGATGTTCTTTCCTTCGATCTTGGCGGCACAACGGCGAAGGGTGCCTTGGTGCGGAAATTCGCTCCGTTGAAGACCGAACAGATGGAGGTCGCGCGGATGCACGAGTTCCGCAAAGGCAGCGGCCTGCCGTTGCGCATTCCGGTTCTCGACATGATTGAGATCGGCTCCGGCGGCGGTTCGCTTGCGGCGGTCGATGAGCGGGGGCTGCTCAAGGTCGGGCCGCGAAGTGCGGGTGCGGACCCGGGGCCGGCGTGCTATGGCGCCGGCGGCGAAAACGCGGCGCTGAGCGATGCTAATCTTGTGCTTGGTTATCTCGATCCGGACTTCTTTTTGGGCGGTGAAATGCGCTTGGATAAGTCGGCCGCCGAAACGGCGATACAGGCGAAAGTTGCCGCACCGCTGAAGTTGTCGGTGGAGCGTGCCGCCTGGGGAATCCACGATACGGCCAGCGAAGATATTGCACGCGCTTTTCGTATCCATGCGGCGGAGCGCGGGTTCGATTATCGGTCCGCAAGCATGGTGGCGTTCGGTGGATCGGGGCCGTTGCATGCGATGCCGGTGGCGGAGAAATTGAAGATACCGCGTGTCGTCTTTCCGATCGGCGCGGGCGTCTACTCCGCCCTCGGACTGCTCGCGAGTCCACTTGCGTTTGAATTGGCGCGATCTCGCCGTGTGGTGGCGGATGATATCGACGGTGCAGAATTTAGGCAAATGTTTGAACCATTGGAGCAAGATTGCTCGGCCTTCTTGCACGAAGCGGGCGTTTCCGAACGCGATATCTCGATATCGCGCCAGATCGATATTCGATATTTCGGTCAGACTCATGAGATCGAGGTGACGTTACCGGACGGCGACCCTTCGGATGCCTTTAGCCGGCTTCGAACCTTGTTCGAAACACGCTACGCGGAGGTCTATACTTTCGCGACCTTGGGAGCGCCGCTCGAAATCATCAACTGGAAGGTCTCTGCGACGGGACCCGACCCCGGGATGGAAACCGGTTACGCCCTCGACGCCGACGCGCGGGACAATAGGACGGACGCCCTCAAGGGGACACGCGATGTATATTTTGCGCCAGAGGGTTATCGGGAGACGCCTATCTATGACCGCTACTTGCTATCGCCAGGGACGCAAATACCGGGTCCGGCGTTAATCGAAGAACGCGAATCAACCTGCCTCATCACGCCCGGCTACCGTGCACACGTTGACGACGCGTTCAATATTGTCGCGGAATTGGAGGCGTAGGCGATGAACGATACAGCTATGCACGAATTTGACGCTGTCGAGCTGGGTATTCTCTGGGACCGGCTCGTGTCGATATCGGATGAAATCGTCTCGACCCTGGTGCGCACGTCATTCTCGACCATCGTATCGGAAAGTTACGATCTGACCGTTGTCGTTCTTGACCGTGAAGGGCGATTGGTCGCGCAAGGCAGCTATTCGGTACCCGTATTCATCGGCACCGCACCCCGGACCTTGAAGTTCATGCTGGAGAAATTCCCGCCCGAGAGCCTGCGGCCGGGCGATGTCATCTGCACGAACGATCCATGGATGGGAACCGGACACCTGTTCGACATCAATGTAATGCGGCCGGTATTTCGCGGTGACGAGCTGGTCGGATACACCATGTCGATTACGCATCTTCCCGATATCGGCGGCATGGGATTCGGTGCGGCGGCGAGCGAGATCTACCACGAGGGACTGCGCTTGCCGATCTGCAAACTGGTTCGCGAAGGCACTGTCGACGACTTCGTCATCGATCTGGTGCGGGCCAATGTCCGCGTGCCGGACGCGACCATCGGCGACCTTATGGCAAACGTCACCTGTAACGAGGTTGGCGGCCGTCAGTTGCTCGAATTTATGGCGGAATACGATATCGATGATTTGTCGCCGTTGAGCCGAGCAATCCGAGCACAGTCCGAAAGGGCCATGCGCGATAAGATTCGCGAAATCCAAAACGGCATCTATGAGAATCGAATTTTGATCGAGGCGATTGACGAGCCGATTCCGCTCGCGTGTCGGATCGATGTCCAAGACGAGGAAATCTCGATCGATTTCGATGGAACCGGCGACTGCGTTCGGCGCGGTATCAATGTGCCGTTTTGCTATACCAATGCCATGTCACTCTATTCCATAAAATGCATCACGATTCCCAATTTGCCGAACAACGAAGGTGCGACGCGTCCGGTTCGGGTGACCGCACCCGAAGGGTGTTTGCTGAACGCGCAACCGCCGTTTCCAACAGGCGGCCGCCACGCCATTGGGCATTTTGTCCCGGGATTGATCTTCGGTGCGCTGGCTGAAGCCGCGCCCGATAAGGTGCAGGCCGACAACGGGATGATGGATTTGCTGACGATCCAGTCGACCCATCCGGACGGCCGTCCCGTCTCAACGATCAGTTTTGTGGCTGGCGGTTTTGGGGCGCTCGAAGGGCAGGACGGCCGCGACTGCTTGCCCGGTCCGTCCAACATGGCGGCGGTGCCGGTGGAGGTCTGGGAGAGCATCACCGGCATGACCGTCGTCCGGAAGAAGCTGCGGCCGGACAGCGGTGGGCCCGGTGCGGCGCGCGGAGGGGTCGGTCAAGAAATGACGTTTCGGAACGACACGGGGAAACCGATGACCGTCTTCTCCATGGGCAATCGGACCGATTTTGCGCCGCCGGGATATGTCGGCGGGAAACCGGGCGCCTTGCGTGAGCATAAGGTGAACGGCATGACCGTTCATCCGAAGGGATCCCAAGTCTTGCAACCGGGCGATGAGATCACGCTGATCCAAGCGGGTGGCGGCGGTATCGGCGATCCGGCGGATCGGCCTGCCGGCTTGATCGAACGCGACCTGGAACTGGGCCTTGTCACGCCCGAAGGCGCTGCCCGGGACTATGGTTACACAGTGAGGTCGGCGTCGGATGGCTGATTTGCGAACTGCGGTTCTGGACGCGCTTGAAGACAACCGGCCCTTGATGGATGAGTTTGAGGCGATCTGCGACTTCGGCGGCAGATTCTCCGGCACCGAAAGCGAGAAGCGGGCTGTCGCGCATCTCAAGAACCGAATGGCGGCGATATCCGGCGCCGATGCACATGTGTTTCCGACAGAATATGACGGTTGGCGGCGCGAGACGCAGACGCTTACGCGGCTCACGCCGTCCGTGTTGGATCTGGAATGCACGTCGCTTGTCTGGTCGCCGTCGACGCCGGCGGGCGGCCTTGAAGCGGAAGTCGTCGATCTTGGACGGGGCGAGCTATCCGCATTCGCGGAACGCGCGGATGAATTGCGGGGCCGGATACCGCTTGTACGGCACGAATACATGTTTACGGAGAGCACGCTCCATCGCCGGTACAAATATGATGCGGCGCGCGAGGCAGGGGCGGCGGCATTCTTGATCGCAAATTACCTGCCGGGCGTTGGGCTGCTCTCCGGGTCTTCCGGACGCAACCGGCCAAGCGACATTCCCGCCTGTGCCATTTCGGCGGAGAGTGCGGCGGCTCTAACCGAGACATCCAACGGCTATCCGCGTGTCCGACTTACGGTGCAGACCGTTTCGTCCGGCGACACGGCGGAAAGCCTCTTCGTGGAATTGCCCGGCGAACTCGACGAATGGATTGTGCTGAGTGCGCATATCGATGGCCATCCTTTCGGCGAGAGTGCAATGGACAATGCGACGGGCCTCGCAATGGGGTTGCGGCTTTTTGAGCTTGTGCGTGCGCAGAGAATAAAACTGAGGCGCGGCCTCCGCCTTATGTTCTTCAATGTCGAAGAATGGGGGCTTTGGGGTTCGCGTCAGTATGTCGAAGGTTTGAGTGACGAAGCGCGCGCGAAGATTAAGCTCAACGTCAACCTCGACTCCGTGGCGGGTGCGCCCGATCTCACGGCGATTACCAGTGAATATTCAAAATTACCGCCCTTTCTTGCAGCCGCAGCGTCGGCCTGCGACGTGCCGCTATCTTGCCATGATGCATTGATGCGGAACTCCGATCACTACAATTTCGCGGTCGGCGGTATTCCGGCATTCCGCTTGGTGGCTGGATTTGATCAGCCGGAATCGCACCTGCGTTACGTGCTGACACGGGAAGACACCCGCGAGAAGATCGCAGAATCCGAGATGCAGCAAGCGGCGCGGCTGACGGCATCAGTCGTCGTCTCCGCATTGACGACGGAGACGCTCGATCTTAGGGCGTGATCCGGCGGACTACTCAGCCGCTTTCGGCTGGTGGCCGAGCGTGCCTTCGTATTTCGCGAGTTCCGCCTCGCCCATGAAGCGCTCTTCCCACTCCATGACTTGGTCGAATCCGGCGAAGCCATGGAAGTCGGCAAGCGGGTGGTTTGACAGTTTCTTGGTGAACTCCGCTTCGGCCATTGGGCCTTTTTCCTTCAATTCCATCGCCAGGTCGTAGACCGCCATCAGCTGCATCCGCATCGTGGCGCCCGGCAGGATCGTCATCGCGATCCCGAGTTCGTTCATCTCTTCCTCCGAGAAACGCGGCGAGATGCCGGTCTGATTGTACATGATCGGTCCGTTGACCTCGGCACAGACCCGGCGGACTTCCTCGACATCCTTCGGCCCCTCGACGAAAGCGACGTCGGCGCCGGCTTCGAGATAAGCATTGGCGCGTTTGATCGCTTCATCGAGACTGCCGCCAACCGCGCCCCGCGCATCGGTCCGCGCAATGACGACGAAATCCTCGTCGACTTCCTTGCGGGCATAATCGGCGGCGGCATATTTTCCGGCCGCCTCCTCGATGGGGATGACTTGTCGGCCGGCGACGTGGCCGCAGCGTTTCGGGATGATCTGATCCTCGATATGGATCGCCGCGACGCCTGTTTGGATATACTCCTTCACGGTTCGGATCACATTGATCGCATTGCCGTAACCGTTGTCCGCATCCGCAATGACCGGCACTGAGACGGCGTTCGAAATGTAGCGCGCGTTCAGATGCATTTCGGTCATTGTCGCAAGGCCGCAATCCGGCATGCCGGTCAGCGAAAGCGATGTGCCGTATCCGGTCATGTAAATGGCCGGAAACCCGATTTTGTCGAGAATTTTACCGCTGACCGCGTTGTAGCAACCGGGGATGACGATGGTTTTGCCCGACTTCATCATCTCGCGGAGTTTTGTGGTACGTCTCATTTCGTGCGTCCTTCCCTGACGTAAGAATTCGTTAAGATAGGACATATGCGAGCCACGCCGCTTGGCTAGCTCTCATTTTGGTTGGCAGAATGCGTCGGCTGAATTAGCTCTGTCTTTAGATCACCGAACAAACCGAGGATTTTCAAATGACCCAGGAGATGCCGCTCGAGGGGTTACGCGTGCTCGACCTGGCGACGGTAATCGCTGGGCCGCTCTCGTCTGAACTGTTGGCGGATTTTGGCGCCGATGTCGTGAAGGTCGAATTACCAAACGGAAGCGATGGGATGCGCGCACTGCCGCCGTTTAAAGACGGGGTCTCGCTCTGGGGAAAAGTGACAAACCGCAATAAGAGGGGTGTCACGCTGGACATCCGCAAGCCGGAAGGCCTCGCGCTCTTCAAGCGGATGCTGCCCAAATTCGACGTTCTGGTCGAAAATTTTCGGCCGGGCACACTTGCAAAGTGGGGTCTGCCGCTGGAAGAGCTGCATCGAATAAATCCGAAGCTGACGGTATTGCGGGTAAGCGGGTTCGGTCAGACGGGGCCGCGGGCGCACGAGGCGGGATTTGCGCGCGTCGCGGAAGCAATGTCCGGGTTCACATATATCTGTGGTGAGGTGGATCGTTCGCCGTTGCACCTTGGCTATCCGATCGCCGATGGTATGACGGGGGTTTTTGGCGCGTTCGGCTTGATGACGGCTCTGTTCCATCGCGCGAAGAACCCGGATCTGCCGGGCGAGGAAATCGATCTGTCGCTTTATGAATCGATGCACCGAATACTGGAGTTCTTGGTGATCGAGTACGATCAGCTGGGTGCCGTTCGCGAGCGGTCCGGCAATCGAAGCCAATATGCCGTGCCGAGCGGCGTTTATCGCACGCGTGACGACCGTTGGGTGTCGCTCGCTTGCTCGACGCAGAGTGTGTGGGAGCGCTTGGCGCAGGCGATGGGCCGCGACGACCTGATCGACGACCCGCTTTATAAGACGAATGCGGATCGCGTCGCGAACAGTGATGGTGTGGAAGAAATCGTGACGGACTGGTTTGCAGCGAACGACTTTTCTTATCTCTCGGACCTATTGGGTGAAAAGGGAGTCGCGTTCAGCTTGGTCTTCACGGCGAAGGATGCCTATGAGGACCCGCACTATGCGGCGCGCGAGAATATCGTGCCGGTTGCGGACAGCGAGCTCGGCGAAATTCGGATGCAGGGTATCGTGCCGAAGTTGAGGAATGCGCCAGGGTCCGTTCGCCGCGCCGGCCCGGCCCTGGGACAGCATACGGACGAAGTCTACGGTGAGCTGCTTGGCTTGAGTGATGACGAACTAACCGCTCTGCGCGATAAGGGCGTCGTTTGATCGGTTAGCGTTCGATTTCTGTCGGGATCGACTTGCGTTGCGTGCCGACGAGCAGTTTGTCGACCGTGACATGATCGGTGGCAAGCGGGAAGGCGGCGCGTGTATACGCATAAAGCTGGCCGTAGAGTTTCGCTTCGATGTCAAAGCAAGCTGGTTGACCGGTGTCGACCGCTTTGCGCAGGTGACGGGTCACCATCTCCGCGAACTCTTGATCGGCATAGGCCATTGTCGTTTGGCCGGTCATATCTCGCCGTCCGGGATTCGTGACACGGCTGCCGTAGAGTCGATAGCGAAAGATGGAAGGGCCTTTGACATCGAGAATATGTAAACGCCCGAGTTGGCCCTTGAGGTCATAGGGATCGATGTCGTCCCGGGATGGCAGCCGATGCGTTGCCCTTTTCCGCTCCCAATATTGCCAAAGTTCCGTGATTTCAGCATTCGCGACCTGGCCGAATGTCAGAAAATCCTCCCGAACAAGTTGGAAGCCGAGAGCGGAGTCTTCGCCGACGCCTTGGGGCAAGAATCACACCTCCGGTTCGGTGGCCAGAAATGATTTGATCGCGTCAGGATCGATTAAGGGGTAGATGTCGAACTCCGCCGGAATAATTTCCGCCCATTCGTTCAATAGGCCGTGAAGGACTTCGTTGGAATCGACATCGAACAACGCCACGGCCCCGCGCCCCGTTCGGGCGTAGAACGATTTCGCGAGACCTCGATCCAGCTTGTCTTGCGCCCATGGCCAATAGAGCTGGCGTTGCTCGCGAACTTCCGACGGCCGTTGGGGCACCGGCGTGCTAATCACGAGGTATAGCATCGGATGTTCTCCTATACCGGTGTCAGGGGAACGATCTTTTCCATTCCGGGGATCGTGACGCCGCCTCGGTCACCAGCGGTGACGCTATTGTATCGGCCGGCAAAGGCCTGCGGCAGTTCGATCCCATCGGGCGGGCTCAACCAGAGCCGTAACAAATACCGCTTCCGGTCTTCGTCATCCCAGTCTTCATAGGCGGTGCGATCATGGAGAATCTGATGGTTGTGCAGCAGTTGCACATCGCCGGGTTGGAATTCCATCGTCAAATGAAGCGAGGGGTCATTTGCGAGGTCGTACATCAGGTCGAGTGCTTCGACGACCTCGTCGCTCATGCGCAGGGCGTCCGGATGGCGCTGTGACATATCGATATGGGTGCGCAGGAAATTGATCGCGAGGCGACCCTTGTAGTGATTGAATACCGGCAACTCGTACCAGGGGCCTTTCCCCGGCGGAATTTCGTCCCGCCGGTCCCGGGCAATGGGACCATAGAGCGCGCGTGCGAGATCGGGCCGGCGTGCCCACATTTCGTTATGAATGGTATAGGAGCTGACGATGGAGCTCGCGCCGCCCTGTTTAGCCCGACGCAGACACATCAGTCCGACAATATCGACCGAATCGCAGTGGTACTTCAGGTGCCGGTTGGTCAAGTAACCGCGCTCGCTCTTGTTCTCGAACGAACTGCCGAGATCGATAACGTGTCCGAGGAGATGGCCGCGGGTGTTTTGCGAGCGGGCAGAACCGATATGGGTTCCGATCCCCCAATACATTATGGCGATCTCGGCGAACGACAGGTCTTCCAAGGGCAGGCCGCGTAAAAGGACGAAGCCGCGACCGTGAAGGATCTCTTGTTTCAAGTCGCGAATTGTGCCGCTCAACGTCGGCAACGCGAAGTCTGACTTCTTAATGTCGACGATATTATCGAACTGTGCGGCGGCGTTCTCCGTTGCGTCCAAGAGTTCGGATCTTTCGGCGGACGAGAGGACGTATTTCCATTCGTCCGAATTCTGGAGGTCAGGTCCGCGCCAGACGCCCGGCCCGGAAATCGGGCCGTCCAAAGCCGGCGGATGATCCGCGGGGAGTTGATCTCCCGGCGGTAAGAGTTCTGCAGTTTGCAACGATGCGCTCCATCGATAACGTCTAATCTGGATCATAACTTAGTGCATTCACGCGTGTGGGGCGAAAAAATTCTATTTCGTCGGCCGACGCCGGATTGGCGGGTCTTCCGGAAGACCTACGTAGATGCGTAACGCCGGTAGGCTTAGCGTGTGAAACCTTGGGAGCGAGAGATGGATTACAAGGCGATACTTTTCGAGAAGCGCGATAACGTCGCATATATCACATTGAACCGGCCGGACGATGCGAACGCATTGGACCTGACGACCGCGGAAGAACTGCATCAAGCAGCGCTCGATTGCGATCAAGATGAGGATGTTCGGGCCATTCTCATTACGGGCAAGGGGCGCATGTTTTGCGGCGGCGGCGATCTCAAGTTTTTCCATGGTTCCGGCGCCGACGTCGAATCGCTTCTGATGCAGGTGACGTTACACTTCCATCGCGCCGTTTCGCTCTTCAACAGAATGGATGCGCCCGTCGTCATGGCGATCAACGGGACGGCAGCGGGCGGCGGCTTCAGTTTCGCGATATCGGGTGACATCATACTCGCGGCGGAATCCGCGAAATTTACCCTCGCCTATACGGCGGCCGGGCTGTCCCCGGACGGGAGCTCGACCTATCTGCTGCCACGATATATCGGGCTTCGGCGTGCGAAGGAATTGATGCTCACGAACCGGCTCCTGACCGCTGCAGAGGCGGCGGATTACGATATCGTCGATCGTGTCGTGCCGGACGACCAGCTGATGGAGGAGGCGGAAAAGCAAGTTCGGGCCTTCGCATCGGGTCCGACGAAAGCTTTCGGCGCCGTGAAACGATTGTTGGACGGCACTTTCAAAGAGAGCCTTGAAACGCAGATGGAACTTGAATCGCGTTCGATTGCATCCTTGGCCGCCAGCGGTGATGGCGCAGAAGGTATCGATGCGTTTGTCGGGAAGCGGAAGCCCGATTTCAAAGGAAAGTAAAATATTCGCGTGAATCGAACGATTTAGATTGAGCTTGCGAAGTCATCGAAGTGAGAATATTTATGGTTAACAAAAATTAATACTTAGTGATTTGGCCTCAGGCTAATATTTGTTTACTATATTTTTATTACTCGACGGGCGGGGCTAGTATTGGCCAATGACTGAGCCACAAGTTGGCGACATTGCGGTCGTGTTGGGAGACCCAAAGTCGGAAACGAGACGCTTAATTCGCGGCGCGATGAACGGAGCCGGTTATCGCGACGTACGCGAATGTGCGGATATGGAAGCGCTCGAAACCAACATCTGTACATCAGTTCCCCCGGACCTTGTCATCACAGATACCAAAATGCCGGGCGGAGACATTTTTGATTTGATGTCGAAAATGCGGCGCGGTGAAGTTGGCGATAATCCTTTCGTTCCCGTCATCATGCTGACATGGGATGCGAATGCGGATGTCATTCGCAATGCGGCGGCCTGTGGCGTGGACGATATTCTGGCGGCGCCGATATCGCCGGCGGACCTATTCGGCCGAATCAAAACTTTGGTCTCGAAACGAAAACCGTTTGTCGTGACGAGCGATTACATCGGTCCGGACCGTCGGCGAGATGTAGCGCGCGACGGCGCCGATGGTATTCCGTTGATCGATGTGCCCAACACGCTGAAGACGAAAGCGATGGGCGAACGGGTCAATGTCGCCGACCTTAAAGCGGCCGTCGGCGAGGTTATGCATGAGATCAACGATCAACGGCTCGTTCGACATTCCTATCAGATCAATTTCCTCGTCGGCATGATTCTGCCGGCCTATCAGGAAGGCAATATAACGCCCGAGGTTCGCGTGCATGTGACGCGGCTATCGGAGGTATCGACGGAGGTGGAAGGCCGGCTTGCCGGCTCGCGGTTCGAACATGTCGGCGAGTTGTGCCAAACAATGAGCGGGGTTGCTCAGTCGATCCGCGGCAACTGGCGTGAGCCGAACCGCAAGGACGTCGAACTCCTCAAGCCGCTCTCGCAAGCCATTCTCGCCGGTTTCAATCCGGACAGGGATTCGACGGATATGGCATCCGAGATTACCAGTATGGTCTCCAAGTTCTCCGGTAAAGTGAACGAGGAAGCGCGCCGGCAGATCGAAGACGCGGTCAAGGAGTAATCGGCAGGGTGCCTTAAAGACCCATCCGATCCTTCATTCCATACCAGAAATACACCATCGGCAGGAACCAAGGTTTGCCGAAATAGAGCGGTTTCGTTACGAAATCATCGGCGGCAAAGGCTGTTTCCGCTTCGCTGTTGCCGACGATGGAATGGGCCGCCTTCATACCGAGCCAGCGGGCCCAAACAACGCCGGAGCCGCAAAATCCCGTTGCATAATGAACGCCGTCATTCACGACGAGTTTCGGCATGAAATCGAAAGTGAATCCCGTATACCCCCACCAGGAATGGGTGAGACCGACATCTTCCAGTTCGGGGAAAATTTCGACCAGTACCCGCTTCAAATGGACCGATTTCTCAATCGAATCATCGGTGATCGTGCCGGCCTTTCCGCCGAAAACAATACGCGTGCCGTCCGGTGAGGGGCGGAAATAGTTATACAGGTTTCGAGATTCGCCGAGCATCCGTTTCTTCGGCATAAGACGATCCATAACGTCTTGCGGCAATGTCTCCGTCGCGATGATCTGGCTGGGAATAGGGATCACCCGGCGCTGCAGCCATGGGGTCGCTTTTCCGGTATAGCCATTGGTCGCAACGATCACATTCCGCGCTTTGATCGTCCCGCGGCTGGTTTGTACCTCGAAACGGTCGCCGTCTTGTCGGATGCCTGTTACTTCGGTTCGGTTCTGAACATCGACGCCGGCTTCCATCGCGCGCGCCAAGATACCGTGATGAAGTTTGCCCGGATGGACACCGTGAATATCCGGACGGATCTGGCCACCGTAGTACAGGTCGCTGCCGATTTCGCTGTGCTGATCGGCTTGCTGCACCATATAGGCGCCCGTGTCGAAATGTTCGTTTAGGAAGTCAGCTTCCCGTGCCTGACTGTCGTAGTGCTTGGGGCGGTTGGCGCCGGTCCAGCGGCCGACCTCCTGATAATCACAGTCGATATTTTCTTGTTCGACAAAGCGTTTGAGATCTTCGCGAGCTCGGAACCCTTCGCCATAGATCGCCTTCGCGCGTTCGACGCCGTACGTCTTGATCATTGTGCCGAAGGTCATCCGAAGATTACCGCTGGCGATTCCGCCGTTCCGGCTGGACGCGCCTTCGCCGGGCCGGTCTTTCTCCAAGACAGTCACCTTGCGGCCGGCGCGCGCGAGAACCAGGCCTGCGCTTGATCCTGCGAATCCAGAGCCGACGATGGCGACGTCGGTTTCATCCGGCAGAGGCTTCTCGTCGAGTTCACGCCGGGGCGCGGCTTCCCACCAAAAGGGGTCGAGGTCGAGATTTTGGCTCATGACGAAACTCCTTACCGAATTTTTCGGACGACGCGGAAAAAGACGCTTCGCCCGAGCATAACCTTCTTACGCGGCGGTTCCCAGCCGTCGCCGGGATACCCTCCCTGTATCTCCCCCCAAACCCTTGCGGCGGCCGCGTTTTGGCCGCCGCTTTCTTTTAGGCCGTCGGGCTAGTAGGTGCGGTCGGTCGCTTTCGCGTGCTGTCGAAAGCGCGGCATGACATCTTCGGCCAGTCGCTGCATCGATCCCTGCCAAAGTGCCTTCTCATCCCAATCATGGCCAGTCATCAACAAGGTACCGAAGGGGCCGACTTCGTCGCGAAACGCGATCAAGCGGTCGAGCACCGTATCAGCATCGCCTGCCAACACTTGGTCCTCCAAGGCTTCGTTTACTTGGTTCGCAACATAGTTCTCGCGTTCTTCCGGCGATGCGATGCTGCGTTTCGCCTCGAGCGTCCGAAGGTAGTGGAAATAGTGCCGAAATCCGCCTTCCGCCTGGGCGACATATTCTTCGGCCCGGGCGTTGCTATCGGTCACCAGAATACTGCGTCCAGCCCGCCAGTTTTCGGGGTCGATCCGTTTCCCGAGGTCCTCGCGTTGGTTGCAGTAGTCGGCCCACTGGCTTGCGACGAAGCCGGATGGCACGAAATTGCCTGAGATCGGAATCCAATCGCGCTCGGCCACGACGCGCGAAGCGCCGGATTTGGGGCTTCGCATGGCATAGGCAATTGGCGGGAAGGGTTTTTGCAACGGCTTGGGCAGGCGGCCAACACCGACGCCATCCTCGACAAAATCCGTGAGTTTGACATGCCAGAACGTTCCTTCGATGTCGATCGGCGCATCTTGCGTCCAGACCGCTTCCATCATGTCGACGCACTCGACCATCATGTCATAAGAGCGTTCTCGGTCGACGCCGAAAATCTCGGAATCGCTCGGCAGGCCGCCCGGACCGATGCCGACCAGCGTCCGCCCTCCGCTGATCTGGTCGAACATCGCGATCTGCATCGCGAGTTTAACCGGATGGTGATAGGAGAGGTTCACCACCGCGGAACCGAATTTGATATTCTTCGTTTCGTGAATGGTCGTGGCCATGAAGAGGAACGGGTCGGTGATCGGCTCTGAAATCGAGGTCTGATGTTCCCCGATCCAGGCTTCCGTCAGACCGAGTTTATCGGCGAGCAGGATCTGCGCGCGGTTCTCTTCCATGACTTCCCGATAGTCGCGTTCCTTCGGGTGCAACGGCATCGCGAAAAATCCGAGATCGACCAATGTGTGCGCTCCTGTGTTATCCGTTCCGAGAAAAGATAGAGCGGTAATCTATCCGGAATAGACGGCATCGATGAGTTGAGGGCCGTCGGCGGCGAGGGCAGCTTCGAGTTTTTTCGCAAAATCTTCCGCGGTCTCCGCCCGATGTCCTTCCATCCCCATGCCTTTGGCCAGATGCGCCCAATCGATGTCGGGGTTACCGATATCGAAGAGCGTGTCGGCCTTGGGGCCCAACTCGTTGGCGCCGGTTTTGAAATACTCGTGTTCCAAAATCTTGTAGCGCCGGTTGGTCAGTATCACAGTAACGACGTCGAGGCCCTCGCGCGCGAGGGTCCAGAGCGCCTGGTTGGTGTACATACCGCCCCCGTCGGATTGAATGCAGAGAACCTTGCGGTCCGGACACGCCACCGACGCGCCAACCGCAAGCGGAATTGCCATGCCGATGGAGCCGCCGGTGAGACCCAACCAGTCGTGTGGTGTGGCTCCGCGGGTAAAGCCGAAGATCGGGCCGCCGGATGTCGTTGTCTCCGCCGCGACGATGGCGTTTTCCGGCAGCAAGGCGCCGATTGCCATCCCCACCGTCTTCGGATTCAGCGGTCCAGCGGGTATCTCCGGCACGGCACTGTCATATGACTGTCCTGCCTCGGTCGCATCCAAGGCTGTCGCCAATGCTTCGAGCGCACCTTCCGCATCGTCTGCCGGACCCGCCAGGGTATGGGTCGCGACGCCCTCCGGGATGAGCATGCCGGGATAGCCTTCATAAGCGAGGTAGGCGACCGGCGGTTTGGTCCCTGCGAGGACGACATTGCCGGCGGAGCCCAAGGTTTCCAACGCGATGGGTTGATCGCCCGGCAAGGGGCCGAACTGTCCGCGTCCGGCACCGCGCGCCATTCGGGCGGCAAAAACCTCGACCATCAACCGGCAGCCGGTTTTTGCCGAGATTCGGTTGGCGGCGGCAAGGCCGCGTTCCGAAAGGCCGTTGCCATTGACCAAAAGGATGGCCGTTTCATCCTTGGCGATAGCGGCGGCAATCTTCTCGATTTCGCTATCGGAAGCGCGCTTGCGGGGCGTTGGTGATGCGGCGGGTGCCGGTTGCGCATCGTCACCCCATGTGGCGTCTTGCGGGACGATCAAGGTTGCGACCTGGCCCTCTCGCGCCGCGGCGACCGCATCCGCCGCATCTTGGCCCAAGGTCGCCGGTGATGAGGCACGGCGGACCCAGCCGGACATCGACGCCGCCAACGCTTCCAAGTCGGAGGCGAGAAGCGGGTCGTTCGGGCTGTGATAGCTCGGATAATCGCCGGCCATATTGACGACGGGGCTATAGGCGCGCTTGGCGTTGTGCAAATTCGCGAGCCCATTTGCGAGGCCCGGACCGACATGCAACAGCGTCGCCGCCGGCTTACCGGTCATTCGGGCGTATCCGTCGGCTGCGCCGGTGCAGACACCTTCGAAGAGGCCGAGGACCGGACGGAATCCGTCGACGGCGTCGAACTCCTTAATGATCTCCATCTCGGTCGAACCCGGATTGGTAAAGACATGGTCGACACCGGCAGCGACCAAGCTGCGGACGAGACTTTCAGCTCCGTTCATAAATGTCCTCGCACGAATGTTTGAGTGTTAGACGCGGAAGTCTTTCGCGATCTCCCGCAATTCGAATTTCTGGATTTTGCCGCTGGCGGTTCGAGGGAACACCTCGACCAGTTCGAGTTTCTCCGGCAGATAGGTCTTCGACATACCGGCGTCCATCAAGTGTTCGATCATCGCCTCGAAGGTGAAGTTGGCCCCCGGTTTGGTTTGAACGAAGGCGCAACCTCGCTCGCCGAGGCGCTCGTCCAGCATGGCGACGACGGCGACGTCCTCGACCGCGGGATGGCGATATATCTGCTCTTCGACCTCGACGACGGGAATATTCTCGCCGCCGCGGATAATAATGTCCTTGGCGCGACCAACGATGCGAATGTAGCCGTCGGCATCGATCCGGGCGAGGTCGCCCGTCTCGAACCAATCGTCATAGGATTCGTAGGCGTCTGGGCGTTTCAGATATCCGACGAACATACCGGCGCTTTTCGCCTGGAGGCGGCCTTCGACATTCGGCGCGACCGGGTTGCCGTCCGGGTCGACGATCCGGACGGCGGCATGATCAACGGCGGCGCCGTCTGTGTTGAAAATCTTCTCGTCTGGATCGCCGGGGCGTGTGGTCGTCACGAGGCCGTTCTCAGTCATCCCCCAGCCAGAGAGAATTTGCGCCCCAAGCCGCTTGGTGGCGTTTTCGACCAGGATGCGCGGGATCGGCGCACCGGCCGAACAGAACATTCGGAAACTGCTGACGGCGCAGACTTCGAGTGCGGGCGAATTTGCAAGGTCGGCTAGAAACGGTGTGGAGGCCATCGTGTAGGTCACACGTTCGTCGTTGATGCGCCGCGCCGCCACCTCGGCCGACCAGATGTCCTGCAAGACCAGTTTCGTTCCGAGCACGAGCGCCATCGACATGCCGTAAACGAAGCCGGTCTGGTGGGCCATTGGCGACGGCATGAAAACGATGTCGTCTTTCGTCAGGCCGAGACGTGCCCGCCCCGTATCAACCAGGCTCGAAAGCGTATTGCTGGTGTGAAGAACGCCTTTCGGCACGCCGGATGTGCCAGACGTATAAAGCAGCTCGATCACTTCGTTCGGGTCCGGCCGGCGCGCAGCGAAGAGCGCATCCGCATCGACTTCCTCCTCCCAGCGCCGGTCGATGAACCGCCTCTCGAAAGACGTATCGCCTTCGCCGTCGAGGAAGAACATATGCTCAAGATGGGGCAGTTCCGCCGCAAGCTCTTCGGCCATCGCTTGGTGATCGAAACCACGGAAGGTTTTCGGGGTAATGAAGACTTTGCTCTCCGCGTAGTCGAGCATGAAGGACAGCTCGCGCTGGCGGAAGATCGGCATGACCGGATTGGTGATGGCGCCGATATGGAGACATGCCAGGTGTAAGGCGGCGAACTCCCACCAATTCGGCATCTGGAAGGATACGACCTCGCCCTTCTCAACGCCGAGCTCTGCGAGTCCGATTGCGATCCGGCGCGCAATCCGATGAAGTTGGCTGTAAGAAACGGATTCGGTTCGGTCGCGCATACTATTGATACACGTAATGGCAACCGCGTCCGGTTGTTCCGCCGCCCATCGCTCGACGTGATCGAGCAGCAGAGCCTTTGGCCATAACCCCTGCCCGTTCATCGCTTCGATTCGATCCTGGGTCAGGATGGTCATCGTCTCTAGCGCCACGGCTTATGCTCCCGTTTTCGTCTTAGGGATAATGTTATCGCGCGGAGAGAGAAGGAAAAGGCATCGTGCGAACGCCCGGATGTCCGGACATTGGATTCATAAGTTATTAATCTGCTGCCAATAAATTAGGCACATCGAATGTTGCAGAGTTGTTGCAGTTTTTTGTTCTTTGAGGGGGGACAAGATGCAGAATTTAAAGATTTCCCAAAAATTATTTGGTGGCTTTTTTATTGTTCTTGCCGTGCTGGCGTTAGCTGTGGGCACATCGATTTGGGGTATTAAAGGTCTGCAAGACAACACCGATAGGATTGTTAATCTTCGGATGCCGACGGCGCAGGCCAGTCAGCAAATGATGAACAACATAAATGCGTCGCTCGCGGCTTTACGCGGCTGGATGCTGATCGAAAACCCGACCTTCAAAAAACAACGGGCCGCCGTTTGGGCGAATATAGACCAAACACGCCAAACGATGGACCAGCTGTCCGCCAATTGGACCAATCCGGAGAACGTAAAGGTTTGGACGGAGTTTAAAGAAACGCTCGAAGAATTCCGGGTGGCGCAGCAGCAAGTCGAAGACATCAGTCACACACCAGATGAGCAGCCGGCGACGAAAATCCTGGTCGAGGCGGCCGCACCGCTCGCCGCGGTCATGGTGGCGAAGATCACGGAAATGATCGACGACGAACTTTCGCGGGCGGGAGAGGCCGATGGAAACCGTGTGCCGATATTGGGCGTCATGGCTGATGTCCGCGGGACCTTGGGTCTAAGCCTGGCAAATATCCGGGCCTACCTTTTGACGGGCGATCCGAAGTTCGCGGAGAAATTCGACAAACTCTGGGCGAAGAATGAGGTGCGTTTCAAGGATTTGCAGGCGGTTTCGACATTGCTCAACGAAACGCAGTTCGCCGCTTTCGAAGCTTTCGCGGAGAACCGCGTGAAGTTTGCACCGCTGCCGCCGAAGATGTTCGACATTCGCGGTTCGAAGAAATGGAACATGGCCAACTATCTATTGGCAACCGAGGCGGCGCCGCGCGCGGGCAAGTTGCTGACTCATCTGACCGGTGCATTGCAGCCGGACGGCTCGCGTGTCGGTGGGATGGTCGCGAATCAGAAACAGTTGTTCTCTCTGGACGCGGAGACCAATAGGTCCGACACGCGTTTTCTTTTGACCGGTCAATGGATTCTCCTCGCGGTCGGTCTCATCTTGAGTATCGCGATTGCGGTCGTCACGGCCCGTGCGATTTCGAAGCCGGTTGTTCAGATGACCGGCGCAATGGGTCGACTGGCCGACGGGGATGTTAGCGCAGATGTGCCGGCGCAGGGGCGGCAGGATGAGATCGGCCAGATGGCGCACGCCGTTCAGGTCTTCAAAGACAATATGATCAAGGCACGCGAACTGGAGAGCGAGCAAGCGGCCGCACATGCGGCCGAGCAAAAACGTGCTCAGACGATCGATAATCGAACAGGGACCTTCGACTCGGTTATTTCCGGGGCGCTGGAAAGCGTCACGGCCGCGACCGAGCAGATGCGCTCTTCTTCGACGAGCCTTTCGACGCTAGCGTCCAATACGAACGAGAAATCGGTCGCTGTCGCGGCCGCGGCCGGACAGGCGTCGTCCAATGTCCAAACGGTTGCTGCGGCGGCTGAAGAGCTGAGCGCCTCCATCTCGGAGATCAGCCGGCAAGTCAGCCAATCGACCGAAATCGCCTCTAGTGCGGTTGAGCGGGTGGACCGCGCCAACCAGGAAGTTCAGGGTCTCGTTTCCGCGGCCGAGCGAATTGGCGAGGTTGTGGAACAGATCACCGATATTGCGGCACAGACGAACTTGCTCGCGCTGAATGCCACAATCGAAGCCGCCCGTGCCGGCGATGCCGGTAAAGGTTTCGCGGTCGTCGCGACGGAGGTGAAGAGCCTGGCCACGCAAACGGCCGAGGTGACGGAACAGATTGGCGCTCAAATCGGTGATATTCGATCGGCCACACAAAGCGCCGTCAGCGGTATCGAGAGCATCGGCACCGTCATAAACGAGATGCGCGATATTTCGATGACGATTTCCGGTGCGGTTGAAGAGCAGGGTGCCGCGACGAAGGAGATTGCCCGTAACGTCGAGCAGGCGGCGACGGTGACGGAAGAAGTGACGACGAACATTATCGAAGTGACACGCGGCGCCGAAGAAACCGGCACCTCAGCGGCGGAAGTCCTGAAGGCGGCGGAGAGCCTTTCGCAAGAAGCAAGCGACGTGCGGTCCGAAGTCGATCACTTCCTCGACGACATCAAAGCGGCGTAAAGATTCCACAGAGCCCGCCCGCTGGAGGGAAATTTTCCATCGGTCGGGTCGGCGGATTTGGAGATATGGCCCGCCCGGTCATCGACCTTTAAGATCGGCGCATAAGTTCAATTGCGTATTCTAAGGGTTTTGTGCCGATGTCCCGTTCCGACCTCCCGTGGCTGACCTTCGATTGCTACGATACGCTGGTGCGTTACTCAGAAGGCAAAGCGGCCGCCTTGGCGGGGCTGGTCCGGGGAAAAGGCGGCGACACTGCCGCCGTTGACCGGGCCCAAGCAACTTTTGAAGCGCGGGAACGGTCAATTCAATCCGGGTCGTTTATGATTCTTGTGGACGTTCTGAAGGAAAGTTTGCGGGACGCCCTCGACGCCGCGAGCCTGCCTTATTCGCCTGAAGACGACGAGATCATTTTGGACGCGGTCCGCGCCGCTGCGCCTTTTCCCGACGTGACGGCAGCGATCAGAGATTTACGATCGGACCACCGTCTGGCGATCCTCTCCAACTCGCAACCGGATATCATTTCCCACAATATCGCGTCGATCGGCATCGAGTTCGACGCGGTTGTATTGGCGGCGGAAGCGAAATGCTACAAGCCGGACCCCGGCATGTTCCAGGCGTTGTTGGCCCGTATTCAAGCCGCGCCGGTCGACGTGACGCATATCGCGCAAAGCTTCTATCACGATATGCGAACGGCCAAAGACCTTGGGTTCGGGCGCCGCATTTGGGTCAATCGCTATGGTCGCGAAGGCGATCCCGCCTATACCCCGGATGCGGAACTGCGGGACCTGACGGGGGTTCGTGCCGCGCTTTCCTGATGTCGTTCCCGGACGCGCTATATTGGTCGAAATCGCGGCTTGTCCTAAGTGTCTTCGTGAATGGGAAATAGGAGGTAGCAGCGATGAGCGGAGGATCGAAACTCAGGAAATTGATGGGCGAAAGTATGGTCGTCGCGCCGGGCGCCTATGACGGTCTGACGGCACGGTTGATCTCACAAGCTGACTTCGCCGCTGTTTACATGACCGGCGGTGGTACGTCTTCTGGCTTCGGTTATCCGGATTACGGCCTATTGACGATGAGCGAGATGGTCGAGAATGCGGGACGGATCGTCGATGCGGTCGATTTGCCGGTGATTTCAGATGCCGACAATGGCTACGGCAATGAGTTGAACACATATCGCACGATCCGCGCCTTCGAGAAGGCCGGTGTCGCTGGCGTTCATATTGAAGATCAGGCCTTTCCGAAGAAGTGCGGTCATCTCGATGACAAAGAGCTCATCCCGCTTGAAGACTACGTCGCGAAGATTCGAGCCGCTGCCGACGCGCGACGGAGCGACGATTTCGTTATCATCGCGCGTACCGATGCGCGGGCGTCGCTCGGCTTCGAGGAGGGGGTTCGCCGATGCAATGCGGCGCTCGAAGCCGGCGCGGATGTGGCGTTTCTCGAAGCAATGCAGACAGTTGATGAGCTGAAGTCCGCCCCAAAAGAAATCCATGGGCCATGTCTTTTGAATGTCGTACGCGGTGGAAAGACGCCGGACGTCTCGTTCGCGGAAGCGGAAGAGATGGGCTACAAGATCGCGATCGTGCCGGGCCTGCTGCTGATCCAGGCAATCGGCGCCTGCGATCAAGCGCTCGCCGACATGAAAGCGGAAGGCCGGCATCCCAAACCGCTCGCCGACCTCAGCCCGGCTGATGCCTTCGCGCGTGTCGGTGCCGCCGAGTGGGATCCGCGCCGCGAGCAATACCGTGAGCCGGCGGTGAAGGACGCTGCGGAATAAGAACTAACGCAGTGGCGGTTGTTGCCGCTCTCGGCGCGCCACATCGATTTGGTGGCGGATACGGTCGTCCAACGAAGGCGGCGTGTAGCCAAGGTCACGCTCCAGGCGTGCGCCGTCCATTCGATTGATCTGCTCGAATCCGGCCGCGTCCGGTGCGAAGGCAATCTCGGCATCTGGTAGAATGGCGCGCAGCTTTTCGGCAATCTCGCCGAGTGAAACACGGTGGGTCGGCACGCAGTAGACATCGCGCTCGAGGCGCGTGGCGAAGGCAAGCCGAATAAGACATTCGGCGACATCCTCAACATAAATGTAAGCGGACGTCTGTGACGCGATCACAGGACTGACATACGGTTCGCCGATCGCTACAGCCGAGATCATGGCTGAGGCAGCAGCGCTCCGGCCGGTCACGCGACCATGTCCGAAAACGGTGCAAATTCGGAGCCCGCGGCTATCGAGCCCGGTATTCGCGAGATAAGCGCGGGCAGCCAACTCGTTGGCTTGCTTGGCCACCCCATATAGCGAGAAGGGAAATCGGAGCGATTCTTCATTGAGAACGGTTTCCCCGTGGTCCGATTGGTCGCCATAGACGGCGATGGAGCTCGGATAGACCACCCGTTTGACGCCAAGCCGGCTCGCGGCGTCGAAGATGTTGTTGGTCCCGCCGATGTTCACGTCGCAGCCGCGGCTTGGATCTTCCTCAGACGTGGGCGGCAAGATGGCCGCCGTGTGAATGATCCGGCTTACTTGATTGTCTGAGATCGCGGTTTCGATAGCGGACAAATCGGTCACATCCGCTTCGGCAACGCGTACTTTCCCACGCTGTTGCAATTCTTCCAGACCCGACAGGGGTGAGACGCGATCGAGCGCTAGGACTTCTTCGCCCCGTTCGACAAGCTTGTGCACTATCCGAGATGCGATGAGGCCTCCGGCACCGGTGACGAGCACAGTCATATTCCTAAACCTCCATCGCCATACCGTCTGTTGCGGGATCGGCGCCGCCGTCCCATTTGCCGTCCTTGATGCGGATGGCGTGGACCCAGGCGAAGGTGTAGCTCACCGGATGGCGCAAGATCGGATACCCTTGATCGCGGAGGTCTCTTTCGGCGGATCGTAAGATGCGGTTCGACAGTTCCAATATATTCGATAGGGCCGCGAAGCGCGGCGCGATAACCGCCTCTTGCGCGCTCATGCCGAAATCCAACACGTTCAGCATGACCTGAAGATTGCCCATGGTGATATAGGTCGCCCCGGGCGCTCCGAGGACGAGATAGGGATCGTCGCCGTTGAAGACGATCGTGGGCGACAGAGCGGAGAATCGGGCTTTGCCGGGTGCGAGCGAGCCGGAACGACCGGGGCGCGGATCGAACACGGTCATCGCGCCGTTATACATGAACCCGAGACCGTCGGTGACGACGCCGGACGGCTGACCGAGTGTGTGAGTCATCGTCACGCAGTTACCATGTTCGTCGACGAGACATACTTGCGTTGTGTGTTTGCTCTCCTGACCGCCGCTGTTGACGCGGACGACGTCGGTCTTCTCACCGCGCTTGATGCGATCTGCCATCTCCGCCGCGTATTCTTTTGAGCAGAGCTCTTCCATCGGTACATCGTAGAATTTCGGGTCACCGACCTTGTTGTCCTTGTCGGCAGTGGCGATCTTCATCGCTTCCGCGACGACGCGGATATACTCCGGGCTATTGTGACCCATGGCCGCGAGATCGAAGTTCTCCAGAATATTGAGCATTTCAATCAACTGGACCCCGCCGCCGGGCGGATGGTTCGTTGCAATCCGATGCCCGCGGTACGTTCCCCAGAGCGGCTCGTTTTCTTCCGGCCCGCAGGTCGCGAGATCCTCGTGTGAAATGAGCCCCCCATTTGCTTCCATATCCGCGACAATCCGCTCGGCGATCTCGCCTCGATAGAAATCCTCGACGCCGTGCGCGGCGATACGGCGCAATGTTTGTCCCATATCCGGATTCCGCAGCAACTCGCCGACACCGAGAACGCGGCCATCGTCATGACAATAGATTTTCCGTGTTGCGGGATGTTTGTTCACCATGGCGATGTTTGGATCCCGCCCGGCTGTCGGCGGCAGGTTCCAGAACTCGCTCATATGAGGGCGTACAACGACGCCCGCTTCGCAGTGTTCGATCGCTGGTGGGAGAAGTTCCGCGATCGACTTCGTGCCGTAGCGTTCCAACACTTCGGCGAAGGCGGCGAGGGTGCGCGGTGTGGTTACCGCGCCATAGCCGAACTCGTTCACGCGGCCCTTCAAGATAAAACCCCAACCGTCCTGCGCCTCATGCTCGATCAGGTGCTCCCACATGTCAGCGCGGGTGGCCAAGGGCGAACGTCCGTGGAAGTCGAAAGTCGTGTGAACGCCGCGGTCGGGCAAATAGAGATGGATGTTCCCAAAGCCGGCAATGCCGCACATTTGCGGGTCGACGGCAGTCTGGACCAGCGCGCAGCCAATCGCTGCGTCGACGGCGTTGCCGCCGGCAGCCAGAATGTCGAGCGCGGTTTCGACCGCCTCGGGCTGCGGCGCTGAAATCATTCCGTGGGTCATTCTTCGATTCCTTTATGCGCTGCGGGAGGCGTACATGCCGCACGGATCGCCCATCAACAATCCGACTCTTGGTTTTGCAGTGCTTTCGTTCGCCATTTTCAGCCCTCTCTTAACGGCCGTCGATGTCCGCGAGAAATCCGCTCAGGATTTGGACCACCGCGTCCGGTTGTTCTTGCTGTACCCAATGCCCGGCACCGGGCACAAGATTGACGCTCCGCATTTCGGTGCAAGCCGCGTCGCGCATCGCTTCCAGCGCGCCGGGCCTTTGATAAATGCCCCAGTCTTTTTCGCCGCCGATAAAACAGGCAGGGATGTCGATCGTCCGGCCGCCGAATAAACACAACTCGGCGGTCATCTCTTCTTCAAAACGGCAGCGATACCAATTGAGGCCGCCTTGGAACCCGGTCCGTCCATACTCTTGCGCGAAAAACGCGAGTTCGTCCTCCGGCAGCCAATGACAAGATGCGATTTCTTCCGGCGTCGGCATGAAGGTGGCGCTTGTCTCCGCCATATCTATGTCACGGTCCATAATGTAATAGGTTGGCATCGGCGCGATTTCTTCCGCGGTCCAGGCCGCCAAAGGTTTGGGATCGTTGCCGGGCCAATCGGCACTCTTGCCGTGAAAATAGCCACGTAAAAAACCATGCAATCCTTGCGGTGCATTCATCATTTCGCCGTTGGCGGAACGCGTACTGTAATAGTGGTGATAGTGCTTTCGAGGCCTCGGCAAACGGCCTAAATCATCGAAAATGCTGGGGCCGTCCGACGCATTGTTGTCCGTAAAAACCGGCGGGCCCGCGAAGGGCGCACTCATCAAGGCCACGGAGCGGAAAAGGTCGGGCCGAATGAGGCTGGCGTAGGCGGCGACAGGGGAGCCGAAGTCATGACCGAAAACACCCTTGACTTTGTCGTAGCCGAGTTTCCGGATAAGCGCGACGGCATCGCGTACGAGATTGAGAAGGTTGAAAGGCCGTAAATCCTGATCGTAGGCGTCGTCCCAGCCGGTCGTCCGGCCGAAGCCGCGTTGATCCGGCGCGACGACGTGATATCCGCGTTCGGCCAACGGCACCATGACCTTGCGCCAGCTATAGGCCAGCTCCGGGAAACCGTGCAGCAACAACAGCAGTGGCCGCGATCCGTCATCCGGCCCCGTTTCGAGATAATGCATGCGGAGGCCGTTTACGTTCTCCGCGAACGATGAGCGGATTCCAGGCGGCAGGTCGATGGGGGGCAGTTCATTCATATTGCGTTTCCGACTCTAACTCGCAATCAAGTTCACGCGGCCGGCCCGGAAAGCAAGCCCATGTCGATCCTTCGATGACACAATTGTGCATTGCTCCACCACGCGAAGGGCCCGATAAGAGCATTCGTTTCTTACGCGGCAAGGCAACAAGATGAAACTCCTACTTCCATCGGCGATTATAGCGGTTGCGTTTCTGGCATTCGGCTCTTCCGGATTTGCCAATAAGGGCGATGCCGGCGTTGTAAAGGAACGCACGCAAATGATGAAATCGATGGCACAAGCCATGCGACGTATTGCGCCGATGGCCAAGGGCGAGCGCGCGATTGATGGCGGAACGCTCCGGAGTTCGGCCATTGTCATTGCGAACCAAGGCGGCGAACTCGTCCGCCTTTTCCCAAAAGGCAGTGGGGGCGCTTAAAGCGAAGCCAAACCGGAAATTTGGTCCGATATGGAAGGGTTTAATCGCCGGGCCGTCGCCATGACCGCAGCGGCGGCAACTCTGGTGGCACTTTCGAGCTCAATCAAACAGCCGGCGCTTTCCGAGCAGTTTAAGTCCTTGGGTGGCGCGTGCAGCGCTTGTCATCGTCAGTTCCGCGCAAAGAAGATTTAACCGCCTCTCAAATTATCCGTTCGACCAGCCAAAAGGCACCGGCGCATCCGATAACGGTCGAAGCCGGGCGGACGATCCGTGTGCGATACCACGACCGATGCCGGAACCAGAGCCCGGTGGCGAGGAATGCGATGGCAATCACCGCGATTTGGCCCAATTCCACACCGATATTGAATGCGATCAGGCCATTCACAAAGTCGCTCCGCGCGAGCCCGATTTCGTGCAAGACTCCAGCGAACCCAAGTCCGTGCAGCAGTCCAAAGCCGAATACGACATACGGTCGCCAAGGCGTCAGTTTGTCGGTGAGGAAATTTTCCGCGGCGATATAGACGATCGAGGCCGCGATGAGTGGCTCAACGATTGAAGCTGGGAGAGCGATCACGCCATATAGTCCAAGTCCGAGCGTAATCGAATGTGCGACCGTAAAGGCGGTGACTTGAACCAGGAGCGGCTTCAGTCGCGTGCTCAGCAGGTAAAGACCGAGGACGAAAAGAATGTGGTCGAGGCCGAACGGCAGGATGTGCGTAAAACCCAAAACGAGATATTGGCTAAACACGTCCAATAAAGATCGCGCCGGTGCACCGGTTACGGGGATCGGCTCGCTTCGCGTGCCGTCTTTTAGCCAATAGCTGGCCATTTCGTTGCTGTCGGCGCGTTGCACGCGGAGAACGCTGGAACCGAAGGCGGCGGCGTATCGCCAGGTGAATGCGGGTGTGCCTGGTGTCGTCTTGCCGGTGAGATAGATAGTCGTCCGGCGCGGCAGCGCGGTATTGCCGGGCTCTGGGATATCCAATCGATCCAACTGAGGTTGGCCGCGGATCCCGTCGAATTTGACTTCAATGCCCTCGAGCCAGCGCGGGGCGAACGCTCTGAATCGTTCTTCGATGGCGTTGGCCTCAAGGGCGCGCAGCCCGGTATAGACCCGGGCTTCCGGTGCATCGCGCGTATCGTCATGCTCGGGGCCGATACCCGCGAGAAGCACTTCGATATTCGCGACGACCTTGATATTGTACTGTCCGCTCTCCGAGAATTCGGCGGTGACAATGGCGGGTCGAATTTCGTGGGCGTTCGCCATATTTGCGGCGACGGTAAAAGCGAATGCGCTGCATAAAAGTGCGAGAAGGCGGGGAATCATTTCGGAGTGTACCGTCCAGGGTTAGGCGATAATCTGCCACTAAATTTGTTTGGAGCGCCAATAAGCCATGAATTTACGGTTGCCGCCAATCCTGATCGCACTGATTGTCTTGACCGTGTCCGGGTCGCAACTGGGCGCGCATGAATTTTGGCTCGAACCCGATGAATTTTCACCGAAGCTAGACGCGCGAACCGGCGTCCGCATTCGTATCGGAGAACACTTCGATGGGGCGCTCTATCCTTATCTGACCGGCACGTTCTTTAAGTTTACCGCTGGGCAAGGTGAGAGCGAGCAAGCCGTCGAAGGACTCGACGGCGACGACGACCCGGCAATCGGCGTCGCGTTCAGGAAAGAAACGCTCGCCATCGTTGCTCACCATTCACAATCCAATCACGTCACGCTCGAGCCTTGGACAAAGTTTACCGAGTATCTCGCCGAAATTGGGCAGGAAGACATCGCGAAGCGCCATCGCGCGTTGGGCAAACCAACAGAGAAGGTCGAGGAGCGATACTATCGCGCAGCGAAACTGTTGCTGGATGTGGGTGGGGCTGGAAACGGCGGCGACCGGTTTACCGGCATGCCATTGGAATTGGTCGCGGATCGCAACCCGTATGCATTGGAACCGGGCGAACGTTTGCCGGTGCGGCTTTTGCGCGACGGCACGCCGATCGCCGGTGCTCTGGTCACGGCGTTTGCGAAATCCGCGCCAAAGATGGTCCAGCGTGTGCGGACCGATAGGGACGGGCGGGTGCTCATCGAATTGAATGCCTCGGGCCCTTGGTTGATAAACGCTGTTCATATGACGGAACCGCCGGCTTTCGCGCGTGTCGATTGGGTGAGTATCTGGGCTTCCCTTGTGTTTTCCGCAAAGTGATGTCCGCATCCGTCGAATGATCTACATCTAAAGTCGGTTTGATAGCGAGTTCTTGGGAGATTTGTCGCGTGGTTGATCTGCTGCAGGTGGCGCAATTGCCGCCGTTCCTCATGGAACGGCTCGAGAAAGAATATACGATCCACGATTTTATCGATCCGGCGGATCCGGATGCTTTATTGGACGAAGTCGGGCCAAAGATTCGCGGCATCCTCGCGGGCGGTATGAAAGGCCCAAACGCTAATCTGATTGACCGGCTGCCCAATCTTGAAATCATCTCGTCGTTCAGTGTCGGTTTCGACGCGACCGATGTGGTCGCAGCCCAAGCGCGCGACGTCATTGTGACCCATACACCGGAAGTACTGACCGGCGATGTGGCAGATCTCGCCATGACGTTTATCTTGATGGCGCCGCGGCGGATCGGCGAAGCGGAGCGTTTCCTGCGCGACGGTAAATGGCTGCAGGGGCGTATGGACCTCGGCACGACGGTACGCGGCAAGCGGCTTGGAATTTTGGGCCTCGGGCGAATCGGTAAAGCGGTGGCCCGACGGGCGGAAGTCTTCGGCCTGCATATCGGCTATTTCGACATTAAGCCGATGGGAGATCTGCCATATCGTTCCTATCCCACGCTCCTGGAGTTGGCGGCGGCAAGTGACATTCTCTTGGTCGCTTGCGAAGGTGGCGAAGCCAACCGAGGTCTTGTCAGCGCCGACGTGATCGAAGCCGTCGGCCCCAATGGTTTTTTGGTCAACACGGCGCGCGGCCCGATTGTCGATCAGACAGCTTTGGTCTCCGCGTTGAAGGCGGGCCGGCTGAAAGGCGCGGCGCTCGACGTGTTCGACGGCGAACCACAGGTGCCCGCGGAACTGATGGCGATGGAGAATGTTGTGTTAACGCCGCATATCGCCAGTTCGACCGACGAAACCCGACGGGCGATGGGCGATCTCGTCTATGACAATCTCCGCGCTCATTTCGACGGCAAACAGGTGCTGACGCCGGTTCCGCCACAGAAATAAACCGCCGTGGAAAGTCTTCTCGATCCGAGCCTCTCGGTTAAGTTGGCTGCGACCGCCGCTTTGGTTGTCTTCGCGACGTTGATTGCGGAGAAAGTCGGCGCCTTTATTGGTGCCATGATTGCCGCGTTGCCGCTATCGGCGGGACCTGCATACCTTTTCATTTCGATGGAGCACGATGCCGCGTTTGTGGCGCAGAGCGCGCTGACGGGGCTTGGTATCAATGCGATGATTTCGCCGTTCCTCGTGGTCTCCGCCATGCTAATTCATCGCTTCGGTATCTGGGTGGGCCTCGGCGTTGGCTTCGTCTTTTGGGCGTCCGGATCGTTGGCGATTCTGCATGCCGACTTGCCGTTTCTCGCCGCCATCGTCCTAAATCTCGCAGCCTTTCCCGTAAGTCTCTATCTCTCGCATCCGTATTTGGATGTGAGCCGGACACGGGCCACCAAGGGCGGACTCTTGGATGTGGCTTTGCGAACAACAGCCGTCGTTGCGGTTGCGGCCGCGGTCATTATTACAGGGCGATTGATCGGCCCGGAAATGGCCGGGTTCGTCGCTGTCATACCGATCGTCTGGCTCAGCATGTCGGCGGTTTTGTACGCAAGGGCCGGACGTCACACGACAGCGGCCGTGTTGGCCAACGGCGTTGGAGGGATGTTTGGCTTCTGCCTCGCTTTGACGGCCTTACACTTGATGGCGGTCCAGAACGGCGAGACGGCGGCCCTTCTTGTGGCCTTGTTCATCTGTGTTTGTTGGAACTTAGGTCTCACCATCGCCCGGCCCTTTATACCGTTTTATCGTCGGCGTGGTTCTATATAGCGTCAGGCTGCGTCTTTTTCGGCAAATGTGCCGATGATGCCCTTTAGCTTCATGGCGTCGATTTCAGCGGCGCTGTAACCAAGTTCCGTGAGGATTTCCTCGTTGTGCTCGCCAAGATGCGGGCTATGGGTCAGGCGATCGCCGGTTTCGGGTACCGGCTGTCCTGGGATAGAGGCCATCGGCACCTTGCCCAAGGTGTCGTTCTCGACCCAGCGAAGCGCGCTGACAGCCTGCACCTGTGCGTCTTCCAGCAAGTCGAGATGCGTTTGCACTTTGGCGTTCAGGATATCCGCTTCGGAGATTAGTTTATTCCATTCGTCGCTGGTTTTGGTGGCGATGACCGGACGCATCTCCGCCAAGAGCACCTCACGATTGGCGACCCGATCCATGGGCGTCACGAAGCGCGGGTCGTCCAGCCATTCTTCCTTGCCGATCACCGTGCAAAGCTTTTTGAAGTGCGGATCCCGACGCGCATTGATCGACATAAACCCGTCCGCCGTCTCGAAACTGCCGACGGGCATCCCGATCGGTTCCGCCTGCCCGCCTTGCAGATAGGACTCCATGATCGCGGCTTCTTGGAAAACGAGCGACGCTTCCAGCAAGCTGGTTTCGATGAGTTTGCCTTTACCTTTCGTCGCCTGGCGATAGAGCGCGGAGGCGGCGGCTTGATAGGCGTAGAGTCCCGTGGCGAAGTCAATGGCTAACATATTGATCCGTTGCGGGAGGCCGTTGATGTCGCGGTTGATCGACATCATGCCGGTGAAGGCTTGCATGACGGAGTCGGTCGCCGGCTGATCGTTACGCGGCCCGGTTTGCCCAAACCCTGTGACCGCGACATAGACGACTTTCGGATTGGTCTTCGCGACCGACTCGTAGTCGAGGCCGAATTTCGCCAACTTACCGACCCGATAGTTCTGAATCATGACGTTGCAGTCGGCAGCGAGCTTCAGCGCGATCTCCAAACCCTCCCGTGACTTCAAGTCCGCCGCGATGCTGCGTTTGCCGCGGTGTACGACCACGGAATGTGCCGTCTGGTCGCCCACAGCCTTACCGAGCTGACGGCTCCAGCAACCGGTTCCGGTCGGTTCGAGCTTCACGACATCGGCGCCGTTCCGCGCCAGATGCATGCCGCAATAAGGTCCCGCGACACCCTGGCTCAGGTCCAACACTTTCAAGCCTTCGAAAGGCAGGTCTTCCTGTGACACCGTCGTCTCCTCGTCTCTTTGCACGTATCCTTGTTGCGAAAATCGTCCGAATTCGGCACCGGACCAGTCTCTAAATGTGGCGTATGCGGGTAAAAGCGCTAAATGGAGACGGGGTAAATGACACAGAAGGCATCATCGGGATGGAGCGGACGGCATTTAAGGCATCGGGATATGCGTGGCGGCTTTATACGGGTCCGCAGGCGATCGAACGGGGTTTGGTGGAATCGGTGGACCGGGCCCGTGCGAAGCGGGTCTTCGTTGTTTGTTCGCCCTCCGTAAACAAACGGACGGACATCGTTCGGCGTATCGAAGCAGAGCTTGGTGAGCGGTATGCGGGTGTCTTTGACGGTATTGAAAAGGACTCCACATACCGCTCGGTCGTCGCGGCGAAGGAAGCGGCGGAAGAGGCAGGGGCAGATCTCTTGATCGGTGCTGGCGGCGGCAGTGTTCTCGTGGCGACCCGCGTCGTTGCCGTTTATATGGGCGAAGACGCCGACCCGTTCGAAATCATGACGCAGTATCCCGAGGGGAAACCGGCCTATAGTCCGCGCCTAATGGCCCCGAAGCCGCCGATCTTCAATATTCCGACGACCCCGACTAGCGCAATGAACCGAGGTGGGTCCGGGCTAAAGAATCCGGATTTGGATCACCGGATGGAATATTTCGATCCGAAGACGCGCCCGCAGTCGATTTTCATTGATGACGATGCTCTGCTGAGCGCGCCCAAAGATCTAATCCGTTCGACGGCGACGACGGTATTCGCCAGTCTTGTGGGTGCCATGTCGCAGACCGACCTGAACGCGCTGGCGCAGGGGGATCAGCAAACCGCTTATGGACTCGCCTACCCGGCCTATATGCGCTTGATGGACGAGCTAGATAACCCGCAACTCCGAGTCGACCTCGCCATGGCGGCCTTTTTGCAGAACCGGGCGGAAGACGATGGCCGCCGCCGTTTCACCACGAATGCCTTCGCTGGGAACTACGCGGTCTCGACGGCGCTCCACCTGCGTTATCCGAACGTCGGGCAGGGCGAATCGACTTCCGTGGTGCATGCGTCTTCCATGCGCTTGGCGGAAACCCCGGATCTCGAGCCGGCTCGCGCCGTCGCGAAAGCGCTTGAAGTCTGGGAAGACGGCATGGATGCCGGCAACGCTATTGCCGCTTCGGCTGACAAGCTAGAGGCGGTCTATTCGCGGATCGGCGTGCCGACGGCCCTCAGTCAATTGGATATCCCGCGCGACGATCTGATCAACATCGCGAAAGAGACGATCAAGAATTTTAACGCCAATGCCGGCGCTCGGTCGCCAGACGAGCAGGTCGCCAGCGCGATGAAACTGCTCGAAGCGGCTTGGTAGGCCACTATTCGGTAAAATTAATCTCCACGCAGCCGAGTTCGCCGAAATCGGCGATCACGTGATCGCCGGGAGCGACACCGAGGACTCCGGTACACGTGCCGGTCGAGACGATCTCTCCTTTCACCAAACCGCGGCCCGTCTGCGATTGTTTGTTGGCCAACCATTGCAGCACGTTGATCGGATGGCCGAGTGCGCGGGCGCCAACGCCTTCTTCCCGAAGGTCGCCATTTAGGCTGAGCTTCACTTCATGAGCGGCGAGGTCGAAACCCTTCCAGTCCGTGACCATGTCGCCGACGGCTAGTGCGATATTGGCGCCGAAGTCCATTGTCGTTAGCAATCGGCCCTTGCCGACCAGACCGCCCGCGAGCCGGGAGCCCACGACTTCAATGGCGGCGGCGACGCCATCGATGGCTTGGAACACCTCTTGGAACGAATACTCGGTATCCCGCGGCGGAATGTCTGCGCCCAATCGCAGGGCGAATTCACCCTCGACGGCGGGTCTGTGGGCCGGGTCGATCGGAATTGTCGCCGGGCTCGTGTGAAAGAATCCGGATAAAACGGGACTTGCGCCGGGTTCGGTGGTGTTGAGGACCTTCTGCGCTTCCGCGCTTGTCGAGCCGACCTTAAAACCAACCGACGCCATGCCGGAGCAGGCAATTGCGGCGCGCTGGATGGCGAGAGCGTCTTCGAGTGTGGTCGGAGCTTCGTCGGGCGCGACCTCGACGTTGCCGCCATTCCGGCGGGATTGCCACAGTCTTTCAGCAAGTGATGTCATTGCGATCTCTTATGTCGGCTTCATGTCAGGTTTCTAATATAGCTTCCCGCTGTCCGATGTCCTAAAGAATCGGAATGGACATAAAAAGTGATAGGGAAATACGGGAAATGAGCAGTACGAAAAAGCCCTTGTCGGAGATGGACGTGCTGGTTGTCGACGACGAAGCCGATATCTGCACGATGGTGAAGTATGCGTTGCAGAGCCTAGGCGTGCACAAAGTTCATATTGCCGGCAACGGTCGGGACGCCTGGAACATATACTACGAGTCGAAGGGCCGTTTCGATATGATCGTCAGCGACTGGATCATGCCGGAAATCTCCGGATTGGATTTCCTGAAGCGCGTGCGAGAGCGAAACCAGAGCGTTCCATTCGTGATGTTGACGTCTAAAGGCGAGCGCGACGACGTGGCCGCTGCGGCCCAGAATGGGGTAACGGGCTATATCGGGAAACCATTCACCCTACAGGGCTTCCAAAAGCACATTCGGAAGATCGCAGGGACGGCCGGCTACGCTTAGTCCGCTAATCGCCCGCCGCTTGTCGACGGGCGGCTGTCCGATCGGCGTCGACAGTGAAATCTTCAGACACAATGACGCCGTAATCCTTTTCCGCGGTTGCGGTATCAATGAAACCGGCGCGAACATCGTCCGCGACGGCGTCCGCGTCCCGCGTCATGGGGTCACCGTAACCGCCGCCGCCCGGCATCTCGACGATCAACCGGTCGCCTTTCGGGATTGCTTGAAAGCCCTTGTTTCGGAGCACTTCACCTGATTCGAGCGATATCCGTCCTTTGGACCCGCTGCCGCCGTTGTCCCGGCCGCGCGGCGGGAAATGCACCCGCTCGAAAGTGGCGAATATGCCGAAGGGCGCATCCTCGCGGTTCGTCAGTTCCATCGTCTGCCCAAGACCGCCCCGTTGACGTCCGGCACCGCCGGAGTTGGCCCGTAATTCCTTTTTCCAAACAACCAACGGTGTGATCGCTTCGGTAATTTCGACCGGCACATTGCGCACACCGCTTGGATAAGGCGTCGCCGAGAGGCCGTCTTGCTTCGGACGCGCGCCGGCGCCGCCGCTGTGAAAACTCATTACCATAAAGGGCGACATCGTTTCAGGTCCCGTCATGCCGTGGCCGGCGCCGAGTTTCAGGTTCCAGAGGTTCGACGTGCCTTCCGCCGGGACCACGTCCGGCATGGCTTGGTGTAAGCAACCGAACACGACGTCCGGAAGCATGTGGCCGATACTGGCCCGCGCGACGACGGCACAGGGATGCGGCGCGTTGACGATGGTGTCTTCCGGCGCGACGACGCGGATCGCGTCGAGCGTACCGGCATTGTTCGGAATGGCGGCGCCGACGACACATTTCACGCCGAACGCGGTGTAGGCCTCGGTGTAGCACATCGGGCAATTGATCCCGAATTCCGAGACGCCGGAACTGCCGTCGTAATCAACGATGATCTCGCCGTCGCCGACCGTTAGTTTCGCCACGAGGTCGATGGGTTTTTCGTAGCCGTCGATCCGCATGCTGGCGCTCCAGCTGCCCTTCGGCAGTTGGTTGATCGCATCTTCCATGCCTTTTCGGCTCGTCCGGATGATATGCTCGCCGAGTTGATCGAGGTCGGCCAGCGCATACTCCTCCATCATGGCCAGCAGGCGATTACTGCCGGTTTCGTTGCAGGCGACCAAGGCGTAAATATCGCCTTCGACCTGGACCGGCTCGCGGACATTCGCCTTCACGAGGTTAAGCACCCATTCATCCATCTCACCCTCGCGGGCCAGCGGCATGATCGGGATAAAGAGGCCTTCGTGATAGACCTGTTTGCCGTCGGACGATGGACCTAGTCCGCCGATATCGACCAAGTGACTGGTGCAGGCGAAGAGCGCGACCATTTTCCCGTCCTTAAAGGTCGGCGAGACGATGGTTAGATCGTTCAAGTGCCCCGTGCCCTTCCACGGGTCGTTGGTGAAATAAGAGTCGCCATCCTTCATCTTCGCGGCCGGGAACACGTTCAAGAAATGCTTCACGGCCCGGGCCATGGAGTTGATGTGCCCCGGCGTGCCGGTCACCGCTTGGGCCAGCATCTGCCCGTCGAGATCGAATACGCCGGCGGAAATGTCGCCGGCCTCGCGGCTCGACGTGCTGAAGGCGGTTCGGACGAGTGTTTGTGCCTGTTCTTCGACGACGGAAAGCAAGCGCTTCCACATTACCTGCAATTTGATTTCGCTCATGAGGTCGTCTGTCATGATCAACTCTCCTTGCGCAGCAGCTCGATCTCGCCGAGCGCGTTCAACATAGCTTTGAAATTCGGCGGAACGATGGTGGTAGTCTCGTCTTCCGTCAGTATGGCCGGACCTTCGAATGTTTGACCGGGTTCGAGGTCCAACCGTCGATAGATGGCGGCGTCGACCGCATCGCCGCTCGCCGGGTCGAAGAGGCGCCGATGCGCGGCTGGCGCCGGGGCATCCTGCATGCTGACGCCACCGCCCGACGACGGAAGCTCGCGTTCCGTCGCGAGCGTCAGGGTCCACGACAGGATCTCGACATTCAGGTTGGGGATCGTGCGCGTGAAATGTGCGGCATAAGCTTCATCGAAGAGGTTTTGCAGGAGATCGCGGTCGTCCGCCGTCAATCGGCGTGACGGCAAGCGCACGGTGATCTCGTGGCCTTGTCCCCGATACCGCATATAGGCGGTCCGCGTTTCGATCAAATCGTCGGTCGGCGCACCCATCCGGACCACGGCTTCCGCTTCGCTGCGCATGTCGTCGAAGATTTCGTTGACGTAATCGGGGTCGAATTGGCGCAGGTCGACGAGGCGCGTTCGCACCACCTCATACGCGATCGGCGCCAAGAGAAATCCGACGGCGGATCCGACACCGGCGCCCGTCGGCACGATCACACGGTCGATGCCGAGTTTGTCGGCGAGGCGGGCGGCGTGAAGGGGCGCCGCGCCGCCGAAGGCAACGAGCGTACGGTCGGCGGTGTCCTTGCCGTGTTCGATGGCGTGGACGCGCGCGGCGTTTGCCATGTTCTCATTCACGATCTCGTCGATGCCGGCCGCCGCGACTTCTTTGTTTAAGCCGAGCGGTGTCGCGATTTCCGTTGTAATCGCCGTCTCCGCCTTGTCGGGCGCCAAGTCGATCTTGCCACCGGCGAAGGTCGCGGGCTCGATGCGCCCGAGCACAAGATCGGCGTCCGTGACCGTCGCATGCTCGTTGCCGCGGTCGTAGCATGCGGGTCCGGGATCGGAACCCGCGCTTTCCGGGCCGACGGCGATCTGCTTCAAATCGTCGAGAGCGGCGACCGAGCCGCCGCCGGCACCGATCTCCACCATTTCGATCACGGGGATGCGGAGCGGAAGGCCGCTGCCTTTGAGAAACCGATAAGCCCGTGCGACCTCGAACGAACGCGAGAGCAACGGTTCGCAATCGTCGATCAGGGTGATTTTGGCTGTCGTACCGCCCATGTCGAACGACAGCACTTTGTCGAGATTGTTCTGTGCCGCGATGTTCTTGGCGAGGATGGCACCGCCGGCGGGGCCACTCTCGACCAGCCGGATCGGTTGCCGGGATGCGGTTTCGACCGTTGTAATCCCGCCGCTCGACATCATCAGAAGGAGCGGGCAATCGAGGCCGAGTTCGGCCAAGCCGGATTCGAGGCGGCCCAGGTAGCGCGACATCATCGGCTGAACATATGCATTTGCGCAGACCGTCGACATGCGCTCGTATTCGCGAATTTCGGGGCAAATTTCCGATGAAATGCTGATCGCGACGTCCGGCAAAATTCCGGCGACGACGTCGCGGGCGTGTTCTTCATGCGCTGCGTTCATGTAGGAATGAAGAAAACAGATCGCGAGCGCTTCGATGCCTTCACCCTGCAAAGTCCGCGCGCGTTCCGCCAGCACATCCTCGTCGAGGGGGAGCAATACCTCACCGTCGGCGGCGATACGTTCCGGGACCCCCAATCGCCGGTGGCGCGGCACTAAGGGCGACGGGCGTTCCATATAGAGGTCGTATTGCTCGAACCGATGTTCATAAGCGATCTCGACGGAATCGCGGAAACCGTCGGTCGCAATGAGGCCCGTCTTCGCGCCTTTTCGTTCGATCAGTGCGTTCGTTGCGAGAGTCGTGCCGTGAATAACAAGTTCGACGTCGCTCGCCGGTGTGTTCGATTCCGACAAGATGCGGCGTGTTCCCTCAAGGACCGCTTCTTCCGGTGCGGTCGGCGTTGTCAGGAGTTTGCCTTGATGCCGCGTGCCGTCCTTTTCCAGGACCAAGTCTGTAAATGTGCCGCCGATATCGACCGCGAGTTTTGCCCTGCCGGACATAGCGTCTCCTGCCTCAATGCTTGTATGGATATTGATAACCGTGATGGTGTCGCCAAATCGTTCAATGAATCGAGGTTCGAATACACCGGGTGTCAAGGGTAAGGGCGAAATGAAAGCGATATATTGCGTGAAATTGGCCGATTGGCCGGCTCTTGAGATGCGCGACATTTCCGCGCCATCGCCCGGCGCAGGCGAAGTGTTGGTCCGGAATGAAGCCTGGGGCGTGAACTATGTCGATTACCTAATGTGCCAGGGCGGGTACCAGTTGCGACCGGACCCGCCGTTTGTGCCGGGCTTGGAATCGGCGGGACGCATTGTCGCGACCGGTCCGGACGTCGGCGCATTCGACGTCGGTGACAGGGTGATGGCGGCGCATCGGCCGGGCGGATTTGCCGAGGAAACGGTCGTCGCAGAGCGGCAGTTGATCAAGATGCCGGACGCGATGGAGATGACGGCCGCGGCGGGGTTTCGATCCGCCTTTATTACGGCTTATCACGGCCTGGTCCAGGGTGGCCGCCTGCAAGCCGGTGAGACGGCTTTGATACATGGTGCCGGCGGCGGAATGGGCCATGCGGCCGTCCAAGTGGCCCGGCTTTTGGGGGCCCAAGTGATTGCGACCGCGACCGGGTCGGAGAAGCATGAGGTGCTCCGTAAGCTCGGGGCGGATCACACACTTGAATATCGCGACGGATTCCGTGACGCGGTCAAAGATTTAACGGATGGTCGAGGTGCGGATGTGATCTTCGACCCGGTCGGCGGCGATACCTTCGACGAGACGATGCGGTGTCTCAACTGGGGGGCGCGAATTGTTGTCGTCGGGTTTACGGCGGGTCGGCCCGCTTTGGCAAAGACCAACCACGTACTGATCAAGGGCGCGTCGGTGACGGGCATCCGGGCCGGCGAGTTTGGCCGCCGCAATCCGGCGGCAGCTAAAGCCAATCTCGAGGTGCTGCTCGATTGGGCCGGTGCAGGGAAGATCGCGCCCTATATCTCGCATCGCTTTCCGCTGGAAGGCGTTGAAGAGGCCTTCCGGGCCATTGCCGACCGACAAGTGGTCGGCAAGGCCGTTCTGACCCGCGACGCCTAGACGGCCTATTCGGCGGGCTGTTCCGCCGCCTGCTCTTTGACACCGGTGATCGCGGCGACTTTCGGCAACTGCAGAACCAACAGAAAGATCAACGCCGCCGCAACCGCGAGGATCACGAAGACGACCGCGAATTGATCCCAATGCGCCGGCGCCCACTCGAAGGTGTCTCGGTTGTTCAGCAGCCAGGCAATCGACGGCAAGGTGATGGACATGACGCTGAACGTGACGAAACTGCGCGCTGCATAGGCCCGGCTCCGCCATTCGCTTTTGGCGACCCTGCCGACCAAGACATCATTGATCGGAATTTGCCCGAACACGACCAGCATGAAGGCGAGTGAAATGATCAAGGCCGGGGCGCCGAACATATTGATCATGATGGCGAACAGTACGGCCTGTGTTGCCGTGACCAAGTCGAAGATGGTCCGTATCGAGTGCTTATCGACGAGATGTCCGACGACCAGTTGCGCGAAAGCGGCCATGGCGAAGACGAAAGCCGACCAGACGCCGACCAAGGTCAGGGAGGCCGCCATATCTTGTAGACGGAGTTCGAAGATTTTCGGCAACGCGTAGGTCGTGCTTTGGAAGATGATTCCACCCAATGCGGTGGTGAGGAAGATAACGGCGAATACGCGGGCAACGACACCGCGATCGATGGAAATGGCCGCGCCTTTGTTGGCGGCGCCCTCTGTTGGGTACAAGGATTCGTCGTCGCCAGCTTTCAGGAAGATCGAGTATGCGATACCGGTTGCAATGGAGAAGACGCCGGGAATGATGAACGCCCATTTCCAATCGTAGAGATCGAGAATGGCACCGGTCAGAAGCGGTGCGGCAGCGACGCCCAGATTGCCAAAGACGCCGTTGACGGCCAGCGGCATACCGGTCTTGACCCGACCTTGCACCACCATGGCGATTCCAACCGGGTGGTAGATGGCGGCGAAACAGCCGACGGCAAACAGCCCGATGGCCATTTCCGTTGGGGTGGTTGCGAAACTACAGGCGATCGACGCAACGCCGATACCGACAAAAAAGACCTGCATCATGCCGTCGCGGCGCCATTTGTCGGCAATCCAGCCTGCCGGAATGGCACCCAGTCCAAACGCCACCATGCCGGGTGTCGCATACGGCAGCAGTTCCGCGTAACTCATGTTCCAATCGAGCGCGAGCTTGAGGACGGCCGTTGCGAAAATCAGGACGAATAAATGGTCCAAGAAGTGACCGATATTCAGAAAAAAGAAGTGAAGATTTTCGCGTTTCATTTTTAAAATTCTTCGTTCGGTGTCGATCAATCGCACGCTCTTTCGCCGGATTTAAGGTATATGAATTTTTGCTTTCTTAAATACGATATAAAGACACAATATATAGCAAAACGGACAAACTTCGCGTGATTGCTTCTTTTTAGGCACGCATACTGGTTTTTCGCGCGAAAATTGGCCCTAATGAGCCGCGTTGGGGAAGACACACTTATTCGAAAGCTAATTTTGTACGGCAATGGTCGAAGCAAGTAATCCAACATCTCTGCCGGAACCTTCGGCGAAGGCCCACGGGCACGCCATCCGGAAGATTCAGGTGATGCCGGGAGTCTATTGGGTCGAGATTCCAGAGGCAGAGCTTTACATCATGTGCGGCAGTCCGCCGGATGCGATTAAGCACTTGATGCGACGCGGCTTAATTGTCGAGGAAGAGGTCGACGGCGTCGTCTTTGAGAATGGGCCGAATGCCGTTCTTCTATCGGATGTGATGCTGCAGGGCGGAAGCTTTGCGAACTTGAGCGAGTTCCCGGTACTACAGATGTTTTACCGTCAAGGTATGTTCCTGCCGGGGCATCCGGGAAATACGGGCCGAAAGCCGATCCTGATCGGAAATGAAGAACAGGTGAAGGCGCAGCTTAACTATATTTATCGCGGCAATTACGGTCTCATCTCCCAGGAAGAGATCGAAGCGACGGGGATCGATCCGGATACGGCAGCGGAGATGATGCGCATGAAGTTGCGCTTTGCCTTCGGCGGCATCCGCGAGACGACCGAGTTTGTCGATACGCTGGTGCTCGGGCGCGAGGCGGAAGAAATTCGAAATGGGGTCTTCGTCAGCCGTGTCGATGTCAACGTCTTCGAGATCATGTACCGGGACGAATGCGTTCGGGTCGATTTGAACCTAGCGCGGCATCGGCAATACGAATCACCGTACCCGCTCAGTTATCACCAAGTGGATCGGGGGTATTTCTCGATCATTCACTCGGGCGAAGGCGACGGCTGGGATATCAACCGGCCAACGATGTCGAGCATCATTTGCTTTCAGGGTAAATTGTTTCTCGTCGATGCTGGGCCGAATTTGCCGGCGATCATGAACGCACTTGGTATCAGCGTGAGTGAGATCGAGGGTATTTTCCACACCCATTCGCACGACGATCATTTTGCCGGTCTGCCGACGTTGATGCAGACTGATCACCGCATTCGGTATTTCGCGACACCGTTGGTCCGCGCGGCCGTTACCAAGAAACTGACGGCCATGTTGGGTGTCGCCGAGCGGGAATTCGAGCATTACTTCGTTGTTCAGGACCTAGCCTTCGATCAATGGAACAAGATCGGCGGACTTGAAGTCCGACCGATTTTCTCACCGCATCCGGTCGAGACGACGTGCTTCTATTTCCGTGCCATGGGGCCGGAAGGTTACAAAACCTACGGCCATATGGCGGATATCGCTTCCTTCTCTGTGCTCGAGTACATGGTGACGGACGACGAGACGGCGCCGGGTCTGAGCGAGGCGCGTCTGGCACGGACGAAATACGAGTATCAAGTGCCCACAAATGTGAAGAAAATCGATATCGGCGGCGGCCTTATTCACGGCGCCGCGCTCGATTTCAAAGACGACCCGTCCGAGCGGATCATTTTGGCGCATACCGACCGGGAACATACGCCGGAAGAAAAGGAAATCGGCTCCGGTGCGCCGTTCGGTACGGTCGACGTTCTCATCGAGGGCTATCAAAATTATGCGTGGCGGTTTGCGTTCGAGTATTTGCAAACCTATTTCGGCAACGCCAGTCACGATCAGCTGCAGCTGCTGCTGAACAATCCGGTGCAGACCTACAATCCGGAAGCCATCATCGTGCGGGAAGGCGATTCGCACGATCACGTGCACCTTATCCTGACCGGCAATGTCGAATGGTTGACGTCGGAAACGCAGCTTTCAGGTATGTTGTCCGCCGGTGCATTCATCGGCGAACGCTCGGTCCTGACGGAGCGACCTGCCTCCATCACGGTGCGGGCGGCTAGCTTCGTGAATGCGCTCCGTATTCCGGCCAAGCTCTATGTGGACTTCGTGAAGAGCAACGATTTCTATGACGATTTCCTCGAACTTGGCGACAATGCGAATTTCCTACAGCGTACGTGGTTGCTTGGTGAAGCGATTTCGCAGCCGGTACAGCACCGTATCGCGCGCAGTTTGAACATGGTCTACATCAACGGCGGCGAAGAATACGAAGTCGAACCAGGTGCCGGTTTGTTCATCGTTCGCTCGGGAACCGTCGAACGGGATGTGCCGGGCGGCAAGAAGATCGATATCGGCGTCGGTGAATTTTTCAATGAAGAGAATGTGCTTTTCGACGCGCCGATGAAATTTAACGTCCGTGCCCAAGAAGACGCCGAGGTTTGCGTGATCGACGCCTCGGTAATCGGCGATGTGCCTGTCGCGCGGCGGAAAATGTTCGAGACAATTCTCTTGCGTATGCAGGCCTCACAAGGCTGATTGCGGCGGCGCGATTTGCGCTGCATATGCCGCCGGACGAAGAGAGACCCATGAGCGAAGCCGAAAACTTGGACGAAAGCGGAGAACTCCGCGATTTCATCCGCAACATAATTGTAGAAGATCTGGCCGAAAGGCGGACGGAAAGCTTGGTTACACGGTTTCCGCCTGAACCGAACGGCTATTTGCATATCGGCCATGCGAAGTCGATCTGTTTGAACTTTGGCGTGGCTGAGGAATTTGACGGTCGCTGCAATCTTCGCTTCGACGATACGAACCCGGCCAAGGAAGAGCAGGAGTATATCGACGCCATCGAAGCGGATGTGAAATGGCTTGGTTATTCTTGGAACGGCGAGCCGCGGTATGCGTCCGACTATTTCGAGCAGCTCTATACGTGGGCGGAACTGCTGATCAGCGAGGGCAAGGCTTATGTCGACGATTTGACCGCCGATGAAATGCGGGAATATCGGGGCACCTTGACCGAACCGGGCCGGAACTCGCCACACCGTGATCGAACCATGGAAGAGAATTTAGACCTCTTCCGGCGTATGCGGTCGGGTGAGTTCTCAAACGGCGAGCGCGTGTTGCGGGCGAAAATCGATATGGCGTCCGGCAATATCAATCTGCGTGACCCGGTTCTGTATCGGATCATGCACGAATCGCATCCACGGACAGGTGATGCCTGGTGTATCTATCCAACTTACGATTTTGCACACGGGCAATCCGACGCGATCGAAGGTGTCACGCACTCGCTCTGCACGCTCGAATTCGAAGACCACCGGCCGCTCTACGATTGGCTGATCGAAAATCTGCCCGTGCCGTCGCGCCCCCGTCAGTACGAGTTCTCGCGTCTCAATCTGTCTTACAATGTTCTTTCGAAACGCCGGCTGATCCAACTGGTGGAAGAGGGGCATGTGAACGGCTGGGACGACCCGCGCATGCCGACGATTTCCGGTCTGCGTCGCCGGGGTGTGCCTCCGGAGGCGCTTCGCGACTTCGCACGGCGTATCGGCGTGACGAAATCCGACAGCGTCGTTGAGACGCAACTCCTTGATCACTGTATGCGCGAGTTGCTGAACCGGACGGCGGTCCGCCGAATGGCCGTCCTCAATCCGCTGAAGGTCGTGATCGAGAATTATCCCGAAGGCGAAAGTGAAGAACTCGAGGCGGTCAACAACCCGGAAGACGAGGGCGCCGGCAGCCGTATGGTGCCGTTTTCGCGAGAACTCTGGATCGAACGTGACGATTTCATGGAAGACCCGCCGCGGAAATTCTTTCGCTTGGCGCCGGGCCGTGAGGTTCGGTTGCGCTACGCCTATTTCATTACGTGTCATGACGTGGTGAAGGATGCGAACGGGGAGATCGTGGAACTCCGCTGTACCTATGACCCGGCGACAAAGGGCGGCAACGCGCCGGATGGCCGCAAGGTCAAAGCGACGATGCATTGGGTTTCGGTACCCCATGCGGTCGAAGCGGAAGTGCGCCAATACGAGCACCTCTTCGCCACGGAAGAACCGGGCGCGTCCGGCGATTATCTGGACGATATTAATCAGGAGTCCTTCAATGTCCTGACCGGCTGCATGCTGGAGCCGGCCTTGGCGGCGGCGCCGGTCGGCGGCACGCTGCAGTTCGAACGGCTCGGTTATTATTGCGCCGACCCCGACGGGACGCCCGAGCGGCCTGTTTTCAATCGGACCGTCGGGTTGCGTGATACTTGGGCGAAAGTGCAGCGCCAACAAGCAGCGGCGAAGAAGGGTTAGTGGCGATGGATCACGAGAAGGTCGGCCCGCTCGACCGAGCGCTTGAATTAATCTTATCGCTCGACGCGATGGCGCCAGCGCCCAACTTACCGGACCAGCTCAATGGCCTTTTTGAGGACTTGGCGAAGCCGGAACTCGATGAGCCCTTGGATGTGGTGGAAGGGTCCATTTGGGCGCTTTGGTGCAGCCACCCGGACGATTCGGCAGTGCAACGGATGGAGCGTGTCATCGGGGGATTGGCGCAAGGCCGGTTCGATGCGGCGGAACGTCTCTTGGACGGTTTGGTACGGGATTATCCGGACTGGGCGGAAGCCTGGAACAAACGTGCGACGCTTTACTTCCTGTTGGATCGCGACGACGAAAGCGTCGCCGACATCGAAGAGACCCTGAAACTGGAACCCCGACACTTTGGCGCCTTGGGCGGATTCGGTCAGATTTGCCTGCGCCGCGACGAGCCGGTGACGGCCAGAATTGCCTTCGAGAAAGCGCTGGAAGTCAATCCGCATCTCGACGGCGTGCGCGAGATTGTCCACGAACTCGGGGCCGAGTACCGGCCCGTCGTCAATTAGAACATGTCAATTCGGGTGGCGCTATCCGGGGCAGCAGGCAGTATGGGCCGGCGGGTCGGCGCTGCGCTTGCGGCGACGGACGGTATCGAATTCGTCTGCGGTCTCGTGCGTTCCTCCCAGTTATCGGCGGATGGTTGCTTGACCCCTTTGAGCGATGATGTGGACCAGGTGATCAGCGACTGCGACGTTCTCTTTGATTTCACGGATTTTGATCGGACGCTTGAACTTGCGGCGAAATGCGCTGACGGGGGCCGTCCGCTTTTCGTGGGGACGACGGTACGTTCGGGAGACGGTCTTGAAAGCCTCATGAAATTCGCCGCAGATATTCCAATCATTTACGGGCCGAACATCTCCCGCGGCGCGTCGGTGCTGTTCGGCGTATTGGAGACGCTGGCCGGCAGGCTTGGTCCCGGCTACGACGCCAAGGTAATCGGCGTCCATCACCGGCGTAAGAAAGAGACGCCGAGCGGCACGTCCGGAGAAATCGCGCGCCGTATCCAGGCCGGTCGCGGGGACGAAGCGCCACCCGAAATCGTCTCGTTGCTCGCCGGCGGAGCGATCAGTAACCACGAAATCATCTTCGGCAGTCATAATGACGAAATTCGCATTAGTCACAATGTGACGCGGCCGGATATCGATCCGACCGTCTTACGCACGGCGTGCCAATGGTTGACGGCGAAAGAGCCCGGGTTTTATGGCTTGCCCGAGGTGCTGGCTGATGCGGAAGCTTTATAGCCTGGTGCGGATTTTCGAGGTTTGTCGATCCAAGTCTTGGGACGAACCTGGGGCCATGTTAGATTGCGGGTGACGGGGACTGTGTTGGGGAACATGGTTTAGCGGCGCTAGACCGGTTGGTGCTCGAAGGAGACGGAGTTGGAATACGCACAAGATGTCGATCAGGCCGCCGATTTGGCGCGTTCAGCTCTCGCGAAATTGGAAGAGCTCGGCCTGCCGGCCAATCCGAATAATTTCACGGTCTGGTATCACTATTTCACCAATTCCTTGCCGGATCTGACGGACGCCGTCGATAAACTCGCGGACGGTGACACTTTCTCCGCGGATGATTGTAACGATCTCTACGAACGCTTCTTCGGAAATGAAGCGGAGATGGCGGCCCAGCAGGAAATTTGGGAAAAGATGAAGGCGTCGATGGCGGAAGCGGTCGAGGGGCTGAGCCTGACCGGCTCCGAAGCAGCGCAGTTCGGCGACGCCATTATGGACGCGGCGAGTGGTCTCGATTCGGAATCCAATCCGAACGACTTCAAGAAATTGGTGGAAGAAGTCGTCGACGGGGCGCGTCAAATTCAATCCCGCACCAAAGAATTGGAAATTCGGCTGGCGTCCTCGACGGACGAGGTCGAACAACTCCGCGAAGAGATGGAAACGGAGCGTCGCGAAGCGGGCATGGACAGTCTGACCGGCATCGCGAACCGCAAGACATTCGATACTGCGCTGCGTCAGCAAGCGGGTACGGCTATGGAGAGCGGCCAAGCGTTCAGTTGTTTTATCGTGTATCTGGATTTCTTGGCCGAGTTCAACAAGAAGCATGGCGAGAGTATCGGTGACCAGGCACTAAAACTGGTCGCGAGTACCCTCAAACGGAAGTTGGACGAGACGGCGACGCCGGCACGCTATGGCGGCGATGAATTCGCCGTGATTTTACCGGGCGCGGACCTCGAAGCGGCAACGGGCATTGCGAACGACATCTGCAGCACCTTGTCCGCGAACGCCATTGTGAACAAAAAGAACGATGAGAACCTGGGCGCGATTATCGTGTCGATCGGTGTCTCGCAGTACGAATTCGGCGAACCTTTGGCCCGATTGATTTCGCGCGTCGACGACGTGCTTGGCAAAGCCAAGAAAGACAGCAGCAATAAGGTCGGCGTGGCCGAACGCACAGGCGTGAATCAGAATATCGCTTTCGCGTAACAGTCGCTTGATCGTCGGCGTCTCGTCTAGGGAGGGATAGGCGTGCGGATTTGATCCATAGCAATTACGGCGATTGTCATGTCCGTTTCGGCCGTGGCCGACGCCGATGACAATCACGGTTATATCGGCGAGGCGGCCAAGGACCTCCCGCTTTTCGACGCGCATATCCATTATAAGGAGCCGGCTTGGGGGCCTTATCCGCCGGAAGCGGTCGTCAAGTTGATGGACGAAAACGGTGTTGCGATGGGGTTGGTCTCGTCGACGCCGGACGAAGGAACCATCATGCTATGGGAATACGCGCCGAAGCGGATCGTACCTGAACTGCGGCCCTACCACGGGATCGCCAATTCCTCGAATTGGACGCGCGTTCCCGGCATGTTCGACTATCTAAAATGGCGTCTCGAAAAGTAGCCGCATGTCGGAATTGGCGAGTTCCATCTCCACCAAGTGCCCAAAGATAAGACGCTGTTCAAGAAGATCGCCGCCGAAGCGATCGAACAGGATCTCTATATCCACATTCATTCGGGGAAAGCGCCGGTCGACTTCCTGTTCGCGTTGGAGCCGCGCCTCAAAATAATTTGGGCCCATGCGGGTATGTCGGAACCAGCCGACGTTGTCGAAGCCGTGATGGCGCGATACCCGAAGCTCTACGCCGATACCTCGTATCGCGAGCTCGATATCTTAAACGAAGACGGCACGATTGATCCCGATTGGCGGCGCGTTTTGGAACGGTTTTCGGGACGATTTATGGTTGGCTCCGATACCTGGGTGAACAGTCAATGGGACGACTATGGCCACTTGATCGAGGTGAACCGGAAATGGTTGAGCCAGTTCTCTCGCGAGATCGCAGAGAAGATTGCATACAAAAACGCGGAGCGTTTGTTTGGCCGGAAGGTCGATCAAAACTTGTTGGGTACGCGTTAAAGCTTTTGTAGGAGGGGCGCATGAAACGACGCAAACTCGGGGATTTAGAAGTCTCCGCGATCGGGCTGGGCTGTATGGGCATGAGCACGACCTATGGCGAGCGCGACGACACGGAGTCGATCGCCACGGTCCATCGCGCGATCGACCTCGGCTGCACCTTTCTCGATACGTCCGACTCGTACGCGAACGGATTAAACGAAGAGCTCTTGGCGCAAGCGTTGGCCGGCAAGCGGGCCCAGGTCGTGCTGGCGACCAAATTCGGCAACCGGGGGCGGGTGAGCGCGGATCGGCCTGTCGACGGCCGGCCCGAATATGTCCGCGAAGCCTGCGAGAAGAGCTTGAAACGGCTCAACACCGACGTCATCGATCTCTACTACCAACACCGGGTGGACAGTCTGGTTCCCATCGAAGAGACGGTCGGTGAGATGGCGCGGTTGGTCGAAGAAGGGAAGGTCCGCTTCCTGGGGCTCTCCGAAGCCGGCCTCGAGACGATCCGCCGAGCCCACGCAACGCATCCGATTTCGGCGCTACAGACAGAGTACTCGCTTTGGACGCGGGACTGTGAGGCGGAAATCCTGCCGCTCTGCCGCAAGCTTGGGATTGGATACGTAAATTACGCACCGGTGGGCCGCGGCTTTCTCACCGGCACCATCGCGTTGGCGGATGCACTGATCGAAAGTGACGGCCGGCGCAATCATCCAAGATTTTCCGCGGAGAACATGGCGCAGAACAAGGCGCTGTTGGCGCCGATCCAAGCGGTGGCGTCCGCGCATGACTGCACGATGGCGCAGGTGGCCATTGCCTGGACGATGGCGCAGGGCGAAGACATCGTGCCGATCCCCGGCACGAAGCGCCGCCGTTATCTTGAGGAGAATGTCGCGGCTGCGGAAATCGCCCTTACCGCCTCTGAAATCGAGAGCTTGGGTGCCGCTTGTCCGCTGGGTGTCACGGCGGGGGCGCGTTATCCGGAAGGTCAAATGAAGCGGCTCGGGATTTAGGTGTCCGCTTGCCGCGGACGTCTCGCCGCACATCATTACATTCAAGAAAGACCGGTAATACTGCTTCGGTCGCACCACGAACGATAAGGAATGACAAGATGGAAATGGTTCGCCTCGACCCGCCCGCCGAACTGACGATGCCGATCGGCGAGGCGATGTTCAGCCAGCGCGCGACACGCCGCCTCGACCCCGATCGCCCGATCACCGATGCGCAGTTAAAAATTATTCTCGACGCCGCCTCCAAAGCACCGAACGGCGGTAATGTGCAGCCGGCCCGGTTTCTGGTCATCCGCGACCGCGAGGCGATCAAGAAATTCGGTAAGCTCTATCACGAAGCGTGGTGGGCGAAGCGCCGCGACGCTTACGGCTGGAAAGGGAAGGAAGATATCCCCGAAGGTTCGCAATACCGCTGGGCCGCTTTGCTTGCGGACGAGATGGAGAACGCGCCTTGTGTGATCTTGGCCTATTCGGCCGCCTCCGGCGTTGCCGCCGCCTCAACCTTCCCCGGCGTACAAAACCTGCTGCTCTCGGCGCGTGCGCTCGGTATCGGCAGCGTGCTCACGACCTTGCATCCGGAGGTTATGGAACGGGTGCACGAAATGTTCGGTATTCCGGACGACGTAGTGTTCCATTGCTGTATCCCGTTGGGCTACCCGCGCGGCAATTTCGGCCCGACCAGCCGCCTGCCCACCAGCGAGACGACGTATTGGGATAAATGGGGCGAAGCCCCGCCCTGGAAATAGGCGCTTCGCTTCGCGGGGCTCGTCAGATTGCGGTCGGCTGCGATTATACGGATCAAGCGGTGTAATCGCGCTATCGGCAAGAATACGCCCGTTAAGGCGTTATCGGCGGCGACCTTCAAAAGCCAGCCGACCGAATTGCCGCAAAGTTGTCGGGCCGAGCGCATGGCCCGTGGCGGCACCGATCTCGATATAACCGGCAATGCGGTCGGCGGTGCAGGCTTCCGCCACGAAGCGAAAGCTAACGGTCAATCCTTCGACGATCTGCAGCGCTTGCAGGTTAAAGCCTTGAGCCGTCATGGTCCCGGTGCCTTCGCCGTTGCCGAAGGGCGTTTCGTGCGAGCCGGTGAGCGTATCGCCGTCGCGCTTGAGCTCGAGTGTGTGTTGGGCCGGGCCGGTCGCAAAATCGATTTCGACCGCCCACGCGCCGGAGATGTCGATCTCAATGTTCCGTCCGTCCGATGGGGCCGGGCGGGCCGCCGTTAGGGCTTCGTAAAGCGCCTCCGCGACAAGGCCGGCACCGTCGTCATCGAGCGCAAAAGGGTTGATCATGGTTGACCGTGCGGTCCCGCCGAAATCGTCGATCAATACACGGGGCCGGCGCGCCAGTAATTCGGTCTGGAGGTCCACAAAGTCGAGATCGGGCTGACAATCCGACCAATCGACTTCGAGACGCCGGATGCCGCCGGACAAGACATGCCAATCCAACTTCAAGGCATTGATCGGCTGCAGACGGTCGTGGATCAGGTCCAGACGACGCTGCCACGCGTCCCGTTCGGCCGCGTGGTCGTGTTCGAACCATCGCTCCACGGCGGCGATGGCGCCGACGATCTGCTCCTTGCTGATCTTCATCACACGGCCGAAGCTTTGGTGCGGCGGCCCATTGTACCAGGCGGCGCGGACCAATGGTTTACGGCCCAGCAAAATACCGGAGGCGGCCGGCCCCCGCATGAGCTTGCTGACGCTATAGACGACGAGATCGGCCCCGCGTGCGGTCCACATCTCCGGTGAGCCGAGCGCTTCCGACGCGGCATCCACGATAATCGGGACACCGGCGCTGCGCGCTTCCGGCAACATCTGGTCGAACGTGAGTGGCGCGCTGTCGTCGCGTTCCGCCAGCAGCAGAATGGCCACCACGTCATATTCCTCAAATCCGGATTTAAGCGCTGCTACGTCGTCGACCTCGATGACTTTCGCACCCACCATCCGAACCGCATGGTCGTAGGCGAAGCGCTGTCCGGCCGGCGCCAGGACCGCGCGGCGCTTGGCGCCGAATTGCTCCGGTAGTCGCAGCATCCGGAGCGGATCGTTGGCGGCGGCGCAGGCCGCGGTGCCGAGGGCCAACCCGGTCGCGGAACCCGCGGTAACCAATCCCCATTCCGCACCCGTTAACTCCGCCAGGCGTGCCCCGGCGGCTTCCCCCAACTCCGACATGATGACGTGGTTGAAAGACGCGCTTTCCATCGCTTCGCGGACCGGATCGCTCATCGTGCTGTTGCCGTAGACCGAGCGGGAGGAGCCGCAGTTGACGATCGGCTCGACGCCGATCTTGCGATAGATGGATGCATGATCTTGGTTCATCGCGAACTCCTCAATCTTGCCGGCAGCAAATCAATACGGGACGGGTTCCCTTAAGCAATATTGCGTCGGTTAACCGTTTCGGTAAGGCGTAAACATTATTGGCGTGCATCGTAAAGACGTTTGGTCCAGTAGGGCTCGAAGGTCTCAAGACCGCCAAAGAGCCCATCGATATCGTCACGGCTGCGGGCGTTTTTGCAAAATTGAGTGGCGACAATACCGTTCGCCCTTTTAAGATTCCAGCGACGGGCGCGCGGTTCTCCGGTCGAATCTCTGGAACCGCTGAGTCCATAACCGCAAAGAGGAGATACCGATGGCGAGCATTTCTCCCGAACGACAAGCGCTTTTAGACGATCATCTGAAGGCGGAGAGCGAGCATGATCTGGACCATCTGATGGAGGGATTCACCGCAGACTGTTTCAACGATGTCGCTTGTTTTCCGGATCGTTTCGATGGCCCGACCCGCGTCGCCGAACGTTATACGGCCCATTGGAAGGCCTTTCCCGACTTCACCGTCCGAATTCGCCGCATTCTCTCGGCGGACGAAGATTGCATCGTCACCGAAAACGAATGGACCGGTACCTATGAAGGAACCTTTCAGGGCATTCCGCCGACCGGCCGTAAGGTGAAGGTCCGAGCCATCGTCGCCTGGCATTTCCAGGGCGAACGCCTGCAGGGCGAGACGGTCTTTTTCGATACGGGTTCCATCGCACGGCAATTGGGCGCCGAGTTCCGGCTGACGAACGTAGATGGTTAGGCGAGCCTGTTGAGCGCGTCGTACGACGAAATCGGGGTCAACTATTCGGACCTCCGCCAACCGGATCCCCGGATCGAGACAATGGTCTGGCGCGCTTTAGGCACAGCGGAAACCGTTCTCAATGTTGGGGCAGGTGCCGGGTCCGATGAGCCCGAAGACCGGATCGTCACGGCGGTAGAGCCGTCGGCGGAGATGAACCGACAGCGTCGCCGTCCGGCGGCCGAGGTCGTCCAAGGGGTGGCGGAAGATTTGCCGTTCGAGGACAACGCCTTCGACGCATCGATGGCGATCCTGACGATCCATCATTGGACGGACCAGAGCCAAGGTTTGCGGGAGATGCGCCGGGTCACGCGCGGGCCTGTCGTGATCTTCACCTTCGATCCGTCGGCTCGTGGCTTCTGGCTCGGCGATTACATTCCGGAAATCTATACGATCGACGACACGCAGATGCCGGCGATGGCGCGGTATGAAGAATGGCTTGGCCCAGTAAAGATCGCGCCGGTGCCCATTCCACACGATTGCCGGGATGGCTTTCTCTGCGCCTATTGGCGCCGCCCGCGGGCTTACTTCGATCCGCGCCTGCGCAAGGCGATTTCGTCCTTCTGGAAGATCGGGGACGTGTCAGCGGGCTTGAACCGGCTGGCCAGCGATTTGGACTCAGGTGTTTGGGCAAAGAAATACGCGGCTATCCTCGAGTACGACGCATACGACTTCGGCTATCGGTTGGTGACGTCGGCGTGACGTTGGGCCCTATCTCCCCTCCACCTGTCGTTCGTAATCGTCCGCATCGAACCAGCCGAGCGCGGTGGTCACCATCATGTTCTCGTCGAGGTCCCACTCTTCCCAACCGCTGATCTTTAGTGGATTGCCCGTTGTTGCGTCGTGTCCGGTGAAGGTCCAAAGATAGACAACATGATTGCCGGCACCGTGAATACCGTCGCAGATGAGATGCAAATCTGGCACGTCCGCGTGAAACCCAGCGGCCATTTCGGTCAAGCCGGCATGACCGACCGAGGGCTCACCCCGATTGATGACGATTTGGCTTGTCGGTAAGTGGAATGCCGCCACTTTTTCCGGCGCTTTCGCGTTCCACGCGGCGGTGTAGCGTTCGGCGAGATCGTCCAATTGAGCTTGGGTAAATGTCATTTTATGTCCTGTCTATCGAGGCATTCATTACTTCGGACGAATTTCGACGTGGCTGGTTAGAGACCGCACGCCCTCGATACCGTTGACGACGCGTTTGGCCTTCGTCAGTTCCGCCGAAGACAACGCACGGCCCAGCAGGTAGACATGACCGTGAACCGAGCGCCAGCGGAAGTTCCGGGAATTCACGCCGCCCGCGTCCAGCAAGAGCGCGTCGATCTTTGTCTCCACCACGGTATCGTCGACGAAACCTTCGACCGTCCCTTTCTCCTTCTTGGTCGCCGGCGTAACGCGAAGCTCGTTGTAGACGGTTTTGACGTCTTCGATCTTACCCGCCAATGCACCCGCTTGGGCTTTCTGCGACGACGTCTCGACAATGCCAGTCAGCATCACGCGGCCTTCGTAGACATCCGAGGAGATGGCGATGACGTCCGAGCCCATCTTGTCGATGACCTCGGCGGCGATGCTTGCCTTGATGGCGAGGTCTGTTGTCGCGTCGGCGCTCGTGCGGTCCTCCACGGCATGCTCGACCGCGCTCTTGGCGACGGATATGGGGTTTGCGGCACACCCGGCCAGCAATGCGGCGGCGGCCGCGAGCACCATCGTACGATACCAATTCGTAAGCATTCGACACTCCTGTTGTCGTTAGGTATGGCCGCCGCTGGTTATCGCTGGTGACCGTGCCGTGAATAAGTGATATGACGCGTCCAGAGGGTAGCGATGCTAGTCGTCTTTGCCGCGGCCTTTCCCCTTACTCTGGCCATTCCCTTTGCCCTTATTGCGTTTCCGCTCTTCTTTGCGCTGCTCGCGGTTTCGTTTCCGTTCTTCTTTTTGCTGCTTCTTTTCTCTCTTCTGCGCTTCGCGGTCCCGCTTCCGCTCTTCTTTCTCCCTTTCGCGCTCGCGTTGGCGGGATTCCCGGTCACGCTCTCGCTCGTTCTTGTCCTGCTCGCGATTTCGTTCGTCGCGGTCCTTACCACGTTCGCGTTACCGTTCTTCCCGATCTTTCCGCCTTTCGCGTTGGCGTTCCTCGCGAGCCTTCCGCGCCTCATTTCCTCTTTCATCGGCGAAAGAGATAATTGGGACGGACGTTAAGGCGGCGACCGCGGGCAAGGTCAGCAAGTTCTTCAGGATGGTCCGGCGAGTCGTGGCATTTCGCATATTCAGGCCTGTGTATTTGAATTGAATGGAAACGAGGCCATTTGGGCTTGGATTTGGTTTAAGATTGGTTAACGGCCGACTATCCGGCGCTGAACAGCGGTGCGTCGAGCAAGGCGGCGTCGACGTCGATCCCGAGGCCGGGCCCGCCGGGCGCGCTGCCGAATCCGTCGCGACTTCGCGGTTGGTGGCCGGCGATGTGCTCGTTGGTCCAGTCGTTCATGAAGGAGACGCTGAGCAACGCCCGCTCTTTCGTGGAGGCGGCAACATGGGCGGACGTCGCTGCGACGATATCGCCGCCCCAAGTATCCTCGACCGTGATCTGGAGACCGAGTTCTTGGCCGAGGTCGCGCATCAGCTTGGCTTTGGTCAGCCCGCCAACTTTAGAGATCTTGAGATTGAAGCCGCCGGCACCGCCGTCGCGTGCCGCCCGCAGAAGGGTGGCGGGATCGCTGACAACTTCGTCGTAGATCATCGGCAAGGTCGTCCGTTTGCGGACCTCGATGCATTCTTCCATGGTCGGGCAGGGTTGCTCGAAATAGAAGCGCGGCAGGTCTTCCATCGCGCGCGCCGCCTGGATGGCTTCGTTCAAGCGCCAGCCGCAGTTGGCGTCCCCGATGATAATGTCCTCGTCGCCGGTGTTCTCGACCACGGTGCGGGCGCGGACAGCGTCGAGCGCGGGGTCGCCGCCGATCTTCAATTGGAAGCGATGAATGCCTTCCGCGCGGCGGGCCAGGACGTAGTCGCTCATCTCCTGCGGTGTGCCGAGGGGGACTGCGAAATAGAGGGGGAACCGCGCCTGGCGCACGCCGCCGAGCATATCCGCGACGCTTGCCCCCCAGGCCTTGCCGGTGAGGTCCCAGCACGCGACATCGATCGGACTTTTCGCATAGGCGTAGCCCATCAGGGTCGCGTCCATCGCGTCGTTGATCGCGGCGAGGTTTGTTGGATCGAGCCCAATGAGAGGCGGGGCCAAGAGTTCAAGCGCGGCTCGAGCGCCGCCCGCATGCGAAGCCAGGTACGTTGTGCCGAGCGGGCAGACCTCGCCCCAACCGGTGAGCCCGGAGTCGCTCGTCACCCGGACCAGGGTGGAGGGTAGATGCGTAATCTCCCGTCCGCCCGACATGATATAGGTGCCGTGCACATAGGTGAGGTCGAAGTTGAAAACGTCGATCTTCGCGATTTTCATGGGAAGCCTGACGAATTGTGAGCCGTCACTTAAAGGCGAGGTCCGCCGGCGAAATCAGAACATTGAACTGTTCGCACCAGATGACGAGGCTCTTGAACGACGCGAGGTCGGTTCCCTCCGGGATGCGATAGTTCTGGCTGCCTTTGAAGGCGCGCAGGCGGCCGAGGTCGACGAACATTTGATTGTCGAGATCGCCATTTGCCCGAATGCCGGCTTTCGGGACGAGATAGACGTGATATTTCGGCCCGGGCCCGACTTCGAAGTCGTCTTCAAGAAAAAGCGTGCTTTCGAAGACTTTAACGGCGCCCTTGCCGTAATGGATCGGATCGCTCGGATTGGCGTGGATAAAGGTGCCCGCCGCGACCGGCGCCGCACCCTCTTCGACGGCGAGCTGCTCCATCGCTTCCGGCGGCGGGAAAATATACGGGAACAAGAAGAACCCGACGGCCACCCCAAATCCGGTGCCGAACACCCCACCGATCAAGAATATCGCAATACCGCGCCACATTCATTGAGAGTCGGCGAATTGAGCGGTGAATGCAACCAATCTTTGGCGGCCGCTGCACGCCGACCTAACTTGATGACGAAGACATTTAGGAGGACATCACGATGCGCGTGGGATTTGGCATTCCGAACAACCAAGGGGTCGACGATCCCAACGATCTTGTCGCGCTCGCCGTTGAAGCGGAGAAGCAAGGGTATGCGAGCGTTTGGGTCCGCGAACATTTGTTTCATTCGACCTATGTTGCGGAGCGGCTCGGCAATAAGCCCTACCATGACGCCCTGACGGTGCTGACGGCGATCGCCTGCGCGACGGACACGGTTCGGCTTGGTACCTCTGTCTTGGTGTTGCCGTGGCACGATCCCGCTAGGCTCGGAAAGATGGTCGCGACTTTGGATCATCTCTCGGGCGGACGGGTTTCGCTTGGCGTTGGGGTGGCGACGACGCGGGACGAGTTCGAAAATCTCGGTGTCGATTTCACGACGCGCGGTAAGCGCATGGATGAAATTCTCGGTGCGCTGCAGGCGCTGTGGACGCAAGAAACGCCGGCGTTTGCGGGCACGTTCTACAATTACAGCGGATTGAAGTTCTCGCCGAAGCCGTTGCAGAAGCCTTACCCGCCCTTGTTGATCGGCGGCTCCAGCCCGGCGGCGCTTCGGCGCACCGCCCGCTTCGGCGATGGCTGGCACACCTTGCGCCAATCGCCGGCGCAAGTCGCGGCGGGGAAGGCGAAGATCATCGAGCTGACCGAAGCCGCGGGCCGCGATCCGGCGGGCTTCGACTACTCGCTCACCATCCCGCTCCGCTTCACCGGCAAAGCGCCGAGCAAGCCGTTGATGGAGCGTACCGCGTTAACCGGTACGGAGGACGATATTGCGGCAACCGTCGCCGCCTATCGCGATGCCGGGCTCGACGAGATCGTTATCAGCGACAGCAGCGCGGATATGGACAGCAATACGGAGGTGATGACCCGGTTCATGGAACAGGTCTGGCCGAAACTATAGCGGTCTCAGCTTGACCCTTTCAGGGCTTCGGCACGCGCTTTCACATTCTCGATAAACTCCGCCGTCGTATTGGTGAAGGGAAAGGGTTCGTCCGGGATGTCGACGCCGAGGAACCGGCAGAGCGGACCCCAGCCCTCCGCCGCGTCGAAGGTCAGCAGACATTCCGCCGGTATTGTGGCCTGGACGTCCTGGATGTTCTTGTTGAAGACCGAGATCAGATAGTCGTCATCGTCTAAGCGCCCCTCGAACGTGCGCTCGACGATCATTTCGTAATTCATCTGGCGCTGTTCGCGGAGCGGTCCCGGCGGCAGTTCCGAGACCTTTCGGAGTGTCGTGAAGATGGTCGGCTGGATGCTCTTCACCCAAGACTCGGGTGAGCGGACGGACAGCAAGACTTTTGCGTCCGGGTAATGTGCCGTCAAAGCGCGCCAGTGGAACGCCGCGGGCCAGTCGACACACGATCCATATCCTTCGAACAAGGCATCCCAATCCGTCGAGCCGCTCTTCAGCGCTTCTTGCCAATAGGGTAGATGCGCTGGGTTTTCGCGCAGTTCCGTCATGTGATAGCACTTCGCGAAACCGAGACGCTCCAATGCAGCCTTGAGCGACTTGGTGCCCGTGCGTCCGAAACCCGCGCCGACGATTTTCAATGTCACGTCTCTCATCCTCTCCGTTATTGCGGCGAATTTGGCCGCATGTACTGAAATGACCTAAATAATTATCTGCGCCCTTCAATCTTGAACGGACAGCAGGCTCGCATATGGCGAAAATTGTGCTCGGCATCGGCGTCTCGCACTCGCCCATGTTAAATGGAAAACTGGAAGATTGGTCGCTCTTTATCGAGGGGGACCGCGTGCGTGCGCATCGCGATAAGACAGGTCATCCTGCGACTTACGACGACCTCTTGGAACGCGCCGACCCAGATATTGCAGCGCGCATCGGGCCGGGCCCCTTTGCCGCCCGACATGCAGCGGCGATGCCGAACCTTTCGCGGATCCGCGCTGCGCTCGCAGATGCATCGCTCGATGCGCTCATCGTGGTGGGGGACGATCAGAACGAATTGTACGGCGCCCGGAACATGCCCTGCATCCTCATCTATCGGGGGCAGACGATCCGCAACGTTCCGTTGGCGCCGAGCGATGGCGGCTTCGCGTGGGCGAAAAGATTGTCTGCCCGCTACTACGAAGAGACCGAACCGCGCGAGTATCCGGCAGACGCGGCGCTCGCCGAACATCTGACCGATTGGCTTGTGCAGCGGGACTTCGATATTGCGAGCGCGGATACGATCGAGCCCGGAAAAGGCGAAGGGCACGCCTTCGGATTTGTCCACAACCGGTTGATGAGCGAGCCGCCAATCCCGGTCGTGCCGGTATTTCTCAATACTTATTACCCGCCCAACCAGCCCAGCCCGCGACGCTGTTATCGGTTGGGCCAGGAAATCGCCGCCGCTATTGCGGCCTATCCCGGCGACACCCGCGTTGGCGTTCTCGCATCGGGCGGCCTCAGCCATTTCACGGTCGACGAAGAGCTGGACGGCACGGTCCTGCAGGCGCTGGCGATGAATGATACAGAGACGCTACAATCGTTGCCGGTGCAGAAATTGAACGGCGGTAGCTCCGAGATTCGCAACTGGATTTGCGCTGCGGGAGCGTTAGAAGAACTGCCGCTCGCCTGGTCGGACTATCAACCAGGTTACCGTACGCCGGCCGGGACAGGAACGGGCCTCGGTTTTGCCATATGGTCCGAAAGTTTCGTTGAATGAACGGAGGCTGACATGTTGAGCCGTGAGGAGAACGACTATCTAACCCAGACCGGACCCGGGACGCCGATGGGCGCGTTCATGCGGCGGTTCTGGATGCCGTTCATGTTGAGCGAAGAGATCGCCGAGCCGGACTGCGATCCGGTGCGTGTCCGTCTCCTGGGCGAAGACCTATTGGCCTTACGGGACAGCAACGGCCGGGTGGCACTGGTCGATCAGTTCTGCCCGCACCGCCGGGTCAGTCTCTTTTTTGGACGGAACGAAGAGTGCGGCATCCGATGCGTCTACCATGGCTGGAAGTTCGATGCCGACGGCAATTGCGTGGATATGCCTTCCGAGCCCGCCGACAGCAATTTCAAGGACAAGGTGAAGCTAAAATCCTATCCGGTGCGGGAGAAGGCTGGCGTCGTCTGGGCCTATATGGGGCCGGCGGACGCGATGGGCGGGATGCCGGAGCTCGAGTGGATGGAGGTACCGGACGATCAACGCTACATGTCGCGCTGGTATCAGGAGTGCAACTATGCACAGGCGGTCGAGGGCGAGATCGACTCCGCGCATGTCAGCTTCCTACACCGCAAGATCGACAACGACGCGAAGAACAAGGCGGCTTTGACGGGGAGCTACTTCTCCGGCGACACCGCGCCGAAGTGGAAGGTCGTCGATACCGAATTCGGCATGACCTTGGGTGCGCGCCGGATCGTCGAGGGTGGGAAGTATTACTGGCGCATGAACCAGTGGCTTTATCCGTTCTATACGATGATCGCGCCGGTGCCCGGCGAATCTCGGACCGTGCGCATGTGGGTGCCCGCCGATGACGGTACCTGCAACATCATTTGCGTTACCTATAACAACGAGCGTCCGGTGACCGATGCGGAACTGCACAGCTGGCAGAACGGTTTGTCTTCGCACGCGGCACGGATTCCCGGCACGCTGATTCCGGCGGCGAATGCGGCAAACGATTACAATATCGATCGCCAGGTTCAGCGGGACGAGACGTTTACCGGAATCGTTGGCATCCGGGCCCAAGACGCGGCAATGACGGAAAGCCCAGGCCCGATCGTGGACCGTTCGCTTGAGCATCTCGGTACCTCCGATACCGCGATTATCAAGATGCGGCGCCTGTTGATGGAGGGCGCCCGTGCTCTGGAGGACGGTCATCCGCCGGCCGCCGCGCGGGACGGCGCCCTGTATCGGGTCCCCGCTTATTCCGCCGTCATCGCGGAAGATGCCGATTTCGACGAACGGCCCGAGATATTGGAAGGGATGCGCGTCGCCCCAGCCGCGGTGAAGGCGGCGGAATAACGCGCGGCGTTCGAAACACATGCCTGACGGCCTGCCTGGTCCTGCTGTCCGCGGAGGCCGGCCATGCCGCCTCGATCCAGTCCGAACAGCTGGTCGCGAAACTTCATGCCGAACAGGCCGTTGTGGCGCCAGGTGCGACGACCTCGGTCGTGCTGCATCAGAAAATGGCAGCCGGTTGGCATACATATTGGCAAAACCCAGGCGATTCCGGACAAGCGGCCGCCGTCGAATGGACCTTGCCGAAAGGCGTGAAGCTGGTCCCGGCCGCCTGGCCGGCGCCAAAGCGAATCGAATATGGCCCCTTGGTGAATTACGGTTACAAGGATGAAGCCGCGCTCTTGTTCGACGTGACTTTACCGGCGGATTGGCCCGTGGGTCAGCCTTTGTCACTGCGCGCGGAAGCGGAGATCTTGGTGTGCGAAAGCCTATGCATTCCGCACCATGGCGCGCTCGCTATCGATATTCCAACCGGTACGAAGAACGTCCGGGATGCGAAACTCGCAGCGTTGTTCAAGAAGGCACGGGCACGATTGCCTTTACCGTCCCGCTGGCCGATCTCCGCCGGCGTCGATGACAATGGTTTAGCCGTTCGTTTGAGCGGTCCGGCGTCGGATTTCAGTAACATCGATCGCGTATATCTGTTTCCCTTGACCTGGGGCCTGGTCGCGCATGGCGCGCCGCAGCGCCACGAATTGAACAATAGTGGATTAACCGTCACCGTACCGCGCGGTGAAGCTGCGTTGCCGGATGAATTCTCGGGCGTAATGACAATATATGATAAGGACGGCGCCGCCCGGTCTTTCAAGCTGGCTGGCGCGCCGCTGGCGACCCGCAAACCGTGAAACGTCGTGCATCATCGAAATGGAAAGGGCCATAACATGAAACTCCAATCGACTGCCAAAGCTGTGGCCGTTGCCGCCGCGCTGGCATTTCTGCCCATCGGCGCCGCCGACGCGAAACCCAAAGTTGGCGCGACGGCGCCGACCTTTACCGGACAATCTGCGACGGGCGAGACGATTAAGCTCGGCGATTTAAAGAGAAAGACGGTGGTCCTGGAGTGGACGAACAAAGACTGTCCCTATGTCCGTAAGCATTATGAGACGGGCAATATGCAGTCGTTGCAGAAAGAATCTAAAGCCGATCATGATGTGGTGTGGGTCTCGATCATTTCATCCGCACCGGGCCGCCAAGGCTATCTCGAGCCGGTGGAAGCGCTCGACAATATCAAGCAGACTGAAGCGGCGCCGGATCACCTTCTGTTGGACCCCAAGGGCGAAATCGGACAGTCCTACGGCGCCGTGACGACGCCACATATGTACATCATCAATCCGGAAGGCGCCTTGGTCTTTATGGGCGGTATAGACGACAATCCGTCGTCGCGCCACAGCAGTGTCGAAGGCGCGAAAAACTTCGTTCGAGCCGCCCTCGATGATATGGCGGCTGGTCGCAAGATTGCGCAAGCCGTAACGCGACCCTGCGGCTGTTCCGTCAAGTACGCGTATTGATAAATGCGTGAGGCGGAGGCCGTTCACGCGGAAGCAATTGTAGTCGACGGCTTGCAATGCTGCGACTTCGATCGCGCGCTTTTGGAGGAAGCGTTGCGTGGCGGGGTGACGGCGATCAATCACGCAGCCATTCTTTGGGAAAATTTCCGCGAAGGTATCGATCGGGTCGCGGAATGGAACCGCGTGTTCGATACGCATGGCGACATCGTCATGCCGATCCGCACGACTGAAGATATCCTGGCGGCGAAGGCCGCCGGGAAACTCGGTATCATCATGGGTTGGCAAAACACGTCGCCGTTGGAGGACCGCCTCGACTACCTGGCCGTCTTTAAGCAACTTGGCATCGGCATCATGCAGTTGACCTACAACACGCAAAACTTTGCAGGTGCCGGCTATCTTGAAGAAAGAGATTCGGGCCTCACCGGGTTCGGACGGGAGATGGTGGCCGAGATGAACCGCGTCGGCGTCTTGTGCGATTTAAGCCACGTTGGGGAGGTGACTTCGGCGGACGCGATTGCGTATTCGGAGCAGCCCTGCGCGATCACCCATTGCCTGCCCCGAGCACTGAAAGATGTGGCACGAAACAAATCGGACGCATTGTTCGAAAAATGCGCGGCGAAAGGCGGCGTGATCGGTGTCTCGCTCTTCTCGCCAGGTTTGGCGGCGGGCAACGACGCGACGGTCGCGGATGTGGTCGATGTCATCGCTTATATGATCGAGCTTGTTGGCGAGGCGCACGTTGCGATCGGGACGGATTTCTCCCTTAACCGGCCGCGGCCGGGTCCATGGCAAGACTGGGCAAGCCGCGACAAGGGGACGGCCCGTGTCATCACCGGATTCGCGACGGCAAAAGTCAACAAACCGAAGGGATTTGCGCGGATCGACGAATTTCCAAATCTGACGGGTGAAATGCTGGAACGCGGCTGGAGCGAAGCGCGGATCAAGGGCGTACTCGGCGGCAATTGGCTACGGTTATTGCGCCAAGTCTGGCACGGCGAATGAAAGAGGAACTGCCGGGATCGGATGCGCCGGGGCTTGCGTGGCTTGAGGAACGTGTGCGGCATGAGATCGATCTCTTTCGCCACAACTATCAGCCTTGGGTGCCGCCTGCGCCCGAACGCGATGGGCAGCCGGTCTATGACGTCGTCATCGTCGGCGGCGGTCTCTACGGACTGGGCCTAGCCTGGGGCCTGATGCGGGCAAAGGTGACGAACATTCTCGTCCTGGATCAGGCAGAGGCCGGTCTCGAAGGCCCCTGGATGACCTTTGCCCGTATGCCGACCTTGCGAACCGCGAAACAATTGACCGGGATCGAGTTCGGCATTCCGAGCCTATCGCTTCGGGCTTATTGGGAGGCGAAGTTCGGGCCGCAGTCTTGGGAGAGACTCTCCCTGACGCCTCGCTCGGAGTGGATGACCTATCTGGAGTGGTTCCGCGGCCTCCTCGACATTCCCGTTCAGAACGAAACGGAAGTTCTTTCCATTGACGGCGACGCCGAATCGGTCTGGTTGAGTGTAAGGCATGGCCATGAGGACTCAGTGCTATTTGCGCGCCGCGTCGTCGTTGCGACCGGCTTGATCGGCAGCGGCGGGAAGCACATCCCGGACGGCCTCACGGAGAACTTATCGCGCGATGTCTGGGCGCATGCTGCCGATGAAATCGACTTTGCGCCGCTCGCGGGCAAGGATGTTGGGGTGCTGGGCGCGGGCGCATCCGCCTTCGACAATGCAATTACCGCAGCGGAACAAGGCGCACACCGCGCCGTACTTTTCTGCCGCCGCCCGGAACTGCCGTGGCTCAGTGCTAAGAAGGGTCTCGAGAATGCGGGATTCATGCGTCATTTCGCGGATTTCCCCGATCTCTACCGGTGGCGGTTCGTCAAAGGCATAACGGAGACTCCGATCCCGCCGCCTCGCCATTCGGTCGAGCGGTTGATCGAACTTGATAATGCTGAGATGCGTTTCGGCGCCCCTTGGCAAGACACACGGATGGACGGCGACAAAGTGGTTGTCGCGACACCGCAAGGCGAGGACCGGTTCGACTTTGTGATCTTCGGCACTGGCTTCGATATGAATATCGATAAACGGGTAGAGCTCCAGGCAATTGCGCCGCATGCTTTGCGTTGGCGAGATCGGTTTACGCCGCCCGAAGGTGAAGAGAGTGATGTGCTTTTGAACCAACCCTATCTCGGTCCCGGCGGGGAGTTCCAGGAACACACGCCGGGTCGCTGTCCCGTTTTGTCGCGTGTCGTCATGCTCGGCTCCGCCGCGAGCCTCAGCACGGGCCCCTTGTTCGGCGGGCTCAACGGGGTCAAGTTCGTCCTCGAACGCACCGTCGACGAGACCTGCCGAAGTCTCATGATGGAAACTTTGGATGCGTTCCATGAGCGTTTCCAAGAAGGGTTACGAGCGGAAAAACCGCCGGGTGTGCTCGGGTCGACGGATTGAGAACGCAAGCCGCGCAAGGAGGGGAAGATGTCAGCATTGAAGAAGGTCGCGTACGGCGCGCCCACGGATAAAAGTGCCGATACGATACGTTTCGGCATTGAGAACGGCCTCTTCGAGGAAGAAGGTCTCGACCTTTCCGTTAAAGTCGTTTTTGGCGGACCTGAGATCGCCGCTGCATACAGTTCGGGCGCATTGCAGATTGGAGAGATGGGCTCTCCGCCCGCCATCAACGCCATTGCGGCCGGCGCCCCTTTCAAGATTGTCTCGAGCGGCTGTCGACGCCGTGCGCACATGTTTCTCGGTGTGCGGAAGGGCATCGACTCTTTCCAGGGGCTAAAGGGCAAACGTCTCGGCTTGCTTGGACTTGGCAGCTGTCCGCATTGGATCGCCCGCAAGATGCTGACGCAGCATGGTCTCGCGCCGGATGCTGACATCACCTTCGTCCCGCTATTGGAACGGTATCCTCGGATTGTCGAAATCCTTGAAGCTGGCGAGATCGATGCCTGCATTGCGATGGAGCCCAATCTCTCGATCGGCGAAGAGAAAGGTTTGCTCGACGTTTGGGCGGCTGGTTTCGATGCCCCCTACTTGCCGGACTTCCAGTGGGAAGTACGGGTCGCACGCGCCGACTTGATCGAGCGTGATCCGGAATTGGTCGCCGCAGTCATGCGCGGGAGCCGGCGCGCGGCTCATCTTGCGGCGAAGAACCCAGATGATTTTGCGGCCTTTGCCGCTCGGCAGTTCGGGATTAGTGAGGCGGCCGTGCGCCGCGCGTTGAACCGCGAAGCCTCGCACTATCATTTGGATGGGCAGATCGATCTTGCCGGTCTGCAAGTCGCGGTTGATATGCAGCACGAACTCGGCGGCATCGACCGGCCGATGCAGGCGGCGGAATTTACCGATTTGCATTTCCAGCCGGACCTGTCGGTTGCGGCTTGAGATTGTCATTCTATGGGAGTTTGACGCATGAGCTATTACGATTTGGGTGACTATTCGCGAGCCGTCTCGACGCAGTCCGAAGAGGCGCAACAATGGTTCGACCGCGGACTGGTTTAGACCTACGCCTATAACCACGAAGAGGCCATCGCCTGTTTCGAGAAGGCCGCCGCGGCGGATGCCGATTGCGCCATGGCCTACTGGGGCATCGCTTATGCCATCGGACCCAATTACAACAAGCCGTGGGAAGCGTTCGAAGAAGACGAAAAACCGGAAGCGCTTTCCTGCGCTTTGGGCGCTATGGCGAAAGCCACCGCATTGAAGGACCAAGTCAGCGATTTCGAGCGCGCCTTGATCGAGGCCTTGGCTCACCGTTACCCGGAAAGCGCGGCCGAAGAAGACTTCGCACCCTGGAACGATGCTTATGCGGACGCGATGCGGGCTGTATTTAAGGCACATCCGGGCGATCTCGACGTCTGCTGCCTCTTCGCCGAAGCGATTATGAACCGCACGCCGTGGCAGTTGTGGGATCTCTCCGCCGGCAGGCCCGCGGACGGGGCGGATACGCTCGAAGCCATCGACGTGTTGGACGGGATTTTTCACGCGCAAGAAGCAGCCTGGTCCCATCCCGGCCTGCTGCATATGTACATCCACTTGATGGAGATGTCGCCGCATCCGGAACGCGCGCTCCGTCATGGCGACGCACTCAGCACATTGGTGCCCGATGCGGGCCACCTGCTGCATATGCCGACCCATATCGACGTGTTGTGCGGCGACTATCAGAACGTCGTCTCACGCAATCACACGGGGATCGTCGCGGACCGGAAGTTCCTCGCCGAGGAAGGCGCAGATAATTTCTATTCGGTCTATCGTTGTCACAACTATCACTTCAAACTTTACGGCGCGATGTTCCTCGGCCAGATGACGGCAGAGCTCGAGACGGCCGAGGAGTTGCTCGCGACGATCCCGGAAGATTTCCTTTGGGAGCTGGCGGACTGGTTCGAAGCTTTCATCCCGATGAAACAGCACGTGCTGATTCGATTTGGCCGCTGGAACGATATTTTGGCGCAGACGCTACCGGCGGATGCCGAACTTTACAGCGTGACAACCGCAATGATGCGCTATGCCCGGACGGTTGCCCTCGCGAATACAGGCCGCTTCGAAGACGCGGCGGCGGAAGCTGCGCTTTTCGACGAAGCCTTCGCGCGTGTCCCGGAGAGCCGGATGCTCTTCAACAACACGTGCCGGGATATCTTGGGCGTCGCCGAACAGATGATGCGGGGCGAACTCGCCTACCATAAGGGTGATCACGAACAGGCCTTCGATCATTTGCGACGCTCGGTCGAGATCGACGACAACCTACCCTATGATGAGCCATGGGGCTGGATGCAACCAACACGGCACGCGCTTGGTGCCTTGTTGTTGGAACAGGGCCATTATGAAGAAGCCGAAGCCGTCTACCGCGCCGACCTTGGGCTCGACGAGACTTTAAGCCGTGCCTGTCAGCACCCAGGGAATGTCTGGAGTTTGCATGGGCTCCATGAATGCCTGGTCAAACGCGGTGAGACTGTGGAGGCGGCGCATATCAAGCTGCAGCTCGACAAGGCGCAAGCCCGCGCTGAGGTCACCGTCCGGGCGTCTTGCTATTGCCGCCAGCAAGCGGCCGCCTAGGCGTTGCTAAGCGGCACGGTTACGCCGCGCCAAGACGTAGAGCAGATAGGCGATGGCCGTCGGGAACATCAGCAGGCTGTAAATCGCGCCCGGTACCATCATCTCGCGCGAGCCGATCAGGGTGAGGGCGACAAAGATCGCCAGCGTGCCGTTTTGCAGTCCGCATTCTAGTGTGATCGCCGTCCCTTGCGCTGGGCCGAGCCGTGCAATGCGGCTGAACGCAAACGCCAGTCCCATCATGACCAGGTTCAAAGCTAAGGTCACCGGTCCCGCCTGTTTGAAATAGTCGACGACGTTCTCGCGTTCCGCATAAATGGCGCCGGCGACGATGACGACGAAGAGTACCGAGGCAACGACCCGGGCAATACGTTCGAACCGCCGGGCGAAAACGGGCGCGTACCGGTTGACGATCATACCGATAATGACCGGGACTGTGGTGATGGCGAAGACGCCGACCACCGTGCGTCCGATGGAGAGGTCGGGTGCGCTCGAAGAGTCCATGAAATGTAGCACGGCAAAGCTGACGATGGCGGGCAATGTCAGAACGGAAAGTAAGCTGATGATCGCGGTCAAGGAGACCGAGAGCGCCGTGTCCCCGCGTGCGAGATAGGTCATCAGATTCGAAGTGACGCCGCCGGGGCACGCCGCGATAATCATTACGCCCACCGCCAGTGCCGGGGCGATTGGCCAAAACGACAACAGGGCGAAAGCCACCAAGGGGAGGACGAGCACCTGGCAGGCCGCGCCTACGGCAAAGTCCTTAGGCTGCACGGCCACGCGCTTGAAGTCCGCCAGCGTCAACTCCAGGCCGACGGAAAACATGATGAACGCCAAGGACAGCGGCAGAAAAATCTGCGTAATGGTGTTTCCGTCTTCCATATCTTCCTCGCTTCAGCGCAACTTGCGGGGTCGACAATATTCGGGCGATGGACGGGAGACAATGGCCGGGCCGCGAGATGGCGGTCGGGTTCGCACTGGACGAATCTCATTCGAGCATGCGTAGTGTCCCGACATGCGCGTACCGACGACGATGAGAGTGCCCGATGCTGCGAAGCCATGACCGATATGCCTATTCCGGAATTTTGAACCGGCCGGATTACGATTGGCCGGATGGTCGGCGGTTGGCCGTTTATATCGGCTTGAACTTGGAGCATTTCGCTTTCGGTGAGGGGTTGGGCGCACAGCTCGCGCCGAGCGGCGATCCCGACGTGCTGAACTACGCTTGGCGCGACTATGGGAACCGGGTCGGGGCGTGGCGGATGCTGGAGGATTTCGACAAGCTTGGTTTGCCGGCGTCGGTTCTCGTCAATTCGAGCTTGTATGACTATTGTCCGGAACTCGTCGCCGCCTTTCGGGCGCGCGGCGACGAGATCGTCGGCCATGGCCGCACGAATGCGGAACGCCAAAGCGACTTCGACGAAGCCGGCGAACGCCGCCTCATCCAAGAGACGACAGAGGCGATTGAACGGCACGAAGGTGTTAAACCGTCGGGCTGGCTCGGACCGTGGATTTCAGAGTCCGACGTAACGCCGGATTTGTTGAGCGAAGCCGGTTATCGATACCTTCTGGATTGGTGCGCGGACGATCAGCCGATTTGGATGCGCACGCGGCATGAGCCCATTCTGTCCGTCCCTTATCCGCAAGAAGTGAACGATATCCCCGCCATAGCGGTGCGCCGCATGGGGGCGGAAGCGTTCGCGAACATGATCATCGACAATTTCGATGAAATGAAAGAACAGTCCGCACGGCAACCGCTGGTGATGGGGATTGCCCTCCATGCCTATATCGTGGGACAGCCGTTTCGCCTGCGTCATCTCCGCCGTGCCCTCTCCCATATCGTCGCGAATGCCGGCACGGACGTTTGGTTGACGCCGGCGGGCGCCATCGCGGCGCATATCTCTGCATCGGGGGCGGTGCCGAAGGCCTGACCGAGCGGTCAAAATATTTGCCTAAATTGCGGCAAAAATTCAAAAATGCCTGCGGATTGGTCATTTTTGATGGGGGAAGGCAAAAATAGCCGTTTAATTTCAATGCTTTAAAATATCGGTATTTGGTACGCAGATTGCGCTTAGGGCTTGAGCTGAACGTTCCTTCGGCCTCACCCAAGACGGGGTTAATCAATCAACAGGGGTACCTTATGCAACGACGTGATTTTCTGAAGAGTGGATCTATGGGGCTGGCCGCGGCCGGTGCCGCCACGATCGCCGCGCCGGCGGTCGTCCAAGCAAAAGACAGTTTTCAATGGAAGATGACCACGGCGTTTCCGCCCGGCGTGCCGTTCTATTCGACGGGGCCGGGTTCGCTTGCCGATCTGACATCGTGGATCAAGACGATCTCGGGGGGACGCCTCGACATCCAGCATTTCCACGCGGGCGAATTGGTGCCGGCCTTCGAAGGCTTCGATGCGGCGTCCAGTGGCACGCTCGAAGTGAACGCCTGGGTGTCGTATTTCGGCGCTGGCAAGGTTCCGGCGGCCCAATTCTTCGGCGCCGTGCCCTTCGGTATGAGCTTCCAGGGTCAGAACGCCTGGTTCTATCACGGCGGCGGAATCGAGCTTTGGCACGAAGTCTACGAGCCCTACGACCTGGTGGCGTTCCCATGCGGCAACACCGGCGTGCAAATGACGGGCTGGTTCAAGAAGGAAATCAATTCGCTCGAAGACCTGAAGGGTCTGCGGCTGCGGATTCCGGGGCTCGACGGCAAGGGCTACGCGAAAATGGGCGTGGACGTGAAGCTGCTGCCTGGCGGTGAAATCTTCCCGGCCCTGGAACGCGGCGTGATTGATGCCGCCGAATGGGTCGGTCCGGCGCAGGACAAGCGGCTCGGCCTCAATAAAGCGGCGAAGTACTACTACACGACGGGTTGGCACGAGCCGACGACGGTGACGGAGTTCGCGATCAACAAGAAAGCGTGGAATTCGCTGCCGAAGGATCTGCAGCAGACCGTGATGACCGCCTGTGCGGCGGCCAATATGGTGGCGCATAGCTGGTCCGAGGCGAACAACGCCCAGGCGTTCGAAGAGTTTATCAACACGGGCACCGAAGCGCGCGTCCTGCCGGACGACGTGATCTCTGGCCTCAAGAAGGCCATGGACGGCGTCTATGAAGAGCTCGCCAGCAAGGACCCGGTCTTCAAGAAGGTGATGGAATCCTACTTCTCCTTTAAGAAGACGCATGATAAGTGGGCCCGCATGAGCGAAGGCGTGTGGCATGCCAAGCTCCGCAACGCCAAAGGATAAGGAAGCGGTTCTCTGTTAGAGAGACTTGCATCGATATTGGAGGCGGCCACCGGCTTCTTCGGCCGGGTGGCCGCCTTCCTCGTGCTCAGTTTGGTTCTGCTCGTCGCGACCAATGTGCTGCTGCGCTATTTCTTCCGGACGGGCTCCGTTTGGAGTCAGGAGTTGGAATGGCACCTCTTGGCACCGATCGCCTTGCTTGGGATTCCCTATGCCCTGATGCAGGGCTACTACGTCCGCGTCGACGTGTTGTATGAGCGGTTTTCCGAGCGGGCCCAACTATGGCTCGACATCGTCGCCGGTGTCGTCGGCATGGCGGCGGCGCTCTTGTTGCTCAAATTTTCGATTCCCTATGTCGATAAGTCGTTCGTCAATCTTGAAGGCTCGCCCGACCCGGGCGGCCTCCCCGCACGCTACATTCTGAAGGCGGTCTTACCGCTTGGGTTCCTCGTGCTGTTCATCCAGCAACTCGCCTATACGATCCGCACCGGCCTGCGCCTTGGCGGCGTCGGCCAGGGCGAACCGGATTCACCTTCACCTCAGACCTAATTCGAAAGGCGTTTCTCTATGACCGGAGGTGAATGGCTCGCGATCGGCATGATCGTCTCTTTTTTCGCGCTGACGTCGATCGGTGTCCCGGTCGCTATCGGTATCGCCCTATCCGGTTTCGTCTTCGGCTATCTCGGTTTCGGCGAATTCCTGTTTAATCTGCTTCCCGCCCGCATCTATGGCGTGGTCACGAACTATACGCTGATGGCGATTCCGCTTTTCGTCTTCATGGGCGTGATGCTCGAGAAGTCCAAGATCGCCGAGGAGTTGATCGACATCATCGGCCACCTCGCCGGCGGCCTGAAGGGCGGCATGGCGCTTGCGATCGTCATCGTGGGCGTGATTCTCGGCGCCTCGACCGGGATTGTCGGCGCGACCGTCGTCACGCTTGGGCTGCTGACACTGCCGGTCCTCGTCCGGCGCGGTTACGATCGCTCGCTGGCGGCCGGCAGTATCTGTGCGTCCGGCACACTCGGCCAGATTATCCCGCCGAGCCTCGTCCTCATCTTGCTCGCCGATATCACGGGGCAATCCGTCGGCACCTTGTTCGCGGCGGCGATGATCCCGGGTCTGGTCCTCGCCGGTTTTTACGTGCTCTACATTTTGGGCTTCGCCTATATCCGTCCGGAATCCGCCCCGCCCATCCCGGCTGAGGAGCGAGATGCGTTGTCCGGCATGGAACTCCTCAAGAAATCGATCTTGGTCATCGGCCCGCCCCTGGCACTGGTAGCGGCCGTTTTGGGGACCATTATCGGCGGTATCGCGGCGCCGACGGAGGCGGCCTCCATGGGCGCCTTCGGCAGTCTGGTAGTGGCGGCGATCCACAAAAAGCTCAACTGGTCGTTGGTGCGCGAGGTCATGAACGGCACGATCCGCATCACGGCGATGATCTTCTTCATTCTCATCGCGGCGCAAATCTTCGCGTTGGCATTCCGCGGGCTGCGCGGCGAAGGACTGGTCCACGCGATGTTCGGTGCGTTGCCGGGCGGGGTCGAGACGGGCCTCGTCTTCATGATGCTATTGCTGTTCATCCTGGGCTTCTTCCTCGAATGGATCGAGATTTCCTACATCGCCCTGCCGCTGTTCTTTCCCTATTTCGCCAATCTCGGCGTCGACCCGGTCTGGCTGGCGATCCTCGTCGCCATCAACCTACAGACGTCGTTCCTGACCCCGCCCTTCGGCTGGGCTCTATTTTTCCTAAAAGGGGTGGCGCCGCCGGGCGTTACCACGGTGGATATATACAAGGGCGTCATTCCGTTTATTGGAATGCAGGTCGCGATGCTCGCTGTCTTGTTCTACTATCCCAAACTCGCGACCTGGTTGCCTAAGGCGATCGGGTGGTGATTGATAAATAGACGACATGTGAAAATTCGAGGTTGTCTCGCCCGCGAACATTTCGCATAAGATGCCCTTTCGCCCCGACGTCGCCCCGCCGTCTGGAGCTCGTTTTCGACTCTCCGGTAGTTGCTTTCGATGGATCTCAGAACCTGGCAGCAAAAAATCATCGATGAATTTCCATCGATCACCCAGAAATATCGAAAGTTTATCCTGAAAGCGCCGACGGGCGCCGGAAAGACGGTCCTCGCGAGCGAAATCGTCGAGCGGTTCTACCCGGATCAAAAAATCATCGTATTGTGCCACCGGCTGGTGTTGTTGGAGCAGCTTGAAGAAGCGCTCGGGCGGAAACACGCGGTCCGGAAACTCACGGGCGCCGACAAAGGGCCTGCGTTCGACGGATACGATATCCTGCTTTCGACGAATTTGCGCGCCAAGGAAGTGTTGGCCGACGCCATATCGAAGGCCGATCTCATCATCGTGGATGAGGCGCACCGGGTCTCCCCGAACGGGGCTGCCTATAAGCGGATCATCGACGCGTTCCACGCGCACGGCAAACCCGAAGCCCAGTTCATGGGCCTGACCGCTTCGCCCGAGCGCATTACGAACGATCAGGCCGACCAGTTGAACCTCGCTTTCGACACCATCATCGATTGCGCGAATATCGAGGACCTCATCGATGAGGGCGTCTTGGTCAAACCGGTCTACCGGCCGCATTTCGTGCACGACCTGGACCTCGACGATATCGATGTCAGCTCGGGTGATTTTCCGGTCAGCAAGCTTTCGCCGGCCATCATCAAATCCTCGATGATCGATTATGCGGTTTGGAGCTATAGCGAAGAGCGGGAGAAAGTCGCGGGCAAACCTATATCGGCCTGGTTCTGCGCCGATATCAGCGTCGCGGAAGCGACCCTTGAGAAGATTCAAGCGCTCGGCATCGAAGCGGTGATCGTCACCGCCGGCACGCCCATCAAGGAGCGCATGGCGGTGCTCGCCCGCCACGAGAAGGGCGAGGTCGAGGCCGTCGTCTCCGTCGGGGTGCTGATCGAGGGGTGGGACAACCCGAACTGTAACATCATCGTCCATCTCCGCCCGACGCTGTCGAAGGTGCTTTGGGGGCAGTCGGTCGGCCGCGGACTGCGCTCGGCCCCCGGCAAGGAGAAATGCATCATCATCGATGTGAGCTCGAACTGGAGCACGTTCGGCCCCGTCGAGAAACTGGAATGGCGGCTCTGGAGCACGCGGCGCTCGCACATGAAACACATGAACCGGTTCAATTGGATCGGCCAGCAGCAAGACCACGAGGAGATCGCCGAGACCTACCTGCTGTGCAAGAACAAGCTGGGCGACGGACGGCGCTGCTCGCACATCTACCGAAAGAACGAGTACGAGAACGACACCTGCCCGGTCTGCGGCACCTATGCAGCGACGGATATCTACAAGGAGCAGAAACTCGACAGCTCCCTCAACGAGGGCGGTCTGCACCAGCTGTTCTTCGAGCGGGCACCGAAGGTCTACGAGGAGATGGACACCTCCGTTTGGGAGAGCCTCGGCAATCTGGCGTGGAAGTCGGCCACCGACAACGAGCGCGTGTTCCTCACCTTCTGCATGGCCTTCGCCGAAGTTTCGGGTGAGGCGACGGATTCGGAGACCGATTACTGGGACGCCACGCTCGAGGCCGAAGCGCAGATCCGCGCGCACCTGGTGAAGAACGAATTCTGGATCAAGAAACAGGAAGACTTCGACCTCGCCCTCGTCGCCGACGGCATGCTCGCAGGTCAGAAGATCCGCACCCTGCAAGCCCATTACGGCATTTCGATCAGCGGCTTTGTCTTCCAAAACCATTCGCCCGACGAAAACGAACGCAAATACCAAAAAGCGATCAAAATCGCCGAACGCCTCGCCATGCTCGGCTGCTCCAACCGCGACAGCCTGCCGTACTTCAACGCGGCGGATTATTTGTAGGGTTTTGGCGCGTTGATGAAACGGCGCGTATCGTTGGGCTTCCCGACTTAGTGCTGCTCGTCGCCACGCAANCCGAGCCACCACATCCAGCCGAGTACACCGCCCTTGATTCGCGGGAGAACAAGGAGTGTGAGAAGCACCGTCAGAACAGGCCATGCGAGCCAATGCACCCAAAGCGGCGGGGCGTATAAACGCTCGAGCAATAAGATGAACGGGGCGATCAAATGGCCGACGATGAGGATGGTGAAATAGGGCGCAATATCGTCGGTGCGGATATCATCGAAACGCTCGCCGCAATGGGAGCAGGTGCTGGTCGGTTTCAGATACCGAGTGAATAGATTGCCGTTGCCGCAGTGCGGGCAACGGCAAGAAACCCCACGGCGAACCGCGTCGGAGAGGTTGCCGCGATCGGCAATCGTTGGATTGTGGAGCATTGGAAGAGGTTTCCTTTCGGAGGATNACCTGCCGGCAAGCGCCATCTGCACCTGCCGGCGGTGAGGGTCAGAACATGTTTTTCAAGTCGGCGGAGAAGGTTGGATACGCGAACATCGTTTCCTTCAGAGCCGTTGCGGAGATGCCGTGGCGCATGGCGAGAGTGAAGAGATGAATGAGATCTTCGCCGTGATGCCCGATCATATGGGCCCCGACGATCTCGTCCGTCGCCTCGTCGACCAGAACTTTTGACCAGGCGAGGGTCTCGCCGTAGGTCTTGGCACCNAACCAGTCCGTCATGTCGACGGTGCTGGCCTTCACGGTGCGGCCGGCATCGGTCGCCTCTTTCTCCGTCAATCCGACCGAGCTCAAGGCCNGGACGGTGTAGACGGCGCTTGGGAGGACCGCGTAGTCCGGCGTCTGCTCGGGCCCGTGGACGATGTTGTGCCCGACAATGCGGNCTTCGTAGGTGGCGATCGGCGACAATTGGGCCGAATGCACCAGGGCGTCGCCCGCAACCCATACCGCGGGGTTGGAGGTCGAGCGAAGATAGTCGTCCACCTCGATGCGGATGCCGTCATGCGCGATTCCGCCAGCCTCAAGGTTGAGCCCGTCGACATTGGCGATGCGGCCGGCCCCATTGATCACCCGGTCGGCCTCGACTGTTTGCGTCTCGCCCGCGTGTTGATAGGTCACGGTCAGGCGGCCGCCGCTCTCGGCGACTTGGGTGACCGTGACGTCGGTCTTCACCGTGATGCCAAGCCGCTCCGTCTCGGTCTGCAAGGCCGCCACCGCGTCGGCGTCCAGGCGCGGCAGCAATTGCGGCAGCGCCTCCAGGATCGTGACGTTGGTGCCGGCGCGGGCATAGACATGGCTGAACTCCATCGCGACGACACCGCCGCCGATGAAAACCACCTCGCCTGGTTGTTCGCGTTCGGAGAGTACCTCGTCGGAGGTGATCATCAGCTCCGCCCCCGGAATGGGGAGGGGGCGATGCTTTGACCCCGTGGCGATCAGGATGTTCTCGGCCTCGATCGTATCGTCGCCGACCTGCAAGGTGTTCGGCCCGATGAACGCGGCCCGTCCCTCGAAAACNGTGCCCCGGCTTTCCGCCGTCGACTGCATGGCGCCCGGAATGAAGTCGATCATATCTTGCTTGCGGTCGATCAGTTTCGACCAGTCCAGTTTGACCTCGCCAAGCGCGATCCCATGCTTTGGTGCCTGTTCGATTTCGTGCAGGGCATGGGCGGCGGCCACCAGGACCTTTTTCGGCGTGCAACCGCGGTTCGGGCAGGTGCCGCCGAATTCGCGCTCTTCGATAAAGGCAATAGACTTGCCGGCTTCTTTTAGGACCGCGGAGGCGCCGAAACTGGCGTTGCCGCCGCCGATAATCGCGACATCAAATTTGTGATTCATGGGTTTCTCCTGCTGCGGGTTCGCGCGGGGCGCGGCGCCAAAGTGTACCGATCTGTTCAGTTATTGTGCTGTATATGTACCGATCGGTTTTGTTTTGCAGCCCCTAAATTANAGAAAAACTCTAAAATTCCATGACGAAACTTTTTAATATATTGAATTAAATACATTATAAAATTATTTCTTGCATACAGCGGGGCGATATAATGTGTGCAGATCGGTAAATAAAAGGTGCTAAATGAGACCAAACAAACGAGATGAGTTGGTGCGCAAGGCGCTCCGGGCATTTTACCAGAACGGATTCCAGGCCACCGGCATGGATAAGCTCGTCGCCGAAACCGGGATTTCGAAAACGTCGATGTACAAGCACTTCCGCACCAAAGAGGATTTGATCCTGGCGGTGTTGCGGCTGCGCGACGAGGAGTTCCGCAATTGGCTTTATCGCCGCATGGAGGAGCTGGCAGCGACCCCGANGGGCCAATTGATAGCGCTCTTCGATGCGATCGAAGAATGGTTCGCGGAACCCGATTACCGGAGTTGCCTGTTCATTAAAGCGTCTTGCGAATTTCAAGAGGCCGATCACGCCATCCACCAGCAATCCGCTGACCACATTCGGATGCTCGAGCGCCACATCACGGCGTTGGCCGAGGCAGCGGGCTTGGCCGAGCCGGCCGCGCTCGCCCGCCAACTCCTGCTGCTGATGGATGGTGCGATCGTCACCGCCCATTTCGGCACCACCGAAAACCCGGCCCAGGACGCAAAACGCGCCGCCGAGCGCCTGGTCGCGGCGCATGGGTAGAGAACGAACGTAAATCTCAAAAAGCGTTCAAGATCGCCAAACGCCGCGCCATGCCCGGCCGTTCCATGTGGTAAGGGCGATAGGGGACAATGGGAAAGGCTTTCAGCTTGAACGCGGGGGCGACGATGCAAATATTTGCGTTATGGACAAAACGGCAAATGGCTATCTTTCGATCCGACAGAATTTCTCTCTAAACCCGGTCAGCGGTACGCTATTACCCCAAATGCCGGGTGCATGGGGTTGTTCCTCAAAAAAAACAATCCGCCCTTATTTTATTCACCTTATCCTGAGCCGCCTCATCCCGAGCTGGTCGTGGCACGACGGATGATCGTGCTGGTCAAAACGCCATCCTTCGACGGGCTNAGGATGAGGTTATTGAAACCACTCCTCCTACTCTTTCCCCTATGGCGACGCGTTGTACATCTTTTGCTATACTGGCTCGGTAAGAACATACGCGGCCCGGGCATTCCGGCGCGCCGTGTCTTGGAGGGTTGAGCGATGCATGATTTGGTGATCAAGGGTGCCACCATCGTCGATGGGACGGGGGCGGATGCCTATACGGGCGATGTTGCGGTCGACGGCGGGGTGATCTCTTCGGTGGGCGGCACGGCGGGTGCGGCGAAGCGGGAGATCGCGGCGGACGGCGCCATGGTCTCGCCCGGTTGGGTCGATGTGCACACGCATTACGACGGCCAGGTCACCTGGGATCCGATCGTGGGCCCCTCCAGCTGGCACGGCGTCACCTCCATCGTCATGGGCAATTGCGGCGTCGGCTTTGCGCCGGTGAAGCCGACCGACCACAACATGCTGATCGAGCTGATGGAGGGCGTTGAGGACATTCCGGGCGCCGCGCTCCACGAAGGCGTGCCGTGGGGCTGGGAGAGTTTTCCGGAATTCATGGACGCGCTCGAGAAGATGCCGCGCGCTCTCGATGTCGCGACACAAGTGCCGCACAACCCGGTCCGCGCCTATGTCATGGGGGAGGACGCGGCGACCGACCGGCCTTCGACTCAGGACGAACGTGACCAGATGGCCGCCATCGTCGCCGAGGGCATGGCGTCGGGCGCGCTCGGCTTCACGTCGTCGCGTACCAAGTTCCACCGCACCTCGACCGGCGAGCACGTGCCGAGCCACTTTGCCGAGCTCGACGAGATGCGGACGATCGTGCAGTCGCTGAAGAAACACGGCGACGGCGTCATCGGTCTGCTGTGCGACTTCGACGAGCCCGAAGAGGACATCGCCGGCTTCCGGCAGTTGGCCGTCGAGTCCGGCCGCCCGCTGTATTACCTGCTCGTCCAGTTCGACGAGCACCCGGATCGCTGGCGCAAGGTGCTCGAGCTCTCGCGCCCGGGCCCGGACGGCGCTGACATCTATCCGCAGGTCTGCCCGCGCCCGGTCGGTTTTTTCTTAGGCCTCGAATGCACCTTCAACCCGTTCGTCACACGCTCGGCCTATCGCGAAATTGCCGACCTGCCGCTCGCCGAGCGCGTCACCCGGATGCGCGATCCGGAGGTGCGCCGCCGCATCATCGATCAAAAGCGCGAGCATAAATCCAATCTGATGCAGCAGGTCACCAAGGGCTTCGAGAAGATGTTCCGCCTGGGCGATCCGCCGAACTATGAGCCGGCGGAAGAAGACAGCATCCTCGCCATATCCCGCCGCGAGGGCCGGGATCCGGAAGAAGTCGCCTATGACATCCTGCTCGAGCGGGACGGCCACGAGCTGATCTTCCTACCCTTCACCAATTACACCGACCGCAATCACGAGGTCATCCTCGAGATGCTGCGCGACAACCAGACTCTCTTCGGGCTCGGTGACGGTGGGGCGCATTGCGGCCTGATCTGCGATGCGACCATTCCCACTTACCTGCTGACCCATTGGGTGCGGGATCGCAAGCGCGGCGAACGCCTGCCGCTCGAGTGGATTGTGAAGCGGCAAACCGGGGACAATTCGAAATTCTTCGGTCTGCACGATCGCGGTGTCCTCGCACCGGGCTTGAAAGCGGACATAAACGTCATCGATCTTGAGCGGCTCAACTTAAAGCCGCCGCATATCGTGCACGACCTGCCGGCGGGCGGCCGCCGCCTCGTGCAAGAGGCGGAAGGCTATATCGCCACCGTACAATCCGGAACCGTGACCTTTGAGGGGGGCGTGCATACGGGCGAATTGCCCGGCAAGCTCATCCGCGGCCGCCAGAAGGCACCGGCTTAAGGTGCCCACAACGGACTTGGACGGGGCGGAATTGCATCCGGCGGATCAAGAAGCCCTCGCGCGTTTCTTCGCGGCGCGCTCGGCTTGGACCGGCATCGCGACAGCGCGGGAGGCAATCGGGCTCGACGGCAAGGCCCTCCTGCACAGCGGGCCACCCTATGACGGTGCCCCTATCACACCAACCTTGAACTCCGCGTCGGTGGCGTGCGTCTTCGAAGGCTGGGCCGCGAACCTAGATGAAGCCGACGAATTGATCGCATCCGGCGGCGTCACCTTTGAGCCGGCCCAGGACCGCAATGTGGCGACGCCGTTGGCCGCCGTGGTCTCGCCCTCGCAGCAGGTCATCGTCATAGAGGATCGGGCAGGTATGGGGAAACGTGCGATCGCGCCGCTGAACGGTGGCGGGACCGGTGGTGCACCGGCCGCGCGCTACGGGCGGAAGTCGTCGGAAGCGCTTGACCTACTGCGGTTCTTGAACGACGAGGTTGCCCCTGCGATCGCCGGTGCTGCGGCGGATCCTGTCGATTGGTACCCGATCGTCGATGAAGCGTTGACCAAAGGCGACGACGCACATTTGCGCCATCTCGAGGCGAACAACGCGTTGAATGCGATTTTGGCGGCGCGGCTCGGCACGGGTTACGCGGGCTCGAAGGTCGGCGAATTCACCGCGGCGTGGCCGATCTTCCATCTTAATTTCTGGATGGCGGCAGCCCGTTGCGCCCTCTCGGCGGCGGCAGGTGTCGCGGGCAGCGGTCTCGTCACGGCGCTCGGTGGCAATGGGGCGACGGCCGGCCTGCAAGTCAGCGGTCTGCCGGGCCGCTGGTTCACGGCTGAGGCGGATGTCCCGCAGGGCAATGTCCGCGCGCCCTATACGCTCAATTCCTGTACGGGTGCGTACGGCGACAGTGCGCTCGCAGAAGGGTTTGGCTTGGGCGCGATGGCGCTGTCCTATTGTCCCGACATGCAGGCGCTGCACACGGGGTTCTTTGACGAAAGCGTTTATGCGCTGCCGGGCAAGCTTCTGATGGGCGCGCATCCGGGCTTTCCGCAGTCGGGCGCACGGGCGGGTCTATCGGCGCGGGCCGTCGTGGAAAGCGGCGAGGCGCCGGTCGTCGAGCTTGGCTTGGTCGAAAAGACCGGACAGGACGGCGGGCTCGGGGCCGGGCTTTACCGCCCACCGCTTGCAATCTTCAAAGAGGCTTGCGACGCGCTCGATTAGGCGTCTTGTTTGACGATCAACGCGTCGACGACGGACACGCCGTCGCCGTCGGGATGCACCAAGACCGGGTTCAAGTCGATCTCTTGGATCGTGTCCGCGAAGTCTGCGGCGAAGCGCCCGAGATTGACCATGAGATCGACGAGTGCCGAGACGTCGGCCGCGGGCTCGCCCCGCATGCCGTCGAGCAGCGCCCGGCCTTTCAGTTGGTCGAGCAGCGCGTGCGCATCGTCTTCGGTCAGCGGAACCGGCGCAAAGGCGACGTCTTTCATGACCTCGACATAAACGCCGCCCATCCCGACCATCAGCATGGGGCCGAAAGCCTCGTCGCGGTTGATACCGAGGATCATTTCTTGACCCTTATTCGCCATTGGCTGGACCAACACGCCCCGGATATCCGCCCCGGGGCTGTAGGCGCGGGCATTGGCCGTTAAATACTCGTAGGCCTTTCGCGCTTCATTGCCGCCAAGCAGGTTGAGTGCGACCGCGCCGGCTTCCGTCTTGTGCAGAATGTCCGGCGATTGAACTTTCAGGGCAAGCTTGCCACCCATCGCCTCCGCGATTTCTGCGGCATCGTCTCCTGACGTCGCCAATCGTTCGCCGGCCCCCGGGATACCATACGCCGCGAGCAGCGGCTTCGCTTCATACTCGCAGAGGGTCTTGTCGGCCGCCGCGAGTTTCTCGCCGACAGCGGCGTCCACGGCATCTGTTGTGATGTTGGGGCATTTCAGAAAGCGCTCGCGTGTCGCCCGATAATCCGCCATCTCCTTCAGGGCTCGGGCGCAATTTCGCATGTTGGTGTAGAGCGGCAGCCCGCACCGGTTGACGATTTCGATCGATCCTTCACGCGGCAATGTATAGGAACAGAGAACAACCGGCTTGTCGGCGTTCTTCTTCAGCTCGATCAAGTCCTCGCGCTCGCGTATGAATGTCGCGCTGTGGCGGGCGGAACATATTCCGATCACGGCATCGACGTTCGCCGCATCCATGACCATTCGGTTGAGCCGGGCGTAGCCGACCTGTTGGACCGCTTGCGCCGTCCCGTCGACTGGATTCTGCGATGTTCCATAGGCGGGTAAGTGGGCATCGATTTTGGCGCGGGCCGCCGCATCCAGCACCGGAACCTCAAGGCCTCCGAGCGCCGCCGTATCCGCCATAAGGCCGCCGGCGCCACCCGAGCCCGTGGTGATGCCGATCCGTTTGCCGGCGGGCAGCAAATGACTCCAATGCGAGAAGCCGGATGCGATGTCGACGATCTCCTCGATGTCGTCGCCCACAATGATGCCATAACGCTCGAACATGGCGCGGTAACCGGTATAAGCCCCGGCAAGCGCCGCGGTATGAGAGGCGGCAGCGCGTTGGCCGGCATCGGAGCGGCCGACCTTGGTGACGATAATCGGTTTGCCGGCGCGAAGCGCCTTTTCCCCGACGCGTGCCAGCTTTTCCGGCGTCTTCACATCCTCCATGAACAAGGTGAAGATATCGGTCTCGTCGCTGTCGATGAGGTGGTCGACGAAATCGAGCTCCTCGAGAGCGGCTTCATTGCCGGTCGTCAGGATATAGTTGAACGGCAATTCCTTGGGGCGCCCGCGGTCGAAGAAAGAAAATCCAACCCCACCACTTTGCGCGATCGCGGATATGTAGCCATCGGTCCGGTAGTCCGGCATCAGAGGTTCGTCGTTCTCGTCGACGGCGGGGCTGAAGGTCGGGCACAGGGCCGCTTGTGTATTTGCAAAACCTTCGGAATTCGGCCCGCAGACCGCCATATCGAATTCCTCAGCGATGTCGCGGATGGCTTGCTGTTGCCGTGCGCCGTCGTCGCCAATCTCTTCCGCGAAACCGGAGGTGATGATCTGCGCTGCCTTAACGCCTTTACGGCCGCATTCGCGCAGCGTGTCCGGTACGAATTCCGCTGGAATAATGAGGATCGCCAAATCGACATGTTCCGGCACGTCGCTGATCGTCGGATAGGCCTTGAGCCCAAAAACCTCGTCGCTACTACGGCTGATCGGATAAACTTTCGCCTCGAAATCGTGGCCCATCATCACTTTCATGATCCGGCCCCGGAGGATGTCAGGGTTGTTGGCAGCGCCGATGACGGCAACCGCGTTTGGCGAGAGAAAGGCGTTTAGATCAGGCATTGCGGCGTCCGGATAGAGCGAAGACGGAAGATCGAAGAAATCGAACCGATTATCGGAGGCCAAGTCCTCTGGCAATGATACCGCGTAGGACTTCCGTTGTGCCGCCTTGGATTGTCAATTTCGGTGCAATCATCGTGGCGAAGCGCATCAGGTCGTCGAACTCGGTCCTGTTGCCTGAATCCGGATCGGCAAAGGCCGCGAGTGTGCGCACTTTTGCCGGTAGGTCTTGTTCCCATTTGGTTCCCAGATCCTTAACGAGGGAACCTTCAACGGTCGGCTCCTTTCCGGCCTGCAACATCCCGTTCACGGAGACAGACATGCGGCGGAGCGTGTGTACCTGTGCGACGAGGCGTCCAATACCTTCGGCGCCACGTGTGTCCGGCGCCTCGCCCAGGACATCGACCAGTTCGGGCAGGATATAAAATGTTTCGAGAAACCGTTCCGGCCCACTGCGCTCATACGCCAACTCGCTTGTCGCTTGTTTCCAAGCCTCATCCTGCGTCCCGAGCATCATGTCGTCCGAAATAAAGGCGTCCTCGAAGATGACCTCGTTGAATTCGTGAATGCCGGTCGGATGAAGGATCGGGCGGCAGGTAATGCCGTCGGTGTTTTTCATGTCCACGACAAAGTTGGTTAAGCCGTGTCGTCGATTCTCTTCGGTTGGCTGCGACGTGCGGAACAAGCCGATCATATAGTCCGCGTGATGGGCGCCGCTGGTCCAAACCTTGCTGCCGTTGATGAGCCAGCCGCCATCTGTCTTGGTTGCCCGGCAGCTCGCGGCGAAGAGATCGGAGCCGGAGTTCGGTTCGCTCATGCCGATACAGAACATGCAATCGCCTTTGATGATGCGGGGTAGGATTTCCGCTTTCATCTTCTCGTTGCCATATCGGATGATGGTTGGGCCGCTTTGACGGTCTGCGGTGAAGAAAACCCGGGTCGGCGCCGCGACAGCGCGGAATTCTTCGGTAACGACATAGCGTTCCAGGAAACTACGCTCCTGACCGCCGTACTGTTTCGGCCAGGTCATGCCGATCCAGCCTTTCTCGCCGACCTTGCGCGCAAACTCGCGATTCAGTCCGTTGCCCATCGGGGTTGTGTTCGGATTGAAGGTTCCTGCCGCGATTTCCTCGCGCACGAACGCCCGGACTTCGGCGCGAAGTTCTTCGCATTCCGGGGGGAGGCGAACAGGGTCGAACTGAATGGCGGTCGACATTGGTATCAGGTTCCTTCCAAACTTTTTGCCATATGCTTGCCAGGGCGCAGCCGACGGCTAGTTTTAAAAACGACGGCAGAGTGCATTCGTGCATCCGGCCGCAGAATTAATATGGATCGCGGCTTGCGATTGTCACTCAAGGACGGGCCGAAAAGGAAACAACGCCGAATGAGCGAGAACGACAACATCATCGTCGATATGTCGACGCGTATTTTCCAGGATTTGTGCGATCCTCAGACAATCAACAGTGCGCAGGACGACGCGTGGAAAGAGCCTTTATGGTCGGCATTGGAAGAGGCGGGATTGACCGCGGGCTTCGTGTCGGAGGAGTTGGGAGGTGCGGGAATCGAAATCTCCGACGCCTTTGAAATCCTCCGCGTGGCCGGCAAATTTGCTGTTCCGACGCCATTGGCCGAGACGATGCTGGCCGGTTGGCTCTTGAGCCAGGGTGATATCGGTTTTCCGGGTGGGCGTCTCTCGGTGGCGCCCGTCCGAGAAAAGGACCGGCTGAGCATCGACGATAACAACACCTTAACCGGCACCGCACACGGTGTTCCGTTTGCGCGTGAAGCGGACTCGTTTGCAGTGGTCGCGCGGCGTGGCGATGAGGTTGTCATCGCTCTTGTGGACGCGGCCTCATGTCAGATTGCCGATGGATTGAGTCTCGCCGATGACGCGAAGGACGACGTGACGCTCGACGGTGTTGTCGCCAGCGAAGTCGGGCGTGCGCCAGACGGATTTAACGAAGACGCGCTCTATATGATGGGTGCGCTTGCGCGGTCGTGCGAGATGGCGGGCGCGCTTGAAGCCATGTTGGAGATTTCCGTTACCTATTCGCAAGACCGGGTCGCGTTCGAGCGGCCGATCTCGAAATTCCAAGCGGTACAACACAACCTTGCGCGACTTGCCGGGGAAGCGGCCGCGGCGGTCTGCGCAGCGGGTTCGGCGGCGGATGCATTGCAACGTGCAGGTTCGTTCGACGAGGATGTATTCTTTGAGATTGCGTCGGCTAAAATTCGTGTGGGCGAGGCTGCGGGTGAAGGCGCGGGGATCGCGCATCAAGTACACGGCGCTATCGGTTTTACGATGGAACATATCCTCCACCGCTATAGCCGACGTGTATGGTCTTGGCGGGACGAATTTGGCTCCGAAAGCGTTTGGGCCGTCCGGTTGGGTGAAGCGGTTGCTGCCAAAGGCGGCGACGCGCTTTGGGCGACCCTTGCGTCACGATAGGAGACGACGATGCCGACACCGCAATCCGGAATATTTGTCGAGGGGACGCGCTTTCATCACTATTTGGAATACGAAGTAACGGGCGATTTCAGCGCATCTTCGATCGGTGAAATTATAGAAGCGGCGGGAAACGCGGAGGCCGTCGTCGCATTTGGTAACGATCTCTGGCGTAAGTTGTCGCCGAGCGCGCCTGAGGCGTTACGCGACTTCGAAGCGATTGATGGCGGTGCAGATTTGAAATCACCCGCGACTCAACACGACCTTCTGTTATGGTTTCATGCAGCTGATCACGACGATGTTCTCGACGCTGCCTTGTCAGCGCAACGCGTGTTGGATGGAACGGCGCGTTTGAAACTCGATGTGCCGGGGTTTGTCTATCGCGATTCCCGCGACCTGTTAGGTTTTGTCGACGGCAGTGCCAATCCGAAAGAAGATGCTCGTTTCGAGGCCGCTTTGGTGCCCGCGGGCGAGGCGAGTGCAGGCGGCGCGTTCGTGATGACACAGAAATGGGTACACGATCTGCCGAAGTTCGAAGCCGTTTCCGTGCCTGATCAGGAGCGGATCATCGGACGCACGAAACCAGACAGTATTGAACTTGAAGGCGATGCGATGCCGCCTGACTCCCACGTATCACGGACGGATGTGAAGCTGGACGGTACCGCATTGAAGATTTATCGCCGCAGTGCACCCTTTGGCGGCGCGGGCGAGAAGGGCCTCTATTTTATCGCCTTCTCGTGCGACCCGATGCGGTTTGACGTGATGTTGCAGCGCATGTTTGGAACATGGAAGGACGAACTTCACGACCAGCTCGTCCATTATAGCTCACCGGTCTCCGGCTCTTATTGGTTCGCACCTTCGCAGGAAGACCTCGCGGCCGCGGGCTGTACCGGTTAACAGGGAGAATTCATATGCCGACCATTCCAGCCGATCGTCTAAAAGCACTTTCCGAAACGATTTTCCAAGGTGCCGGTGTTAGTGCCGTCGAAGCGGAGATCGTCGCGCGGCACTGTATCGATGCCAATCTCGCCGGACATGACTCGCACGGCGTATTGCGTGTCATCACATATTGCGACCGTGTCGAGAAGGGCCATATCGTGCCCGGTGCCGAAATTGAAATCGAAAAAGAATCGCCGACAACCTTGGTGGTGAACGGCAACTGGGGATTTGGCTTTACGGTCACGGAAACGATCACGAAGAAATTGATCGAAAAGGCGAAAACGCAGAATGTCGCGGTGGGCACGATTCACTATCAAGGTCATATCGGACGTCTTGCGGATTATCCGTTGATGGCAATCGAGGAAGGCATGATCGGCATGATCACGGCGGATTCAGGTCGGAGTCCGAAGCGGGTCGCACCATTCGGTGGTATCGAGCCAAAACTCGGCACCAACCCGATCTGCATGGCCTTTCCGTCGAACTTGGATGCGCCGTTCTATTTCGATATGGCGACCTGCGCCGGCGCTGCCGGCAAGCTCGAAGTGGCGGAAGCACGCGGCGAGCACGTGCCGGAAGGTTGGCTGATCGATAAACACGGCAATCCGACAACAGACCCATCGACCGTTAAGGACGGTGGAGCTATCAAGCCGATGGGCGGCAACGAGGGGTATAAGGGTTACGCGTTGGCGGCGATGGTCGAAATCCTATCCGGCTTGTTGACGGGACTCGGGTTCGGCGTTGAGCCGACCGGCAAGCACAACGACGGTTGCTTCATCGCGATCTATAATGTCTCCGCCTTCCGCGAGTTGGAGACCTTCAAAGCGGAAGTGACGGAGTTCGCGGAGTACTTGAAAGCGACGGCGCCCGCACAAGGCGTAGAAGAAGTCCTTTATCCGGGTGAGATTGAGCACAAGCGCCGAATAGATCGTCTCGCGAACGGCGTCTATGTCGAGGACGCCACTTGGGGCAAGCTGAAGGATTTAGCCGACAAGTACGGTGTCGCCGATAAATGCGATTTCAGCGAGTAGATTGAGGTCGGTAATTCCGGGTCATGCGAGCGCGTGAATCCGGAAACACCGCCTGAGACATTCTCGCAGATCGCCGGAATGACGATGGGGTAATCTACCGCGGTAGTCGGGCGAGTGCTGCTTCCGCTTCTGAAACGACATCTCTGACAACATCGCCGGCGGATTTGACTTCGTGAATCAAACCGACACTTTGGCCGGCCGGCAGGACACCGTTCTCGACGTCGCCTTGAATGCGGCCGAGGTCCGACGCGGGTTCGCCGAATTGCCGGACTTGTAGCGGATAAGGCAGGATTTCGTCTTCCTTTGAAGCCCAGGCACGCGTGTAGTCATTATCGATCAAGCGGCACGGCTTACCGCTATGCGCGCGCGTGATCACCGTGCCGGTGGAATCGGTGTCCACCAAAATGTTTTTATAATTGTCGTGGCTACGGGATTCCTTCGTCGCGATGAAACGGGTTCCCATCCACACTCCCTGCGCGCCAAATGCCATAGCGGCCGCAAGACCACGGCCATCGGCGAGCCCGCCACCGGCAAGGACCGGAACGTCGACGGCATCGACGACGGCCGGGATAAGGATTGCCGTGCCGATCCGGCCGACGTGGCCGCCACCATCGACGCCCGATGCGATTACGGCGTCGACGCCGTCGGCCACGGCCTTCTCTGCGTGGCGAACAGCGCCGCAAACGGACATCACGTAAATGCCGGCGGCGTGTGCCGCGGGGACGGCATCCTTTGGACTGCCGAGACCCGAGATCAAGACCGGAACCTTCTCTTCGATAACGACATCGACCATTTCTTGGACCGCTTCCGTGTATTTCGCGGCGACGTCGCCTTCCGCGCGCACCATCGCGAAAAGAATATCGACGCCAAAGGGCTTATCCGTGATGGCGCGAACGGCATCGATTTCAGCTTTGATTTCATCACGCGTCATGTTCGAACCGGCACCGATGACGCCGAGGCCGCCTGCTTCCGAAACCGCGCCGGCAAGTGCGCCGCGCGCGACAAACCCCATGCCGGCTTGAAAGACCGGATATTCAATTCCAAGCCGTTCGCAAATTTCCGTCTTCAGTCCTGGCATATCATCCTCTCGGCGTAAGTTGTCAGGAGACCGAATGTATCGTCCAAACCGTTTACGCCAAGTCCTGCTTGAAGCGAGCGGGCGTTGGCCGATGTTTTCTTGAGACGCAACGACAACGCGAAGGGAATAGAGAATGCCGAAGACGCCGGAGTTTTTTGTCGGAAAGACCATTGTTATTACAGGAGCGGCCAGCGGAATTGGGCGGTCGACGGCCCAGATTTTCGCTCGTGAAGGCGCTAATGTCGTATGCGGCGATATCGACGCGGAAGGGTCCGAGCGGACGGCGAACCAAATCATCCAGAAGGGTGGAAAGGCGCTGGGTCTCGCCTGCGACGTCACGAAGCGAGAACAGGTCGACGCCATGATACAACGCGCGATCGAAGAATTCGGGTCGGTTGAATTTCAGTTCAACTCGGCGGGTGCGGCCGGCCGCCGGTCCACGTTCCTCGATATCGACGACGAGCTATGGGATCAAACCTTCGATCTGAATGCGAAGTCGGTCTATCACTCCATACAAGCGGTTCTACCGCATATGTTGGATAATGGCGGCGGCGTCATCGTCAACGTCGCGAGTATGTCCCACAAACGCGGCGCCCCCGGTTCATCCATCCACTACGCAGCAGCAAAAGGCGCGGTCGTCACCATGACTCTGGGTGTTGCGCGCGAGTTTGCCGACCGCGGCATTCGTTGTCTGTCGATCTCGCCAGGGCCGGTTCGCACCGCGTTTCAGGAGGCGGCGAATACGTCTCCCGAGTTGATGGAGCGTTTTAAGAACGATGTGCCGATGAAGCGGTTTGCGGAGCCCGAAGAGATCGGCGAACTGGTGCTGTTTATGTGCTCTGACGCTTGTGAATACATGACGGCGGACACTGTGTATGTGAATGGCGGCGGCGGTTGGCGTTAAGCGTCTTTATTTTTTGATGAAGTCTTTATTTTTATTTAAGTAAAAAATATTTATTCAAATTATTTACTTGAATACATGCGCGTAGTTGAGAATAATACGCTCAACAATAAAGAGGCGTCATGCCTCGGTGGAGCCGCTAAAGCGGAACGCCAAAAGAAGACTGGAAGCACATGCGTCAAGGTAGGCATCCGTATTTGGATCGGCTACTTGAGATGCATGAGATGAGTGACAGCACGAATAGAACCGAACGATTCACCGTAGAGGGTTTCTTCGAAGGCGATTGGCATCTAGTGATGTCTTCCGACGAGCAGGAAACCGCGATACGCGGTGCCGGCAGCGTTGTCATCAGCGGCGCATTCGAGTTTGTACGTATCATGCTGAATGGCGTCGTGCCCGGCGTCGGCCGCGAACTCGTTCGTATCGACCAGAACGGAACGGTGAGAAACGGCGCCTTCGTCGAAGAGATTACACCCGAGGCGCCGGCAGCGCCCGCGGCGGCCGATCAAGAGGCAAACGTCTCGAAGCGTAAGAGCGAAAAATTCCGTCCGGCCGCAGGTGTCGCGGCGGCAGTGGCCTTATTCGTCGCCGGCCTCGCAATTGGCAATTGGGCGATCCAAGTTATCTGATCCGACCTACGATTCTTTGTTCGCAGAGGAATCGCCTTTTCCTTCCTTTAGATGGTAGACTTTCGGCATGCGTATATTGCTTGTCGAAGATAATTAGGAATTGCGCGATGCAATTCGTGAAGGGTTGGAAAAAGCGGACTTCGCCGTGGACGGGTTTGAACTCGCGGACGAAGCGGATGCCGCAATTTCCACAACGAAATACGATGCGATCGTGCTCGATTTGGGCCTGCCCGACGGCGATGGCATCGATCTCTTGAAGTCCTGGCGCGATCGGGGCGAGACGGTTCCGGTCCTCATTCTGACCGCACGCGATACCTTGACCGACCGTGTTTCCGGTTTGGACAGCGGCGGTGACGATTACCTCGCCAAACCGTTTGCGATGGAAGAGTTGTTGGCGCGGTTGCGAGCACTGCTGCGGCGTCCGGGTGCGGCATTGGGGGTCGTTTTGACGGCCGGAAACATCTCCTTCGACGCGACATCGCGCGAAGTGCGGGTTGCCGAAAAGCTTATTCCGATCCCCCGCCGTGAAATGGCCGTTCTTGAACAGTTGATGCGCCGAATGGGCAATGTCGTCCCGAAGGGTCTGCTGGCGGACAGCGTGTATAGCTTCGATGACGACGTCACCTCGAACTCGCTCGAAGTCGGTATTTCACGGCTCCGAAAACGGCTGACGAAGGTCGGTGCGACCGTCTCCATTCACACCTTGCGTGGTGTTGGGTATCTGATGACGGAAAACGAGGAATAAGCGTTGAACGCCGCTGATCTCGAAAACGCGGCAGTCGCGGACGACCGTGATCCGCTTAAAATCCTCGTCGTCGAAGACGACAACGCGATTGCCAAACTGATCACGATGATCATTGAGAAGAGCGGTCCCTATGCGGTCGAGAGGGCGAGCAGTATCGTCACGGCGCAAGAGCGTCTGGACCAAGGCGGCGTAGACGCGGCCTTGCTCGATCTCGAACTGCCGGATTCGTCAGGCATCGATACCGTCCGACGCATTTGCGGCATGCATCCGGAATTGCCTGTCGTCGTTCTGACGTCCCACAGCGAAAGTGAGATCGCACAGCAAGCCTTGCGGGAAGGCGCGGAAGACTTCGTGTCGAAAGGGACATCGATTGCCATCATGCTGGACCGGGCGCTTCGGTATTCGCTTGAGCGCAAACGTGTGTCGCGGGAGTTGGAACGCCAGAAAACGTTGTTCGAATCGGTCTTCCGCGATGTGCCGGACGCGATGGTGATGTCGAACACGCATCGCGAAATCGTCCTATGCAATCCAGCCTTTAAAACCATTTTCGGATATGAGCCCGACGAGCTGGTGGGCACGCAGACGGAGGCGCTCTATGTGCACCAAAACGAGCCGGAGCGACGCGCCGAGCTGCGGGAAGTGACGCTTGAGAACGACCAAGCGGGCGCAAATACGGTGGAGTACCGGCGCAAGAATGGCGAAGTGTTTCCCGGCGAGACCGTCCGCACCATCATGCAGGATTTCGGCGGAAAGCCGCTTGGCTATCTTTCGGTTATCCGTGATGTGAGCGAACGTGTCCGGGCGGATAATGCGTTGCGTGAAAGTGAGCGGCGGAACCGCGAGTTCGCCGCCGATGTCGCCCACGAATTGCGGACGCCGCTGGCCATCCTGCGGACGCGCTTGGAGAACCTGGGTGACCCGGCGCGAATTGATCCATTGGTCGATCACGTCGATGAGATGTCGCAATTGATCTCGCAGCTTCTGGCGGAAACCGATCTCGAAGGCTTGCAGGTAAAACCCGACGACATCGCGGATATGCAGATGGTTTGCGGCAAGGTGGCGCAATATTTCGCGCCATTGGTCGTCAAGCAAAACCGGGTGATCGAGGTCACCGGCTCCGACAAGCCCTTGTTGGTGAACGGGTTGGAGGCACCGCTCGAGCAGGCGTTGCGGAATCTCGTGCAGAATGCGCTGAAATTCTCATACCCCAAGACGACGGTGACGATCGATATCGGCGAGGACCGTTCCGTCGGTGTGATAAATCGGGGCGATCCGGTGCCGGACGAGCTTCGCGAGAAAATTTTCGAACGCTTTTTGCGCGCCGACCGAAAAGTGACGGGGTCCGGTCTTGGTCTCGCCATCGTCAAACGCGTCATGGATGCCCATTCGGCGACCATTGGCGTCAATCAAACCGAAGACGGCGGGACCGAATTCAGGATTCAGTTTCCGCCGGAATCCTAAAACCGGCGTTCTGTTATTCGGCGGCCGATTGAGCGGCGGCGCTGAATTTGCCGGTTTTCATTCCTTCCTCGAAGCTGGGCACCGTCAACAGGCCGGTCAGGTCGTTCACGTCGTCGCAATCCGTAAATTGATCGATTGTATTGACGATGGCGTTGAGATCGATTTCCGGGTCGACGGTCTCGCAAAGCGCGCGCGCCTTCTCGAGGACTCCATCGGTAGATAACGGATGCACTGGGGTGCCGCGGCTGTCCATGACTTCGGCCGAACGCGCGGATCCGTCCCGCATGTGCAATTCGACCCGGTTCGGCATTTTCGCCGGGACGAATGCGTCCAATTCAGCGTCGTGTTCGGCTTCGACCCGGTCGACGATATCGAGAATGCGCTTGTCATCGTGATGCGCCACGTCGAATGCGTCGTAGCGCGTCGGACCGTAAGCCAGTGTCGCGCCCACGATGTAGGGCATACTGTATTGTGCCGCCATGACGGAGTCGGGCCGTTTCATTTGATGCTGGCCGATCGCGGTCTCTGGCGAGCGGACGGTTATCCGGTCGATCGCCGCGGGATCGAGCGTAAAGCCGTCCGTCGCGTCGTCGAGCGCGTCGATGAGCGAGTGAAACTTGCGGCAGCAGGAATATGGCTTGATCGAGATGTTGTGGACCTCGTAGGCCTCATTCGCGCTCTTGCGCAGAAGTTCAGGTTTCGGGTCGAGGCCGAACAAGTGGAAGAAACCGAATCCGCCTTCTAAAGCTTCGAGCGGTCCTTCGACGCCGATCTGCGCGAGTTGGGCCGCCGTCACGCCGTTTTGTGCCGGAATTCCACCGTGCATGCGTTTCACCATCGTGCCCTTGGGCTCGAAAGCGAATTGATTGGCGCCGCTCGCCATCGAGAGGGTGAGGCCCCACGCCTTCTCAGCCTCACGCACGAGCTGATCAGCCGGACT